>NZ_JAUDCO010000025.1 GCF_030373545.1 Collinsella tanakaei | reverse complement strand
TTAAACCTGCCACTGAGAGTTCCATTTTGGGGCGGACAGCCCTGCGCGGCACAATCAATTGGTACAACCATGCTTGCGAGCTATAGGTTGGCGTTTAATAAACTATATGCGCATGGATAGCGCTCTGGTGAAGCGGCGCACCGGTGGTCATCTGACAGGAATCGTCATCTCGTGACCACTTTGCGCAAAACGAACGAGCGGCCAGCCGAAGCTGGCCGCTCGTTTACGCGTTAGCGGGCAAGCGAACCCATGGGATCCCAGGGTGCGAGCTCGATGGGCTCACTCTCGTAGGCGGCGAGCTCCTCGGCCGTCAGGTACTTCTTATCCACGACGACCTGATAGACGTACTCGCTGAACCATGCATCGGAGGCGATGTTGTAGCCCTTCTTGCCGCGGTCCTCGCCCCAGCTGTTCTCGATGCGCCACTGCGTGGGGTTGCCCTCACCATCGAGGTTCACGCCCTGCAGCGTCATGGCATGGGTCATGAGGGACTCGCCGTAATCAAGGCGCGCCGCCTTGTCCAGGCCGGCTTCGATAGGCAGGTTAAAGAGGGTGTCGATCTCAAAGGCGGCGGGGTCGAGCACGCCGTCATCGCGTAGGAAGCACTGGCCAACATCGGAACCGAACCATACGGGCAGCCCGTCTTTCAGCTGGGCGATAGCCATGCGCTTCAGGGCGTCGACCGGCAGGTTGACGTAGCGCACGCCGCCGTCCTCGACGACATTGCCCAGGAACTTGACGGTGTAGGCATGGCCATAGGGCTTGTCGCCGGTGGGGGCGTTGATGACCGAGACGTAGTCATCCACGTTCATGTCGACGAACT
>NZ_JAUDCO010000024.1 GCF_030373545.1 Collinsella tanakaei | reverse complement strand
ATGAAGGCCATCATACCCGCGGCGGGCCTGGGCACCCGCTTTTTGCCCTCCACCAAGTGCACCCCCAAGGAGATGCTGCCGGTCCTCGACAAGCCGGTCATCCAGTACGTCGTGGAGGAGGCCCTCGAGCCCGAGGGCGTCGACGACGTCATCATCGTCACCTCGCCGGGCAAGCCCGAGCTGCTGAGCTACTTCCAGCCCGACCGCTCGCTGGAGGGGCTTTTGCGCGAGCGCGGCAAGGCCGCCTACGCCGACGCCGTCGCCGAGGCCGGCGGCATGCCCGTGGACTTCCGCTACCAGTACGAGCCGAGGGGCCTCGGCCACGCCATCCGCAGCGCCGCCGACGCCGTCGCGGGCGAGAGCTTCCTGGTGCTGCTGGGCGACTACGTCGTGCCCTCCCGCGACATCTGCACCAGGATGATGGAGGTCTCCGCGGCCCACGCCGGCGCCTCCGTGATCGCGGTGGCGCCCTGCTCGCCCGAGGAGGTGTCCCGCTACGGCGTGGTGGCCGGCGAGCGCGTGGGCTCGCTGCCCGGCGCCGAGGGCGCCGCCGACGACGCGCCCGGGGCGGTGTGGCGCGTCTCGGGCCTCGTGGAGAAGCCGGCCGCCGACGAGGCGCCCTCGAACCTCTACATCGTCGGGCGCTACCTGCTCAGCCCGCTCGTGATGGACCTGCTGGGCGACCAGCAGCCCGGCAAGGGCGGCGAGGTCCAGCTCACCGACGCCATGGCGCGCAGCCTGGAGCGCGAGGCCATGTACGCCGTCGTCGTCGACCCGCTGTCGGGCTACGACACCGGCACGCCCTCGGGCTGGATCGCCACCAACGCCCTCATGGCTGCCGAGGACCCGCGCTTCGCCGACGCGTTCTGGGAGGCCGTCGAGGAGCGCGGCGGGCTCAAGCGCTAGGCGGGAGCCTCCG
>NZ_JAUDCO010000023.1 GCF_030373545.1 Collinsella tanakaei | reverse complement strand
GGGTGCCGTTCGACTTGCATGTGTTAGGCGCGCCGCCAGCGTTCATCCTGAGCCAGGATCGAACTCTCCGTCCAATTCAATCGGCCCGCTCGCGCGGGCCGCGTCGGTCGCAGTGCCCGTCCGGCCGGCATGACGCCGATCGGATCCATCCTCGTTCGCGTTCGTCACTCTGGAGTAAATGGAATATCGCGGGGCCTGGCGCTCAAGCCAGACCTCACTCGTCACTTCACTTCTGGTACACGATCGCACCGGGATCGGTGCTCGTCTTCCCTAAGTTCCTCGCAGTATCCGGTTCTCAAGGTGCCCGCCGGCGCGGACCCGGCCGCGCGGCAAGGAGATATATTGCCAGACGCCGGGGCCGGCGGGGGCGGGAATCCCGCGCTCCACGGGGTCTTCACAAAGTGGTTTAACCACATGGGCGACCATTCATCCTCAGAACGCAAAGCCGCAGGTCAGTGGCACCTACATAGCCAAGAGTCCTATATGGATCATTCGATAGGAACATGTCTTTGAGGCCAATCGTCGCGTCAATCAGACGGGTTCGCGCCTCAAATCTCAGCCAGGAAGGCCTCAAGGGTCGTGTATCGAACGAATTCAGGAAGCGACATTTGCCTCACAAGCTTTCGTTGTGAATCAAATGAACACATATAAATAATCGGCCGGCGCCATATCAAGAGGGGCGAATAACGATACGGCGCAATGGCATGCTCTAAGGGGCTCCTTCGCAATCTGCATCATAAGGGGGTGCCGACCGTGCGCACGTATCATGGCTGCATCTATTGCCAAAGCGCTTGAAACAAGTAGTCATAAAAGACGCAAGAGAAATCCCTGGGCCGAAACCCCGGGATATAGGACAAAAAGTGTGCTATTCAGTCTAGCCAGAAGGGGTACGGGTCCCTGTGGTGGAGCTCCTCCCAGACGGCCCGGTCGCCCCACTCCGGGCCGCCGTCCTCGCGCTTCGGTGCCACCGTGTACGTCCTGCAGAGGAGGCCGATGTCGTCGTCGGTCGGCATGGAGCGGAGGATCTCCCTCGCCGGCCTCGGGTTCTCGGTGTGCATGTAGCACCACCAGAACACCGCCTTGACACGGCGCATGAGCGATAGCCCGCGGTGGTTGCGCAGGATGTCCCTGAGCTGCGCGTTGACCCCTCCCTCGATAGGGTTGTCAGTGCGCGGCAGCGGCCCCTCCGCCGTGAGGCCCGGGTCGAGGTAGGTGAAGAGCGTGCCGGCGCTCACGGGCCGCGAGAGCGACGGGCGCGCCTTCCTGAGCCTCTCGTGGGTGAACTGGCGCCTGCCGTCGACGTAGGAGACGCCCTCGAGGAAGTCGGCCCAGAACCCGCACCGCTGCAGGTAGCGCTCGACCCACCAGTCGGCCTGGCGGAGCGTGTCGGGGCGCATGAACTCGACGGACAGCGCGTAGAGCTCCCTGCCCGCCTGCAGTTTCGGGCGCGAGGTGGCGTAGCGCCTCACCTGCGAGAACGCGTGGAAGAGGCACCTCTGCACGCGAGTGCGCGGCCATGCCCGGCGGACGGCCGACGCGAACCCCGTCCCGCCGTCGCACACCACCACGTCCGGCGCCGGTATCGGTGACATCAGCGCCTCCCAGGCCCTCGACGTCTCCGACTGCGCCATGTACCACGAGACAACGCGCTCGCCGTCGTAGGCTATCAGCACGACGAGGCTGCGCGCGAGCCAGATGCCGTCGAGGAACAGGACCCGGTGCACCTCCCCGGTCGGCTCCGGCATGGGCCAGATCGGCCAGAAGTCCGCGGCGAGCCTCCTGAACGTGCGGCCCCGACCCGGCATGTCCGCCTGCGTCGCCTTCGAGAGCAGCCACGCCAGGAACTCCCCGAGCCTGGCGGCGCTGTCGTCGTACGAGACGGTCCCGGACGCCCCGCACGACTCGCAGCGCCATCTCTGCGCGCCCGCCGTAGTCCTACCGTTCCTGCGCATCGCCGCCCCGCAGCACGGGCACTTCACCCTCTTCATCGAGCCCTCCCGTCCGAGAGATTTAACAGCTCGATTTTCGGGCTTTCACCTGCGGGGGAGCCGGTCGGGACAGCACACTTTCTGTCCGGGTGCTAAAAACGGCTGCCCGGATTTAAGCGAATGGAAAACGGCCGCCTGCCTGCGCAGACGGCCGTTTCGATAGCACACTTTTTGTCCTATAAGCCTCAATCGAGGAAGTCTGGAGGCTCCGGAAAAGCGAAGGGCTCGGAAAGGAGGCGTGCCGCCCACCCTATTTATATATAGAATATTTATATATAGAACATCCGGCACGCAATTTAAGGCGAACGCAGCCGTCCACGCGCTAATACACGTTGAGGGCCTGGAGTACATAATCTCCAAGCCCCCATACAAAAGAAAAGGGGCCCCCGAAGGGGCCCCTCCTCGAAACGCCGTCCACCGGTCAGCGGCGCCCTGCTCTCCCACGGGCTTACCCCGCAGTACCATCGGCGCTGGCCGGCTTA
>NZ_JAUDCO010000022.1 GCF_030373545.1 Collinsella tanakaei | reverse complement strand
AGATGTGTATAAGAGACAGGAACACGTCCCCAACCAACCCATTCACGTCTCTAGTAGGTGCGGCCGTTCAACTCGCCCCAGAGCTTCTTGGACTGCTCCATGGTCCAGGCGTTGATGCGCTCCTCGTCGAAGGCCACGAATTCGCGGTCGCGGTAGAGCGCACGGCCGTTGACGATCGTGGTGCGGCAGTTCTTGCCCATCATGCCGAACAGCATGTGGCCGTCGACGTTCTCCTCGGAGAACGGCGTGAACTTGTTGTAGTCCATCACGATCACGTCGGCGGCGGCGCCGGGCGCCAGCACGCCGATCTTGCGGCCGAAGTACTCGCTCGCCATGGCAGGGTTGTTCTGGAAGAGCATCGTCATGGCCTCGCCCCAGCCCACGTTGGGCATGGCAGCGTTGTGGCGCTGGATAACGAGGAAGACCTTCAGGCTCTCGAGCATGTCATGCGTGTAGGCGTCCGTGCCCATGTGCACGGGGATGCCGCGGCGGAAGAACTCGAGCACCGGCGCGCAGCCCACGGCGTTGCCCATGTTGGACTCGGGGTTGTTGACGATATGGGTGCCGGTCTGTTTGATGATGTCCATCTCGGCGGGCGTGACGTGGATGCAGTGGCCGAGCATGGTGCGCGGGCCCAGCAGGTCGTGCTGCAGCAGGCGCTCGATCGGCGAGATGCCGCCGCGGTTCAGGCGGCTGTCCCAGACGTCGTTCATGCCCTCGCACACGTGGATATGGAAGCCGGTCAGGCCGTTGTTGGCCTCGGCCATCTTGTCCATCGTCTCGTCGGACAGGGTGAAGGTGGCGTGGCCGCCGAACATGGCGGCGATCATGGAGTTGCCCTCGGCCTGGGCCTTGGCAGCCCACTGCGCGAACTCGGCGTTCTCGGCGATGGACTGGTCGCGCTTGGCCTCGCCGCGGCGGTCGGAGGTCTCGTAGCACAGGCACGCGCGGATGCCCATCTCCTCGCAGACGTCCTTGATGGCAAACAGGGACCCCGGGATCTCGCAGAAGCTCGCGTGGTGGTCGAAGATCGTGGTCACGCCGTCGCGCAGGCTATCGAGCACCGTGGCGTAGGCCGAGGCGCGCGTGCCGTCGAGCGTCAGGTTGTCGTCGATCTTCCACCACTGCTGCTCGAGGTTCTCGAGGAAGTTGGTGGGGTTGCAGCCCTTGATGGCAAGGCCGCGGGCCAGACCGGAGTAGATGTGGGTGTGGCAGTTCACCAGACCCGGCATGATGATGCCGCCGTGCGCGTCGACGTACTCCGCACCCGGATTGGCGGCGATGAGCTCGTCCTCGGCTCCCACCGCCACGATGGTGTCCCCGTCAATCAGGACCGCGCCGCGCTCCAAATAGGGCATCTCCTCATCGCGAGTGACGACCGAACCGTTACCTACGATCAGCATGGGCTCTCCCTTCGTCGTCAAGGCGGGGTTTAACACCTCAGACTATGTTGGGCGCGCTCGGTCCGAACCGATAGACGGGCACCTCCCCCGCCTGACGCGCACGCCCGGCGCACGTCGCGCCGAGCGAAGTTTTACAAGTGATGCCGCGGCGACCCCTGCGCGCCGCGGCATCGCGGTGGCGCGCCCATCCCGCACGGACGGGCGCGCCCGAGTCGCCTACTTCTTGTGGTCGGGCAGCACGGCGCCGACCGCAGCCTCCTTGGCGGCGTCGACATGACGGTCGACCGGAGGCGTCGGGGGCAGGATGAGGTTCAGGATGATAGCCATGATGGCGCAGGGGGTGATGGCGTTGGAGCCGATGACGGTCGAGATCCACGTGGGCATACCCTCGCCGGCAAGGCAACCGGAGGCCATCCAGATGCCGAGGCCGAAGACGACCGAGGTGCCCACGATGGTGGCCACGCGCTGAGTCAGGCCTTCTTTGGTGAACATGCGGATGCCGTTCATGGTGATGGTGCCGAACACGCCCACGGTCGCGCCGCCGATGACCGGCTGCGGAATGGCAGTCAACAGAGCGGAGAGCTGCGGGAAGAGGCCGGCGAGCGCGAAGACCGCCGCCACGATGGCGAACACCCACTTGTTGATGACCTTGTTGGAGGCGATGATACCGACGTTCTGGCCGAGCGCGCTGGTGGGCAGGCCGCCGATGAAGGCGGAGATGATGCTCGTCACGCCCTGCGACACGATGGCGCCGGACAGCTCGCGCTCCTCGGGCATGCGGTCGATGGAGCCCAGGCAGGCGGCGGAGACGTCGCCGATGACCTGGATGGCGACCATCGGGTAGACCACGGCGAGCGTGATGCAGACCTCGGGGTGGAACTCGAGGGCATAGGGCATGAGCTTGGGCAGGGCGAAGACGCCCGCGGTGCCCACGCTCGAGAAGTCGAGCATGCCGAAGGGCGCCGACACGAGGATGCCCACGATCATACCGAAGAACACGCTGCCCAGCTTGAGGGTACCCTTGGTGAAATTGGACAGGAAGAAGACCACGGCGAAGGTGATGAGCGCCACGATCCAGCTTGCCGGCGTGCCCCAGATGGGCGTGCCCTCGCCGCCGGCCATGTACTTCACGGCCGTCGGGTACAGCGACACGCCGATCGTGAAGATGACGGTGCCGGTCACGACAGGCGGGAACAGGTTCTTGAGCTTGCTGTAGAACAGGCCGAACAGGATCGCCGCGATGCCGCCGACGATCTCACCGCCGAGCAGGGAGCCAAACGTGAAGTCGGCGCCCATGGCCTGCAGGGCGGGCAGGAAGGCGAACGAGACGCCCATGACGATGGGTAGGCCGCCGCCGATGCGACGGAACGGCGCGAACGCCTGGAGCGCCGTGTCGATTGCCGACAGGATCAGCGCAACCTGAATGATGTCGGTGCGCGCCTGGGCGTCCCAGTTGTACACCGAGGCGATGATGATCGCCGGGGTGATGATGCCCGCGAAGGAGGCGAGCACGTGCTGGAGCGCGCAGGGCACCATGTCCTTGATGGGGGGCATGCCCTCACGCGTGAACAGCGCGTCGTGAGAGGTTCCCGAGATGCCGTTTGCCATAACAGACCACTACTTTCTTCCGGCTGCAGGCATGTTCCCGCAGCATTTCAGTTGTATCCAATCCTAAGATAGGAATTTCTCATACACAATAATAATTTTTTACCACTCGCCAAACGGTAGGTTGAAGCCCGTAAATGCGACCCGATGACATCCATGGGCCGGCGCAGCGCGAGATGGGGCCGATGGGGGCGAACGCGGGGGCCGGGGGCGTTAAATCACCCTAGGGATTTTCTTACACCGATGCGGGAATTTCCCGCATCGGTGTAAGAAAATCCCTAGGGTGATTTAACGCC
>NZ_JAUDCO010000021.1 GCF_030373545.1 Collinsella tanakaei | reverse complement strand
AAACGCCGTCCACCGGTCAGCGGCGCCCTGCTCTCCCACGGGCTTACCCCGCAGTACCATCGGCGCTGGCCGGCTTAGCTTCCGGGTTCGGAATGGGACCGGGCGTGCCCCGGCCGCCAGAGCCGCTGACCGGTGGGCGGCGTTCCGCCCACCCGGGGGCCTACGCGTGCCCTGAGGGCCGCACAGCGAGGTCTCCGTCCCGACCCGCCCGGACGGCGGGGAGAGATGTCGAAGAGAAGAGCTCGGGCGATTAGTGCCGCTCGGCTGAGCACGTCGCCGTGCTTGCACCTGCGGCCTATCAACCAGGTGGTCTACCTGGGCCCTTACCGGAAGGAGAACTGATCTCGGGAACGGCTTCCCGCTTAGATGCCTTCAGCGGTTATCCGCGCCGGACGCGGCTACCCGGCCATGCCGTTGGTCGACAACCGGTTCACCGGAGGTCCGTCCACCCCGGTCCTCTCGTACTAGGGGCAGCCTCCCTCGATTCTCCTGCGCCCACGGAGGATAGGGACCGAACTGTCTCACGACGTTCTGAACCCAGCTCGCGTACCGCTTTAAACGGCGAACAGCCGTACCCTTGGGACCTGCTCCAGCCCCAGGATGCGATGAGCCGACATCGAGGTGCCAAACCTTGCCGTCGATGTGGACTCTTGGGCAAGATCAGCCTGTTATCCCCGGAGTACCTTTTATCCGTTGAGCGACGGCCCACCCACGCGGGGCCGCCGGATCACTAGAGCCTGCTTTCGCACCTGCTCGACTTGTGGGTCTCGCAGTCAAGCCCGCTTGCGCTCTTGCACTCAAAAGGACGGTTGCCGACCGTCCCGAGCGGACCTTCGCGCGCCTCCGTTACCCTTTAGGAGGCGACCGCCCCAGTCAAACTACCCACCTGGCACGGTCCCCGCACCGGATGACGGCTGCGGGTTAGGACGCCGGGCGCGCGGGGGCGGTATTCCAAGGGCGGCTCCGCCGGGGCTGGCGCCCCGGCATCCAAGCCTCCCGCCTATCCTCTACGCGCGCGTCCAGCGGCCAATGCCAAGCTGCAGTGAAGGTTCACGGGGTCTTTCCGTCCTTCCGCGGGTAAGTCGCATCTTCACGACCAGTGCAATTTCACCGGGTCCATGGTCGAGACAGCGCCCAAGTCGTTGCGCCTTTCGTGCAGGTCGGAACTTACCCGACAAGGAATTTCGCTACCTTAGGACCGTTATAGTTACGGCCGCCGTTTACCGGGGCTTGGCTTCGGAGCTTCGCCTTGCGGCTGACCCCTCCGCGTGACCTTCCGGCACCGGGCAGGCGTCAGACCCTATACGTCGCCTTGCGGCTTCTGCAGAGTCCTGTGTTTTTGGTAAACAGTCGCTTGGGCCTCTTCACTGCGGCCCCCCTCGGCTCGGCCGGCGAGCGGCTCCACCTACGCGGGGGCACCCCTTCTCCCGAAGTTACGGGGCCATTGTGCCGAGTTCCTTGACCATGGTTGACCCGATCGCCTCGGTATGTTCTACCCACCCACCTGTGTCGGTTTGCGGTACGGGCGGGGACGCTCCTGCCTAGGGGTTTTTCTGGGGACCGGGGCTCGACCGCTTCGCTGAATCGCTTCGTCCGGGGCCGCCCCCTCGCGCGGACCGGATTTCCCTGGTCCGCGGGGGCCATCCCCATCACCGGGACGTCCAGAACCCGGCCGGCCTACCCCGATCCGTCGCCCCGTCGGTCAATAGCGGCGCGTCTCCGGTGCAGGAATGTCTGCCTGCTGCGCTTCGGCTACGCCTGCCGGCCTCGCCTTAGCCCCCGACTGACCCTGGGGGGATTAGCCTCGCCCAGGAAACCTCGGGTTTACGGCGGACGGGTTACTCTCCCGTCTCTCGCTACTCATGCCAGCATTCTCGCTCGGATGAGGTCCACGGCGCGGTTCCCCGGCCGCTTCGCCCCGCATCCGACGCCCCCCTACCGATGACGATGTCATCCCGCCGCTTCGGTACCGCGCTTAGCCCCGTGTATTGTCGGCGCGCGCCCACTCGACCAGTGAGCTGTTACGCACTCTTTGAAGGGGTGGCTGCTTCTAAGCCAACCTCCTGGTTGTCTGCGCGAGCGCACATCCTTTGCCACTCGGCGCGGATTTGGGGACCTTAGCGGGCGGTCTGGGCTGTTTCCCTCTCGAGCACACAGCTTAGCCCACATGCTCTGACTGCCGGGATCTGGGCCGTCGGCATTCGGAGTTCGGTTCGAATCGGTAGGCGGCGAAGCCCCCTCATCGATCCGGTGCTCTACCTCCGACGGTGAACTCCCGACGCTAGCCCTAAAGCTATTTCGGGGGGAACGAGATATCTCCGGGTTTGATAGGCCTTTCACCCCTATCCCCAGGTCATCGGAGCACTTTTCAACGTACTGCCGTTCGGCCCTCCACGGGGTCTTACCCCCGCTTCAGCCTGCCCAGGGATAGCTCACCCGGCTTCGCGTCCGCGGCCGGCGACTCATTCGCCCTGTTCGGACTCGCTTTCGCTGCGGCTCGCTTCAAAGCTTAACCTCGCCGCCGGCCAGCGACTCGCTGGCTCATTCTACAAAAGGCACGCCGTCACAGCGCAAGGCTGCTCCGACTGCTCGCGGGCGCACGGTTTCAGGTACTGTTTCACTCCCCTCCCGGGGTGCTTTTCACCTTTCCCTCACGGTACTGGTGCGCTATCGGTCACAGGAGAGTATTCAGGCTTGGATGGTGGTCCACCCAGGTTCGGACCGGGTTTCACGTGCCCGGCCCTACTCAGGGACCATGATCGGTGGGTACCTCGAGGGTCCGCCTACGGGGCCCTAACCCTGTGCCGCCGGCCTTCCCATGCCGTTCGGCTCCCCTCGGTACCTCGCCGCCGGGGGCGGCAGCCCCCGGGCACATGGCCCTGCAACCCCGGCGGGGAGAAGGCTGCCGCCCGTAGTCCCTCGCCGGTTTGGCCATAGGCCCCCTTCCGCTCGCCGCTACTCGGGGGATCTCGCAGTTGATTTCTTCTCCTCCGGGTACTTAGATGTTTCAGTTCCCCGGGTTGTCCTCCCCCGGCCTATGTGTTCGGCCGGGGGATGCCGTGACTCCTCACGGCGGGTTCGCCCATTCGGAGACCCGCGGGTCGAAGGGTGTGTGCCCCTAACCGCGGATTATCGCAGCTTGCCGCGTCCTTCGTCGGCTTCCTGTGCCAAGGCATCCGCCGTGCGCCCTGCATATCTTCTCTTTGTCGTATCTGCTGGGTATCACATACCGCCGGGGGCTCCGCCCCCGGCGACCGCGATCACGATGCTTCTGACTTCAACCCGCGAAAACGGTGATGTACCGTGTTTCGCATTCGTTGACGCAGAATCGATAATCTCGTATCTCTCTCTACTATCCGTTTCGGATCGAGAATCGGTGCGCAGGGATCGCTCCCTGCGCTCTCGCTATGCGGCTCTCAAGGTACGCGGGGCGACCCCGGGGACCGGACGCTGCGGGGACTCGGGGGAGGCGGGCGGGCACACCTGCGCCGTAGCAATGTGAGATATTCACTGTCTTTCTTCCTATGGAAGCCTATTCTCCCTAGAAAGGAGGTGATCCAGCCGCACGTTCCCGTACGGCTACCTTGTTACGACTTCACCCCCCTCACCCTCCACACCTTCGACGCCTCCCCCCTGAAAGGTTGGGCCGGCGGCTTCGGGTGCAGACGACTCGGGTGGTGTGACGGGCGGTGTGTACAAGGCCCGGGAACGCATTCACCGCGGCATGCTGATCCGCGATTACTAGCAACTCCGACTTCATGGGGGCGGGTTGCAGCCCCCAATCCGAACTGGGGCCGGCTTTCAGGGATCCGCTCGGCGTCGCCGCCTGGCATCCCGCTGTACCGGCCATTGTAGCACGTGTGCAGCCCTGCGCATAAGGGGCATGATGACTTGACGTCGTCCCCGCCCTCCTCCGCCTTGACGGCGGCGGTCCCGCGTGGGTTCCCGGCATCACCCGATGGCAACACGCGGCGGGGGTTGCGCTCGTTGCGGGACTTAACCCAACATCTCACGACACGAGCTGACGACAGCCATGCACCACCTGTGCGCCCTCCTCTCGGCCACGGGGTCTCCCCCGCTTCAGGCGCATGTCAAGCGCAGGTAAGGTTCTTCGCGTTGCTTCGAATTAAGCCACATGCTCCGCTGCTTGTGCGGGCCCCCGTCAATTCCTTTGAGTTTTAGCCTTGCGGCCGTACTCCCCAGGCGGGACGCTTAATGCGTTGGCTGCGGCACGGGGGGATCGTCCCCCCACACCTAGCGTCCATCGTTTACGGCTGGGACTACCAGGGTATCTAATCCTGTTCGCTCCCCCAGCTTTCGCGCCTCAGCGTCGGTCTCGGCCCAGAGGGCCGCCTTCGCCACCGGTGTTCTGCCCGATATCTGCGCATTCCACCGCTACACCGGGCATTCCACCCTCCCCTACCGGACCCAAGCCGCGCGGTTCGGGGGGCGGCCCGGGGTTGAGCCCCGGGATTTGACCCCCCGCCTGCGCGGCCGCCTACGCGCGCTTTACGCCCAATGAATCCGGATAACGCTAGCCCCCTACGTATTACCGCGGCTGCTGGCACGTAGTTAGCCGGGGCTTCTTCTGCAGGTACAGTCTTGTCTCGTCCCTGCTGAAAGCGGTTTACGACCCGAAGGCCTCCATCCCGCACGCGGCGTCGCTGCGTCAGGGTTGCCCCCATTGCGCAAGATTCCCCACTGCTGCCTCCCGTAGGAGTCTGGGCCGTGTCTCAGTCCCAATCTGGCCGGTCGGTCTCTCAACCCGGCTACCCGTTGTCGGCACGGTGGGCCGTCACCCCGCCGTCTACCTGATGGGCCGCGGAGCCATCCCCCTCCACCTGGGTTTTGCCCGCCGCGAGATGCCTCGCTGCGGGGTCATCGGGTGTTACCCGCCGTTTCCGGCGGCTATCCCCGAGAGGGGGGCGGGTTCTCCACGTGTTACTCAGCCGTTCGCCACTCGCTTCCACCCGGAGGTGGGTGCCGTTCGACTTGCATGTGTTAGGCGCGCCGCCAGCGTTCATCCTGAGCCAGGATCGAACTCTCCGTCCAATT
>NZ_JAUDCO010000020.1 GCF_030373545.1 Collinsella tanakaei | reverse complement strand
AGATGTGTATAAGAGACAGCCCTATCTCCCCCTCCGAAAGGTCGTAGCGCCATGCATCCCATCGTCTCGTTTTTCCGCCGCGATGTGCGGCACGCGCTCGCCAACGCCATCGGCATCGTGGTCATCGTCGGCATCGTCGCGGTGCCGTCGTTCTACGCATGGTTCAACATCGCGGGCAGCTGGGACCCGTACGGCAACACGAAGAACCTTCGCGTCGCCGTCGTCAACGAGGACGCCGGCTATACCGGCGAGTTGATCCCCGTCGAGCTCAACCTCGGCGAACGCGTGGTCACGAACCTGATGAAGTCTGACTCCATCGGCTACACCCCCGCCACGCGCGAGGACGCCCTCGAGGGCGTGCGCTCCGGGGAATACTATGCCGCCGTGGTGATTCCCGAGGACTTCTCCACCTGCCTGCTCAGCGGCTTTTCGGCAAACCCCCGCCAAGCGAAGGTGGCTTTCTATCAGAACCAAAAGGCGAACGCCATCGCCGAAATCGTCACCGACAAGGCGTCCGCCGCAATCCAGCGCGATATCGACGAAGGGTTCGCCCGCACGGCGACCGACGTGGGCGCTGGCGCCCTCGAAGAACTGTGTCGCCTGCTCGATGACGACCAAATCGCCTCGGTGGCAGCTCGCCTCGATCAGGCGCTCGTGACGGCAGCGGACACGCTTGACGGCACCGCGCAGACCGCGCGATCGTTCTCCGACGTACTTGCCTCATCACAGAGCCTGGTCGCCGCAAGCTCGAGCTCGCTCGACGCTGCGCGTGCACCGATCGGCGACGTCTCCGGCGCCTGCACGCAAAGCGCCGACGGCCTGCGCGGTCTCGGGGACGCGCTCGACGATGCGGTCGAGGCGGCAGATGCGGCCTTTGCGCAGGGTACGGCCGGCATGGATGATGTCGATGCGGCTATCGACCGGGCCTTCGATACCGCGGGCGGACAGGCCGACAAGCTCGTCTCCGCGCTCGACGAGGCGAAGGGGACCGTCGACCGCCAGCTGGAGTTCCTCCGCCGGCTCGCCGATGCCCTCGCCGACAGCGCATCCCTCCTCAAACGCCTGGAGGGGCAGAACGCGGCAGATCCAGCGCAGGCGGAGCGCATCCATGAGGCGTCTACGACCATCGAGGGCATCTGCGAGCGCGTGAACCAGGCGATTACCGAGCTCGAGGACCTGTCGCAAGGACTCGAGAAGACATCGGGGGACGTTTCGCAAACGATGGCGGACGCCGACGACGCCCGCAGCGAGCTGCACGCGATGGTCGCCGACGCGCGCGCGAGCCTCGCCGATGCACAGGCGACCTACGGCTCCTCGCTCCACGGCGCGCTCGACGAGCTTGCCGACAGCATCGACGATGCGGTATCAGGCGTGGACACCACCATGGAGGGACTGGCCGGCGTCATGGACTCGGTGTCCGACGGCGTCGACACCGCGACGGCCGGCTTGAGCGACGCCCGTTCCTCCCTTGACAGCTCCGCGCAGGCGCTCGATGAGGCAGCCGACGGCCTTCGGACGTTCCAGGACCAGCTTGAAAGCGCCCTTGCGGCGAACGACTTGAACGAGGTCCGCACCATCCTCGTCGCGAATCCCGGTGCGATCGCCTCGTTTGTCGCGGCGCCGGTTCAGATGGACCGGCACGCCGTCTTCCCCGTCGACAACAACGGATCCGCCATGGCGCCGTTTTACACCGCACTGGCCATCTGGATCGGCGGCGTGGTGATCGCGGCGCTCATCAAGGCGACGCCGAGCAGGCGTGCGCTCGCGCAGACAGGTTGCTCGCAATCGCAGGCATATATCGGGCGCCTTGCGCTCTTCGCTGCCCTCGGCGCCGCGCAGACCCTGCTCATCTGCGGTGGTGACCTCTGGTACCTGGGCGTCCAGTGCGCCCATCCCGGCCTGTTCGTACTAGCGGGCCTCGTCTCATCGCTTGTGTTCGTGAACATCATCTTCGCCCTCACCGCATCGTTTGGCGATGTGGGCAAGGCGGTGGCCGTCGTGCTCATGGTGGTGCAGGTCGCCGGCTCCGGCGGCACGTTCCCGCAGCAGATGCTGCCGCCTCTCTTTCAGACGATCTATCCCTGGTTGCCCTTCGTGCACGCCGAGGGCGCGATGCGCGCGGCGATGTTCGGGGTATACGGGGGCGATTTCTGGATCGAGCTCGGTCTGCTCGCGCTTTATCTGATCCCGTCTTTGCTGCTCGGCCTCGTGCTCAGGCGCCCCGTGATCCGCCTCAACGAGCGACTCGAGCACGCCCTCGAATCGACCCGCATCATGTAGGGGCGCGAAACGGAAGCCGGCGCAGCACCGTCGCATGTTTGAGGGGGATGCGCCTGGCCCCGTCTTGCCGTCCGCCAAGCGCCGCCCGTGGTATCCAGCCCCGATTTGTCGCACGGGTTTGACCCCGCCCCGATTTGCCGGTAGCGTGGTGGTAGCAAACAGCGCGCGGGAGGCACCATGGAGCGGACAAGGCACGGTAGCGACACGTCATCCGATCGAGAGCCCGGCGCACTCACCATCCTCGGCCCCGGCTATCTTGCCGCCATCATCTGCGGCGTCCTTATGCCGGTCATCGACTCCACCCTCGTCTCGGTGGGCATGGACACGCTCGTCGAGGCATTCGGCTCTGACACCATCACCATGCAGTGGGTGAGCACCTCCTACCTGCTTGCGCTGGCAGCGGTCGTGCCCATCACGAGCTGGGCGCTCATACGTTGGAGCGGCAGGCGCCTGTGGCTCGGCTGCCTCGTGCTGTTCGCCATCTCGTCGGCCTGCTGCGCCGCGAGCACGACGACCGCCGCGCTGATCGGCTTCCGTGCGATCCAGGGTATCGCCGCCGGCATGATCCTCCCGCTTACGCAAACCCTGCCGGTCATGGAGGCGCGCCATGCCGGGATAACCCGCACCGCAGGCATCGTCGCCACCATCTCGCTGCCGATCTCGCTCGGCCCCGTACTCGGCCCCGCGGTCGGCGGCATCATCTTGAACTCGCTGTCCTGGCACTGGCTCTTCCTGGTAAACATCCCGCTCGGCATCCTCGCCATTCTGCTGGCGCTGCGCTTCATGCCGCGAGACGCCGCCGGCGCCGACCATGCGGGACGGCTCGACCTCGCCGGTCTCGCCCTCATCTCGATCGGCCTTGTGCTCGTGCTGCTCGGCCTGTCCAACATCGCCAGCCAGCCCGCGAGCGTGCTGATCGATGTCGCCCTCCCCATCGTCGCCGGTATGGTCTTGATCGCGGCCTTCTGCCAGCACGCGCTCCGCCGCACCGAAAGCCCGCTCGTAAACATCCGCTTGCTTGCACTGTCCGCGTCGCGCGCCGCGAGCATCGCGTCGTTCTTCTTCGGCGTATGCCTCTATGCCGCCCAGTTTGTTTTACCGCTGTGGTGGCAGCAGATGCACGGCGCCACCGTCTTCGAGACGGGCGAGTATATGATGGCGCAGGGTATCGGCGTGCTCGTGAGCCGTATCTTCGTGCGGCACATCATCGACCGCTTTGGCGACCAGGCGGTGTCGGTGACCGCGTTTTTGCTGCTCGCCGCCACCACGCTGCCGTTTTGCATCGCGCATGACGCGCCGACGGTCCCGCTTGTCGCCCTGCTGTTCGTGCGAGGACTCGCCCAAGGTACGGTGAACATCCCCATCAATTCGGCGGTCTACGTCGGCCTCTCCCCCGAGCAGGTGCCGCACGGCACCATCCTCGTGCGCACCATGCAGCAGGTCGGCTCCTCGTTCGGCACCGCGATCGTCGCCATGGCGCTGCAGACGGTTTCACTTGCCACGGGCGGCACCGGTGACCAGAACACCCCGGAGGGCTTCGTCGCCGCCATCTGCGTGCTCGCGGGCGCCGCCGTCGTCGGCGCTATCGTCTCCTGCCTGCTGCCCAAGCGCGAGGACGAGCTCCTGTAGTCACCCGCGACGCCAGCGCGCCGCACGCAATCGCTAACCGATCGTCAACGATCCCTCGGGCAGCGTCGCATGGCCGATTTCCTCGTCGGTCCCGGCATCGATGACCGTGACGTCGAAACGCCAGTCCGTTATCCCATCGAGCGCCTGAAGCGTTATGCACATGCCCGGGATACCCATGAACGCCTTGCCTGTGAGCACCGGCTTGTCCAGCAAGGCGGGTGCGATGACGATGGTCATGCCCGTGTGGTCGTCGGCGATCTTAAGCGAGGCGACCTCGTCGGATTCCCGCAGCGACGTTACGTAGTCGTCGAGGCTGTCCTCGATATCCGCTCGATAGTCCTCAAGCTGACCACCGGTAAAGACGAGCACCAAATCGTCGCCATCCGCACGCGCTTCGAGCGCCAAGTCGGGGGTATCGGCGAAATCCGCCACCAGATCATCGGCCGTCTGATTCATGAAGGTGAGCATCGACGCCGTAAGGCGGACCTTATGGGCCTCATCGAGCGACGCGCAGAAATCGACCGTGGTCTCCCAGTTATACACGCCTATGGGAAATGAGCTCTTCTCGTCAGGGGAACCGATCCACCCGAGTACGACATCCGTACCGACTTCCGGAAGCTCGTCGCCTAGCGATCCGGAAAAGCTCGCCTGCCCCTCCTCGCCTTCCGCAAAGGTGCCCCAGCCGCCTATCACGTCGTCGAGTGGCTCCAGGATGCGCACCTCGGCGGTCAGCTCCTCATCGTCCACCGAAAGCACCCTCGCGCGCTCGTTATGTACGACCGCATCGCCGACTGTGCCTTGTTGCGAAGTGCAGGCGACAATATAAACCAGCAGGCCGATCAAGCTCAGAGCAGCCAGCAGGATGGATGCGGCAAGACGGCGGGTCATATGACCTCCCATCGGCGTAGGTGCTTCGGATGAGGGCTTGGCTCGATTGTCGCACGCTATCCTGCAGGGCATGCGCAAGAAAAAAGCCGACGGTGAAAACCGCCGGCTCAAAAGATTCGTGGTGGGCGTTACAAGATTTGAACTTGTGACCTCTTCCGTGTCAGGGAAGCGCTCTCCCCCTGAGCTAAACGCCCGTTCAGGGTGCGCTCTTCAGCGCAGGTGATAATATACCGAACCCGCGAACGACTGTAAAGGAGAAATTTGAAAAAGTTTGAGATGATCTCGAAAGTACGCTTGTGACCTCGGTATATCCCCTCTCGGAAAGATCGAGCGCTCAAGGATGTGCGCTGCATCCTGCTCCCCACAGCTAAGAATTCTGCCTCTGGACCCTCGCTTCACGCTGCCCGCGCACTGCAGGCAAACTTTTTTCGATTCCCTCTTGCGCCGCCTTCGGAAATCGCGTATAGTACTTCCTCGCAAGCGGACATGGCTCAGTTGGTAGAGCACAACCTTGCCAAGGTTGGGGTCGCGGGTTCGAGCCCCGTTGT
>NZ_JAUDCO010000002.1 GCF_030373545.1 Collinsella tanakaei | reverse complement strand
GGTGGAGACGAGGGGGATCGAACCCCTGACCTCTTGACTGCCAGTCAAGCGCTCTCCCAGCTGAGCTACGCCCCCAAGCGGTGCGTGAGATACTATACGCAAGATGCCGGGTGATTGCAAGGCCGATTTTCGAAAAAAGTGAAAAGGGGAGGGAGCCAGCGGTCTAGCGAGTCAACCTGTCTCTTACCGCATCGGTAAACGCCCTGGTTCCGACCGCTCCTGCGGTCGAGCCCGTCAGCGCACGCTTGATGTCGGCGGTGACGGATGACCCCTCCTCGAGGACGGCAACGACAGCCTCGCGAATCGCGGACGCCGCATCCTCTTCACCAAGATGTTCGAGCATCATGCAAGCAGAGAGGATTTCCGCCGTCGGATTGGCGATATCCTTACCTGCGATGTCGGGCGCCGAGCCATGCGTCGCCTCGAATATGGCGCATCCATCGCCGATGTTGGCACCGGGAGCCATTCCAAGACCGCCGACGAGACCGGCAGCAAGGTCGCTCACGATATCGCCGTACAGGTTGGGAAGCACCAGGACGTCAAAATCCTCAGGATGCATGACGAGTCCCATGCACGCGGCGTCGACGATGCGGTCTTCGAATTCGATATCCGGATAGCGCGCCGCGACCGATCGGGCGACATCGAGATAGAGACCATCGGTTGCCTTCATGATATTTGCCTTGTGGACGGCCGTCACCTTCGAGCGGCCGTGCGTGCGCGCATAGTCAAACGCATGGGTGAGGATGCGCTCGGAAGCCGTGCGAGAGATGGGCTTGATGGAGATCGCCGCATCCTCGCGCACCGTGGCACCGAGCTGCTCGCGTGCGACCTTGCGAACTGCCGCCGCGCCCGCATCATCGGCGGAAAACTCGATGCCCGCATACAGGTCCTCGGTATTCTCGCGAACGATGACAAGATCGACATCGTGATACCTCGAACCGTCTCCGGGCATCGAGCGACACGGGCGGACGCACGCGTACAGGTCGAACGCATGGCGAAGCGCAACGTTCACGCTGCGGAAGCCGTGTCCCACCGGCGTGGTGATCGGACCTTTGATCACCACGCCGACGCTGCGGATAAGCTCGAGCGTGCGGTCGGGCAGGGGAGTGCCGCACTTCTCGATCATTGCAGCGCCAGCTTGCGCTTCATGCCACACGATGTCGACACCCGCCGCAGCGACAACGCGTCGCATCGCCTGGGTGATCTCCGGTCCAATGCCGTCTCCGGGAATAAGCACCACATCGTGTGCCATAGGCCGCACACCACCTTCACTGCGAGAAATGATCTGAGCGTAAGCATCATGGTAGCGGCAGATCGCTTGCGGCAGGCGAGTGGAGCTGCAGGAAACACACCGGTAAAACTCACTTTCGAGCATGTTTGCGCACTTCTCAGCAGATAACGCGTCAAAAGAGAAGCCGGTTTGCCGGCATCGGCTTGCATCGCATGTTCCCAACCATAAAAAAAGGTCCCTACACGGTAGGGACCCGAATGTGCGATGGTGGAGACGAGGGGGATCGAACCCCTGACCTCTTGACTGCCAGTCAAGCGCTCTCCCAGCTGAGCTACGCCCCCAAGCAACGAGACGGTACTATGACGGAAACGCGTTGGGATTGCAAGAGGCGATTGGTTTTTCTCCACGGACCCTCCACCACTGCGCGTGAAGCACCGGGCGTTATAATCGCGTCGAGATTTTCAGTTGGCTCGAGCGAAAATGTGTGCTAGTATCTTCTTCGCCGAAAGGCATACGGGCGTTTGGCTCAGGGGTAGAGCACATCCTTCACACGGATGGGGTCACAAGTTCAAATCTTGTAACGCCCACCATCGTACATCAAGGGCTGCAGGCAACTGCAGCCCTTTTGCTGTATACACACGTTGAAGCGATAACACCGCGCAGGTCGTAAGGGAAGCGTCCAATGATCCTTCTGGTTGACAAGATCGAAAAGAGCTTCGGAGCGCGCACGCTGTTCTCCGGCGCTTCGTTCCAGATCAACGCAGGCGAGCGCTATGCGCTCGTCGGGCCCAACGGTGCCGGCAAGACGACCATGCTTAAAATCATCATGGGTCTCGATACCGCTGACGCCGGAAGCGTCACGTATGCCAAAGACGTCAACGTCGGCTATCTTGAGCAGGAGACGAAACTCGCCTCCGATAAGCCGATCATCACCGAGGTCATGGATGCCGCCATCGAGATCCGCACGATGGGGGAGCGCGCCGAGGAGCTGCAGCTCAAGATCGCCGAGGCCGATCCAAACGATCCCGACCTCGAGGCCATGCTCACCGAGTACGGCAGCGTGCAGGACCGTTTCGAGCACCTCGGCGGCTACGAGCTTGAAAGCAACGCCCGTCAGATCCTCTCGGGCCTCGGCTTCCATCCCGAGGATTTCGAGCGTCCCTGCTGCGAGTTCTCCGGCGGTTGGCAGATGCGCATCGCACTCGCGAAGCTCTTCCTTCGCCGACCCGACCTACTGCTGCTCGACGAGCCCACGAACCACCTCGACCTTGAGAGCGTCCAGTGGCTGCGCAGCTTTATCGCCAGCTACGAGGGGGCCGTGCTCATCGTCAGCCATGACCGCGCCTTCATGGACGCCTGCGTCGACCACGTGGCCGCCCTCGAGAACCGCCGCGTCACGACCTACACCGGCAACTACAGCTCCTACCTCAAGCAGCGCGAGGACAACCTCGAGCAGATGCGCGCCAAGCGCGCCGCGCAGGAACGCGAAATCGCGCATATGCAGGTGTTTGTCGACAAATTCCGCTATAAGCCGACGAAGGCGGCGCAAGCGCAGGAACGTATCCGCAAGATCGAGCAGATCAAAAACGAGCTGGTCATCCTTCCCGAGGGTCATAAGCACGTTGACTTCAAGTTTCCCGATCCGCCGCGCTCGGGCGACCTCGTGGCGGCCCTCGAAAACGTCTCGAAGAGCTATGAGGACAAGCAGGTCTACGACGGCATCGACCTCAAGCTCTATCGCGGTGACCACATCGCGCTCGTAGGCCCCAACGGCGCCGGCAAGTCGACGATGCTCAAGATGTTCGCCGGCATCGAGCAGCCGACCCGTGGCACCCGCGAGCTCGGCCTGCACGTGGGTGTGGCCTACTATGCTCAGCACCAGCTCGAAGGCCTGAAAGAAAGCAACACCGTCCTGCAGGAGATCGACTCGGTCGCTCCGACGTGGACGGTGCCCCAGCAGCGCAGCCTGCTCGGCGCGTTCCTCTTCTCGGGCGAAGACGTCGACAAGCGCGTCGGCGTCCTATCGGGTGGAGAGCGGGCGCGTCTTGCCCTGGCGAAGATGCTCGTGGCGCCTGAGGCCCTGCTGTGCCTGGACGAGCCGACGAACCATCTCGACATCGATTCGGTGGATATGCTCGAGAACGCCCTGAAGAACTTCCCAGGCACCATCGTGCTCATCAGCCACGACGAGCATCTGGTCCGTGCCGTCGCCAACCGCGTCGTCGACATCCGCGACGGCAAGATGACGGTATACGACGGCGATTATGAGTACTACCTCTACAAACGCGAAGATCTGGCGCAGCGCGCCGCAGCCGAGCAAGCGGCGGCGCAGTCCTCCCGCAATCCACAGGAGAAGCATGAGCAGGGAAGGACGCTGCGCCGTACCCATGAGGTTAAGAGCGCCTCGGAGGGCGGCAAGAAAACGCGCGAGCAGCGTCGTGCCGAGGCCGAGGCGCGTACGGCACTCAACAAGCGGCTCAAGAAGACCAAAGAACGCCTGAAGACCGTCGAGACCCAGCTCGAGCAGAAGCGCGATCGCTATGACGGACTTATGGAATTGATGGCTTCTGAGGAGCTTTACGCCGATCAGGAGAAATTCAGCGCAGCGCTCGCGGAATACAATTCTTTGAAACAGGAGATTCCGGCGCTCGAGGATGAGTGGCTCGAGCTGTCGACGACGATCGAAGAGGAGACCGCACGTGGACTTTCGTAGGGCGGCCGCAATAGGATTCACGATTCTTTCGTGGACATGCCGCCTTATCGCCATCGGGCTGGGCGCCTTGACGGTGCTGCTGTGCTTCCCGAGCGCGGCTGCCCGCCTGAACCTCATCGGGCTCGTTATCGATATCGCCAACGCGCTTCCCGACGTCATCTCGGGCTACGGGCTCATCACGTCTCCGTTCGGCGGGGTCTTTCGGTTCGATTTCGCCTGCACGATGGCAATCATGCTCGCACTCGACTACATCTTCCAGCGCGTTTCTCACTCACTCAGGTAAGGGTGCCATGAACTGGGATTACATCGTATATCTGCTCGGATCGGTCGTCGCCTTGGCCTGCGGCATCGTCGTCCACGAAAGCGCCCATGCGCTCGCGGCCTATCTGCTCGGCGATCGCACGGCGAAAGCGCGCGGCAGGGTCTCGCTCAACCCGCTCAAGCACATCGATCCTTTCGGCACTGTGCTCTTGCCGATCCTCATGATCGCTGCCGGCGGGCCCGTGTTCGCGTTTGCCAAGCCGGTACCCGTCTACCTGAACAATCTCAAGCACCCTAAGCGCGACGAGATGCTGGTCGCGCTTGCCGGACCGGTTTCGAACGTCATCCTCGCGTGCGCGGGCGCGCTCCTGCTTCGAGCGGCCGCTCAAAACGCCTCGCTGTTAGCCGGCTCAATCGGCGTCGCCGCAACGGGGCAGCTCGCCACGTTCCTCATGACGTTTATGTCCATCAATCTTTCGCTTGCGTTTTTCAACCTCATCCCGCTGCCTCCGCTCGATGGATCGTCGATCCTCGTTCCGTTTCTGCGCGGCGACGCCCTGCGCACCTACTACCGCATCCAGCGCTATTCGATGCCCATTCTCATCGTCGTCCTCTATCTTCTGCCGTCCATCCTCCACATCGACCTTATCGGCATGTACTTCGATGTGACCCTCTATCCCATCCTCAACGCACTTGTCGATTTCGCGCTCGGCTGGTAGTGCGGTAGAATCGAATATCCGGCAAACAGGCGTACAGAAGGGGAGCAAGGTGTCGTATCGCGTCTCGACGCAGGCTTATACGGGTCCGTTCGATCTGCTCCTGCAGCTCGTCTCGCGCAACAAGGTCGACATCGGCTCCATCTCGATCGGCGAGGTCGCCGACCAGTACCTCGCGGAGGTCGAGCGACTCGAAGCGCTCGACCTCGACGTTGCCAGCGATTTTCTCCTTGTCGCCGCGACGCTGCTCGATATCAAGGCCGCATCGCTGGTCCCCGACGAACCCGTAAGCGCGTCGTCCGACGAGGACCTCGAGGAATACGCCGATCTTGACGGCGAGACGCTCCGTGAGGTGCTGATCGCGCGCCTTATCGCCTACAAGCAGTTCAAAAGCGCAGCAGCCTCGCTCGCGTCGCGCATGGAGACCGAGTCGCGGATGCATCCGCGCGTTGCCGGCCCCGATCCCGAGTTTTTAGGCCTCATGCCCGACTACCTCGCCGGCATCACCCTGCGCGGCCTTGCCGTCATCTGCGCCGACTTGGACGGCAAGCGCGAGACGTTCCTGCTCGAGGCAGAGCACGTCGCACCGAAGCGCATTCCGCTCGAGCTGACGGTCGCCTCCGTCGATCGCGTGACCATGGCGCGGCCGCGCGTCACCTTCCGCGAGCTTCTGGATGGGGAAGCCACCACCGAACAGGTCGTAGCGACCTTTTTGGCCATGCTCGAGCTCGCCAAGCGCGGATCGGTGACGCTTGAGCAGGATGAGAATTTCGGAACCATCATGATCAGCCGTGTCGAAGGGGCCCCTGCCTATCGGCCCGGAGACGCCTTGGCCATCGAGGAGGAATAACCCATGTCCAACCTGGAAACACTCGACCCCTCCTCGCTTAAAGGAGCGCTTGAAGCGCTGCTGCTCGTCTCGAGTGACCCGGTGAGCGCCTCGTCGCTCGCCGCCGCCCTCGAGATCTCGCCGGGCGAGGCGGCGTCGCTCCTCGCTGAGCTCAAGGTGGAATATGAAGAGGCAAACCGCGGCTTCCAGCTGCGTGAGGTCGCCGGCGGCTGGCGCCTGTTCACCCATCCCGCCTACCATGACCAGGTGGAGGCCTTCGTGCTGTCCTGGGACACGCAGAAGCTCTCCCAGGCCGCGCTCGAGACGCTCGCCGTCATCGCCTACCATCAGCCGGTGACGCGCGAGGCCGTCAAGGGCGTGCGCGGCGTGAACTCCGACGGCGTCATCTCGTCGCTCGTCGACAAGGGCCTCGTGCGCGAGCTCGGACGCGACGCGACGCGCGGCGGCGCCATCATGTACGGCACCACCAACGCGTTTCTCGAGAAATTCGGGCTGCGCAGCGTGAAGGACCTGCCCGATCTTGAGCAGTTCGCACCCGACGAGCAGACGCGTCGCTATATCCGCGAGCGCCTTTCGGGTCGCTCCATCCAAACCACCCTCGAGCAGACCGATGAGGAGCTCGAGGAAGAGCGCGACCTGATCGACATGGAAGACGGCGACGAGGATCTGTTCATTATCGGCAACTCCACGGACGATGATTTCGATGCATGAGGAAGAGAACGGCCGTGAGCGCATTGTCCCCATGCGGCTTCAGAAGTTCCTCGCCCGCTCCGGCGTAGCCAGCCGCCGCGGCTCGGAGGATCTGATGACCGCCGGACGGGTGCGCGTGAACGGGGAGGTCATCACGCAGCTCGGATCAAAGGTCGATCCAGCCGTCGACGTCGTCACCGTCGACGGGAATACGGTGACCCTCAACGACACACCGGCCTACATCATGCTCTACAAGCCTGCAGGCTATCTCACCACCATGAGCGATCCTCAGATGAGGCCGTGCGTCGCCGAGCTCGTTCCCACCGGCGAGCATCCCGGGCTGTATCCGGTCGGCCGCCTGGACAAGGACACGACGGGCCTGCTCCTCTTCACGACCGACGGCGATTTAGGTCAGCTGCTGCTTCATCCCTCGCACCATGTCGAGAAGACCTACCTTGCCCTGGTGGACGGAACGATGGCCGACCGCGAGCTCGAACCGCTGCGGCGCGGCATCGTGCTCGACGACGGACCGTGCAAGCCGGCTCGATGCCGTCTGCTCGGCGATGCGGAGGCGCGCGCCACCTTTGGCGATCGCGTGGGCCCCGCGTCGACCGCCGTCGAGATCAAGATCAGCGAGGGTCGCAAAAACCAGGTCAAACGCATGATGAGTGCGGTTCATCATCCCGTTCTGCTCCTCCATCGCACCCGATTCGGACCGCTTGAGCTCACCGGCCTTCGCGTCGGGTCGTGGCGCGACCTGACGCGTGGGGAAGTAGCATCCCTCAAAGCCGCCACACAAGACCCGCATGCCGCCACCGTATCGGCGAGCCACAAAGGAAAGGACCACGCATGATCATTGCTATCGACGGACCGGCTGGTTCCGGAAAGTCCACCATCGCCAACGAGCTGTCTCATGCCTTCGGGTTCGCGAAGCTCGACACCGGCGCCATGTACCGCACCGTCGCGTTCGTCTGCGCCGACCGCGGGGTCGATCTTGACGACGAGGGCGCTGTCACCGATATCGCCGACCACCTCGACATCAGCTTTGACACCGAGGCCGATCCCGTGCGCGTCTTTGCTGACGGACGCGAGGTCACGACCGAGATTCGCACACCGCAGACCGATCGCATCGTCTCGAAGGTTTCCGCCTATCCCGGCGTGCGTCACGCCCTGCTGGCCTGCCAGCGCGCCTTTGCCCGCGATCGCGACGTCGTCGCCGAGGGCCGCGACATCGGCACGGTTGTGTTCCCCAACGCCGAACTCAAGGTGTTCCTGACGGCCGATCCGCGCGAGCGCGCCAAGCGCCGCGTGCTCCAGCGGCATCCGGGGGCTTCAATCGATGACGCTCACATCGCGGCGGAGATCGAAGAGACGCTTGCCGATCTTGCGCGCCGCGACGATCTTGACGCGCATCGCCAGACGGCGCCCTTGAAAGCCGCCGACGACGCGGTCCACATCGATTCGACCGCCTACGGCATCGACGAGATCGTCGCCAAGATCGCCGAACTTTCCCGCACGAGGAGGGCCTGATGACGTTTTTCGGATCCACGAGCGAGGACTACTACGACAACGGCATGCGTGAGTATCCTGCTGCCGTGCGCGCTGGATACGCCGTCATCCTCGGCATCCTCTATGCGTTTACCAAGATCATGTGGCGCTGCCGTCTTGAGAACATCGAGGAGGTTCTCGACCGCACGGCTCCTCCGGGCGTTGTCATCATCTCCAACCACACGTCCATGGCGGAGGTCGTCGCCATCGTCGTCCTGCTATGGAGGCGCGGGCGACTCGTGCGGCCGATCTTCAAGAGCGAATTCAACAAATCCGGCATCGTGCGCTGGTTCTTTGCGCGGGTGGGCGGCATTCCCGTCGACCGCGGCACCGCAGACATGAAGTCCCTGCGCCGTGCGAGCCGTGCGCTCGGGCGCGGCGAGGACATCCTCATCTTCCCTGAGGGAACCCGTATCCGCACCGACGATCAGCCGATCGAGGTGCACGGCGGATTCGCGATCATCGCGCAGATGGGGAAGGCCCCCGTCGTCCCGATGGCTGTCTGCGGCTTCCGCGACATCACCCCGATCGGCCACCACGTGATGCGCCCGGTCAAATGCTGGATGAGGCTGTCCTCTGCCCTCGAGCTCTCGGATGCCCCCGATGCCCTCAAGAGGCGCGAGCGCACGCAGTGGCTCGAGGACACCGCCATCGAGCGGATGTACGCGATCCGGGACGAGCTGCGCGAAGAGCATCCCGGGAGGCGCTGAGCATGATCGAGCCCCGCATCGAAATCGCGTCGCGCGCAGGCGTCTGCTACGGCGTCGAGCGCGCGCTCGACATGGCGCACGAGGCCGCCCGGAACGCTCCAACGCCCGTGAGGACCCTCGGACCGCTCATCCACAATCCCCTCGTCGTGAGCGAACTGTCGCAAGCCGGTGTCGACATGGCCGACGCCGTCGATGACATCCAGGACGGGACCGTGATCATCCGTGCCCACGGCGTGGTGCCCGCGGTCATCGACCGTGCCCGCGCCGCGGGCATCAACGTCCTCGATGCCACCTGCCCCTACGTGAAGCGCGTCCACAGCGCCGCTCAGAAGCTCGTCCGGGAGGGATATCAGCTCATCGTGGTGGGGGAGAGCGGTCACCCTGAGGTCGAGGGCATCGTCGGGCACGCCGACGGCCAGGCGCATGTCGTCTCGACCGCGCGCGACCTCGACAGCATCGATCTTGCTCGCCGCGTCGGAGTCGTCGTGCAGACAACGCAGACCGTCGGCACGCTGCAGGATATCGTTTCCGTGCTGGTCGCACGCGCCGAGGAGGTGCGCGTCGTCAACACCATCTGCAGCGCAACCCAGGAGCGCCAGGAAGCGGCGCGCGAGCTCGCCGAGCGTGCCGACGTCATGGTCGTCATCGGCGGCAAGAACTCCGGAAACACCCGCCGACTCGCCCAGATCTGCAAGGAGAGCTGCGAGCGCACGTATCATATCGAGGACAGCTCGGAGCTCGACGAGGCGTGGTTCCATACGTCCGGCCTGATCGGAATCACCGCCGGTGCCTCCACGCCTGCCAGCCATATCGATAAGACGGTCCATGCGATCGAGGAGATGCTCCGTGGATCCGATGAACGCTGACCTGCCGCCTGGAGCCCGCCTGAGCGTCCCGGCATACGCGCTCGATCGCGCTGACTATGCCCCGAGTGCGCCCATCGCGCCGGAAGGCGCCACCGTGAGCGCCGTTGCCCCCGAGTCTCCCGCCTGGGACGCAGGGATCGAGCCCGGGATGGTCGTGACGACGGTCAACGGGTCGGCCCTTGACGATATGATCACATGGCTGTGGGAATCCGATGACGACGAGGTCGATCTTGTCGTATATGATCCACGCGATCAGACATCCACCCCATGCACGCTTGAGCGATACCCCGGAGAAGACTGGGGCATCGAATTCGACGGCGCGATCTTTGACGCCATGCGAACCTGCGTGAACGCATGCGTCTTCTGCTTCATGACGATGCTTCCACCGGGCAGCAGGGATTCCTTGAGTATCCGCGACGACGACTACCGCCTGTCGTTCCTTCAGGGCAATTTCGTCACGCTTACCAATATGACCGACGAGGATGTCGACCGCGTCATCCGCCTCGATCTTTCGCCGATGAACGTCTCGCTCCACGCGGTGACGCCCGCCGTGCGCCGCCGCGTCATGGGTAAAAACGAGCACCGGGGTATCGAGGTGCTCGAACGCCTCATGGATGCAGGTATCGAGATTCACGCGCAGATCGTGCTGTGTCCGGGTATCAACGACGGGGAGGAGCTCGATCGCACCCTCGCGTACTGCGAGGCCCATGAGCAGATCACCAGCCTCGGCATCGTCCCGCTTGGCTTCACTCGCCACCAGAAGCGATTCAAGACATCGTATTCCGACGATCCGGACGCCGCGCGTCAGGTGATCGAGCAGGTGCGCCCCTACCAACTGCGGGCGCTCGAGCGCTTCGGCCGCCATACGTTCCAGATGTCCGATGAGTTCTACCTTGATGCCGGCATCGAGGTGCCACCCGCCTCGTGGTACGACGGCTATCCGCAGTACTACGACGGTATCGGCATGATCAGAAGCTATCTGGACGACACCGCCGCGCTTCTCGCTAACCATCGCAGCAGGCTCGCCGCGATCGGCCGTGCGATGGCCGTCAACGGTCTTGCCCTTGCGGTCGTATCCGGCACCTCAGCGGCATCAACGGTGGGCAATCTGGTCGAGGCGCCCGAGCTCGGCGGTACGGTCATCGCGATCCGCAACGACTACTTCGGTGGCAACGTCGATGTGACCGGGCTCATCTGTGCCTGCGACCTGCTGGAGCAACTTCCCGGCAATCTGGTCAACGTTGTACTGATTCTGCCAAGCGTTATGTTCAACTCGGACGGGCTTACGCTGGACGGGTATCATGGAGACGATATTCGACGCGAGCTCGAGCGTCGGGGTGCACGGGTGCATATAGCCTCGACCATGCCCTTCGAGCTTGCTGACACCCTCGAACACGCGCTCGGGCTTTGCGGCCCGGGCCAGAGCGTCAAGGAGCAGCGCGTATGAAACCTATCGTAGCCGTCGTCGGCAGGCCGAATGTGGGCAAGTCGACGCTCGTGAACAGGATCGCCCAGACCTCCGAGGCCATCGTCCATGAGAGCCGTGGCGTCACGCGCGACCGCTCCTACTACGACGCCGAGTGGAACGGACGCGAATTCACGCTGGTCGACACCGGCGGCATCGAGCCGCTCAAAAGCGAGGACGTGTTCTCCGCACCGATCCGCGACCAGGCTCTCGCCGCCGCTGAGGAGGCCTGCGCCATCCTGTTTATCGTCGACGGGACAACCGGCATCACCGAGGAGGACGAGTCGGTCGCGCGCATGCTCAAGCGCATCAAGAAGCCCGTGTTCCTGCTGGTGAACAAACTCGATAATCCCGCCCGCGAAAACGACAATCTCTGGGAGTTCTATTCGCTCGGCGTGGGCGACCCGCTTCCCATCTCCGCCCTCCATGGCCATGGAACAGGCGACCTGCTCGACGAGGTCGTCGCGCTGTTCCCCGACGAGGACGAGCTGACCGACGAGCAGCCCGATGACGGCGCGCTGTCCATCGCGATCATCGGCCGCCCCAACGCCGGCAAATCGTCCCTGTTCAACAAGATGATCGGGTCGCAGCGGTCCATCGTCTCCGATGTCGCCGGCACGACGCGCGACGCCATCGATACCGTCGTCGAGCACAATGGACGCCTGTACCGCATGGTCGACACCGCAGGTATCCGCAAGAAGAGCACCGTGTACGAGAACATCGAGTACTACTCGATGGTGCGCGGCCTGCGGGCAATCGACCGCGCCGATGTCGCCCTGCTCGTCATCGACTCCTCGACGGGCATGACCGAGCAGGACCAAAAAGTCGCCAACATCGCCATCGAGCGCGGTTGCGCACTGGTCATCCTGCTCAACAAGTGGGACCTTCTGACCGACGACAACGCTCGCGAGCACGTCATGGAATCGGTTGACCGTCGCCTCACGCTCGCTCCGTGGGCGAGCGTCCTGCGCATCTCCGCGCTGACCGGCCGCTCCATCGAGAAGATCTGGGCGCTCGCGGACGCCGCAGCCGCCGCCCGCTCGGCACGCGTCTCCACGTCGTCGCTCAACCGCCTGCTCACCGAGATGCGCGAATTCGGTCACACCGTCGTCGACGGCAAGCGCCGCCTGCGCATGCACTACGCCACGCAGACGGGCACCGAGCCGCCGACGTTCACCTTCTTCGTCAACCATACCGACCTCGTCAGCGATTCGTACCGTCGCTATATCGAGAACCGCATGCGCGAGGCGTTCGGCTTCGCCGGCACGCCCATCCGCCTGCGCTTCCGCAAGAAGGACACGCGCGACGCGAAGGGGGAGAAGTGATGGGCGCGGACGTCGTCATGATTCCGGGCCCGGCGGTCGCAGCACTTGTCGCCTGCATCCTCGGCTCCTATCTCATCTGCGGCATCCCCTTCGGGCTCATCCTTGGCCGCATCATGGGCAATGTCGACATCCGCAAGTCGGGTTCCGGCAACATCGGCACCACCAACGCGCTCCGCGTCGCCGGACCCAAGGTTGCGGCGGCCACCCTGTTGTTCGATGTCCTGAAGGGCGTTGTCTGCATCAACGTCTCCCGCATGCTCATCGCATCGATCGGATGGGGTGCCGCGCGCACCTTCGAGGCGGGGTCGGGTGAGGACTGGGTCATCGCCCTCGTTGCGCTGGCCTGCCTGTACGGCCACATCTTTTCGCCGTACCTCAAGTTCCACGGCGGCAAGGGCATCGCCACCGGCGTCGGAATCCTGTTCGGCTACTTCTGGCCCTTGGCGCTCGTGCATCTTGCCATCTTCATCGTGCTGGTGGCGATCACCCGCTATGTCTCCGTCGGCTCGATCGTCACGGCGGCGCTCGTTCCGGTCACGATGTTCTTCGCCTTCCCCAAGATGAGCATCGTTGCACTCGGTATCTGGGCCCTGTTGGGATGGACGGTCGTGTGGGCCCATCGCTCCAACATCAGAAAGCTACGCGACGGCAACGAAAACAAGCTGTCGTTCTCCAAGAAGACCGAAGGAAAGGAACGCGCATAATGAAGATCACCGTTATCGGTTCAGGCTCCTGGGGCACCGCGATCGCCGGTCAGGCCGCAGCCCGTGCCGACCAGGTCGTCGTGTGGTCCTTCGGCGGCGAGAGCGTCGACTGCATCAACAACGACCACAACAACCCGGTCTACCTCGGTGACTACGTGCTCCCCGACAACGTGCGCGCCACCGCGTCGTATGAGGAGGCGCTTGAGGGAACCCAGGGCGTCATTCTTGCCGTCCCCTCGCCGTTTTTGCGCTCAGTGCTTGAGGGCGCCGCGCCCTATATCCTGCCGGAGATGCCTGTGCTCACGCTCACCAAGGGCATCGAGGAGAAGACCGGCATGCTCATGTCCGATCTGGTCGCCGACTGCATCGGCCATCCCGAGCGCATCGCGGTGCTCGCCGGCCCCAATCACGCCGAAGAGGTCTGCCGCGGTGGCCTTTCGGCAGCGGTGATCGCCTGCGAAGACACCCAGGTCGCCGAGTTCTTCAAATCTGTGCTGCTCTCAGACCACTTCAGGATCTACATCGGCTCCGACCTCATCGGCGTCGAGATGTGCAGCGCCGTGAAGAACGTCATCGCCATCGTCTGCGGCTACCTTGCCGGCATGGGCTACGGCGACAACACGCTCGCGCTCGTCATGACCCGCGGCCTCGCCGAGATCAGCCGTCTCGTGCATGCACGCGGCGGTTCCGCCATCACGTGCATGGGTCTTGCCGGCATGGGCGACCTCGTCGTCACCTGCACGTCGCGCCATTCGCGCAACCGCACGTTCGGCGAGTCGCTTGCACACGGCGGCACGCTCGAGGAGTACCAGGCGCGCACGCACATGGTCGTCGAGGGTGCGGTCGCTGCGAAGAGCGTCGCCGAGGTCGCGCGCAATCTGGGCGTCGACGCGCCGATCACCTTCGCACTCGAGGCCGTCCTGTGGCGCGGCGTATCCAAGGAGACGGTGTTCCAAGAGCTCATCGATCGTTTCCCGACCGAGGAGTTCTACGGCCTGAGCGACTAGAGGAGACCTGCGATGAACGACTCCATCCTCATTTCCCCCTCGATTCTTGCAGCCGATTTCCTGAACCTCGGACGTGATATCGCCGCCATCTCCGATGCCGACTTCGTCCATATCGACGTGATGGATGGGCACTTCGTACCCAACCTGTCGTATGGCACCACGATCGTCGAGGCCGTCAAGCGCGCCACCTCCGTGCCGCTCGACGTCCATATGATGGTTACCAACCCTGACGAGACAGCCCTGTGGTATGCCGACGCTGGCGCCGATCTGATCTCGGTCCATCGCGAGGCGGTGGAGGACCTTTCCGCGCTCGCGGATCGCCTGCACGAGCGCGGCGTGAAAATCGGTGTCGTCATCAACCCCGCGACGCCCGTATCCGATCTTGAGGATGCCGTCGACGTCGTCGACCTCGTCCTCGTCATGAGCGTCAACCCTGGATTCGGGGGGCAGGGCTTCATCGATGCGACGTACGGCAAGCTTCGCGAGCTGCGCGAGCTGTGCGATCGCCACGGCGTCTCCCCGCTCATCGAGGTCGATGGCGGCGTAAGTCTCTCGAACGCGCGAGCCCTGGCCGCCGCCGGCGCCGATGTTCTGGTCGCCGGATCGGCCATCTTCAAGGCGCCCCAACCGGCTGCGGTCATCCGCGATATGCGCGAGCTCGCCTCCATCGGTCGCACCAGCAGGAAAGATTGAATCGTGACCAACAATTCCATCCAACAGGACCGCGCGCTCGTGAACCTCGACTACGCGGCATCCACGCCCATGCGGCCCGAAGCCATCGAGGCCCAGCGCCGCTATGATGCGTCCGACATCGCCGGTGTGAACCCCAACTCGCTCCATACGCTCGGCCGCACGGCAGCCCGTGAACTTGAACGCGCCCGCCGCCGCGTCGCGGTGTCGCTCGGTGCGTCCGTGCGACCCAGCGAGATCGTCTTTACCGGGGGCGGAACGGAGGCAAACGTCCTCGCGCTCATGGGGATCGCCGAAGGGGTGCGCATGCGCGACCGCTCGCGTACACGCGTCATCACGAGCTCCATCGAGCACGATTCCATCCTCGATAACGTACCGATGTTGCGCGAGGCTGGCTTTACGGTCGACTTTATCGACCCCGATGCCTCCGGCGTCGTTCGACCCGACGCGCTGTCAGCCGCCATCGACTCCGATGTCGCCCTCGTGTCCGTCATGGTCGCCAACAACGAGACGGGCGCCGTGCAGCCCATCGCCGACCTGGCGCGCATCGCGCACGATCACGGTGCCTTCATGCACACCGACGCCATCCAGGGCTATCTGCATATACCGCTCGATGTCGTACAGCTTGACGTGGACGCCCTCTCACTTGCGGGCCACAAGGTCGGTGCACCCGTGGGCATCGGCGCCCTGTACCTGAAATCGCGCACTCCGGTAAAGCCGCGCTCCCACGGGGGAGGGCAGGAGTCGGGAAGGCGTCCCGGAACGCAGGACCTCCGCGCCATCGTCGCGCTTGCCGCCGTCGCCGACGCGCTCGCTCCGTCGGTGCATGAGGAGCATGGACGCCTGCTCGAGCTCGCCGACGCGCTCTATGCGCGCCTGAGCTCCCATCCGCGTATACGCCCCACCATCGAGCAGTGGGAGCACACCGATCGCTTGCCGGGTATCGTCTCCGTGACCGTCGACGGCTTTGAATCCGAGGAGCTCATCTTGAAGCTCGATGCCGCGGGCTTCGAAGTCTCTGCCGCATCGGCCTGTTCGAGCGGAAGCCTCGACGCCAGCCACGTGCTTCTCGCCATGGGTATCCCACGCGAGCGCGCGCTCGGATCGCTGCGCATCTCGTTTGACGACCGCGTCGACCCCCAAGACCTTGATCGTTTCGCCGATTGCCTCCTATCGATTGCCGGGTGATGACCATGAACGTCAGAAATCTCGAGCGAGAGCTCCTCGAACAGTTCCCGGCATCCGATGCGGAGCCATGGGATCATGTGGGCATCGCATGCGGAGATTATGCCGCCGACGTCAAGCGCGTGGCAGTCGCCCTCGATGCCAACGAATACAGCGTTCGTGCTGCACACGATGCGGGAGCAAACGTCCTTGTCACGCATCATCCCGTATACCTGAAGGCGCCCGATGCCTTCGGTCCGAGCACCGCTGAACTTCCGTCCTGTTCTGCCGCCGCCTATACCGCAATTCGGCTCGGCGTGAGCGTCATGTCGTTTCACACCAATCTCGATCGCAGCATCGCCGCGCGCGTAAAGCTCCCTGCCCTCATGGGCATGACTGCGACCGCAAGCCTCGAACACACCGACGACCCCCTCGCCACCGGACTCGGCGCGCTGTGCAGAACCGACGCGGTGGCCCTCGGCGACCTCGCGCGCAGGGCGGCAACGGCGTTCGGATGCGCCCCGCGCGTCTGGGGCGATGCGGATCGCGTCGTGCGGACCGTTGCGTTCCTCGGTGGTTCTCTGGGGGAGTTCGGCGAGGTCGCGGTGAAGAACGGAGCCGATGCGATCATCTGCGGCGAGGCGGGCTACCACGTCGCCCAAGACGTTGCCCAACGCGGATGCGCCGTCATCCTGCTCGGGCACGATCGCTCCGAGGAGCCCTTTGCCGAAATCTTGATGGAGGCCGTGGTACATGCGGGCATATCGGCACAAGACGTCTTTAGAATAGTCCCCCCACGACAGTGGTGGACCGCAACAGATAAGGAGCATTGATGAGCACGGGATCCATTCTCTTGAAGCTTCAGCAGGTCGATCTTTCGCTTGAGCGAGACCGCACGGAGCTGGCCTCCATGCCCGAGATCGCTGAGCTTGCCAAGAAGCGCCGCGCTTACCAGAAGCTCAAGGCCGACGCCACCAAGCTGTATGCCCATCGCAAGGACCTCGAGACGTACCTGTCCGAGCTCGATCAGGACGAGTCCGATTGCCACGAGGATATCGCCATCGCCCAGCGCAAGGCGAGCACCTCCGACTATCGTGAGGTGCAGCAGCTCGAAGTCGAGCTCTCCGCACTCGCCAAGAAACTCGAGAAGATCGCCTTCGACCGCACGGGATATGAAAAGCAGCTTACCGAGCTCGTGTCCAAGCAGGAGTATCTCGAGGGGTATATCGCGAAGTTCGAGGCCTCCATCGTCGCCGACACCAAGGCTGCCCGTACGAAGGCCTCAGAGATCCAGAACCGCATCGATTCCCAGGAGCAGATGCGCGCATCTTTGGCCGCGCGTCTTGCTGACGATGTCGCGCAGCGCTATGAAGCCGCGCTCAAGCGCTTCCGCGGCCTTGCCGTCGAGCGCCTGGAGGGCAACGTCCCCAGCGTTTGCCGCACGTCGCTGCAGGAATCCTCCATGTCTGACCTCGCGCATGAAAACGGCATCTGCGAATGCCCGTACTGCCATCGCATTCTCGTGCTCGATGCGGACGAGGAGGCATGATGCGCGCGCTGGTATGCGTCACCGGGTGCATTGCGGCCTATAAGGCGTGCGAGATCGTCCGACTCCTCCAGAAAAGCGACGTCGACGTCAAGGTCTGCATGACCGAGCACGCCACGCACTTCGTCGGTCCCACGACGTTTCGCGCCCTTACGCACCATAAGGTCGCCGTCGGCCTGTTCGACGATCCCGAGGATCCCATCCACCATATCTCGCTCGCTCAGTGGGCCGATATCGTGCTCGTAGCCCCTGCGACGGCGAACATCTTGGCCAAGATGGCTCACGGCATCGCTGACGACCTTATGTCCACGACCCTGCTTGCAACGCGGGCGCCCATCCTGATCGCCCCCGCCATGAATGCCGGTATGTGGGACGCGGCTGCCACCCAGGATAATGTTCGCATACTTGAGCAGCGCGGCGTCCACATGGTGCAGCCCGACGCCGGGTACCTCGCCTGCGGCGAGGTCGCCGCCGGCAGGCTCGCCGAACCCAGCCGCATCGCACAGGCTGCGCTCGACCTGCTTCGAGGCGATCTTGACCTGTCAGGAGAGCACATCCTGATCACGGCAGGCGGAACCCGTGAGCCCATCGACCCCGTACGCTACATCGGCAACCGTTCGAGCGGCAAGATGGGCGTCGCCTTGGCCGATCAGGCCGCACGCAGCGGAGCCACCGTGACCCTTGTGCTCGGCCCCAGCACCGCACCCATTCCGCACAGCGTCAACGTCATTCATGTCGAGACCGCCGAACAGATGCGCACGGCCGCCTGTGAGGCGTTTGATGGCTGCACCGTTGCCATCTGCGCCGCCGCCGTCGCCGACTACACACCTCGCAATCCCGCCGACCACAAGCTCAAGAAATCGGTCGAGCACCTTGACTGCATCGAGCTTGTCGAAACCCGCGATATCCTGGCCGAGCTGTCCGCCAGCAAGGAAGATCGCGTCGTCATCGGCTTCGCGGCCGAAACGAACGACGTGGTCGCCTATGCTACCCGGAAACTTGCGACGAAGGGCTGCGACGCCATCGTAGCAAACGACGTCTCGCGTCCTGATTCCGGTTTTGGAAGCGACACCGACCAGGCGTGGTGGGTCGGCACCTCAGGCGCCGAAGAGCTTCCCTGCCTTGAGAAAACCGAGCTCGCCCGCATCATCCTGCAGCGCGCGTTCGATCTGCGACACGCTCGCCACGCTGGCGTTTCACACGAAGCGTGAAGGTATCGCGAAAAAATGCGTCGAAACGCTTGCATCCTTGAGCGGAGTTGAGTAAAGTATCCCTTGCTGTCAGCGAGACAGCATCGTGCTTCGGGACGTGGCGCAGCTTGGTAGCGCACTTGACTGGGGGTCAAGGGGTCGCTGGTTCGAATCCAGTCGTCCCGACCAGAAGCTTCAGGGCAGTCATATGGCTGCCCTTTTTGTTATTCGAGGGATACCCGCTGCACCATCGGGTATCATTCCTCTAGTGTGTTCGACTGTCACAGGGGAGCGACGTGGGCCTCAAGAAGAAGATCAAAAAAGAGCTGATCGGCACGTCCGATTACCCCTCCAATAAAATCTTCACCATCTCGAATTTCATCACCTTCACGCGCCTGATCCTCACTTTCGTCTTCCTCTATCTTTTCATTTACAACGAGAATCGCTATATCGCCCTTATCATCTATGCGATCGCCGCCTCCACGGACTGGCTCGATGGCCAGATTGCCCGTATGACCAAGACGGTCAGCTGGCTTGGCAAGCTCATGGACCCCGTCGTCGACCGCGCGCTGCTCTTCACCGGCGTGCTCGGGTTGGTCGGCAGGGGAGAGCTGCCCGTGTGGGTCTGCGTTCTGATCATCGGACGCGATGTGTACCTTGCCGGCGGCAACATGATCGTCAGGCGCTTCCATCGCCGCCCCATCGACGTCGTCTACACCGGAAAGATCGCGACCGCCCTGCTCATGTCCGGATTCTCGCTCATGCTGCTCGGCCTGCCCATCATCGATGGCCCGACGTTCATTCAAGCCCCTTCCGGCATATTCCCGGGCCTCGATGGCCAGCCGGTACCGCTCGGCATCTTCTTCGTGTACCTCGGCGTCGTCTTCTCGATGCTCACCGCGGTCATCTACACGATCAAGGGGTCGCTTGCCATCCGTCGCGCGCGCCAGCACCCTGAGGAGGAGGATTTTGATTTCCTCAACCCGGAGATCGACGACTCGGATGAACCCTCCGCTGAAGCTGCCCCCGCGCGCCATGCTGGGGTAGAATAGGCTTAACCGTACCATTACGAACCACCCCTATGATTCGGAGAGATACCATGACCGATATGCCGAACAACGCCGCCGGTTTCAACCAGCCCGGAGACGCCACGTGCGTGTTCCGCATGCCCGTTGACGATGCGACCGTTCCCGACCTCATGAAGAGCATGGCCAGCCCGACGCCGGTGCTGACCATCATCAAGGGGCCCCAGACGGGCAACACCTTCGAGCTCGAGGTCAACGAGACCACCATCGGTCGCGACCCCTCCAACAGCATCTTCCTGAACGACATGACGGTCTCGCGCGCGCACGCCAAGATCGTTCGCAACGCCGCCGGTGCGCTTATCGAGGACCTCGGATCCCTCAACGGCACGTGGGTCGACGGAGCGATCGTCAACTCCGCGCCGCTGCACGACGGTTCCTCCGTGCAGATCGGCACCTTTACCCTGATCTACCATGAGAGCCGCGCGGAGCGCATCGAAACCGGTGAGTAGCCTTGGCTGAACGCAGTTACCTGAGCATCGGCCAGGTCGTCAACTACCTGCGTGGCGCCTATCCTGATCTCTCCAACTCCAAGATCCGCTTTCTTGAAGACGAGGGCCTGATCACACCCCATCGTACGCCCAAGGGGTATCGCCAGTACTCCAAAGAGGATGTCGATCGTCTCGAGGTCATTCTGCACCTGCAGAAGACGCGCTACATGCCGCTCAACGTCATCAAGCAGAAGCTCGACAGCGCCACGGATCTGTCGACGCTCGCGTTTGAAGTCGGCTTGCTGTCCGATCTTCCGATGAAATCGGAACCCAAGGAGACCAAGCAGAAACTCCATCCGATCGAGGATGTTCCCGATCTGCTCGGCGTCGAGATCTCGTTCATCCGCGCGCTTGCCGACAACGACCTCGTTCGCATCATACGCAGCCCTCAAAACCGCGAGCTTGTGGACGGTCGCGATTTCGAGATCATCCGCCTGTGCTCCGAGCTCAACCGCTTCCATATCGAGCCGCGCAACCTGCGTCAGTACGTCACCTCTGCCAACCGCGAGTCCTCGATGTTCGAACAGGTGCTTATCGGCATGCTCGGCATGGACGACTCCGATGACGAGCGGAACCAGAAGCTCGAGCGCGCCTTCAAGAAGCTGCACGACCTCACCGACGGCGTGCATACCGCGTTGCTCAAGAACCGTGTCTTCGAATCGCTCAACGCCATCGTCGAGGACGCCGACCTCGATACGGTTGACGATGAGATTTCTCGCGCACAGGCCGCGCGCACCAAAGCCCTGGCATCTGAAACCGCTCAAAGCGCGTCGCGCACGTCCGGGCGGACATCCACCGCAAGCCGGCGCGACACGCAAGCAAAGCGCCGCAAATCGTAGAGTAGGGGAGACATGGCAGATCGCGTCGACATCAATTCCTACGTCGTAGACATCCCTGATTACCCGCAGCCGGGAGTCGTCTTCAAGGACATCACGCCCATCTTCTCGCATAGCGAGGCGTTCATGCAGGTCGTCGACGACATCGCCACCCACTTCGAGGGCCGCGGCATCACGAAGGTCGTCTCTCCCGAAGCACGCGGCTTCATGCTTGGCGCTCCGGTAGCTTGCCGCCTCGGCGTCGGATTCGTACCCGCTCGCAAACCCGGGAAACTGCCCCGCGAGACGGTCAGCGTTTCCTACGATCTTGAATACGGCACCGACTCGATTGAGATTCATACCGACGCGCTCGAGGCCGGCGACCGCATCCTTGTCATCGATGACCTCGCCGCGACGGGCGGCACCGCACGCGCGGTGGCACAGCTTGCCGAAAAAGAGGGTGCCACGGTCGCCGGATACGGCTTCATCCTTGAGCTTGCCTTCTTGAACCCCCGCGAAACGCTTGTCGACTCCGACGACATCGATATGTTCTCGCTGATCGTCTCCGAGTAACGACTTTTTTGGTCCCGCCTTGCGCCCGCACGTGAGGCGGGACCATCCATTTGCCTAAGTTTATGAATCAAATAGCGTACTTCTTGCATATCTCGGGTATGCTGTAGGTAGTTATGGCACGCTGTCCGACGAGAAAGGACCATCATGGCAGACCTACAACTCACCCATGAAATCGACGCTTGGATCGACGAGCACTGGGAGACTATCGTCGACGAGATCGAGAAGCTCGTGAATATCCCGAGCCAGGAAGACCTCGATCATGCCGGGGAGGGCATGCCGTTTGGCCCCGGTCCGCTCAACGCCCTGAACGCCGGCCTCGACCTCTGCGGCCGTCTCGGCATGGAGGCCCAGAATCACGAGGGCTATGTCGGCACCGCTGACTACCCGGGCGCCGATCCCACCAAGCAGATCTGCCTGATCGCTCACCTTGACACCGTCCCGTGCGGCCCTGGCTGGTCCCAGGATCCCCACAAGATGACCCGTCGGGACGGCTACCTCATCGGCCGCGGCACCCTCGATGACAAGGGACCGTTCGTCGTGGGCGCCTACGCCATGCGCTATTGGCACGAGAAGGGCGTTGAGTTCCCCTATACGATGCGCATGATCCTCGGTGCAAACGAGGAGACCACCCTTCGCGACGTCGAGTACTACCTCGAGCACTTCGGTGAGCCCGCCTTCCTCATGACGCCTGACGCCGAGTTCCCCGTCTGCTACGGCGAGAAGGGTATCTACCAGGGCGTCTTCACGTCCGGCCCCATCACCGACAGCGTTATCGCGGACTGGCACGCCGGCGAGGCGTTCAACGCCATCCCAACCGATGCCAGCGTGACGGTCCGTGCCGATATCACCGCGCTTCCCGCTGTCGACGGCATCACGCTGTCCGACGCCGGCGACGGCTGCGTACTGATCGCCGCCAAGGGTAAGGGCGGCCACGCCTCCCAGCCGCAGGGCGCCATCAACGCGATCGGCATGCTCGTCGACTACCTGCTCGACAACGGTCTGTGCTCTGCGTCCGAGAAGCAGTTCCTCGAGCTTCAGAAGACCCTCATCGACGATTACTCCGGCGCTGGCGTCGGCGTCGCTGCAACCGACGAACTCTTTGGCGATCTGACCATCATCGGCGGTATGGTATGGCGCGACGAGGACGGCACGCTGCATCAGTCCGTCGACTCCCGTTATCCGACGACGTTCTCCCGTGAGCAGTTCGAGACCGCGCTCAGCGCAACCGCTGCACGCTTCGGAGCAACCTACGAGACCGATAACGACACGACTCCGTTCTACATCGATCCCAACGGCCCCGAGATCCAGAAGCTCATCAGCGTCTACAACGAGGTCACCGGTGAGGACCGCAAGCCGTTCACCATCGGCGGCGGCACCTATGCCCGTGAGTTCAAGAACGCCGCAGGTTTTGGCCCTGAGATGCCGTGGGTCGAGACGCCCGCGTGGGTCGGCCCCATGCACGGCGACGATGAGGGCGTGAGCGAGGACCTCCTCAAGACGACCCTCAAGATCTACATCCTCGCCATCGCCGAGATCATGAAGATCGAGTACTAGTTGATTCGATAGCTCGGATAAGGCGGGCCCTCGGTATCGTACCGGGGGCCCGCCTCGTTTTGCAGGTACCGATCATCATCGCATCGGTCTTGGGAATGCCGTCACGTGGGCACAATCTCGCAGGTCGAGCGCCTATCGATCCGTTTCGCTTCGCTCATAGCCGGAAAACGCGAGGTAGCTCATGAGGAATGCCTTGGCGGCAAAGGCCTCGGCTGCACTTCTGACGAGCACCGATTCCCTCGTCACCATGCTTGCGGAGTCCTCATGGCGCGTCGACGTCGTGTCGAATGCATCCGAGACGGCATGGTTGACCTCGACCGCTACATAATCGTAGGCAACGTCTACCGGATAGGTCATGCGCTGGATCGCCAGCAGGCGCCCGATGGCGTCGATCGTCAAAAACTGCTTGAAGATGCAGATGATCAGCAGGTGGGCGATATGCTCACGACCGTAGAGCTTCTTGGCAGGAGCAGGAACCAGGCGCTGCTTGACGTAGTTGTTCACCATCGAAGGCGTGAGCCAGGCTCCGTCCGAGCAGGCAGCGAGAGGGGAGAGGACGCCCTCGATATAGGTTATGACCTGGTCCCGGTAGAGCTCGACGGTCGGGAGGTCAGCATAGGAGGGGAGCTTGAAGTGCGCAGCAGCAAGCGCCTCCTCGGAGTTGAGAAACGAATCGGGGAGCACGGTCGGGGCTACATCGCTCGGCGTAATCGGCTTGGCGTCATCGGACATGGGAATGATTGTCGGTCGCTGCGGCATGAGCATCATCTCCGGTCGGCTTGCGGAGCAACGTCCTTTCTATGTGAGGATAGCGCAAATAATCGCGTTCATCTAGCGCAGAAAAACCTTACATCTCGTTTTCGATACTACAAGCGGAGTCGTGGGCTATACTGGGGACAACGCGTTTCGAGTGACCGAAAGGATCATCCTATGTCCTGGGCGATTGTCGTCGACTCAAGCTGCAACCTTCGTGGATGGAAACCCACGGCTCCCGGCACCACGTTTGTATCGGTGCCCCTGACCATCCACGTCGGATCGACCGAGTATGTCGACGATGAGCATCTCGATGTCAGTGAGCTCAATAGGGCGGTGGCCCAAGAGAGCGCCGCCTCCTCGAGCTCCTGTCCCAGTGTCGGCGTGTGGGCAGAGGAGTTCCGCCGCGCCGACAACGTCATCGCTATCACGATTTCTGCGAACCTGTCCGGAAGCTATGAGGCGGCGTGCACCGCTCGCAACATCGTGCTCGACGAGTACACCCGAGAGCACGCCGGCGTCATCACCGGGAAAAACATCTTCATCCTCAACTCGCGTGCAACGGGCGGAAAGATGGAGCTTATCGTTGAGAAGCTCGATGCGTATCTGCGCGACAACAATCCCAGCTTTGATGAGGTCGTCGCGTATCTGCAGGCTCTCGATGAGGCATCGACGGTGCTGTTTTCGCTGTCTCGCTACGACAACCTCGTCAAGAACGGCCGCATGCCCAAGCTTGCCGGCTCCATCGCCAGCAAGCTGAACATCCGCATGCTCGGATGCGCGAGCCAAGAGGGGACGATCAAGATCGTCGGTCCCACGCGCGGCGAGAAGAAGATGTACAAGAAGGTCGTCGACTGCATGGCCGCTGACGGCTTCAACGAAGGCCTTGTGTATATCGATCATGTCGACAACGAGTCCGCGGCAGACGACCTCAAAAACGCGATTTGCGCGCGGTGGCCCCATGCAACGGTCCACATCATCCCGTGCGGTGGCCTGTGCTCGTACTACGCCGAGGAATCCGGCTTGATTATCGGCTACGAGTGGATGGGCGCATCGAGCCACTAGGCGTCATCGGATTCGCTCTGATGCCAGTGCGTTCGGCCAACCTGATATCTGTCAGACGGCTGTCGGGCGAGAGATATCGTCGGACAGCCGTTTTTCTCAAGGTTCCGTTTTCCATCTCTACTTGACATAACATATATTATCGTGGTTTTGTTGAAATCCCCGGATAGCAGTGTTTTCGACACTCGTCTACGACATCGACCGCGCCCGTTGATCACGCATACAGGATACCGAACACACGCGGTCCACGTCTCGTTCCGCATACGCTGTCGACATACACCCGTGCAGACCGTACGCTGGCTTACACGCCCGCAGCGACCTCATTCAAATTCCTCGCGCGCGACGATATTCGGTCGGCACGCTCAGACGCCCCCTGAGCCCTTGAGTCCGGTACACGGGCACTGGGGCCCCGCACGTTCTGAGCTTCAACGTCAATCGACTCTGAGTGACCCGGCGGCACCCGAACCGGACTCATCGGTTGACGAATCGTTCAAGCAGACGCTGTGACTACCGGTAGAAGTCCCTGCACGCCGCAGCCGCACGTTAAGCGAAACATCATCGCATGCGACGATATGCCCGGACACTCGATCGAGCGTCCGGGCATATCGCAAGAAACCTTGAGCACAACGCTTTAAGCTTCCCTATTAGTTAGGCACCTAATTAGTAGACAGCACGTCAGAAGCTTCCTGAATGTAGGCATACGCCGCGCTTGCAGCGATCGCACCGTCGGAAGCCGCGGTGACAACCTGGCGAAGGCGCTTCGAGCGAATATCGCCGGCACAGTACAGCCCAGGGGTACGGGTGGCCATGTTCTCGTCGGTGACCACTCCCCCGTCCGGCGCAATATCGGCAAGCTGGGTGACCAGCTCGGTCACGGGATCATTGCCCGCAAAGACGAAGATGCCGAACGATCCCTCCGAATACGTTTCGGTATATTGATCACCGGTCTTGTTGTCGCGGAAGGTCACCGACCCGAGCAGGCGCTCGCCCGTCGCCTCGACAAGCGATGTCGAATACTTGACCGATACGTTGTCGCGAGCAAGAAGCTTGTCGACACGACCTTTCGGAGCGCGGAACTCGTCGCGTCGAACAACCATCACGACGTCGCTGGCGACATGCGATAGGAACAGACCCTCCTCGCACGCGGAGTTTCCGCCTCCGACCACAAAGACGCGTTTTCCGCGATAAAACATAGCATCGCAGGTGGCGCAATACGAAACGCCGCGCCCGCGAAATTCGTTCTCGCCGGCAAAGCCCAACGGACGCGGCGTCGCTCCCGTGGCGACGATCACGACGGGCGCGACATACGAACCGGTGTCCGTCTCAAGCGAAAAACGGCCGTCATCCAGATGAGTGATAGCGTTCACCATGGCATAGGCTACCTCGGCACCTGCCGACTCGGCGTGCTCGAGCATCTTGGATCCCAGCTCGGCGCCTGATATCGAAGGGATGCCGGGATAGTTGTCGACCATATCGGACGTCGCGATCTGACCGCCGGGCATACCCTGCTCAATGATGAGCGTGTGCAGGCTCGCGCGCGCCGCATAGATTCCGGCCGTGCTGCCCGCAGGTCCGGCGCCCACGATAATCGCATCATAGGTCTTACAGGCATCCATGGTTACCTCCCGTGCGAATGTCCCGACAGCCATCGATACGACAGCTATACGTTTGTTGAATAATCAGGAACAGGCTGCCTTACAGCGTACAATATACCCCGACACGCAGACCGCAGGGAGTTTCGATGTCCTCAACGGATATGATTCAAAACACGGAGGGCCCCGCCGCGGAGCCCGAGGACAACCAGAGCTCCGACCTCGCGTCATCTCGTCCTGTCATAACGATCATGCATGCGTCGGTCGGCTCGGGCCATAAGGCTGCCGCAAACGCCGTCGCACAGGCAATCGACCGCATGCGCGGCACCTACGGTGTTCCGGAAGACGTGGAAGTCGACGTCATCGATGTCCTCGATTTCGGCCGAATCAAGTTTGACGGAAACAAGACGGCAGCGGCATTCACCGGCGCGACGAGGCCCATCTACGATATCACCTGGCGCTACACCCTTACCGGCCGCCTCCTTTGGGGTGGCGGAACGGGCTGGTCTCGCGTCATGTTCCCCGCGTTCAACGAGTATGTTGCGCGCAAGCGTCCGCTTGCCATCATCGCCACCCATATCACGGCGGCCAATGTGGCCGTCGGAGCCCGCATGATCACCGGCATTACCTACCCGATCGTCTGCATCCCCACTGACTACGAGATCGAGGGATGGTGGCCCCATCTTGAGACGGATCTGTTCTGCGTCGCCACCGAATTCATGGCGGAGACCCTGCGTCCACGCCATGTAAAGGAGTCCCGCATCGAGATCACGGGTATCCCGGTCCGCGGCGGCTTCGACAAGCCGCTTGACTTCAGTGCAGAGCGAAAGCGGTTCGGCCTCCCTGCCGACAAAACGGTTGTTTTGGTCATGGCGGGCGCAAGCCTTCCGCAGCCGTACGTGCGCTTCCGCGCGGCCATCGAGCAGATTCTTCCGTTCCTGCGCGGCTTCGAGCACATGCATTTCGTCTTCCTGCCTGGACGCGATACCGAGTATTCCACGCGTCTGAAGACGATCTTCGATGCCATGAAGCTCGAGAACGTCTCGGTCCTCGACTACGTCGAAGACATGGCCACGCTCATGAGGATCTGCGATGTCGCCATCCTCAAATCGGGAGGACTCACCGTCACCGAATGCCTCTGCGCACGCCTGCCGATGATCCTGCTGGGAAAATCCTACGGCCAGGAGAAAGCCAACACCACTATGCTCACGGGATTCGGCGCCAGCATGCACGCGACCACCGCGCGCGAGCTCATCCTTATCCTACGTCACCTGCACGATAATCCCGCAGCCCTCGACGCGCTGCTCATCAATGCCGACGCGCTGCGCAAGCCGAACGCAGCGGAGGACATCGTCAAGAAGACGTGCGCCCTTATTGGAACCACACAGCCCCGGCCCAAACGGTTCGCACGCTTCTACTGGGGCGATAAGCCCGCGCATATTCGATAGAAAAACGGACCCGTGCGCACGAGGTGCACAGGTCCGTCAAAGCAACCCTTGATGCGAAGGCGCAAACGCTACGCCATGCCGCTCGAACCAAAGCCACCGGCGCCACGATCGGTCTTGTCGAGCTCGTCGACTTCGACGAGATTGACAACGGGCACAGCCTGAATGACGAGCTGGGCAATACGCTCGCCGCGCTCGATAACGATCGGCTGCTCAGGATCGAGATTGACCGCGATGACCTTGAGCTCGCCACGATAGTGGGAATCGATCAGGCCAGGCGTGTTGGCAATCGAAAGACCGCGCTTGAGTGCCATACCGCTTCGCGGCTGTACAAAACCGGCAAAGCCCTCAGGGATAGCGATGGCCAGCCCCGTGGGGATGAGCGCCCTTCCATGAGGGGGAATCTCTACCTCGGCATTGGCACGCAGGTCAAGGCCGGCATCGCCGGCATAGGCGTAACGAGGCAGCTCAACCTCGGGATCGAGGCGCTTGATCGAGACGTTCAGTACGGGCATGAAACTCACCTCAGCTTATCGAGTTCATCGAGAAATTCGTCGACATCCTTGAAATCACGGTACACGGAAGCGAAGCGGATATAGGCGACCTTATCGATGCGCTCAAGCCGTTTCAGGACCATATCGCCGATCTCGTGGGAGCTGACGGCGGTCAGCGTCCGACCCCTGAGCTCGTGCTCGATATCATCGATCAGGGCGTTCAGGGAAGCGAGATCGATATCGCGCTTCGCGGTGGCGCGCATGAGACCGACGAGCAGCTTGTTGCGATCAAACGGCTGAGTGGTGCCGTCGCTTTTGAGAACCTCGATGGGATCCTCGCACCGCTCAAACGTCGTAAAGCGATAGCCGCACGACTGGCATTCACGACGACGCTTGATGGCGTTGGTCACCTCCTGCGTCCGCGAATCAACGACGCGCGTGGTGTCCTTGCCGCATTTGGGACAACGCATGGGATTCCTCCGAACGAATGCTCCGATACCGCAAAGAGCATACCACGCGTACGGAAAACCCTGTGAGATGCTAGGCAAACAACAGAAGCGACGATGGCTACGCCGGCACGACGATGGTGTCGCCCGGCTGCAGGGAGATCACGGAAAGGTCGTTCCAACTGCGGATGATATCGACGGTCTGCTGCGTGTCGACCCCGTCGATATGATGATCCTCCGCGATGGACCACAGCGTGTCGCCGGACTCGACGACGATTTCCAGGCGATCGGCATGAGCCAGGGCAGCATCGAATTGAGCCTGCTGAGCCTGAAAGACGCCGATCATTCCGATCAGCGAGACGGCAATCAGCGCGGCAGCGATAAAGATGTGAAGACGATCGGGCTCCGCACGGCGAGGCGCGGGCGCCGGAATATGCTCGGATGCATCGAGTCGACCTTCGATGACCTGAAACGCGGACGTGCGAGCAGCGGGCGCCAAAGCGAGATTGCCGTCGACCATGGCAAAGGACTTCATGGAACTCTCCTCTCATCGGGCTGACAGGACAGGTATACCTCGGCGCCCGGACAAAAACTTCTGGCATAAGAACGAGTGTTCGTATATCATTATGGTCGAACAGTTGTTCCTGTCAAGAGAAAATGGAACATATGTTTGGTAGAAGGAGGCAGGCCGTGGCACGCAAGATCACGAAGCGTCAGCAGCAGATCTATGATTTCATTCGCACGTACCAGCAGGAGAAGGGCTATCCGCCCAGTGTACGCGAGATGGCTGCCGCCGTCGGACTCTCCTCCCCCTCCACCGTCCACGCCCACCTCTCGGCGCTCGAGGATCACGGCCTGATCAAGCGCGACAAGACAAAGCCGCGCGCGCTCGAGGTGTTCAACGAGGACGGAACCTCCGCCAAGCCCTCCCAGGAGGTAACAGAACCGGTCGACCGCGGCACCGTTTCGCTGCCGCTTATCGGCCGTGTCGCCGCCGGCATGCCCATTCTTGCCGAGCAGAATATCGAGGACACGTTCACGCTGCCCTCCGAGATCGCCACGGACTCGAGCTCCTTCGTACTCGAGGTGCATGGGAACTCAATGATCAACGTCGGCATCTACAACGGTGACTACATCATCGTTCGCGAGCAGAAAAGCGCCATGAACGGCGAGATCGTCGTTGCGATGATCGACGGCGAGGCGACGGTCAAGACGTTTTACAAGGAGCAGGGACGCGTGAGGCTGCAGCCCGAAAACGACGCCATGGAGCCAATCTTTGCCACCAACCCGACGATTCTTGGTAAGGTCGTCGCACTCATGAGGCGTTTTTAGGACAACGCATGCACGCGTCCCCCTCCGCTCAGACCGCCCAGCCGTCGCGCAGGCGTATCGTGCTGCTGGATACCCTGCGCGGCCTGCTTCTTGTGTCCATGATTGCCTTCCATGCGACCTATGATGCGGCGTATATCTACGGTTACGACGTGTCTTGGTTTTTGGACCCATTGATACAGGATGTCTGGAGGGCTTCGATCAGCTGGTCGTTTCTTTTTCTCGCCGGCTGGATGACGAGCTTCTCCCATAACAACCTTCGGCGCGCAGGGGTCTATGGAGCGGCGGCGCTCCTCGTCTGGCTGGCGACGACCGTTGCCGCTCTCGACACGCCCATCAACTTCGGCATCCTCTTCTGCATGTTCTCCTGCACGCTCGTATGGGCTGCTGCCCAGCGGATTCTTATCCGGATACCGAGCGCTCTCGGCATCGTCGTCTGTCTCGCGCTGTTCGCCGCGCTGTGGGACGTCCCCCATCAGACCTATGGTATCCCGGGCCTTGCCTGGCTCGGTCTGCCCGATGCGGGTTTCAGCTCGGGTGACTACTATCCCATCATTCCCTTTGCGTTCATGTATCTGAGCGGTGCGTTCGCTTCACGGCGCTATAACGCCCGCCATCGCGGTGAATATCCGGATTTGGCCTACCACAATCTCGTTCCACCGCTGACGTGGCTCGGGCAGCGCAGCCTTGTTGTCTACCTCGCCCATCAGGTGCTGATCGTTCTCGTATTTGAGGTGCTTGCAGTTCTCTAGCGAGCGGCTTGGACTACACGGTCTGATATCGCTCAAGAGACGAAGCGATGCGGCGCGGAACCTTCGCGACAACGCGTACGCAGCTCTCCAGGTACTCCTCAGAAATCACCTGACCCCGTTCGTGCACAAGACGGATGAGGCCGCCTTCACGATAGGGAATCTCGGCACTGACCAGACGGTCGCTTGCAGCCGCTTCCGCGGAGAGCCGCTCGGTGAGGTCGTCGATGCCCTCACCGGTTCTCGCGGAGAAGAACACGGCACCGGGATGCCGAGCGATGAAGTTCTGCTTATCTGCCTCAGCGAGCAGGTCGATCTTGTTGAACAGCAGCAAGGTCGGCTGTTGTCCTGCTCCGATCTCATCAAGAACACGATCGACCGCCTCGAGCTGACGCTCGAAGTCGGAGTCCGAGCAATCGATGACCTTCACAATCAGATCGGCTTCGAGAACCTCAGATAGGGTCGACTTGAATGCCTCGACCAAGCTATGGGGAAGCTTCTGAATGAAACCGACGGTATCGGTTATCGTCACCGACCGTCCTCCGGGAAGCGTATAGGCGCGAGTCGTCGGATCAAGGGTTGCGAACAGCTTGTCCTCAGACAGGACATGTGCACCAGTCAGCGTGTTGAGCAGCGTCGATTTGCCGGCGTTCGTATAGCCGGCGAGCGCGATTCGGAACGCATCGGAACGCGACCTGCTTTTCGCTTGAACCCCGCGACGGCGCTCGAGGAGCTTGAGCTCCCGACGCAGGGAGGAGATGCGATTGCGAATGAGGCGTCGGTCGACTTCCAGCTGGCTTTCGCCCTGGCCGAAGCGGCTTCCGATGCCGCCGCGCGTCTGCTCTTTCGCCAGATGCGACCACATGCCGCGCAGTCGCGGGAGCAGGTACTGCAACTGCGCCAATTGCACCTGGAGCCGGCCTTCGCGCGTCGTCGCGTGCAGGCCGAAGATATCGAGAATCAACGCGGTGCGGTCGATGATCTTGGTCGGCTCCCCCACCGCGCGCTCAAGATACGATTGCTGCGAGGGCGTCAGATCGTCGTCGAAGATAACGACATCGGCGGAAAGATTCCCCACCAATGATTTGAGTTCCTCGAGCTTGCCGGAGCCGATGAACGATTTCGGAACCGGACGGTCGAGCCGCTGCGTCAGTCGCCCGACGACAACGGCGCCGGCCGTATCGGCGAGGCGCTCGAGTTCGTCAAGGGACCGGTCGGTCGGCCACCCTCCGCTGCGCCACTCGACTCCCACCAACACGGCTCGCTCAGGCTCGATGGCCGTCGAGAGAAACGTGAAGCGACCCATCAGTGCGCCTCCTCAAGCCGACGGAGCACCAACTCGGCAGCCTCAGATTCCGACATGCGATCCATGTCGATCCATACGATCCGCTCGTCGCGCCTGAACCAGGAAAGCTGCCGTTTCGCATAGCGCCGGCTTCTCAATTTGATCAGCTCGATGGCCTCATCCATCGAAAGTGCGCCGTCGAGTGCGTCCATGATCTCTTTGTATCCGATGGCCTGACGAGAAGTGATGGCATCTCCCGCACCGCACTCGACGAGTCGCTTGACCTCATCGACGAGCCCCTGCTCGATCATGAGGTCAACGCGGGTATCGATACGTCGGTACAGGCGCTCTCGATCCATCGTCAGCGCGAACTGAAGGCTACGGTAGTACGGCTGCGGCTGGGAAAAGCGCTCCTTGCGATCCGCATAGCGCTCCCCCTCGTCAAGCATCTCGAGGGCGCGAATGACGCGGCGCGTGTTATGGGGATGTATGCAGGCGGCACTCTCAGGGTCTCGGCGCGCCAGCTCATCATGAATCCCTTTGGCGCCAAGGCGGGAAGCCATATCTTGGTACGCACGACGGCGTGGACTCTCCACCTCGCCGGCAGGAAACTCCATCGCATCGATGACGGCTTTAATATACAGCCCGGTACCACCGCAGAGAATCGGCGTCTTGCCACAGCCAAGCAGACGATCGACCTCGGCGCGGGCATCGCGCTGAAAGAGCGCGGCGGAGTACTCCTCATACGGCTCCACCACATCCACCATGCGCAAGGGTACGGCGCGCTCCGCAGGCGGCGTCTTAGCGGTACCGATATCCATCCCGCGATAGACCTGCATGGCATCGGCGGAGATAACCTCGGTCGCAAGCTCACGCGCGACACGATCGGCAAGCGCACTTTTGCCCGAAGCGGTGGGACCCGCGATCACGAGGACAGGGCTCGTACGCCGAGCAATCGATGCGTCAGCCATCAGCGCGAAGACCCGATGACGGTGCCGGAAAGGTACCACGTGCGCGCACGGTCGACCTTGACGTCGACGATTTTACCGACCAGATCCTCGATGGAGACGCCCTGAGGGATGGGCGCGTGCACCGTCTGGTTCTTCGGACTCTTGCCCAACAGAATCGACGGGTCCTTCTTGGACGTACCCTCAACAAGCGCGGGCACCACGGCGTTCAGGTCATGTTGGTTGAACGCGTAGGCGCTATCCTCGATGACCTTGACGAGTCGATTGAAGCGCTCAAGAATCACGTCGCGCGGCGTCGGGTCGTCGATTTCGGCCGCAGGCGTGCCGGCACGCTTGGAATAGATGAAGGTGAAGGCCTGAGCGTACCCGACCTGCTCGGCGAGCGAGAGGGTCTGCTCGAAATCCTCCTCGGTCTCACCCGGGAATCCGACGATGATGTCGGTGGAAAGCGCGATATCGGGAATGCGGTCGCGCACGCGGTCGATCAAGTCAAGATACTGTTCGCGCGTATAGCGACGGTTCATGAGCTTCAGGATGCGCGAGGAACCCGACTGGACGGCGAGATGCAGCTGCGGCATGACAGCGGGAACCTCGGCCATCGCGTCGATGGTCTGCGGAAGCAGGTCCTTGGGATGGGACGAGGTGAAGAAGATGCGCTCGACCCCCGTATCCCCGACAGCACGAAGAAGCTCGGCGAAGCGGGGTTCGCCGAACAGGTCGCGTCCGTAGGAGTTGACGTTTTGACCAAGCAGCGTGATTTCGCGCACGCCCATGCGAACAAGACCGGTGACCTCGTCGACGATCTCCTCGAACTGACGGCTCTTCTCGCGACCGCGGACATAAGGGACGATGCAGTAGCTGCAGAAGTTGTTGCATCCCGTCATGATGGGCACCCACGCGCGATAGCTCTCGGCCCGATGCCAGGGCATCGAGGTCGCAGCGCACGGATCGGATTCCTCGCACAGCACCTGCGAGGAGCCTTCGGCAAACGCCCGATCGATGAGCTCGGCGACGTGAGTGATGGAATGGGTCCCGAATATGACATCCACGTTGTCGAGGTTGGTGAGCAGGCCGGCGCCATCACGCTGTGCGATGCAACCGCCTACGGCGATAACGCGTTTGCCGGAGGGAGCGGGCGGCAGGCTCTTGCAAGACGAGCACTGGCCGTACAGGCGCGTGTCGGCAGCCTCGCGCACGCAGCACGTCATGAAGATGACGATGTCGGCGTCCTCGGGTTGTGCGACCTCAAGGCACCCACACGAATCGAGCAGGCCGCTGACCCGCTCGGAATCATGCATATTCATTTGGCATCCGAACGTTCGGATGAAATAGGTCTTACCGAAAAGATTGGAAGTCTGCATACCCTACCCGACTCGAAGGCTGTCATCCATGCGGTCGAAATCAAACGCCCCGCCCGCATGCGAAGAAAGACTATGGACATAGATGGCGAGACGAATTGCGGTCCTGGACTCACCGTTGATGAGGATATCCGAAAAGACAGGCGCGCAGGAGATATCGAAGCCGGTGGGAATCAAGAAACCGCGCGCGATGGCGATGGCCTTGATGGCCTGGTTGACCGCGCCGGCGCCCACGCACTGCAGATTGACCGGCACGCCGTCCTTCACCATGCCGGCGATAGCACCGGCCACAGAGGCCGGGGAGGATTTACTCGATACCTTCAGGAATTCCATGCTTCGTTTCTCCTGCATATGAGCCATGTTTTTGCATATGTACAGTAAATGTATCCTATTGGGAGCAGCTGGGCAAGGATTATTCCTCCTTGCCGATATCAAACGTGACCGTGATCTTGTCGCGGGTCACACGAACGCGCGGATCGCCCGCCAACGAGAGGTAATACCGCTGGGCGAGATCGGCGAAATCGCGTTCGACGGCACGGGAGAACCGCTCGATATCCTCACGTGCCATTTTAAGACCTCGGCGATCGCGCTCAAGATCGATGTCGGCGGGCTTAGAGCGCTGCCCGGCGGACCGCTCACGCAGCAGACGAGAGGCGACACTCCGCTGAGGCTTGATCGAACCGTTGAGAATGCGATGTGCGGTGCGCTCAGAGATGGAAAGACCGAGCGAAGCGGCGATCGCGATGAAATCGGAGGCGTCGGCGGCGCTGCCAAGGCGTTCGATGATGGGAAGGTCGGCGGCGTCGTTCAAGAACAGCAGCGTCGACGTATCGACATCGCGCGTCGCATGGGCAAAGAGCGTCGCTGCGATCTCGGTCGGCGAACCCATATAGACGTCGCATCCATGCAGCTCGCTGCAGGCGAACTCGCAGGCGGCACGAATCATGTTGTGGGGACCGCGCGAGCAGACGAGCTGCCCGGCGTCATCCTTCTCGGCAACCGGCCAGGTGGACTGGTCGGCGCGCTCATTCAAGCGGGCGGTGTCGACAACGACCCGAATGGATGAACCCTTGCCAGGTTCCGAGCAGACAACCGATGCCTCATCAGCGTTCTGACGGATGGAGAACAGCGCCATGCCGCGTCCGTGAACGCCCCAGCGATCCATCTTCATCGACTCGAGCTTCGAGGTGACGCGCGCATCGAAAATACGTTCATGCATGTCGGCGGGAATACCGCTTCCGTTATCGAGAAAAAGGAGGGTGCGAACACCCTCCTCCTTCTGCGTTGCAAGATAGATGCGCGTGGCGCCCGCATCGCGAGCATTGCGCAGCATCTCGATGACGATATCCTCGACGTGCTGAATGTCATGTTTTGCCTGACGGCGCTCCGCCTCGGATACGCGCAGGCGCACGAACCCGTCGCCCAGGTTCTCCTCGACGCGAAGATTGCCTTCACCGGACATCGAGGCGATAAAGGAGATGAGCCCGCTGGCGTCAGACATGGTGCCTACTTCGCGATATCGACCGCGCGGCTCTCGCGGATGACGACGACACGAACCTGACCGGGGTACTCCATCTCGTCCTCGATCTGGTGGGCGATATCATGCGCGAGCACGGTGGCCTGAGCATCGGAGATCTTATCGGGCTGGACCATGACGTGGACCTCGCGGCCGGCCTGCATGGCATACGTGCGCTCGACGCCGTCATGAGAATTGGCGATCTCCTCGAGCTTCTCGAGACGCTTGATGTAGTTCTCGGCAGACTCGCGACGAGCGCCCGGACGGGAGGCGGAGATGGCGTCGGCAGCCTGGACCAGGACCGCAAGCACGGAATTGGGATCGACGTCGGCATGATGCGCCTCGATCGCGTGAACGATCGCGGGCTTCTCGCCGTACCGACGGGCAAGGTCGGCACCGATCACCGCATGAGGACCCTCGACCTCGTGGTCGATTGCCTTGCCAAGGTCATGGAGCAGGCCGGCGCGCTTGGCCACGCGAACGTCCACGCCGAGCTCGGAGGCCATGATGCCGCAGAGCTCGGAGACCTCGATGGAATGCTGCAGGACGTTCTGACCGAACGACGTACGGTAGCGCAGGGCACCGAGCGTCTTGACGAGCTCGGGATGAAGGTCATGGATGCCCGTATCGAACGCGGCCTGCTCGCCCGCCTCGCGCACACGCTGGGAAACGAGGTCGGAAGCCTTGCGATACATCTCCTCGATGCGCGCGGGATGGATGCGGCCGTCGGCGATCAGGTTCTCGAGGGCCACACGGGCGGTCTCGCGACGAACAGGATCGAAGCTCGAGAGCACGACGGTCTCGGGCGTATCGTCGATAACGAGGTTGACGCCGGAAACCTGCTCGAAGGTACGGATATTACGGCCCTCGCGGCCGATAATGCGGCCCTTCAGGTCATCGGACGGGATATGGACGGAGGTGACCGTCACCTCGGCGGTGTGGTCGGCAGCGCAACGCTGAATGGCAAGGGAGATGATCTCCTGCGCGGTCTTATGGCACTCGGCGCGGACCTGCTGCTCGGAATCGCGGATGATCGCAGCAGCCTCATGGGTCACCTCGCCACGGACCTTATCGAGAAGCTCCTTGTGTGCGTCGTCGCGCGTGAGCTCGGAGATGCGCTCAAGCTCAGAGGTCTGCTTGGCGACGAGCTCGTCAAGCTCACGGCTGCGCTTCTCGATCTGGCCCTGCTGGCTGGACAGCTGGTGCTCGCGCTTGTCGAGCGCATCATTGCGGCGGTCGAGAGACTCCTCGCGCTGCATGACGCGGTTCTCGAGCGTGCGCAGCTCGCGCTTGCGCTGCTTCTCCTCGGCCTCGGCGGCCTGCTTGTTTTGGATGATTTCCTCTTTGGCCTCGATCAGGGCTTCCTTCTTCAGGGTCTCTGCCGCTCGCTTCGCGTCGCCAATCAGGCGCTCTGCCTCAGCATGAGCCGACTCGATCTTCGAATCGGCCTCTTTGAGACTTCCGCTCTTGGCGCTGCGCATGGCGAACACGGCACCGAGAGCCCCGATAACGAGACCGATGATACCGATTACGATTTCCATGCTCGGTTTCTCCTTCAGTACGTTCAAGCAACAATAAGGACGCCGCCCGCGTACGGACGACATCAGACATTTGCTAGGGAATGGTCACCCAGTATGAAATGAATGTTCTCAATATCAATCTCATCAACGATGAGCGCATATCACATAACAAATGACGTATTCATCCTACGTTTACATAAGCACGATGTCAAACGGGCCAAACAGGCAAAACGCCGAAACCATCAAGACTCGACGGTTGACGTGGACGCAATCAAATCACTTCGATATCGTTGAGATGCGAGCGGACGGCTTCATTGGCCACAGCGAACGAATATCCTCGCGATACCAGAAACCGCACGAGCTTCTCGCGGGGGCGCGAAGCGGGCACCGACTTGCGGGACAGCGCGTCGAGGGCGCGTGCAAGATCGCCCTGCTCATCAAAGAACTCATCGGGATAACCGGGGATGTCATCGAGATTCACACCGCGCCGACGAAGCTCGGCCTCGATCTTCACCCTCCCCCATCCACGGCGCAGCCGTTCGTCGATGAAGTATTTGGAGAACCTGGCGTCATCAAGATACCGGCGCTCCCGAGCCAGCCGGAGCGCCTCGTCGATCTCGATATCGCGAAATCCGTATGCGGAAAGCTTGCCGCGCATCTCAGCGCACGCGTAATCGCGGCGCGAGAGCATCTCGGTCAGCAGCGAGAAGCAGACTCGAAGCTCAAGGTCGTGTATGGCGTCAAACGCATCGTCCACCGGCATCGGAAGCGCTAAAGAGCCCTCGTCGAGCAGACGCCCGACACGAACCGGCACGACGATATCGCTGACACCTCCGTTCGAAAGCGAAACGGAGACCTCGGCGAGCGGCTTTCGCCCTCGCCGGGCAGCGCGCGCCCGCGCCTCGGCGTCAGGCAGCGCCACGCTGATATCGATCGCGTCAACCTGCGAGGACGAAAGCTGCGAATTAGCATCCATGAAGGCTACTCGGCCTTGAGCGCAGTCTCGGCTACCTCGGCCGCCTCGACAGCCTCACCGGTCGACTCATCATCGAAATCCAAACCGCACGCAACGCGCACCTTGTGCTCGATCTCATCGGAGAGCTCGGGGTTCTTGCGCAGGAACTCCTTGGCGGCCTCGCGTCCCTGGCCCAGGCGCTCCGAGCCGTACGTATACCAGGCGCCGGACTTCTTGACGATCTCGTAGTCGACACCCATGTCGAGGATAGAGCCCTCCTTGGAGATGCCGGTGCCGTACATGATGTCGAACTCGGCGGTCCTGAAGGGCGCAGCGACCTTGTTCTTGACGACTTTACAGCGCACGCGACTGCCGACGATCTCGTTGCCGGCCTTGATGCTGTCAACGCGTCGAATGTCGATGCGCACGGACGAGAAGAACTTCAGGGCGCGGCCACCGGTCGTCGTCTCGGGGTTGCCGAACATGACTCCGATCTTCTCGCGAAGCTGGTTGATGAAGATGCAGGTGGTGCGGGACTTTGCGAGCGAGCCGGCAAGCTTGCGAAGAGCCTGGCTCATGAGGCGCGCCTGAAGACCGACCGAGGAGTCTCCGATCTCGCCTTCGATCTCGGCGCGAGGCACGAGGGCGGCGACGGAGTCGATGACGACCACGTCGATGGCGCCCGAGCGGACGAGCATGTCGCAGATCTCAAGTGCCTGCTCACCGGTGTCAGGCTGGGAGATCAGCACCTCGTCGATATCGACTCCGATGCGAGCGGCATAGCCGGGATCCAGGGCGTGCTCAGCGTCGATGAACGCCACCACTCCCCCTTCGGCCTGCGCCTCGGCGAGGATCTCAAGCGAAAGGGTGGTCTTACCCGAGGACTCGGGGCCGTAGATCTCGATGATGCGACCGCGGGGAACGCCCCCGATGCCCAATGCGGCGTCGAGGGAGAGCGCTCCCGTGGGGATCGCCTCGACTTCGAGCTCGGGACCGCCATCGCCATAGCGCATGATGGAACCGGTGCCGAATTTCTTCTCGATCTCGGCCTTGGTGACCTCGACCATCTTGTCGCGCTCGGCGCCATACGTGCGCTCGTGAACCTGCTTCGCGGGGGTTGAGCTCTTAGCCATGCGATTTCCTCCTTGGTGTCATTGCCGTCTTGACTATAGTCGAACAGCTGTTCGCAGTCAAGCTCGTCATCGCTATCCTACGATGGCGTCTTTGACACGTGACGAACGGTTTCCGACAGATACCTTTCACGGTGCATACCAATCTGCCCGAAACGATGTCCGACAAGACGACATTCTCGACAGCCGCGCAGGTAAACATGGGAGCGCAACGTCGACACGACAAGCGAGCGAGCGCGCGATCGCATGAGGGCGTACACGGAGGGCACGCGAAACTCTATCGATTCCCCATCGCTTCCGCCCGCTCGCAACACAGCTGGAGGGCCCTCAGCGCCGCCTGAGCACGAACGGCATCGCGGTCGCCGGCGAACATGCATCGCTCGGACGACGTGCGGAACGCATCGGAGCACCCGATGTACACGGTGCCCACCGGATTAATCTCGGTTCCGCCCCCTGGGCCGGCATACCCAGTCAGGCTGACCGCGATATCGGACGAAAAGACGCGACGGGAACCGTCGGCCATCTCCTCGGCGACCTGGGAGGAGACCTCCGTGTAGCACTCGAGGGAGCGCTCGGACACGCCGAGCACCGCATGCTTGACCTCATTGACGTAAGTGACCGCTCCGCCGCGCAGGACGCTCGATGCGCCCGGTATGCCCGCAATCGCGGAGGCAACCATGCCGGCCGTGCAGGATTCCGCCGTAGAAACGGTCAGCTGGCGCGAAGAGCACGCCTCCACGAGCCGGGCCGCGCTGTCCCGAAGGGCGCTGTGCAAAGCATCGTCGACCATATAGCCCCTAAGAGAAGATGACGTCGCGGCTTTTCCAGAGATACTGGATGCCGGAGACGACAGTCAGCACCACCGCGACGACCATCAGCGCATTCGATATCATGAGCAACACGATCGAGACCGGGCTCACGCCGGCCGAAGCGGTGAGCGCCGAAAAGGCGAACGTGAACAGATAGCTGCAGATGGCCACCATGGTGACGGCGGTCTTCACCTTGCCCAAGCCATCGGCGGCGATGACGACGCCGGCGGCGCTGGCAACCATGCGCATCGCGCTGACCAGAAACTCGCGGACAAGGATGATGAAGACGAACCACAGGTTGACGTATCCCATATCCATAAGCAGCAGCAATGCCGAGAAGACCAGCAACTTGTCCGCAATGGGATCGAGAAACTTTCCGAAATCGGTGATCTCGTGACGTGAACGGGCGAGGTAGCCGTCGACCTTGTCGGTAAGGCTCAGCACGACATAGAGCCCAAATGCGACGAACGCGAGCGCCGCGCTGGCCTGACCGAAATCGTTATGGTAGGAAAGGTCGCAGATGACCATGAACACCGGAATGAACAGGATCCTCACGCACGTGACGACATTGGCGGGTGTCCAGATAGCAGAACTGCTGCCCGCGCCGGATCTATCGTGACCGCTCATGAGATTCCTCATCCTTCCACTACGTGACCGATGAGCTCATAGCAGAAGCTATCGGTGAACTCGACTGTGAGAATATCGCCGACGCTCGCCTCGGATGCGTCCAGATGCACCGCGCCGTCGCTGTCGGGCGCCTGGAACCACGCGTGGCCGATGAGCTCGGGACCGTCCTCGGTCTGCTCGATGCCGTCCACGATCACCTCGGCGACCTCGCCCACGTGCGCCGCGGTGGCGGCGAACCCAAGGGCCTCGGCGAGGTCGACGGCGGCCTGGGTGCGCTCGAGCTTCTCGTCGTCATCGATCTGCCCGTCCATCTTCGCCGCACGCGTCCCGTCCTCAGGCGAGAACGCGAAGACGCTCGTGTAGTCGAAGCCGACGCGGTCCATGAACGACAGCATCGACTCAAACTCCTCGTCGGTCTCCCCGGGGAAGGCGACAAGATAGGTCGTACGGATCACCATGCCGGGAATCTCGGTGCGCAGGCGCGCGAACAGCTCCTCGAGCTCGGGCTCGGACCCCGTGCGATTCATCGCGCGCAGCACGCGGCCACTGCAGTGCTGGACGGGGATGTCGATATAGGGCAGCACCTCGGGCGTGTCGCGGATGGCGGCGACGAGCTCGTCGGTCATGCCCTCGGGCTGCAGGTACAGGACGCGAATCCACACCTTCTGCGGGCGTACGGCGGCGGCGACCGCCTCGAGCAGCTGCGCCAGCGTGCGGGGCCCCTCGACCGTCTCGTCGAAGTCGTTGCCCCAGATACCGGTATCCTGCCCGATCAGGACCAACTCGCGGACGCCTCCGGCAACAAGATCGTGAACCTCGGAGAGGATGGAAGCGGCCGAGCGCGAGCGATAGCGGCCTCGGATATAGGGAATGGCGCAGAAGCTGCAGAAGCGGTCGCAGCCGTCCGAAATCTTGATGTAGGCGACCGCGCCTTCGACCGTGCGCTTGACGGCGGGAATGTGCGCGGGGACCGTGCGCGCGATACCGAGGACGCCGTCGACGACACCGACGATGCCGTCCTCCTCATCGGTGCGCACGAATGCCGCCACCTCGGGCAGCTCAGGCGGGAGATCCGCGCCGTAGCGCGACGGAACGCAGCCGCACATGACGATCGGCACGCTGCGGACGCCGTCATGGACCTCCTCGGCGAGCGCCAAGGTCGTCTCGATGCTCTCGGACGTGGCGGATGCCAGGAAGGAGCACGTGTTGACGATCACCAGATCGGCCTCGGCGGTGTCATCGGTCTCGCCGTACCCGGCGGCTGAGAGCAACGAGCGCATGCGATCGGTGTCGACCTCGTTTTTCGCGCACCCAAGTGTTATGTAGAGAATCGAAGACGTCGATGATTCCATGGATTCAAGCGTACCTTTCTTATGCCGGACGCATGCGTTAGCGGTAGTTGACGAACTGGAGGGGCTGGCCGTAATCCTGGTCACGCAGGAACTGGATGACCTGCTGCAACGCATCTTTGGACGGGGACGACACGCGAAGCTTATCGGCCTCGATGGTCACCTTCACCTTGATCTTCGTATCCTTGACGTCCTTGTTGATTCGCTTGGCGGTCGCCTGGTCGATACCTTCCACGATGTGGCCGACGACGCGAATCGAGCCGCCGGATGCCGCCTGGGGAGCATCCCACTTGACGGCCTTCAGATCGATGCCGCGCTTGATCAGCTTGGAGTTCAGCACGTCGATAACCTGCTTCGAGACGAAATCGGCAGGCGCGTTGACGGTAAAGGTGCCCTCTCCCTTCGAAAGCTCGATGCGGGCGCCCGAGTCCTTGAGATCGTAGCGCTGCGCGATCTCACGGGAGCACTGCTGGTACGCGTTGTCGATCTCCTGCATGTCCACCTGGGAGACGACGTCGAAACTGGAATCCTTCGCCATGGCGATCATCCTTTCAAGAAACTTGTGTCCGCGCTATCGTGCGGACTCATCGGTCGTATCGGAAGAGGAATCCGAATCGGTCCGCTCGGCGTCGGCGCCGTCGGAGCCCTCAGCGCCTTCGTCGACGGTCTTGGGAACGGTGAGGGTGACCTTGCCCACGCCGGAGGTCTTCGTGTCCCAATCGACGCTGTCGCCGTTTTTGGTCACATGGACATCGGCGGGATGGTCGACGGTGATCTCGACGGAGCTCGTCGGGGTGTACTCGACCTCATAGGGGCCGGCAACCTGCTCGGAGAGCACGATGGTGCCGTCAACCTTGACCTCGAGCCACGAGGAGGCGCCCTCATCGAGCGAAACGGTCACCTTGGTCTCGACGGGCTCTGCGGGCTTGGCGTCGGCAGCCTTATCGTCGCCGTCGGAGGCATCGGCGTCCGCCTCCGAATCGGCATCTGCCGCATCGTCGGTCTCCCCATCCGTTCCGTCGGTCGCGCTATCGGAGGGTTCATCCGCATCGGTGGCGGTATCGGTGGCGGGCTGCGCCTGGGTCACCGGAGCCGAGCCGGCAGGAGTCGTCTCGGCAGGGGCGCTGCAGCTTCGCACGAGCAAGAAGATGACGAGCGCAAGCAGGATCAAGATGATGGCGAGCCCGCCGATCATGACGCGCGGGTCCATGGGAAGGCCGCTGGCGGCACCGGAACGCGGACGCGAGGAGCCGCGGGAGCGGGAGCGCTGCGGATAGCCGTCGCGCGAAGTACCGGAGCGCGAACGGGGGCCACGGCCGGAACGGGCCGCATCACGCAGGTCGGAGCGGCGCATACGGGCCGTGACCTCCATATCGATCGGGCCGGCGCCCGCGCGCTCGCCCGGGTGCGTCCGCCCGGAGGCGGTCCTCACGTTGCGCGGCCTGCCCTCTCCCGTCGAAGCGAGGCTCGCCACGCGGCGCTCGTTGCCGGCGACGCGCATGGGAACGTGACCCGACGTCATATCGGACACATAGCCCGCCTGCGGAGGACGCTGGGCGTAGCGAGAGCTCGGAGGCGTGGGATCCACCATCAGGTAGCGGCCGCTCGTGCTGACGCTGCGGGGCACGGGGTCGGTCGCGCCCTCGGTGAACCGGCTGCCGGCGGAGCTTCCGCCCCGCTCGAACATATAGAGCTCATCGAAGTAGGCGTTCACGACCTCACGGGGATTCAGACCGAGGTAGCGGGCGTAGCTCGCGATCATGCCCTGCGCGTAGCCGCGCGGCGGCATCGAGGCGAAATTCCCGGTCTCGAAGAACTCAATGATCTGGGGTCTTATTTTGATGACGTTGGCGACCTGCTGGATCGACATGCCCAACTCACGACGTCGATTGAGCAGCATCTCGCCGAAGCGACTGGACATCAGAACCCTCCAAACTCATCTTCTTGGGCCATGCGGGCCTCGACGGCTTCGAGCTCGGAAAGTCCTTCCTCATCGAGGAGAACCTCGCGCGGCTTGGAGCCGTCAGGGGGTCCGACAACGCCCTTTTCCTCAAGCATATCCATGATACGACCGGCGCGCGCATAGCCGACCTTAAGGCGGCGCTGCAAACCGGAGGTAGAACCGAGCTGCGTCTCGACCACGATGCGCGCGGCCTCCCAGAGCAGCGGGTCGTCATCTCCCCCGTCGTGGGAGGAGGCGGAACCGCCCGCCATGGAAGCGGGAGCAACCGCCGAGAGAATCTCCTCGTGGTAGTCTGCGGGGCTTTGCTCTTTGACGAACTCGACGACCGAGAAGATCTCCTCGTCCGAGACGTAGCAGCCCTGGATGCGCTTGGGCTTGCCCCAGTCGACGCGGCTGAAGAGCATGTCTCCCTGACCGATAAGCTTCTCGGCGCCCGTCTGGTCGAGGATGACGCGGCTGTCGATGCCCGTGGCGACGGTGAGGCCGATGCGGTTGGTGATATTCGCCTTGATGAGACCGGTGACAACGTTGGAACTCGGGCGCTGCGTCGCCACGATCATATGGATACCCGCGGCACGACCGAGCTGCGCGATGCGCACGATGGACGCCTCGACGTCCTTGCCGGCGACCATCATGAGGTCGGAGAGCTCATCGATCACGATGACCAGATAGGGCATCTTCGCGGGCGGGTTGTCGTACTTCTCGAAGTCGCCCGCGGCCTGTTTCTCGTTGAACGTCGAGATCTTGCGGACGCCGATGCGCTCGAACACCTTCAGGCGACGCTCCATCTCGGAGACCGCCCACTGCAGGGCGCTCGCCGCCTGCTTAGGCTCGGTCACGACCGGGACGTACAGGTGGGGCAAGCCGTCGTAGGGAGCGAACTCGACACGCTTGGGGTCGATCATGATCAGGCGCACATCCTCGGGGAACGTGCGCATGAGGAGGCTCATGAGGATGGAGCTGATGACCACCGACTTGCCGGAACCCGTCGTGCCCGCGATGAGCAGATGCGGCATCTTGGCAAGGTCGGCGACCATGGGCTGGCCTTCGGCATCCCGACCGAGCGCGAACTCGAGCGGGCCGCCCTTGACGTAGGGCAGGATATCGCCGAACGCGACGGTCTGACGCGTGCGGTTGGGAATCTCGATACCGACCAGGGAGGTGCCGGGAATGGGGGCGAAGATGCGCACCGAATCGGTGGCGAGCGAAAGCGCGATGTCGTCCTCAAGATTGGAGATGCGGCTCACGCGCTCGCCCTCGCCCGGCTGCACCTTGAACGTGGTGACCGTGGGACCGGAGATCCATCCGACGACACGCGAGTGCAGGCCGAACTCCTGCAGCGTCGCCTGCAGGGCGGACGCGGTCTGCTCAAGCTCCTTCTCGGAGCTTTTGCCGGAAGCCGAGGCGGGGCTATGGCGGAGCATGGATGCGGGCGGCAGCTTGCGCTCCCCGTCGTCAGCGTCGGCGGCCGGCGAGACGGGCTGCACGGGCGTGCGCGAAGACGAAGCTTTCTTCTTGGCGGCAGGCTTTTGCGCGGTCGCCGGAGCAGCCGCTACCCCAGCTGCACCCTGAGCCGCCTTCTTCAGGAAATCGGGCACCGGGGGCTCGGCGACGGCTGCGGCGGCAGCGGCAGGAACGGCAGACGACGGGGCCGCGTCATGAGCGCCGCCAGACGACTGGCCGGAATCCGGCTCATCCCAAGGAAGCGCATCGAGCGGCTCGAGCGCAGATGAAGCGGAAAACGTGTCGGCCGCCGCCTTATGGATGGCATCGAGCCCGCGCGCAGGCGTCGCGGCCGCCGTGTCAGACGCGGGAATCGCATCGACCTCGGTCAGATCGCCCGCAAAGCGCTCCTTCACCGGAATGAGGGTGGTCTTCGCATGCTCGGCGGCAAGCTGATCCGACACGTCGACGAAGGGGTCCTCGCCGGTATCGGGGGCCGCATCCGCCACGCTCGACACACGGCTCCCCAGATAGGTGGTGCGCGCCGTCCCCTCCTCGTCAAACAGCGATGCCTGGGCGGGAGCGGCGGGGTGCGCTGCAGCGCGGGGGGCACGTGCGGAATCGGCGCCAGGGGCCGCATCGCCCCAAGGGCGCTCGTTGACATCGACGCGACGGCGCTGGGCAAGCGACTCCGCGCGAGCGGCGACGCCCCGTACGACATCGCTCACCGAAAACCCGATGATCACGAGGCCGAGCACGATAACGCCGACCAGGATGACGTAAGAGATGGTCTTGCCCAGAGCACCCTGCAGAGCGCTGGCGATGAAGGCGCCGACATACCCACCGGATGCCGACAGGTTTTCCGGCTCGAACATAGCCGCACTCGACAGCTCGGTATAGGGCACCGACAGGGAGAGCATGGAGATGATCGCAACGAAGATGAGGCCGGCCCCGGCTGCCGTGCGCAGCGAGACGGGCTCTCCGCCGCGGACGAACAGCAAAGCCGCGACACCGAGGATGCACAGAGGAACGACATAGGCGCCCAAACCGAACCCCAGATGGTAGAAGCCGGCAACAGCGGCAGCGACCGGGGCGGACGTGGGCGAGATGACCGAGATGAAGGAAGCCACCGCGAAGACGGCAAGCAGCACCCCGGCGATATCACGACCCGACCCGGCATCCATCAAGGGCTCCAAGGGCTGCTCTTTCTCGGCAGCCTTGTTGGCGCGCAGCTCGCGCGGCGACACCGCGGCGCCGCCGGCGCGCTTGCTCGCGCCGCCCTTCTTCGATGTCTTCTTGTTCCCCGAAGCCGCCACGCTAGACCTCCATGACGACCGGGATGATCATCGGGCGCGTGCGGGTACGGTTCCAGATGAAGTTGGACAGCGAATCGCGCACCGCCTTGCGCAGCGCGTCGGTGCCGCTGCTCGTGAAGTTGAAGGAGCCCTTCTCGATCATCTTCATGATGGACGCGGACGCGTCGGAAGTAAACTCGTCGTCGATGGTGAACGAGACGCCGCGACCGGAGAACTCGATGGCGTCGATGCGCTTGCGCTTGAGCGAGACGATGGCGACCGCGGTCACCATGCCGTCGTTGGCGAGCTTCTGGCGATCGCGCAGCACGATGGGGTCGGTATCGCCGATGCGCAGGCCGTCGACATACACCACACCGGACTCGACCGGCTCGCCGAGGCGCACCTCGCCGCCGCGCATTTCAAGGGCCTCGCCGTTATCGAGGATGAAGATGTGATCGGCGGGAATGCCCACCTTGCGCGCCAGGCGCGCATGCGCGCGCAGATGCACCGCCTCGCCATGCACGGGCATGAAGTATGCGGGGCGCGTCATGGCGAGCATCAGCTTGAGCTCCTCCTGGCTTCCGTGGCCGGAGACATGGACGAGCGTGCGATTCTTGTCGTAGACGTCGCAGCCGATCTTGGCAAGGCTGTTGATGACCTGCTGGACGCCCTTCTCGTTTCCGGGAATCGGCGTAGCGGAGATGATGACCGTATCGCCGTCGTGCATGGAAAGCGTCTTGTGCTCGCCGTTCGCCATGCGGGAGAGCGCCGAGAGGGGCTCGCCCTGGCTGCCGGTGCACATGACGACGATCTTGTCCTCGGGCAGGTTGTTGATCTCGTAGGCGTCGATGATGTCCTCTTCGGGGATATCCAGATACCCGAGTTCGCGGGCGACGCGCGTGTTGGTGAGCATCGAACGGCCGGTCACGACGATCTTACGGCCGCAGCGGCGCGCCGCATCGCAGATCTGCTGCAGACGGTGGATATGGCTCGAGAAGCTGGCGACGAACACGCGACCCGGAGCGTCCTTGATGGCAGCGTACAGCGACGGGCCGACCTCGGCCTCGGACTTCGTGAAACCGGGCACCGTGGCGTTGGTGGAGTCGGACATGAGCAGGTCGATCCCCTGCTTGGCAAAGCGGCTGATCGACGCGTAGTCGGGCGTCACGCCGTCGATGGGCGTCTGGTCGAGCTTGAAGTCGCCCGTATGCATGACGTTGCCCTGCGGGGTGCGGATGAACACGCCCAGGGCGCCGGGAATCGAGTGCGTCATGGAGAAGAAATCGATGGAGATGCAGCCCAGATTGACGTGGCTGCCGCCGGCGACCTCACGGAACTTGGGTGCACGGATGCGGAACTCGGCGAGCTTGCCCTCGATGAACCCGAGGGTCAGCTTGCTCGAGAAGATAGGAACCTTGTTATTCAGGTCCTGCAGCAGGTAGGGCAAAGCACCGGTATGGTCCTCGTGACCGTGGGTGACGACGATGCCGCGCAGCTTCTCCTCGTTCTCGAGGACATAGGTGTAGTCCGGAAGCACGAGGTCGATACCGGGCTGCGAGTCATCGGGGAACATGAGGCCCGCGTCGACGAGTACCATGTCCTCGCCGCACTCGAACACGGTCATGTTCTTACCGATGCCGTCCAGACCGCCCAGGGGAATGATCTTGAGCGGCGCCGACTTCTTCTTAGTTGTTTGAGCCATAAAGCGAGCTACGTCCTTTCTATTGATCGCGATCAATGCAACGGCGGTCGTGCCGCCGAACCGTTCTGGTAATTCCGCATGGCAGATGCCATGGGCGAAACACATGGATATTGCATTGTACCAACAAGAGCCTAACGATTTTCGCAGCAGCAGCCGTCCCCACACGAACAGCGGAACGCCCGATATACAAAAAAGGTCCCGGGTATGATCCCGGGACCCTGTGCGCGTTCTATCGCGTTTCGTTAGCCCTCGTGATGGCGACGGGGCGCGCGGCCGCCGTTGTCGCCGGGCGTGCGACGGGGACGGTCGCCGTGCTCGCGACGCGGACGACCCGGACGGTCACCGCGCTCGCGGCGCTCGCGATTGCCCTTGAAGCCGCCCTCGGAGCCGGAGCCCTCGGGAGCCTTCGGCTTGTCGATGCGATCGAGCGAGACCTTGCCCTTCTCGTCGACCTCGATGACCTTGACCTTCACCTCATCGCCCACGTTGAGCACGTCCTCGACGCGCTCCACGCGACCCTCGGCAACGCGGGAGATGTGCAGCAGGCCGTCCTTGTCGCCGAAGAGGCGCACGAACGCGCCGAACTTCTCGACCGTGACGACGCGGCCGTCGAAGACCTCGCCCACCTCGGGCTCGCGGATGATCTCCTTGATGCGGGCGATGGCCATGTCGGCCGCCTCGCCCACACCGCCCACGACGACGGTGCCGTCCTGCTCGACGTTGATCGTGGCACCCGTCTCGTCCTGGATGCTGCGGATGGTGTCGCCGCCCTTGCCGATGATGTCGCGGATCTTCGCGACGGGCACCGTGACGGTCTCGATGCGCGGCGCGCTGGAGCGGAGCTGCTCGCGCGGGCCGGGAATGACGTCGAGCATCTTGCCTAGGATGAAGGCACGGCCGGCCTTGGCCTGCTCGAGGGCGGTCTTCAAGATGTCGAACGTGAGGCCGGTGGCCTTGTTGTCCATCTGAAGGGCCGTGATGCCGCGCTCGGTGCCGGTCACCTTGAAGTCCATGTCGCCGAGGAAGTCCTCGATGCCCTGGATGTCGGAGAGGACGACGGTCTTGCCCTCCTCCTGGATGAGACCCATGGCGATGCCGGACACGGGGCGCTTCAGCGGCACGCCGCCGTCCATGAGGGCCAGGCAGCTCGCGCAGGTGGACGCCATGGACGAGGAGCCGTTGGACTCCATGACCTCGGAGACGACGCGGATAGCATACGGGAACTCCGTCTCGTCGGGCAGCACCGGCAGAAGGGCGCGCTCGGCGAGGTTGCCATGGCCGATCTCGCGGCGCTTGGGAGCGCCGATGCGGCCGGTCTCGCCCGTGCAGAACGGCGGGAAGTTGTACTGGTGCATGTAGCGCTTGCCCTCGACCGGCTCGATGGTGTCGAGGCGCTGGCCCTCGCTCAGCATGCCGAGCGAGAGAACGGAGAGCACCTGGGTCTGGCCGCGCTGGAACAGGCCGGAGCCGTGAACGAGCGGCAGGTAGGAATCCTTGACCATGATGGGGCGGATCTCGTCGGCCGCACGGCCGTCCACGCGCTCACCGGTCTCGACGACCATGGTGCGCATTGCCTTCTTCTCGAGCTTCTTGAGGTTGACCGGGATCTCGCGCTCCCACGTGAGCTGTTCCTCCTCGGTGAACTCGGCGCGGATGCGCTCCTTGAGCTCTTCGACGTGCGCGATGCGGGAAAGCTTGTCGGCGTCGGACAGGGCGGCGTACATCTCGTCGTAATGGGCGAAGATGCGCTCCTCGACCTCGGGGACGGGCTGATCGAGCACATACTCCTTCGGCTGGATGGGACCGTTGACGCGCTCCCACTCCTCGATGAAGGCAAGCTGCGCGTCGCAGAAGGCGCCGATGGCCTCCTGGCCGAACTGCATGGCGGCGAGCATGTCGTCCTCGGTGACCTCTTCGGCGCCCGCCTCGACCATCGAGATGAAGTCGCGGGTACCGGCTAGCTCGAGGTCGAGGTCGGAGTTCTCGCGCTCCTCATAGGTGGGGTTGACGATGAACTCGCCCGTCTCCTTGTTGCGACCGATGCGCACGCAGGCAAGCGGACCCTCGAACGGCACGCCGCCCACCGTAAGGGCAAGCGAGGCGCCCATCGTGCAGATGACGTCGATGGGGTTCTTCTGGTCGGCCACGAGCGAGGTCGCGACGATCTGGACCTCGTTGCGGAAGCCGTCGGGGAAGCTCGGGCGGATGGGACGGTCGATCATGCGCGCGGTGAGCGTCGCCTTCTCGGAGGGACGGCCTTCGCGCTTGAGGTAGCCGCCCGGAATGCGGCCAGCGGCGTACATCTTCTCGTTGAAGTCGACGGTCAGCGGGAAGAAGTCGTAGTTCTTGCGCTCTTTGGACACGACGACGGTCACGAGCGCGGTGGTGTCGCCCTGCTTGACCAGGGTGGCGCCGGTCGCCTGCTTGGCAAGCTCGCCGCTCTCCAGCGTGTAGGTCTTGCCGTACAGCTCGAAAGTCTTAGATACGAGAGTCATTTTTCTCCTTCATCTCCGCACGCCCCGTTGCGTGCGGGCCTCGAATAGTGTCTGCGGGACATCCCGCAGGCGGCGTAGAGGTCGCGGTTGCGGCCCCTTACATGAAAAGGAGCCCCCGCGGGGGCTCCTGCATGCACAACGTGTTACTGGATGTTGTCGCGGATGCCGAGTTCCTTGATGAGCGCACGGTACTCGAAGATGTCGTTCTTCTTGATGTAGGACAGAAGACGACGACGGCGACCGACCAGCATGAGCAGACCGCGGCGGGTGTGGAAGTCCTTCTGGTGGGACTTCATGTGCTCGGTGAGCTCGCGGATGCGCTCGGTGAGGATGGCAACCTGAACCTTGGGGTTGCCGGTGTCGACGGGGCTGTTGCCGAACTGCGCGGTGAGCTCGGCCTTGCGCTCCTTGGAGACGGTCATGGTGTACACCTTTCTCTTGAATACGCCCAACACTGGGAAGCCGCCGGTGCAGCGAGCCTCTAAGTGCGGGTAACCAACATCTGCATATGGTACCACAGCCGCGTGCGTTCACGAGAACTGCACGATACGCCGCCTGCGGGGACCCGAGGCGGCAGCGGCGCGCACGTGACGGACCGGGTGAGATGCGACCGGCCATTGTGCCCACGGGTTTGCCTCAGTTACCGACTCATAACTGAGACAAACCCGTGGGCACAACAGAGCGCCAGCAAACGGCAAAGCCGCGGCCGGGGACGGACCCCGGCCGCGGCATATCTCACCGAAGCGCTGCGCTGTCTGCGATTAGAGCAGCAGGAAGTACAGCAAAAACGCGGCGCCAGCGACCCACATGAGCGGGCGCACGTACATGGCGCGGCGCGTCACCACGGCCACGAGGATGTAGGTAATGAAACCGAGGCCGATGCCGTTGGAGATCGAATAGGTGAACGGAATGCCGGCGATGATCATGAACGTCGGGAAGCCCTCGAGCACGTCGTCCCAGTTGACCATGGCGACGTCGCCCATCATGAGGAAGCCGACGAACACGAGCGCACCGCAGGTCGCCGCCGAGCTGATGCAGGAGATGAGCGGCGACAGGAACGCGGCCAGGATGAACAGGATGCCGGTGAAGACCGAGGTCAAGCCAGTGCGACCGCCATCGGCTGCGCCCGAAGCGGACTCGACGAACGTCGTGACGGACGAAGCGCCCAAAAGGCCGCCCACCGCAGCGGCGACGGAGTCGACGATGAGGATCGGCTTGATGTCCTCGACCCTACCGTCCTCGGTCAAAAACTCGCCCTGCTTGGCCACAGCCATGGCGGTGCCCATGGTGTCGAAGAAGTCGCTCATCATGAGCGAGAACGCGAACAGCAGGATCGTCGGGGTGGTGATTGCCTTGACAAGGCCCATCACACCGTCGGAATCGTTCATGAACGGAGCGCCGGCCGTCGAGAAGTCGAGCGGCGCGACGATGCCGGAAGGCGCCTGGGTGACGCCCAGAGGAATGCCGCACACCGCAGCGATGAGGATGCCCCACAGCAGCGCGCCCTTGACCTTCATGGAGTAGAGCACGACGGTCGCCACGATGGAGATGGCGCCGACCAGAAACGTCGGGTCCGTCACGCTGCCGAGCGACACGAGCGTGTCGGCGTTGGCCAGGATGATGCCGCCGTCCTTGAGGCCGATCATGGCGATGAACAGGCCGAGGCCGATCGAGATGCCGCGACGCAGCGACACCGGGATGGCCTCCATGATGGCCTCGCGCAGGCCGCACAGCACGAGCAGCAGAATCGCGATACCCTCGATGAACACGACGGCCATGGCGGTCTGCCAGCCAAGGCCCATCGCACCGCAGAGCGTATAGGCGACAATGGAGTTGATGCCCATGCCGGAGGCGCACGCGAGCGGGCGATTGGCGAACAGGCCCATCATGATGGTCATGATGCCGGCGCCCACGCAGGTCGCCGTGACGGCAGCGTTGATGGGCACGCCGCCCGCCTCCAAGATGAGCGGGTTGACCACGATGATGTAGGCCATGGCCAGAAACGTGGTGAGTCCCGCGCGCAGCTCGGTTGCCACCGAGGAGCCGCGCTCACCGATCTTGAAAAACTGTTCCATACGGGTTCTCCCTCTCCCAAAACAAGCGGCCTCCGTTCGGAAAGCCACCCGGACACTCTAGCACGTCCGAGCGTTATGGACGCGATTTTGTAACAAGAGACCGTATTGGAGAGCGGGTTTGTACGGATTGTTTAGGCGACGGGTTTGTCTCAGTTGCAGGCGCGTAACTGAGACAAACCCGTAAGCGCAAATCAGCGACGATCCGCCAAGAGGCGACAAGATTGCACCCGACAAGATTGCACCTGGCACCAACTTGTCGCTATTGTTCCAGCGGGATGAAACGGCGAGCGGCGATGGGCGGCAGCACGATGCCGAGAACCGCCCAGATATACGTCCCTATCGCCGAGCTCCATTCGCCCACGAGGATATAGTAGATGCCGAATAGCACATTGAGGATCAGCGCTGTTCCGCCCAGAAGCGCAAGGCCAAGCAGCCAGCCCTCCTTTGCCGTCCAGGTTTGCTCGTTCGGGTATCCAGAAGCCTAGAGCGAGAACAGCCGTTGCTTGACGGCGCGGTGCGCCCGATAGATCAGCACGTACGCGCAGACGGTGACGATGATGGCCACGATGATGAGCAGGCTCGCGAGCCCGAGCGCGCGAAACCAACCGGAGATATCTTCATCGCCGAGCACAAAGACCGCGTACCCGTACCACCCTGCCGCAGCGATCGCCATGATCGCGCTCACGATCAATTCGAATTTGATGCACTTGAGAATTGCGATACGAGGAGCCTCTCCCAATACATGCCAGCGCTGCATGAACTCGCCCATGGTTCCTCAAACACCAGAAGCACTTCCCTACCGGACTGCTACCCACAACAAAGCGGCGCAAACCTTCTGCGGCAGAAAAAGCCGCGACCGGCAGACGGCCGGCCGCGGCTGAACTCACGGGAGGCGACAAGATTGTACCTAGCACCAACTTGTCGCTAACGGGGCATGGACCAGGCGGTGTGGTCGGTGTGGAGCAGCTCCTCGGCGCGCTCGGAGAGCGGATGCTCGAGATAGTCGTCGTAAACGAGTTTCACGCTCGGATTCTCGTGGCTGAAGCGGACCTCGGAGGCCGCATCGAGCCCCCACAGCACGTCGCCGCGCTCGCCTGCAAGCTCGCAGCCGTCGTGGATCGGCTGGCCGCCGCCGCCCACGCAGCCGCCGGGGCACGCCATGATCTCGACGAAGTCATAGGAGACCTCGCCGGCGCGCAGCGCCTCGATGAGCCGATGGGCGTTGCCCAGACCGTGCGCCACCGCGACGCGCAAGGGCGTTCCGGCCAGATCGAAGGTCTTCTCCTTCCAGCCGTCCAGGCCGCGCACTCCCGAGAACGCATCGGGATCGGGGTTCTCGCCGGTGGCGAGATAGTACGCGGAACGCAGGGCGGCATCCATGACGCCGCCGGTGGCACCGAAGATCACGGCAGCGCCGGTACCGAAGCCGAGCGGCTGGTCGAGCTTTTGCTCCTCGATCGTGGTCGCATCTATATGCGAGGCGCGCACCATGCGGTCGACCTCGCGTACGGTGAGCACGTCATCGACATCCGGGTCGCCGTTCTCCCCCACCATGGTGGGCAGCGCAGCCTCGGACTTCTTGGCGACGCAGGGCATGATCGACACGCAGAAGATCTTGGAGGGATCGACGCCCAGCGCATCGGCGTAGTAGGTCTTGGCCACGGCGCCGAACATCTGCTGCGGTGACTTGGACGTGGACACCTGGTCGAGCATGTCGGGATAGTGCGACTTGACGTAGCGGATCCAACCCGGGCAGCACGACGTGAACATCGGGAACTTGATGTTCTCGCCGCCGGGCTCACCGGCCTTCTTGATGCGCTCGAGCAGCTCCGAGCCCTCCTCCATAATGGTGAGGTCGGCGGAGAAGTTCGTGTCGAACACGTAGTCGAAGCCCATCATGCGCAGCGCGGTGGCAAGGCGCTCGACGGTCGCCTCCTCACGGGGCAGGCCGAGCGACTCGCTCCACGAGGTACGGACGGCGGGCGCGATCTGCACGAGGCAGATCTTGTCCGGATCGGCCAGGGCGTCGAAGACGCGCTCGGTGTCGTCACGGGCGCGCAGGGCGCCGGTCGGGCAGTGCGTGATGCACTGGCCGCACAGAGCGCAATCGGTCTCGGAGAGCTTCTTGCCGCCGGCGACGTTCACGACCGTATGGCTCGCGCGGCTCGTGAGATCCCACACGCCGGTCCCCTGAACCTTCTCGCAGATCTGGATGCAGCGCAGGCACTTGATGCACTTGTCGTTGTTGCGGATGAGCGGGAACGAGGGGTCGGACTTGAAACCCTCGAGGTGCTTGGAAAACGGCAGGTCGGTAATGCCAAGATCGTTGGCGAGCGACTGCAGCGAGCAGTTGCCCGAACGGGTGCAGCTCGTGCACTCGGAATCGTGCTGCGACAGCAGGAACTCGACGTTGGTCTTGCGGGCGATGCGCGCTTTGTTGCTGTTGGTGCGCACGACCATGCCGTCGAGCACGTAGTTGTTGCACGCGGCGACGAGCTGATCGATGCCCTCGATCTCGACCACGCACACGCGGCAGGCGCCGACCTCGTTCAGGTCGCGCAGATAGCACAGCGTCGGGATCTTGATGCCCACGCTCGCGGCGGCATCGAGAATCGTCGTGTGCTCGGGAACCTCGACCTCGCGGTCGTCGATGATGAGCTTTACCACTGGAAGTTCCTCCCCCCACGGAACGCGCCGAAGCCGAAGTGATCGCAACGCAGGCAGCGCGAGGCCTCCTGGTGGGCCTCCTCCTCGGTCAGGCCGATCTCCGCCATCTCGAAGTCGCTGATGCGCTCGGCGGCGTCGCGCTCCTTGAGCTCGCAGCGACCGCACAGACGCTTGCCCTTGAACTGAACAGGCGGCAGCTCGACGTCGAGCTCGATGTTGTGGTCGAACCCAAGATGCCGGTCGATGTTGGCTGCCGCAACCTTGCCGGCGTTGATGGCGCGGATGACGGTCGCGGGACCGGTCTGGCAGTCGCCGCCGGAGTACACGCCGTCAAAACCGGCCACCGCGCCCTCGGTATCGGTGACGATGCGGCCCCACTTGCACGGGATGCCAATGTTCTCGAACGTAGCCGAGTCGATGTCCTGGCCGATCGCGACGATCACGCGGTCGCAGGCGATCAGCTGCTCGGGCGCAGCTGCGGCGCGCGGCGCGGGGCGACCGCGGCGAGGCGCACCGATGATCTGCGGCTGAACCACCACGCCGGCAACACGGCCGTCGTCGGTCGTCTCGATGCGGACCGGGGCGTTGAGCTCCATGATCTGGCATCCCTCGGCCTCGGCACCGGCGATCTCGGCGTCCTGCGCGGTCATGTCGCAGATGCGACGACGGTACGCGATGATGACCTTCTCGGCACCCAGGCGCACGCTGGAACGCGCGACATCCATGGCGACGTTTCCGCCACCGATGACCACAACGCGCTCGCCGGAAAAGTCCGGCATCTCGCCATCGCCGATGGCGCGCAGCATCTGGACGGCCGAGACGACGCCTTGAGCGTCTTCGCCCTCAAGGCCGAGCTTCTTGTCGCTGTGGGCGCCGATGGCCAGATAGACGGCGTCGTAATCGCGGCGAAGCTGCTCGAGGCCGGCGCCGTCGATAGAGCACTCGAGCTCGACATCGATGCCGCAGTCCAAGATCCACTGGATCTCGGCCTCGAGGTCCTCGCGCGGCAGACGGTAGCTCGGGATGCCGTAGCGCAGCATGCCGCCGAGGTGCTTGCGCTGCTCGAAGATCTTGACCTTGTGGCCCATGAGCGCCAGGTAGTACGCGCAGCTGATGCCAGCGGGGCCGCCGCCGATGACAGCGACCTTCTTGCCGGTCGGCTCGGCCATGTTGGGACGGTAGTCGTGCTCCATATGGTCGGTCGCATAGCGCTTGAGCGCGAGGATGTTCAACGGGTCGTCGACGATGCCGCGACGGCAGTGCATCTCGCAGGGATGCTCGCACACGCGGCCGCACACGACCGGCAGCGGGTTGTCCTTGCGGATTAGACGCACCGCATCGGCGTAGCGGCCCGCCTCGACGAGCGAGATATAGCCCGGAATGTCGACGTTGGCCGGGCAGCCCGCAACGCACGGGACGCGCTCGTTCTGCTCGAAGCCGCAGGCGTGCTCGCGGACGTGGTGCTCGAAGTCATCGCGGAAACCGCGCACCGCCATGAGGGCCATCGAACCGGCCTCGTAGCCGATCGCGCAGTCGCTCGACAGGTAGATCGTGTTCGCGGTCTTCTCGATCAGATCGATCGTCTCGAGCGTCGCGCGGTTCGCCAGAACCTCCTCAAGGAGGTCGGCGAGCGCCTTCAGACCGACGCGACAGGGCGTGCACTTGCCGCAGCTCTGCGTGGCGCACATGTTCACCAGCGCCGCCGTGAACTCGACCGGACAGGGCGCAAGCGAACGAGCGGCGAGGCGCCGTCCGAGCGCATCATGCAGGTCGTCCATGACGGCCTGGGCATGGCTGCGCTCCATGACATGAAGTCGTGCCATAAAAACTCCCCTCTGAACGTGTCAATAAACTTTTATCACGCATACAGGCGCAATGAGCCGACGAACCTCCAAACGGACGGAACGGCTTCGTAAGCGTGCAGGTCGCAGCGCACACACGGAACTTTCACCGTAAGGACACCCGGTGGGCTCTCCCAAAATGATAGACACTTTATCCAAGTGGAATGATAGAACTTTATCATCATGCCATGCGTCACCGGCATGGCTGCAGAGACCGTCGCCGCGAACGACGATATGAGATTACCGCCCGAGCATGAATTCGAGCGCCCGAAGGCGGGCGTCAAGGTGGGTCACCGCCCACAGATGGGCCAAGGCGAGCAGATACGAGGCAGTCGTCACATCGATCGGCGAGGAGGCGAGCTCATCGAACCGCGCGTGAATGCATGCGCGCAGCCATTCCACCTGGGTCGCATCGACCGGCTCGGCCCCCGGTATGCTCGAGGCGCACGAACCGCATAGCAGCCCGCCGGCACTCGCCGAGAAATAGCTGACCGCGGCATCGCCGCAAGCCACGCATGAGGAGAAGTCGGGCCGGTAGCCAAGATGCGAAAGCACCTTGAACACGTAGGCAGCGACCACGATATCCAGGTGGACGGCGTCGGTCGAAACGTCGCCGACCACCTGCAGCGCACGCTGGGTGATCGAGAAGATGTAGGGATCCTCGGCATCCTCGTAGCAGCACAGGCGGGCGATATCGGCCACCGCGCTCGCCGCGCTCATGCGCTCGTAGGTGGGCGTCGACCCGAGCGGGGCCTCTAAAAGCTCGGCTTGCGAGACGATATCGAGGTTGCGCCCGTGTGCAAGCAGAAGATCGGTCGTGCAGAACAGCTCGCAGCGAGCCGCAAGCCGGCTGCCGGGCTTTCGCGCGCCCTTGGCGACGGCGCGAATCTGCCGGCCGGAATCGGCCAGGAGGGTCAAGATCAGGTCGGCCTCCTTCAGCTTGACCTTGTCGAGCACGAGCGCGCGCGTGCGATATGTCCGAGAACCCGCCACAGGACAGTCACCACATCCAACCGCGCGCCCGCCAACGCCATGCAGGCAGACGCGCAGCGATTCGCCTTCTACTCCTCGAACGCGTAACCCATGCGTCGGATCTCGCGCTCATCGTCGCGCCATCCGCGCTGAACGCGCACGCCAAGCGCCAAAAACACCTTGCGCCCGAACAGGCGCTCGAGGTCGCGCCGGGCATCGGTTCCGATGTGCTTGATCATCTCGCCGCGACGCCCGACGAGGATGCCCTTCTGCCCCTCGCGCTCCACATACACCGTGGCGTGGGCGCGGACGAGCTTGCGGGAGCGCTCGAAGGCGTCGCAGACGACGCCGACCGAGTGCGGCACCTCCTCGCGGGTTCGCAGCAGGACCTTCTCGCGAACGAACTCGGCGACGAGCGTCGCGTCGTCGGTGTCGGTATCCATCCCCTTGGGATACCAGCGAGGACCGGCGGGGAGATGCTCGGAGACGAGCTCGATGAACGGCTCGACATTGAAGTGCTCGGTGGACGACACGACGATCTCGTCATCGAAGTCGACGAGTTCGCGGGCGCGCGCGAGCTGGCTCATCATCTTGGCCTGGTCGACCTTGTCGGCCTTGGTGAGCACGAGAATCTTGGTCGCACGAGAGGCGCGCACGCGCTCGGCAATCCACTCGTCGCCGCGGCCGATGGGAACGGACGCATCGATGAGGAAGGCGACGACGTCGACATCGGAAAGCTCGGCGAGCGCGGAGCGATTGAGTTCGGAGCCCAAACCGTCTTTGGGCTTGTGGATGCCGGGCGTATCCACGAAGACGAGCTGGAACCCGTCGCGATCGACGATCGCCCGCATACGGCGGCGCGTGGTCTGCGCGACCGGGGACGTGATGGCCACCTTCGAGCCCATGCAGGCATTGAGCAGCGTGGACTTACCGGCATTGGGGCGACCGACGAGCGCCACGAAACCGCTGCGGAAGCCCTCGGGCGTATCGCCCGCGACAAGCCCGAGCGTCGAGGCGGCCTCAGCGGCGTCGACCATCGCATCGAGCTCCTCGTCGCTCATGTCCGCGAAGGGATCGAACTCCTCGAGCATCTCGTCGTCCTCGACCGCGCCTTCATCGTCGAGCCGGTTCGCCTCGAGGTCGAGCTCGTCGTAGGTCGTCTGATCCATGGGTTCCTCCGATATGTCGGTCGTCTACGCGATGAAGCCGAGGGCACGTGCGAACACGATGATCCCGACGATCGCGGCGGTGATGGACAGGGTGTACACGCTCGCTGCCGCGATATCCTTCGCGCGCTTGGCGAGCGGATGGAGCTCCTGGGTCGCAAGGTCGACGATAGCCTCGATGGCGGTGTTCACCAGCTCGGCGAAGATCACCAAGCCGAAGCACAGCGCGACCAGGCACCAGGAGAGCAGATCGATGCGGAGCGCGATGCCGACGACGACGGCCGCCACGCCGAGGGCGAGCATGACCTTGATGTTGCGCTCGGTCCGCACCGCGGTGACGAACCCCTCCATGGCATAGCCGAAGGAGCGCAAAAACGACGGGTGATCTTTCTTCGATCCGGGAATCATGACAGCCTCCGCTCACTCGTCGTGATGGCGCGTGGTCGGTCCGATGCGAACCGCACTCGGATCGTCTCCGCGACGGCGCGCCAGCTCGCGCAGAATCTCCGCCTCGCGCTCCTCCATGGCGGCCGCCTCCTCGTCATTCAGGTGGTCGTAGCCCAAAAGGTGCAGCAGGCCGTGGACGAGCATGAGTCGGCACTCCTCGGCAGGCGTGGCGTCAAACTGAGGGGCCTGGGTGGCAATGACGCCGGGAGCCAAGATCACGTCCCCGAGCTCGACCGGTTCATCTTCTGGAATATCCTCGTCGAAAGGCGAATCGCATTCAAAGGAGAGCACGTCGGTGGGGGCGTCGATGTCGCGCCAGGCGCGGTTGAGCCCACGCATCTCCTCGTCGTCGACAAACGAGACCGATACCTCGACGGGGCGCGCGATGCCCTCATGAGCCATCGTGCACGCCACCGCCCCCTCAATCTCATCTGGGGACACGAGCGTGTCGAGCTCGGCATCGTTACTGATGAGCACGGCCATGGCCGCCTCCTTTCCGGGTCTTCGCGCCGGCGTCGGAACCGTGCGCCTCCTCATAGGCGTCATAGGCCTCGACGATGCGGCCCACGAGCGCATGGCGCACGACGTCGGTGCGATGGAGCCTGATGAACGCGATATCGTCAACACCCGCGAGGATCTCCTCGATATCGGTAAGACCGCCGCGGCGACCGGGAAGATCGCGCTGGGTCGTATCGCCGGTGATGATGAGCTTGGAGTTGAAACCCAGACGCGTCAGGAACATCTTCATCTGCTCGGGCGTGGTGTTCTGCGCCTCGTCGAGCACGACGATGGCGTCGTTGAGCGTGCGGCCGCGCATGTAGGCCAGCGGTGCGATCTCGATGACGCCCTGCTCGACCAAGGCGGTCGCGCGCTCCATGTCGGTCATGTCGAACAGCGCGTCGAGCAGTGGGCGAACGTACGGATCGATCTTCTCCTGCAGGGTACCGGGCAAAAAGCCGAGATTCTCCCCCGCCTCGACGACCGGTCGGGTGAGCACGATGCGGCCGACCTCATGGCGCTTGAGCGCCGCGATGGCGATTGCCATGGCAAGATAGGTCTTGCCCGTGCCGGCGGGTCCCGTGCAAAACGTGACGGTGTTCGACCGGATGGCATCGATATAGCGCTTCTGTCCGAGCGTCTTGGGCCGGATGGCATGACCGCGATACGTCAGCAGGATGTCGTCGGACAGCCCCGCGATATCGGAGCGCTCGAGACGCAGCGACTCGAGCGCACGAAGCGCATCGGACTCGCTCGGCATATCTCCCGCGGACGCGAGTTTGATGAGATGCGTGAACAGACGGGTCAGCAGCTCGACCTCATCAGGGGTTCCGCTCAACGAGATCGCATTGCCCCGGACCACGACGGAAGCCGTCGTGTTGTCCTCGACCGCCCGCAGCACGGCATCGCCGGCGCCCGTCACGCGGGACGGGTCGACGCCGTCGGGAACCGTCAGCCTGACCTTCGCCGAATCCATGTTCCTCCCCTGCTCTCAGGCGTCCTGGGCGCCCATGCGCCCATGTAGGACTCCCTGTTCATCCATGTACATGATAGCAACCTCGACCAGTGAACCGACGGCGCCGTCGGGAGCATCGTCGATGACGATGCGATGGAACGAGCCGAGCGTCGCGCGCCCGGGATACTCGATGACCGCGCGCTCGACCGTTCCGATGCGCGCCGCGGCATCCTCGCGCGCGGTACGCTCGACAAGCGCACGGATGCACGAGCTGCGCTGAGCCATGACCTCCGGCTCAACCTGATCGGGCATGGTCGCAGCGGGCGTTCCGGGCCGCGCGCTATAGCGAAAGACATGCAGACGGGAGAACCCGACGCGCTCAACGAACGAACGGGTGCTCTCGAACTCTTCATCGTCTTCGCCCGGGAAGCCGACGATCAGGTCACCGGAAAGCGAGGCGGCGGGAACGATGGAGCGGATGCGGTCGGCGAGCCGCTCGAACTCGGAAGCCGTATAGGGGCGGTTCATGCGCTGCAGCGTGGAGGTGCACCCCGACTGAACCGGCAGATGCAAAAAGGGAGCGACGCGCTCGGGTGACGCGGCCATGCGGCCGAGCAGGCCGTCGCTGACATCCATGGGCTCGATGGAGGATAGGCGAACGTGCGCGATATCGGTGCGCTCGAGGATCGCATCGAGGAGACCGGCGATGTCGACGGAGTGCCCTAAGCCGTCAAGCCCCCGGTACGCGCCGAGATTCACGCCGGTCAAGACGACCTCGGCGATACCGGCGTCGTGCGCCGCGCGCACCTGGGCCAACACCTCGTCGACCCCCTCGGACCGCTCGGGCCCGCGCGCCTTCCACACGATGCAATAGGAGCACCGGTTGTTGCACCCATCTTGGATCTTGATGCCCATGCGCGAGCGAGAGGGACCCGCCGCGCGCCACGGGCACGCATCATCAGCATCGTCATCAGCAAGAGCGCTCGAGAAGAGCCGCTGCGCGCACGCCGCGACGCGCGTCTTCAGGGGTTCGGCGACGACGCGCTCGGAGAGCGCCGTCAGCTGCTCGGCATGCAGATTGACCGCGCAACCGGTCACGATCACCTGTGGCTCGCAGACGCGAGAGAGAGCATGGCGCACCGCCTTGCGCGTCTTTGCCTCGGCCTCTCCGGTAACCGCGCAGGTGTTGATGACGATCAGCTCGGCGCGGTCCTCTTCGACCAGGTGAAATCCACATCCCGCAAGGTCGGATGCGATGCGGTCGCTCTCGACGCGATTGACGCGGCAGCCCAAGTTGACCACGCAGGCAGTTGGCTTGTCCACAGGCCCCTTACTCCAAAATGTCGTCGATGGCATCGCGGATGCGATCGCCTACGGTCTTGCGCGCATTCACGTCCTGTCCCATCTCGCGAGCGAAGCGCTCGAGCGCCTCGCGCGCCGCAGGGCTCATCCGACGCGGAACCTCGATGAGTGCACGGACGATAAGGCGGCCGCGGGCGCCGCCGCCACCGGAACGGGGCATGCCGCGCCCGTCGACCGTCACGGTGTCACCATGCTGGGTTCCCGCAGGGATCTCGACCTGGATGCGCTCGTCTTGCAAAATACCTTCGACCTCGACGGTGCAGCCGAGCGCGGCGCCGGCCATCGGAACGGGAACGTCGACGTACAGGTCGTCACCGGAGCGCTTGAACCGCTGGTGGGCGGCAATGTGAACGTTGACGATCAGGTCGCCGGAAGGAGCGCCACGGAAGCCCGCCTCGCCGTAGCCGCGCACGCGCAGCTGGCGTCCGTCGGCGATGCCGGCGGGCACCTCGATATCGATCTTCTCGTGCGTGGGCGTGCGGCCCTGTCCCGAACACATCTCGCAGGGATGGTCGACGACCGTGCCCTCGCCCTGGCAATCGGGGCATGGAGAGCTCGACTGGACCTGGCCGAAGATCGAGCGCTGGACCGTGGTGACAAAACCGGTGCCGTGGCAGCGCGGGCACGGCTTGTCGCCGCCGCCGTCGGAAGAGCCGCTGCCGTGGCAGTCCTCACAGGTGGCAAGGCGGTCGTAGCTGATCGTCTTCGTGCAGCCGCTCGCCGCCTCCTCGAGCGTCACGGTCAACGTGATGGCCATGTCACGGCCGTTGCGGCGCTGAGCCCGACCGCGGCTCGACGAGGCGCCGCCGCCGAAGAAGGACGAGAAGATGTCGTCCATACCCATACCGCCGAAGATGTCGGAAAAATCGACGTAGCCCGAGCCCATGCCGGGGCCGTCGGCCGAGCCGAACCGATCGTAGTTCGCGCGCTTCTGCTCGTCGGACAAAACGGAGTAGGCCTCGTTGACCTCCTTGAATTTCTCCTCGGCATCGGGGTCGTCCGACACGTCCGGATGGACCTCGCGCGCCTTCTTCAAAAACGCGCGCTTGATCGTCCGCTGGTCGGCATCGCGGTCGACGCCCAGCACCTCGTAGTAATCCCTCTTGTCCGCCACGACGAACTTCCTTCCCCGTTATGTGAATCGCGCGAGGCAGCAGGCCTCGCCCCACAGATATACCCAACTTCCGGCGGAGACATTCCCCGTCGGCCACACCGTCCTGCCCGCTAGAGGGGCATCGCGCCCATCATCATGCCGCGCGAGCACGAGGCGAAGCTCACCGAGATAAACGCGAGGAGCAGGCCGTTTGCGCATCCGCTGACGATCTGCTCGAGCCCGCGTTTCCACCAGAGCCGCGAGCGGTCGCGCACGCCGGCGCGCACGATGGACACGATACCCGAGACCACCATGGCCAGGCAGATAAAGGTGACAAGCGACACGATGCCCGACACCGCGAACAGGATGAGGAACGGCAAGGCGAAACCGATGAGATAAAAACCCGTGCGGGCCGGACCCTCGAGCCGCTCGGAGGCGACGCGGGCACGGCCGACGAGGTCTCCCCCTTCCGCTCCATTGGTGCCCGCATGGCCCATCGCCTTCACGCGGATCATGTCGCCGTCGTGCGTGTCCGGCGGGAACTCGATGACGGCCTCGGTGACCACCGGCGTGCGTCCGCTGCCGCCGCACTCGGGACACGGATCGGAGATGACGCGCCCGCTTCCGCCGCACTCGGGGCAGACGGTCTGGAACATGCCGGCGCCGAACAGAAAGGAAAGGTCGACCTCAACCGAACCGGTACCCCCGCAGGACGGGCAGGTATGGGACGACCCGCTTGAAACCGAACCGGACCCCGCGCAGCGATCGCAGGGCTCATAGCGACGATACTTCACGGCGCGCCGCGCGCCGTTTTTCGCCTGCACGGCGCTGAGATCGACGTCGACGACGACATCGGCTCCCGCCTCGGGGTTGAATGCCGACCCGCGCCTTTGCGCGCCGCCGAAGGGAACGCCGAACGGCGAGCCCGTATATCCCTGGTATCCGCCCGAATAGCCCCCCGCATAGGGATTTGCGCTCGGTGCGCCTGCAAAGGGATTGCCCGAGCGCATGGCGTCGTAGCGTGCGCGCTTCTGCTCATCAGACAGGACGGCGTAAGCCTCGGAGACCTCCTTGAAGCGCTCCTCGGCGTCGGGTTCCTTGTTGACATCGGGGTGGAGCTTGCGCGCCTTCTGCTGAAACGCCTTCTGGATGTCTCGGGCGCTCGCGTCCTTCGAGACGCCCAGGATGGCGTAGTAATCCTTTTCGTTCATCGTTGCCATACGGCGATGCTACCTCCTGCAAGCGTATGCATAGCCGTATCATTGTACCGGACGAGAACGGATTTATTCGCACCCCACGATACCTGCACGTCAAACCCTGCAGGCGAACACCGTGCATCAGGGTCGCGGTCGCACGCGGCGGCGCTTAGGAAACCAGCTCGATCTGGCGGTAGGTGACGCCGCAGCGATCGAGGATGGTCTTCGAGATGAGGTTGTCCTCGGTTCCCTCGTACTTGTCGTCGAGGTACACGACCTCACCGATACCGGCCTGCACGAGGGTCTTCGCGCACTCGTGGCACGGGAACAGCGTGACGTAGACGGTCGCCCCCGCCATGTCCTTGAGCGATCCGCGGTAGTTGAGGATCGCGTTGGCCTCGGCGTGGATGACGTAGTTGTGCTTGTCGGTCAGCGGATCGCCGGTCGCTTCCCAAGGGAACTCGTCGTCGTCAAGACCCGCGGGCGTCCCGTTGTAGCCGACGGAGAGGATGCGGTGGTTGGTATCGGCGATGCAGGCGCCGACCTGCGTATTGGGATCCTTGCTGCGCAGGCTCGCGGCGACGGCGGCGCGCATGAAGAACTCGTCCCAGCTGATGACGTCTTCTCGTTTACCGGGCATGATCGCTCCCATCTCGACGGTACGGCAACAGCATGCCTCAACGGGCGCATATGTCAAGACACGGGACGTAAGGGCCCTATCGCGCGAGGTCCCAAAACAGGCCGTACAGCTCGTTTCCCAGCAGCCATCCGTCGTGCGTGGGCACGAGCCTGCCCGTATCCACATCCCAGCGGGCAAGCCGGCGGCTGACCGCTTCGTCCACCGCGGTGCGCACCGCATGCTCGCCGATGACGCGGCATGCGCGCGCCAGCAGGTCCTTGCCGATGCCACGGGTCATGCGCATGCCGAGCATGAGGTCCTCGGCTATCGCCTCGCGGGCGTCAAGCTCTTCCCTATAGATGTCGGCGCATCCGTCCGATCCGATGAACGCATCGTGCACCTGCACGAACCGCACGCGTCGCGCGGTATCTGCCGCCGCGGGGAGGCGCAGCGGCCCGGCAAGCTCGTCGTAGGTGGCGCGGTCGAGCATGCTCGCCGCCGAGCGCCCGATCCCCAGGTAGGAAACGCCGGTCCAGTAGGCGATATTGTGCCGGCACGCACAGCCGGCGCGCGCGTAGCTCGCGACCTCATAGGGCTCAAGTCCGGCAGCGCGCAGCGTCGTCCGCGCTTCCTCCATGAGTTCGGCCTGAAGATCCCCGTCGGGCTCGGCAAGCTCGCCGCGCTCGACGCGCGCCCAAAACGGCGTGCCCTCCTCGATGGTCAAGGGGTATACCGAGACATGGCCCGCCCCGCTCTCGATAGCGCATCGAAGCGAACGGCGCCAGCTCTCGTGCGTCTGGCCCGGCGTGCCGCACATCAGGTCGACCGACACGGCCAGACCGGCACCGATACCGCAGGACAACGCATCGAGCGCCCGCCGTGCGTCGTGCAGACGGCCGAGCGCCCGCAGCTCCTCGTCGACGAAGCTCTGCACCCCCACCGAGAGGCGCGTGGCGCCCGCCTGCCGCAGCGCACGCGCCATATCCCCCGTCAGCGACTCCGGATTCGCCTCGCAGGTCAACTCGACGAGATGCGGCGCCGCATCGCGAATCGCCGAGACGATACGCACCAACCGGTCCCCGAGCACGGTGGGCGTTCCGCCGCCGATATAGGCCGTCGCGCAGGCGCCGAGGATACCGGCATCGGCGAGCCGCCTGATACGGGCCACCGTGTTCTCGGCATAGGCGTCATACGCCGACGCATCGCGACACGGCCGCGAATCGAAGTCGCAGTAGAGACACTTCGCATGGCAAAAGGGCACATGCACGTAGAGAGCTTGAACCGGCATGCCCTCACGACCCGACCGCGATGTCGGGCAGCGGCCTGTCGAGCGCGAGTGCCTCGTCGCACGCCCGCATATCGGCCTCGATGGCGTCCGTGAGCTCCATGAACTCCTCGAATGAGGTGCAGCGCACCACACGGCCGCGCCAAGCGGCGGCATGCGGCATGCCCTTGAGGTACCACGTGGCAAACGTGCGCGCCCGCGCCATGAAGGGCAGATGGCGATGGACGAGGATCAGGTGCTCGCGCAGGGCGTCAAGACGCTCGGGCCACAGGCGCTGCGGGACGGCCGTCCCCTCTTGCGCCAGAGCGCGCGCATCGTCGAACACCCACGGATTACCGTAGGTTCCTCGCGCCACGAACACCGCGCTCGCCGCCGTATCCTGCAGCATGCGCACGGCATCCTCGGCGCAAAAGACATCGCCCGAGCCGATGACGGGAACCTCGACCGCACGCGCGACCTCGTCGATAACCGACCAATCGGCGCGTCCGGTATACAGCTGCCGAGCGGTGCGGCCGTGCACCGCGATGGCCGCGGCGCCGGCGTCCGCGAGGCGCCGTGCAAGCTCCGGGGCGCGCGTTCCGCCCTCGCGGAACGCCGTGCGCATCTTCACCGTCACCGGGACGTGCGCACGCTCCACCGCAGCGGCGACGATACGCTCGGCGCGCACGGGATCCTCCATGAGCGCGGAGCCCTCCCCCTTGGTGATGACCTTGCGCGCGGGGCACGCCATGTTGATGTCGATCAGAGAGAGCTTGTCCCCCACCCGCTCCTGGACGGCCTCGACCGCCGCGGCGAACTGTTCGGGCTTGGACCCGAACAGCTGAATGCAGATCTGCTCCTCCTCGTCGGCGGGAAGAACCAGACGCCAGGTCTTATCGCTCGCATAGGCAAGCCCGGCGACGCTGACCATCTCGGAATATGCAAGCTGTGCTCCCCGGCGGCGGCACATGATGCGATAGGCCGCATCGGTCACGCCCGCCATGGGCGCAAGCAGGAAAGGCTGGCGCGCATAGGCCGCACGCAATACCTCGGATCCGTTGGGAATACCCACTGCCGTCCTTTCTGGAGCGCATCATGCCGCCACGGCAAGCAGGGCGGCATGATGCGTACGAGAACCTATTCGTCCACCTTGAGGATGGCCAGAAACGCCTCTTGGGGAACCTCTACCGAACCCACGGCCTTCATGCGCTTCTTGCCCTCTTTCTGCTTTTCGAGCAGCTTGCGCTTGCGCGAGATGTCGCCGCCGTAGCACTTGGCAAGCACGTCCTTGCGCACGGCCTTCACCGTGGAGCGCGCGATGATCTTGTTGCCGATCGCGCCCTGGATAGGCACCTCGAACTGCTGGCGCGGGATGATCTCCTTGAGCTTGTCGCACAGGCCGCGCGCGAGCGGATAGGCCTTGTCCTTGTGGACGATGAACGACAGGGCGTCGACGTCGTCGCCGGAAAGCAGGATATCGAGCTTGACAAGGTCGCTTGCGCGGTAGTCGGCAAACTCGTAGTCAAGCGATGCGTAGCCCTTCGTGCGGCTCTTGAGCTGGTCGAAGAAGTCCAGGATGAGCTCTGCCAGCGGCATATCGAAATGCATCTCGACCGATTTGGATGACAGGTGGATCATGTCGGTCATGATCGCGCGGTGCTCGATGGACAGCTGCATGACAGCGCCGGTGTACTCGGGCGGTACGATGACCTTGGCCGCCAGATAGGGCTCCTCGATGTGGTCGATGCGCGTGACGTCGGGCAGATCCTGAGGGCTGCGGACGTCGATCATCGTGCCGTCGGTCTTATACACGTGGTAGTCGACGCTCGGGCTCGTGGCGATCAGGTCAAGGTCGAACTCGCGCTCGAGGCGCTCCTTGACGACCTCCATGTGCAGCAGGCCCAAAAAGCCGACGCGGAAGCCGAAGCCGAGCGCCACGCTCGTCTCGGGGCTCCAGGTGAGCGAGGGATCGTTCACGCGCAGCTTCTCAAGGGCGTCGCGCAGGTTCTCGTAGTCCTTGTTGTCGATCGGGAACAGGCCGGTGTAGACCATCGGCTTGGCCTCACGGTAGCCGGGCAGCGGCTCCGGGCAGGGACGGTCGCGATACGTCAGCGTGTCGCCCACGTGGACGGCGCCGGGATCCTTGAGACCCGTGACCACGAAGCCGACCTCGCCCACCGCGAGCTCGTCCACGAGCAGCTCGGCAGGGCGCTTGATGCCCACGCCGTCCACAAGGAAGCTCTCGCCGGTCTGCATCATGGTGAGCGTATCGCCCTTGCGGATGCTGCCGTCGAAGACGCGCACCGTCGCGACGACGCCGCGGTACTCGTCGAAGTAGGAGTCAAGGATGAGCGCCTTGAGCGGGGCGGCGGCGTCCCCTGTGGGAGGCGAGACGAGGAACACGATCGCCTCGAGCAGGTCATGGATGCCCTCGCCCGTCTTGCCGGACACGCACACCGCGTCGTCGGCGGGAATGGCGAGCTCGTCTTCGATCTCGACCTTGACCTCCTCGGGATGGGCGGAAGGAAGGTCGATCTTGTTGATGGCGGGCACGATGTCGAGGTTCGCGTTCATGGCGAGGTTCGCGTTGGAGACCGTCTGCGCCTCGACGCCCTGGGTCGAGTCGACGACGAGCACGGCGCCCTCGCAGGCAGCGAGCGAACGCGAGACCTCATAGGTGAAGTCGACATGCCCGGGCGTATCGATGAGGTTGAACTGGTAGGTCTCCCCATCGTCGGCGGTGTAGGCGACCCTGACCGCGTTGCTCTTGATCGTAATGCCGCGCTCTCGCTCGATGTCCATCGAGTCGAGAAGCTGGGACTCCATGTCGCGCTCCTCGACGGTGTGCGTGAGCTCCAAGATGCGGTCGGAGATCGTCGACTTGCCGTGGTCGATATGCGCGATGATGGAGAAGTTTCTGATGTGTGAGGTATTCGTCGTATCCATGCGGCCTATCATACCCGATGCGACGCGCCCCGCGCGAGGTCGCACTCGTGCACATCTCGTGAGCAACACGCCTATTCCACAGCATTTGCGCTTCTCTTGCCCCGATGTGCGTGCTATACTCACCGAGTTGTGACCTCACCGTGTCTCAGAGGCCGGATAGTAAGGCTTATTTCAAGCATTCGAAAGGATTTTTACCAGTGGCAAACATCAAGTCTCAGAAGAAGCGTATCCGCACCAATGAGATCGCGCGCGTCCGCAACAAGGCGATTCGCTCCGAGCTCAAGACCCTGATCAAGCACGTTCGCGCTGCCGTCGAGGAGGGCGACAAGGCCGCTGCCTCCGCCGCCGCGACCCGCGCCTACCGCGCGCTCGACAAGGCCGTCGCCAAGGGTGTCATCCACAAGAACCAGGCCGCCAACCGCAAGTCCGGCGTCCAGAAGCTCGTCAACACCCTGAACTAGCGTCTCGCCTGCTCAAAAGTGAAACGAAAGCCCCGCACCTGCGGGGCTTTTTTGTTGCCGGTCCACCTTGAGGCGGGCGTGGGCTCGCGAAGCGAAAGCACCTTCGCGCTCACTCAACGCGACGCCCGGGGGCCGCCCGTGCACATGCGGACGATCCACAGGCGAAGCGCAAGCGCGGAATCGCGCGACCCCTTGAGGGCAAGCTCCACGTCAACCGCTTCACGCAGGGCATCGATCAGCTCGGATGTCTTCCATCGGCGAGCCCACGTCAGGTGGTTCTTGACCTGCCAGGGCTGACAGCCGAGCGTCGCGGCAAGCTCGCGGCCCGCGCCTCGCGCGTCAAGCGCGCGAGCGACGATCAGTTCGCGGACGCGTCCCACCAGCAATGAGAAGATCCTTACCTCGCTGCGGTCGGGCTGAAGTGCGAGCAGCTCGAGCGAGCGCTCCAGATCGCGCGCGGCGACCGCGTTGAGCAAATCCCACGGTTTGACCTCGGCGGTGCGCATGACGAGGCGCTCGACGTCCTCGCGGGTGATCTCGGGCCCCTCGACCATCTGCGCCAACCTGATGAGCTCGTTGTCGAGCATGCGGGACGACTCGCCCGCGCGGCTGACAAGCTCCTCCGCGGCGGGCAGCCCCATCGTCTTGCCGTGGGCGCGCGCCATCGAGACGACCTGCTTGGGCATCTCCCATGCCTTCTTGGCCGCGCAATCGACCACCGCATGGGCGTCGATCTTGGCGACCGCCTTGTACAGGCGCGTGTTCTTGGCAAGCGTGTTGGCCACGATCAGGCAGACGGTCGTCGGCGCGGGGTTGGCAAGATACGCGACGATCGGCTCGCTCACGGCCTTGGAGAGCCTATCGCAGCCATCGAGTATGACAAGCCGGAACTCCGCACCCATCGGGAAGGTGTTGAGCGACGCCACGATATCATCGATCGCCTGGTCTTTGGTCATATCGCGCTCGTCGAGGTTGAAGTCGGCCATGCCGCTGGCCGCAAGACGCGCCTTCATGCGCTCGACGGCGCGCGAGCGCTTGTATTCGTCAGCGCCCACGATGAGATAAGCGGGCAGCAGCTTGGACTCGGGCACGGGCGAAACCTCCTCGACGATCGGACCTCCCTATTCTACCCCGCCCGCTCCACCGTGACGACACATCCGCCCCGCGCGGGCTCGATTCGGATATCGCCGCAATCGGCCGTGCACGCAAACGCCGCGCCCTGCTGCAAGACGGCGTCAACGCAGGCGTCAGCCGGGTGGCCATACGGGTTATCCCTGCCCGCGCTCGCGACGGCGAGCTCCGGTTCGAGCGCGGACAGGACCTCCGTATCGACCGACTCAGCCGACCCGTGGTGCCCGAGCTTGAGAACATCGATATCGCCCACATCGGCGGCGAACTCATGGGCTTGGTCCGCCTCGGCGTCGCCGGTAAGCAGAACCGAGAGGCTCGACTCCTCCGACTCGTAGCGCACGTCGAGCACAAGCGATCCGGCGTTCTCATCTTCCTTCTCCGCATCGCGGGGCCATACCACCTGACACGCAAAGGCCCCGACGCGAAGGATGTCTTGGCAGTCGAGCTCAACGCACGCATCCGCGATCGTGCCCGCAAGCTCCGCAGGTACCCGCTCGGATGCCCCCGGGCCCACGTAGACCGCGTCGATATCGACTGCCTGAAGGACGCTTGGAAGCCCTCCCCAGTGATCCTTATCCCAATGCGTGACGACGACCGCATCGAGTCGGAAGACATTGTTTCTCGCCAGCGCCCCTACGACGGCATCGTCGACACCGGTGTCGACGAGAATCGCGCATCCCCGGTCCCTGACCAGAATCGCATCGCCTTGCCCCACGTCCAGCACCGTCACGCTTGGCGGCGCGCAATGCAGCCAGAACACAAGATGAGCGATGCCGCACAGCATAAGGCAAAAAATCGAGGGGACAAGGACGCGACCGGATACGTCCGGCCATAGAGCGTAGATCGCAACCGCCAGGGCATAGGGCAACGCCAACCCGATGATTCCCGGCTCGACGGATACGCAGGCAAGCGGAAGGCCCGCAAGGATGCTCGCCAGGAACATCGAAAGGTCCGCAAGCGCCACGGGCAACGCCATCAGCGGCTCGAACGCAGGGGCAAGCGCTGCGAGCGGCGTGCAGACCAGCCCCGTAGCCAGCACCCCGCTCATGAGCGGACCGACAACCAGGTTTGCCAGGGGCGAGACGAGGGGCACCGAGCCGAAGACCGGCATCGTCAAAGGCAGCGTCGCCCACTGAGCAGCGAGGGTCGCCGCGAGCGCCCCGGCGATCGACCTTGGCAGATGCAGGCGCTCGAGCAGCACCGCGAGGTAGCGACCAAAGACGGCGAGGAACAGAACGCTCGCCGCGGATAGCTGGAATCCGAGGTCGTGTGCAAGGCCCGGGTCGGCAGCAAGCAGCGCGATCACCGTCAACGAGAGACTCGATATCCCGTGCGCCCGCCGCGTCGCCGTCGTGGCTGCAAGCCCGAGGCACACCATGATGGCGGACCGTATGGCCGACGGCGCGCCTCCCGTGAACACCGCGTAGGCAACGCATATCGCGCCCAGGGCCAACGATCGCGCCGCCTGCGATCTCACCATGCGCTGCAGCAGGGTGCGCACCAGCGCGATGACCAGCACGAGGTGGCCACCTGATACGGCCACGAGATGCGACAGGCCGGTGCGTGAGAACGCCTCTTGGGTATCCGTTCGTCCAAGCTCCGTCGTCGTTCCGCATACGACACCCGCAACCAGGGCACGGCTCTCACGAGAAGCCGGATCAATCGCATCGAGTAGCGCCCTTCGCATTGCCAGCAAAGGTCCGCCACCGCATTCGACACGACGGACGGCCCGGCCCGTCACTGCGGCGACCTCGCCTTTCATGAACCGTGAGCGCTCCCACTCCCCCGCCTCGAGCCGCTCGATGCGACCGACCACGGCGAGGACATCACCGCGGTCATAGACTTCGGGCAGCGTCAGGCGTACGCAGCCGAGCACCCGCCTCCCCTCGCCCCTTACGGCAGCCGACATCGACGCACCCTGGGAGTTCACGCTCGCATCGGAGGTAATCTCAAACCGATAGGCGCTTGCCGTTCCCACAAGCTGCGAAGCGGCCGCATCCATACCGCGAGCCCACACGAAGCTCGAGACTCCGGACAGGACGAGCGCGAGGGCGACCCATGCGAGCAGGCGGCGAAAGCGCGCGTCGCGGCGCGTGCGTGAGAACAGTCCCAGGGCAACGCCTGCAACCGCGACCATCCAGCACACAGGGTGCTCTGCCGAGCCGCTGTGAGAAAACCCCGCCCAGCCAAACTCGGTTAAAGCCCCGGACGACACCCACGACGCAAGCGCTGCCGCCAACGACGGAGTCAGATAGGGCCGCGGCGGCAATGCATCGGACGCATCACGCGCAGATGAGCGTCGCAAGCTTCTCAAACTTCTTCTCGCCGATTCCCGAGACGCGCATCAGGTCCTCCGCACTTGCAAAGCGACCGTTTGCCGCGCGGTCATCCACGATCGCCTGTGCCGTCGCCGGGCCGATTCCGGGCAGGGCGTCGAGTTCATCGACGTCCGCGAGGTTGATATTGACAAGCGCTGGCTCCTGCGAGCTCGACGGCTCGCCCGACCCTCCCTCAGGCTCCTGCGACGCAGTCGGCACATACACCTTCTCGCCGTCCTCGAGAACGGCGGCACGATTGAGCGCCGAAAGGTCGGCATCGTCGGCAAGGCCTCCCGCCGCCTCGATCGCCTCGTATACGCGCGATCCTTTAGGAAGCGTGGCCACCGTCGGATTCCTCACCGCACCCGAAACGTCAACCACCACGGATGACGCCTGATCGCCGGCCACCTCCGCAGAGCTCCCGCCCGCCCCGGCCTCCCCGTGCGATGCCGTCTCGACCTGCGGATCCGTGCGCTCGATGACAAGTCGCTCAGATCCACGAGCATCCACGATGCCCGCTGCGCATACGGCGCACAGCGCGATCGCCGCCGCCGCGGCGATAAGCACCTTTCTTCGCATGTCGTGACGATGAAGCACCCCGACGAGGCGCTGCCAGGCCGATGTATCCCCCTCGTGCACCTGCGCCATCGCCCATCACCTCCCGCATCCATCATCGCATGCGCGATGGGAGGGCAATCGGGGTTTCCAAATTGCTGGCGCGCCGTCCGACAGGGTCCCGACAGCTGGAATACCACCTGCTCAGCGATACCGGAAATCGCCAGAACGCAACAAGGAGCCCCGCCGCGACCGAAACCATGCAGGATGGACGGAAGCGACGGGGCTCACAGTTCCCCTTGGAGTGCGATATGTGCGCCCGAAGGCGACCAGGCCCCAAGTATCTAGGCGCGCGGAGCCAAGACGTCGTGACGCTCCGCGATAACGCGCGGCGCCCGGTAGCAGGGGCAGTCGAAATCGATGTACTCGGCCTGAGCGACCAGCTCGTCGATCATGGCGTCATGATCGAACATATCCCACGCCTCGTGCACGGCGTCGAGCTTGGCGTGCGTCTCGGGACGGCGCGGCATAAACAGCGTGCAGCAGTCGGGAGCATCCTGCGTCGAGATGTCATAGGTCCCGATCTGCTTGGCACGGGCGATGATCTCCTGCTTATCGGAGCCGATCAGGGGCCTAAAGACAGGCAGGCTCACGACCTCGTTCACCGCCATGATGTTCTCGAGCGTCTGGGATGCGACCTGTCCGAGCGACTCACCGGTCACGATCGCCTTGGCGCCCTCGATCGCACCGAGCCGCTCGGTGACGGCGTACATGATGCGTCGGTACATGATGACGCGAAGCGAGCTGGGGCACGCAAGCGAGATCTCGCGCTGGCAGTCGCCAAAGGGAACGACATAGACCCTGCCGACCTGAACCGCCGGCGACAGCGCGCGCACGATGTCCTGGACCAGGTACTCGCTCGTGTCAGATGTCTGAGGACGTCCGGAGAAGTGCACCGGTACCGGCACGGCGCCGCGACGCGCCAGCATCCATGTCGCCACCGGGGAATCGATGCCCGAGGACAGAAGCGTCATGACCTTGCCGGCACTCCCCTGCGGAAGGCCGCCCACGCCGCGCTCTCCGCGGGCGTAGACGTACGCGCTTCCCTGGACCACGAGGACATGCACGGTCGCATCCGGATCGTGCATCTGCACCTTCTTGTCCGGATACGCTTCGCACAGCACCTCGCCGACCTGTCGATTGAGGTCGAGGGAGGTGAGCTCGTAATCCGTATTGGAACGACGCGCGGCGACCTTGAACGAGGTGAACTCCCCCACCTCAGCCAAGGCCTGCACGGCGGCGGCGCAGTACTCGTGCGGATCGCGATTCGTGTGGAACGCGAGCGAGACGCGTGCGACGCCCGGAACGCGCGCGATGAGGCGATAGGCCTCCTCGGCCTGGCCGGCAACTGAGAACGTCACCAGGATGTGACCCGAGATGCGCACGATGGTCGCCACGGAAAAGGCGGCTAACGCCGCCTTGAGGTTATCCATGAGGATGCGCTCGAAATGAGCCCTGTTTTTGCCTTTGAGCCCGATCTCGTGGTAATGGACCAGGCAGACACGGCTACCCATCTGAGCGATCACGCCTCCGCGACGCGGTGCTGCAGCGCCGCCTCGTAGCGATCGTGATCGTAGGAGATGTCGCCGTCGAGGATCTCGTTCATCGCCATGGAGATGGTGTCGGCTCCGGACAGCGCGATGGTGATGTCATCGACATCCTGAACAGCCAGAACGCGGCTGTGCTGGCCGCGCAGCATGCTGTTGATGTCGCACGCGCGCTTGGAAGCCAAAGAAGCGAGGAGGAAACGGTTGTTATCGGTCTTCTCCAGCAGGTCGTCGATTCGGGGTTTGATAACGGACACGTGACCTCAGTTCCTTTCGTGCTTCTGGATGACGCGCAGCAGCTCATCGGTGGCCGAATCGAGGTCATCGTTCACGATGACCTCGTCATAGCGGTCGGCGAGAACCATCTCGCGCTCGGCGTTGGCCATGCGCGTGGCGACGGACTCAGCCGTCTCGGTCCCGCGACCGACGAGTCGCTGCTGCAGAACGGAAAGCGAGGGCGGTTTGATGAAGATCAGGACCGCATCGGGAAAGCGCTCCTTTACCTGGAACGCACCCTGCACATCGATCTCCAAGATGAGAGACGATCCGGCATCGAGCTTGGAGGTGACTTCGCTCACAAGCGTGCCATAGGAGTGGCCGTGCACATGCGCCCACTCGACGAACTCACCTTCCGCCACACGACGGGAGAACTCCTCGTCGGACAGGAAGTAATAGCTCGTACCGTCGATCTCGCCCTCACGCGGCTCCCTCGTGGTAGCGGAAACCGTCAGGCCGAGATGAGGATGACGCTCGCGCACACGTGCGACGAGCGTCCCCTTTCCCGCGCCTGACGGTCCGGAAATCACAAAGAGCTTTGGTACGATACCGCTCACTTAACGGGAAAGCTGCTCGAGGAGCTGCTCACGCTGACGGACGCCGAGGCCCTGGACGCGACGCGTGGCGGAAATGCCCAGCTCGTCCATGATCTTGGCAGCCTTGGCCTTGCCATAACCCGGGAGCGACTCGATGAGGGTGGAAACCTTCATGCGGGAAGCGATCGGGTCGTCAGAGTTGAGAACGGACTCAAGAGAGACCTCGCCCTTCTTGATCTTCTCGCGAAGCTCGGCACGGGCGTGACGGGCGGCAGCGGCCTTCTCGAGAGCGGCCTTGCGCTGCTCATCGGTGAGCTGAGGAAGCGCCATGAGTACCTCCAAATACGTTGGTTTACATACAAACTGAACCTTTGACCTCGCAGAATATGCGAGAAGCGCTTTTGCGCGCCTGAATACCTTAGTCGATGTCCCTGGAAAGTTCAAGCAAAACCGCAGGAAGACCGGACAAACGGTCATCCGCTCCATAGAACGTCCGCGATACGGACGCCCTACGGAGCGCGAAAAACCACCTCGCTACGCGTCGCGCACGAGCTCGGCGACGATGGCATCACACGCTGCGACCGGGTCATCTGCGCCGGTAATAGGCCTACCGACGACGATATGGCTCGCGCCGTGAGCCAGCGCCTCGGCCGGCGTGGCCACGCGGCTCTGGTCGCCCAGCGCCGCGCCGGCAGGACGGACGCCGGGGGTCACCACGAGGGCATCCTCACCTAAAAGTTCACGCATGCGGGCCGCCTCGTGCGGCGAGCAGACAACACCGTCGATACCGTTTTCACGCGCAAGGCGCGCAAGACGGTCGGCCTCGTCGGCAACGGGCAGCTCGACGCCGATGTCGGAAAGCGCCTGCTGGTCCATGCTCGTCAACACGGTGACGGCGATCACGCGAGCGCGCTCGCCGCCCTCAGCCGCCTCCTCGACGCCTTCGCGCGCCGCCGCCATCATGGCACCGGCTCCCAGACCATGGATGGTGATGAGATCGGCACCCGTCAGGGCGGCGGCACGGGCGGCACCGTGAACCTGATGGGGAATATCGTGGAGCTTCAGGTCCAAGAAGACCTTGAAACCGCGCTCACGCAGCTCGCGCACGATCGTGGGGCCCTCGGCATAAAACAGCGTCATGCCGACTTTCAGCCACGCCGCATGGCCTGAAAGCGCATCAGCAAGCTCGAGCGCGCGGGCTCGGTCGCAATCGAGCGCGACGATCACGCGCTCGCGGGCATCGGCCTCTAGCATATGACGGCTCCCCTCAGCTCGTTGATATCGGATACGCCCTGAGACGCCGCCCAGTCCTCGAGCTCATGCAGGATGCGCACGGATGCGGTGGGGTCGACGAAATTGGCCATGCCCACCGACACGCACGTCGCGCCGGCGAGAATGAACTCGGCGGCGTCCTCGCCCGTCATCACGCCGCCCACACCGTTGACGGGGATCTTCACGGCGTTGGCGACCTCCCAGACCATGCGCACGGCGATGTGGTGGCACAGCGGGCCCGACATGCCGCCCGTGGGCTTGGACAGACGGGAGCGGCGCGTATGAACGTCGATCGCCATACCGGAGATGGAGTTGATGACCGACAGGCCGTCGGCGCCCTCGGCCTCGAGGGCGCGGGCGATCTCGGCGACGCGCACCGGGGCCATCTTGACGATGAGGGGCTTATTCGTGACCTTGCGGCAGGCCCGCATGACCTCGGCGGCGCCGTCAGGCGTCGAGCCGCAGGCCGCGCCGCCGGCAGCGATGTTGGGGCAGCTCACGTTGATCTCGAAGCCAGCGGCCCACGGGCACAGCTCGCAGAACAGCTCGAGGGCGCGGACGTACTCCTCGGTGGAATGGCCCGCCACCTGGCAGATGACCTGCGTGCCCTTCTCGGTCAGCTCGGCGAGGTACGGACCCGACTCCTCGGCGAACGCCGGGACGCCGGGGTTCTGGAGGCCGACGGAGTTCATCATGCCGCCGGGGATCTCGCACATGCGCGGCGCGGGGTTGCCGGGCCACGGCTCGGCAGCGCAGCCCTTCGTGGTGATCGCGCCGAGCTCGCTCACGTCGATGAACGGCTCGAACTGCCAGCCCTGTCCGAAGGTGCCCGCAGCCGTGTTGATAGGATTCTTCATCTTGATGCCGCCGAAGTCGACGGCCATGCTCACCTGGCTCACCAGACCACCACCTTGCTCGCATCGAACACCGGGCCGCACATGCAGGCGCCCTTCATGCCCTCGGTCGTCTCGACATTGCAGGTGCTGCACGCACCGAAGCCACAGCTCATCATGCGCTCGAGAGAAGCCTCGCAATAGACCTCGGCCTCCCCAGCCGCCTGGGCGACTTTCTGCATCATGACGCCCGGGCCGCAGGTCGCGACGTAGTCGTAGGACGTCTGGCCCAGCGCATCGGCGGCGAGGTCGGTCACAAAGCCGTGGTGGCCCTGCGTGCCGTCATCGGTCGCCACGGCGACGGAAGCGGCGCCGAGCGCCTCGAAGCTCGATACGCCCGCGCAGGTGGACGCCGTCTTGGCACCGATGCAGACGTCGAAGGCGATGCCGTCGTGTGCAAGCTGCTCAGCCAGCGGCACGAGCGGGGGCACGCCGATGCCGCCGCCCACGAGCAGGACTCGAGAGCAATCGGCGGGAACGGACCACCCGTGGCCACCGGGGCCGAGCACCGTGGAGGTGTCACCGGGACGCATGCGCGAAAGGCGCTCGGTTCCCTCTCCCACCACCGCGTACCACACCTCGACCGTACCGGCCTCGGCATCCGCGCGGGCATAGGACAACGGGATGCGCAGAAGCGACTGCGCATTTCCGGGAACCTCGAAATTCATGAACTGACCGGGCTTGATGGCAGCAGCGAGCGCAGGCGCCTCGATGACGAGCGAGAAGATGCCGTCGGCGATCTTGTCGTTCGAGACGATCCTGAACTCGTGCAGCCGCGCTGAAGATGGCTGGGGCATACGCGTCTCCTCTCGATAGTGCGACGGAGGCGTCGCGTCGATGCGCTGTGCCGCGTCGGCGGCACGATGCGGCGACACGCCTCCCTTATGACGCCCAAGCGGGCACCGCCGGATTCCCAGCCGTGCCCGCTTTGGATTATCTCACGTATATGGCGTGCAAGCGCTCGAAACGCTAGCAGACGACGCCGTCACGCATCGTCGCCACACCGCCGACGAACACGTCGGTGGCGCGACCGGTGAGCTCGGCTCCCTTGAAGCCGGAGTTCTTGGCGGCGGACTCGAAGTCGTCCTCGCACACGGTCCACGTCGCATCCGCGTCGAACACGGTGATGTCGGCAAGCGAGCCGGCGGCGATGCTCACCTGGTCCACGCCGAGGATACGGCGCGGGGCGATGGACATCAGCTCGACCAGGCGCGCGTAGTCGATCTTGCCGGTCTTCACGAGATTGGTGATCACGAGCGCGAGCGAGGTCTCGAGACCGATCATGCCGAAGGGCGCAAGCTCGAACTCGCGGGACTTCTCCCAGTCCGCGTGCGGCGCGTGGTCGGTCACGATGGCGTCGACCGTACCGTCGACCACCGCGGCGATGACGGCGGCGGCATCATCGGCGGTGCGCAGCGGCGGGTTGACCTTGAGGCTGGTGTCGTAGGTCCCCGTGATGGCGTCCTCCGTGAGGAACATGTGATGCGGCGTCGCCTCGCAGGTGACCGGCAGGCCCTCGGCCTTGGCGGCGCGCACGAGCTCGATGCCGTGAGCGGTGGAGATGTGCTGGATATGCAGCTTAGCGCCCGTCAGCTTGGCGATGGCGATATCGCGGGCGATCTGGATCTCCTCGCCCTCGGCGGGCCAGCCCAGAAGACCCAGGCGCGTGGAGGCGACGCCCTCGTTGACCTGACCGTCGCCGACCAGATCCTCGTCCTGGCAGTGGCTCATGAAGACCTTGCCGAACATCTTGCCGTAATCCATGGCGCGGCGGAGCATGCCGGCACCCTGGACGCCGCGGCCGTCATCGGTGAAGGCGACGCACCCATGGGCGACCATGTCGCCCATCTCGGAAATGATCTCGCCCTTGAGACCCTTGGTCATAGCGCCGGACGGATACACGCGGCAGTGACCCTTGGCGGCGGCGACCGACTTGACGTACTCGATCGTCACGCCGTTGTCCGTCACCGGGTCGGTGTTGGGCATCGAGCACACGCCGGTGAAACCGCCGTGAGCCGCGGCGCGGGTGCCGCTCTCGATGTCCTCTTTGTGCTCGTAGCCGGGCTCACGAAGATGCACGTGCATATCGACGAGACCGGGAACGAGGTACTTGCCGGTAAGGTCGATGACCTCGGCACCGTCGCAGCTGAGGCCCTCGCCGACCTCGGCGATTCGGTCGCCGTCGACAAGGACGTCGAGAATGCCGTCAAGCTCGACGGACGGATCGACGACGTGGGCGTTCTTAAGAAGCAAGGCCATTATCGGCACCTCCAAGCAGCAGATACAGGGCGGCCATGCGCACGCAGATGCCGGCGTAGACCTGGTCGAGGATGACCGAGCGCTCGGGGTGGTCGGCCATGTAGGAATCGAACTCCACGCCACGGTTGATGGGACCGGGGTGGCAGATGATCGCGTCCGGCTTCATGAGGCGCTCACGCTTCTTGGTCAGGCCGAACAGCTGGTGGTACTCGCGCAGGCTCGGGAAGGGAGCGCCCTCCAGACGCTCGCGCTGGATGCGCAGCATGTAGACGACATCGAGCTCGGGCAGGACGTCGTCGAGGCAGTAGCTCACGTGATCGGCACCGAGCACCTCGGGCGCCGCGGGGATGAGCGTGCCGGGGGCGACGATGGTGACCTCGGCGCCCATAATCTTGAGCGCGGGGATGAGCGAGCCGCACACGCGCGAGTGGGCGATGTCGCCCACGATGCCGACCTTCAGGCCGTCGAAGCTACCCTTACGCTCCCAGATGGAGTACAGGTCCAGCAGGGCCTGGGTGGGATGGCCGTGCTTGCCGTCGCCGGCGTCGATGACCGACACGGGCGAGGACTGGGTGATGATGTAGGGAGCGCCGGCATGCTTGTCGCGCACGACGATCATGTCGATCTTATAGGAGTTGAGCGTCATGACCGTGTCGATGAGGCTCTCGCCCTTGACCGTGGAAGTCGACGAACCGCCGAAGTTGAGCGTATCGGCGGACAGGCGCTTCTCGGCGAGCTCGAACGAGGAGCGGGTACGGGTGGACGGCTCGTTGAACATGTTGACGATCGTCTTGCCCTTGAGCGTGGGAACTTTCTTGATGGCACGCTCGTTCACCTGCGAGAACGCCTTGGCGGTCTCGAGGATCGTCATAAGATCGGTATCGGAGTACTCCGTGATATCGATCAGGTGCTTATGGTTGAAAGCCATGACCGCTACTCACCTCCCAGCGGCGCCGAGCCCACATGGGCGCCGGGCGCGATGTCGAAGATCTCGACGGACGTGCGGCCGTCGACTTCCTTCAGATACAGACGGACGTTCTCCTCGTGGGAAGACGGCACGTTCTTGCCGACGAAATCGGGGCAGATGGGCAGCTCGCGATGGCCGCGGTCGACGAGGACCGCAAGCTCGATGCGGGCGGGACGGCCCAGATCCATGACGGCGTCGAGAGCGCAGCGGATCGTACGGCCGGTGTAGAGGATGTCATCGACCAGCACGATGCGCTTGCCATCGACATCGAAGGGGATGTCGGTGGCGTGAACCTCCGGGGAGAAGGTTTGGAAGTCATCGCGATAGAAGCTGATGTCCAGTCGACCCAGGGGAACGTCCACCCCCTCGATCTCCTTGATGCGGTCCACGAGCTCCTGGGCCAGCAGGTCGCCACGCGTCACGATGCCGACGATGGCGAGATTGTCGCAGCCCTCGTTGCGCTCGAGGATCTCGTGCGCGATTCGCGTCATCGCGCGCGAGACCGCAGCCTCGTCCATGATGACTGCCTTGGGTGAAGACGTGCTCATCAATCTCCTTCCCTTGTTGCCGTGCGCCCCGTCCAAGCCGGCGCGCAATAAAAATAGATGCCCCTACCGCGCGCGGCGAGACATCCACAGGAAAGAGCTGAAGGTCAGCGATATGTTGTTCCTTGCGGTATCTCGTACGCGCTTAAAGGTCGATAACAGTATACACAGCGCCGCTCCCGGCGTGCTCATGAATGAGATAATCCTCGAACTGCATATTCCGAGCACGTCGGCCGCCGGCATGCTCCGACGGCGCCGCACCTGTGCGCGCGGCGCCGTCTGCATTACAAACTACTAGAGAACCTACAGGTCAAGCCAGGTCTGCGTCTCGGTGAGCTCCTGGGCGAAGATGCGGCTCTGGTTGGCCTCGTCGGTCGCCTCGTGGTACTTGAACACCGCGCGCCCGTCGTCGGCAAAGCCGATCATCTGAATCTTGCCGGTCGTATGCCCCATGATGAACCGGAAGCTCTTCGCCATGCCGCTCATCGTGGACTTCGCCTCGTCGACCATGCGGATGGCGTCGGCGAGCGGAACCTGGAAGCCGTCTTCGAGCACGGCGCACGGACGGCACTGATAGAGGTAGTACGGCTCGACACCGATGGAAACCAGGCCGTTCATGAGCGCGGCAAGGGTCTTCGCGTCGTCGTTCACGCCGCGCAGCAGCACCGCCTCGTTGCGCACCGTGCACCCCGCCTCGCGCAGCAGGCGAATGGCGGCGGCGGCCTCATCGGTCAGCTCGCGCGGGTGGTCGAACTGCGTCACGATGACGATCGCCTTGGCCTTAGCGTAGCGCGCAAGCATGGAGAGCAGCTCGGGATCGTTGATGATGCGCTGCGGGAACGTAGCGGGCGTGCTCGTGGTGAACCGGATGTACCCGATAGTCGGCAAAAACGCGAAGGACTTGAGGTACTGGCCCAAAAGCTCGTTGGAGTTCAAAAACGCATCGCCGCCGCCGATCGAGATGTTGTCGATCTCGGGACGGTCTGAGATGTACTCGGCGAGCTTGGGGATGCGCAGCGTCACCTCATCCGGGTCAAGCTTGGAGAAATCCCGACGATAGCAGTTGCGGCTGTAGGCGAGCGTCTGGTTGTTGGACACGATCAGCACCGACTGCAGGTACTTGTGCTGGCCGCCCTGGATCTCGGAATCCGCGCCGCGCGCGTCCTTCTTCTCGGGCGGAAGCGCCGACACCTTCGGGATGCACATGCGCCGGATGGGGTCATCCGCATCGAGTCGGTTCATGAGGCGCAGGTAGTACGGGGTTACCAGGATCGGATAGTGCTCCTCGAAGGGAGCGAGCGCCTCGACCTCCTCGTCGGACAGACCGAGCGGCTCCTTCAGGTCCGCCACGCTCCGATAGCTCTCTTCCAACAGCTGTTGCCAACGCTTCATCGCGACCTCGCTTCAACGTGCCCGCGGACACGGAGCCGGACCTCCTTCGCGCGGGCGAAAGCATTGCGAACGGCGAGCACGCAGGTGTCGAGGAGCCAATCGGGTGGAGTTGCCGCCCGGCACCTGGGGTGTGCGACGCCTTCCGGTATTCTCATATTGATACCAGTTTTTTTCGACCTCCCCACCCACCTGCCGATATGCGGTTGGTTTTACTTCGTCACTGGAGCGCGCGGCACACGGCGTGCCGTCAATCGAGCCAGCACTGATCGGGCGCCACGTCGCGAACGAACAGGCGCGCGTTGTCAGCCGGGTCCTTCGCCTGATGGTACTTGAAGGCAAGTTTGCCCTCCCCCGCCGGACCCAAGATCTCTATCTTGCCGGTCGGATGGCTCATCGCGTAGCGGAATGCCTTGGCGATGCCGCTCATGCTCGCCTTCGCCTCGTCGACGATGGCGACGCCGCGCGCAAGCGGCACCTGGAACTGGTTCTTGACGCCCTCGACCGGGCGGCACTGGAACACGTAGTAGGGCATGACGCCGATGTACACCAGCGTGTTCAGGAGCGAGGAAAGCACGTCGGGATCGTCATTCACGCCACGCAGCAGGACGGTCTGGTTGCGAACGACGCACCCGGCGCGCTGCAGCTCGCGCACCGCCTGGCGCGACTGATCGGTGATCTCGCGCGGATGGTTGAAATGGGTGACGACGACGATCTGTTTGCGCTCGCCGTAGCGTGCGAGCAGATCGGTGAGCTCGCCATCGTCTTCGAAGATGCGCTGCGGGAACGTGACCGGGGTCCTCGTGCCGAAGCGTATGAAGCGAATATGCGGGATGGAGGTAAAGGTCTCGAGGTACTCCTCGATCACCTCGTTGCTGTTGAGGAAGGCGTCCCCGCCCGAGATGAGCACGTTGTCGATCTCGGGATGCGCCGACACGTACGCGGCCATCTCGGGAAGATGGGCGGCGACCTCGGCAGACGACAGGCCGACCAGGCGCTTGCGGAAGCAGTGACGGCAGTACATCGCGCACTGGTTCGTCGACAGGATCATGACCGTCTGCCGGTACTTGTGCTGCATGCCCTGCACCACGGTGTTGTCGTGCTCGCCGCTCGTGTCGGGGCTGCCGCCCAGCGAGAACTCCATGGCATCGGGAACGCACATCTTGCGGATGGGGTCGTGACGGTCTTCGGGGTCAATCAAATCGAGGTAATAGGCGGGAATGCACACCGGGTAGGAACGCTCTATGGCCTGAAGCGCCTCGACCTCATCATCGCTCAGGTGCAAGCGATCCTTCAGGTCCGCGACGTCCCGTACGCATCCATCCAACAGCTCCTGCCAGTGCTTCACGCCTACCCCTCCTGTCGTGCTTGTCGGCTGATCGTCCTGGACGACGATCGCATGGACCAACCGCCATGCGACTGCCAGCGCCAAAGCGGCCGAATACGACCAGGCGGCCAGAGCGAGCATTGCTATGTATATTCCACGGGAGCGACGTCGCGATACGCAGGTTTACATAAACCCACAACCCAACTCAATCGCCAGCCGATATCCTTCCGCAAAACGCGCAGACTCACCGGAGCGAAGATTTTTTCAATTTACCCCTTGCGGGCTTCGTCGAATTGCGTATACTAATCTTCGTTGCGCAAGAGCAACCGAGACATTCCTCGATAGCTCAATGGTAGAGCCCGCGGCTGTTAACCGCGTTGTTGTAGGTTCGAGTCCTACTCGAGGAGCCAGAACTTCCACCCCGCCTCCAGCGGGGTTTTTTCTTATGTATCGAAGATGCACCGCGAAAAAGCCGCCTTCGGACCTCACGTCATAGCGACGGGTCCGAAGGCGGCTTGCACATTGAGCGGTAAAGCCGAACGGCTTAGCCCTCGATGTAGTCCTTGAGCTTGCTCGAGCGGCTCGGATGGCGAAGCTTGGCGAGGGTCTTGGACTCGATCTGGCGAATGCGCTCACGCGTGACGCCAAACTCGCGTCCGACCTCCTCGAGCGTGCGCGGATGGCCGTCGACCAGACCGAAGCGAAGCTCGATGACCTTGCGCTCGCGATCGGCGAGCGAATCGAGAACCTGAGCGAGCTGCTCCTGCAGCATCGAGAAGCTCGCGGCATCGGGCGGAACCTCCGCCTGGGAATCCTCGATGAAGTCGCCGAGCTGGGAGTCCTCCTCCTCGCCGATCGGCGTCTCGAGCGACACGGGCTCCTGCGAGATCTTCTGGATTTCGCGCACGCGGTCGGCGCTCATGTCCATCTCGGCACCGATCTCCTCGGGAGTCGGGTCGCGGCCAAGGTCCTGAAGCAGCTGGCGCTGGACGCGGACGAGCTTGTTGATGGTCTCCACCATGTGGACCGGGATGCGGATCGTGCGGGCCTGGTCGGCAATCGCGCGCGTGATCGCCTGGCGGATCCACCAGGTGGCGTACGTGGAGAACTTGAAGCCCTTCTCGTAGTCGAACTTCTCGACGGCGCGGATGAGGCCCAGGTTGCCCTCCTGGATGAGGTCGAGGAACAGCATGCCGCGGCCGACATAGCGCTTGGCGATGGAGACGACGAGGCGCAGGTTGGCGGAGATGAGCGCCTGCTTGGCCTCGAGGCCCACCTGCTCGACACGGGACAGGCGGCGCTTCTCGGCGCGCGTGAGCTCGAGCTCGCCCGCTTCGGCGGCCTCCAGCTTGTTGCCGGCGTCGAGGCCCGCCTCGATCTTCATCGCGAGATCCACCTCGTCGGCGGCGGTCAGCAGGTCGACCTTGCCGATCTCCTTCAGGTACATGCGCACCGGGTCACCGGTGAGCATGACGGTCGAGGCGTCGATCCCGCGCGCGCGGGAACGAGAACGGGACGTGCGGACACGGGACTTCTTGCGCGTCTTGGCAGCCGCCATCTCGGCGTCGGCGTTCTTCGCGACCTTGATATCGTGATCCTCGACGCTCTCATCATCCAAATCGTCGTCGAGCACGTCGTCGGAGGCGTCGACACCCAGGGAGTCATCGTCCTCCGCAGCGGAGACGATATCCACGCCGCGCTCGCGCAGGCTGCGGTAGACGGCGTTCAGCTGCGCATCCGATACGTCTACGTCCTTGAGGGCGACCTGGATGTCGTCCTCGGTGACGGTTCCGGTGCTCGAGCCCTGGTCCAAGAGCTTATCGATATAGGAATCAAGTTCGGTACCCATGCTATCGGTCTTCTTAGGCACAGATTCTCCCTTCTTGACACACAGGACACATTACTTTAGCACACACTTCTATACCCGCATATCTCAAATTGCATTCCTGTCAAGCTTTTTCCCACAGACGGCGCAATTCGACGGGACCGAGGACCTATCCCTCCTCGAGCGTGCGGAACGGGTCGGCGACCCCCTCCACCGCGCGCGCGAGCTCGCGGGCGCGCGCAGCATCGCGCGTGGCTTGGATGGTCATCTCGCGTCGCTCGGCGGCGTCGAGGGTGCGGTCCGTCCGAAGCTTCGCCTGGGTCGCGCGCATCCGGCGGCGCAGGGTGTACAGCTCGAGCGTATCGAGCAGGAACCCGATGTTGGTCTCGGTCGGGTGCTTACTCGTCGCATCGATCGTGCCGGCGCTCACCAGCTGCGGCGCCTCAGGACACACCGCCCGCACGGCGCCCATGACATCGGCGATATCGGAGCCCTCCGGCGTCGCGAGCACCGCCCACGCGATGGCCTCATGCCGTGGATCGACCCAGTCGATCGAGCAGATGCGCTCGGCGAAGGGCCGAAAGCTATCCGGATAGGACGTGAGCAGGCACAAGAGCTCCCGCTCACAGGAAAGGGAGCGGCGCTCGAGATCGGTCAGCTGCACGGGGGCGGCAGCGGGCACCTCGTGCTCGACAGGCGCGTCGAGCGGAACGTAGTCGTAGGGCTCCTCGTCAAACGGCTCAGCTGCGGGCACCTCGGGCGCTGCGGGCGCCGCCGCGCGCGCATCGGCCTGCGCCTGCTCGCGCCTGCGCTCGCGCTCCCGCGTCTGCTCCTGCTTTCGGGCGACATCGCGAAAGACGCGCTGCGCCGCCGAACGGACCATCTCGACGTCCACGCCGAGCCGATCGGCGATCTGCATGTAGTACGAATCGATCATGTAGCTCGAGCGCAAGGGGAAAATCAACTCGCAGGCATCCTCGAGGGCGCGAGCGCGGCCGCTGGGCGTCGATACGTCGCTGCGCTCCCCGAGCTTGCCGAACACGAAGTCGAGCAGGGGCTCGGCATCCGCAAGGAGCTCTTTGAGCCGGTCTCCCCCGCGCTCATGGATGAAGTCGTTGGGGTCGAGGTCGTCGGGCAGGATCACGCACCGCAGGTCGACCGAACCGGTCTCGACGAACTGGATCGCGCGCTCGGCGGCCTTCTGGCCGGCGGCATCGCCGTCAAACAGGTACACGATGCGCTTCGCGAAGCGTGCGAGCGTTTTGACATGGTGCTCGGTCAAGGCCGTGCCGAGCGTCGCGACGACGTTTTTGATGCCGGCCTCCCAGCAGGCGATCGCGTCGGTGTACCCCTCGACGACCACCGCCTCGTTCGCGGCGACGATGTGCTCTTTGGCCCAGTTGAACCCGTAGAGGTTGCGCTTCTTGTGAAAGACGCTCGTCTCGGCGGTGTTGAGGTATTTGGGTTGCCCGTCGCCCATGATGCGCCCGCCGAAGGCGATGCAGCGGCCCTGCTCGTCGAAGATGGGGAACATGACGCGCTCGTAGAAGCGGTCGGACAGGCCGCCGCGCTCGCGACGCACTGCGACGTTGGCGTCGACCATCTCACGCGGCGTGAAGCCGGCAGCCGAGAGATGGGCGACAAGCGAGCCGCGACCCGGCGCATAGCCGAGACGATAGCGCTGGCAGACCTGGGCGTTCAGACCGCGCTCGGCGCAATACGCCCGGCCTCTCCCGTCTTTACCGCGCATGAGCATCGTGTGGTAGAAGTCGCACGCGCTTTCGCAGACGTCGATGATGCGCGAGCGCTTCGTGCCCCGGCGGGCAGCAGGGGCGTCATCGGCAATCTCGATACCGGCACGGTCGGCTAGATAGCGAATGGATTCGGGAAACGACAGGTTCTCCCGCTTCATGACGTAGGTGAAGGCGTCGCCGCCCTCGCCGCAGCCGAAGCAGTGCCACACCTGCGTGGAAGGAATCACATGAAACGACGGGGTCTTCTCGCCGTGAAACGGGCAGCAGCCCCAGAACTCCTGGCCGCGGGGCCGAAGCTCCACAGTCTCCTGGACGAGCTGAACCAAATCGGTCGCCGCGCGGACGCGGTCCTTGTCCTCATCGGAGATCACCTATATCAACTCCCCTCTCGCCAAACTCATCGCGAATGGTCGCTATGTTCGCGAGCACGGTGGAAATGAGCTCGTCGGTGCTCGCAAAGACGCGCGACGGCCGCAGGAAACGGTCGAACGCGAGCGAGATGGCGTGCCCGCGCACGTCGCCGCGAAATCCGATCAGGTTCGCCTCGAGATGCGCGGAGCCCGGCTCAGCGGCATACGTGGGCGGAAGGCCGGCGTTGACCGCAGCGGGCCACACGACGCCATCGATGAGCGCAAGGCCGGCGTACACCCCGTCTTTGGGAACCAGCACGCCCGCGGGCACCTCGATGTTCGCCGTCGGGAAGCCCATCTGGGTTCCCTGGCCGCGGCCGGAGGCGATACAGCCTCGCACCGCGTAGCGCCTGCCCAAAGCACGCGCGGCGTCCCGGACGTCACCCGCCTCGAGCATGCTCCTGATGCGCGAGGCGCTCACCGGGGCACCGTCGATGTCGACCAGGTCGTAGCCGTAGACATCGATACCGCGAGCCGCGCCCCACGCACGCATGACGTCGACCGTGGCGGCGCCGCCCCGACCGAGCCTGAAATCGCTGCCGACATGCACCGCCCGCACGCTCACCCAGGAAGCGAGCACATCCTCGAAGAATCCGACGTGGTCGAGGGCGGCGAGCTCGCGCGTGAACGGGATGACGAGCACGGCGTCGACGCCACTCGACGCAAGGGCGCTCAGGCGGTCGGCCGCATCCATCAGCTTGGGAGCGGGGCCCGGGCCCACGACGCAGTCGGGGTCGGGATCGAACGTCACCACCACGGCGGCAACGCCCCGCCGCCGCGCATCGGCGACCATGCGTCGGACGAGTTCCTGGTGCCCGATATGGAAGCCGTCGAAGGCCCCGATGGCGACCGCGGCCTCGCGCACGTCGAGCCCGTCGGGTAAACAGGCGTCAGCGCGGACGATGGGCGCGGTAGCCACAAAAAGGCAGAAATCGCGTCGGAGCTCCTCGATCGACGGCATCATGAGCGCACCCCGCCTATCCCCTGCGGAAACACATCGGTCATGGCAAGCCGATGACCCTCGAGTCGAGCGAGGGCGCGAAGCTGGCCGCCGCACGTGAGCGCTACAGAACCGTCGGCCTCGACCGGCTCCCCGGCGGTCTGCACAAGGTCGGCGGACAGGGCGCGGCCGCACAGGATGTCGCCAAGATAGCGTTCGGGGACCTCGATGGTAGGAAGGCCGAGCACGCCGATGGGGTCGAGCATGTCGTCGGGAACAAGCGACGGCGAGAGCGCATCGAGCGCCACGCAACCGGAAAGCGTCACGGTTCCCGAAGCCGTTCGACGCAGCGATGCGATATGCGCCGCGCTGCCGGACGCACGACCGATGTCGCGCGCGAGAGCGCGGATATAGGTGCCCTTGCTCACCGTGAACGCAACGGTCCAGACAGGCGCCCCGTCGATATCCGACACGGCGATGAGATCGGCGGCGAAAACATGGACGGGCCGTGCGGGGAGCTCGACCTCCTCACCGGCGCGGGCACGGCGATACGAGCGGACGCCGTCGACGGAGATCGCGCTGAACGCAGGCGGGACCTGCATCTGGTCACCGAGCATCGACGTCAAAAGCTCCGAGGCGGACGCCGTGTCGCGCACCGCGTCGCCGACGGGAGCGGTGCGCACGACCTCGCCCTCCGCATCGTCGGTGTTGGTCTCGGCACCGAACGCGATGTCGGCGATATAGCTTTTGGTGTCCTGGGTGATTCGGCCGAGCAGGCGCGTCGCCTGGCCGATGCCGACCACCATGACGCCGGATGCGAGCGGATCGAGCGTTCCCGCGTGCCCGACCCGGCGCTCCCCCACCGCGCGACGCACGCGGGCGACGACGTCGTGGGACGTGCAACCGACGGGCTTATCCACCGCGATCAGGCAGTTGAGTTGCGAAGGTTTACGACGGGCCATACGCCTCCCGTTATCACAGTTCGATATGCAGATCGTCGGAGCTCTCGCCTACCAGCTCGCAGAGCATGGGCAAGGCGTCGGCAAGGGTTTCGACGATGCTCCCCTCGTAGGTAAACCCGGCGGCCGCCGCGTGCCCGCCGCCGCCAAAGTGCGCCGCCACGCCCGAGACATCAAGGTCGCATTTGGAGCGCAGGTTGCCGCGGACGCGGTGGCAGCACTCGGTCTCCTTGACGAACAGGCAGACCTCGACCCCCACAACGGACCGGACGACATCGACCAGGCCATCGCACTCGTCGGATGTCACGCCGTGCTCGATGAGATCGGAGGCGTACGCGTAGCTGTAGGCGACGCGACCGCCGGCGACGGTGCGAATGCGGCCCATAACGAGCGATTCGAGCTTGAGGTACCCGAGTCGCTGGCTCTGGTAGACCTCGAGCGCGATGCGCGCGGGCTCCGCGCCCGCGTCGACGAGGCGCGCCGCGCAGGCAAACGCCGCGGCGTCGGCATTCTGGTACTGGAAGCGCCCGGTGTCGGTCACCAGTCCGCACAGAAGGCAGGTCGCGACCGGTCCGTCGAGCGGAATCTCCGCCCAGCGCAGGAACTCCTCGATGAGCACGGCGGTCGCCGCGGCGGACACGCGCCTGACGGACACCGATGCGAACTCCTCGCGCGCGGGGTGATGGTCAAAGCAGACGACCGTGCGCGCACGGTCGAGCACGGCGGCGGCATCGGCCAGACGCTCACGCACCGGGCAATCGACCGAGATGAACAGATCGGGGTCGACATCGCACGAAGCGGCCGGTACGAACAGGTCCGCACCCTTCATAAAGCGATAGATCCGGGGGACGGGGCCGTTGTCTGCAAGCAGGAAATAGAACCGCTTATCGGCGAAACGCTCCTTGAGCGCCAGCCCCAGCCCGAGAACCGACCCGAGCGCGTCGCCGTCGGGCGACGTGTGGCCCGAGATGGCGATGGAGCGCGCACCCTCGATGAGCTCGAGGATGCGCGCGTAGTCACGCTGCAGCTCGGGGGCGATTGACCCACAGCAGCTACTCATACCTACCTATGCCTCCTGGTCGGACTCCTGGATGGGATAGCCCTCCTCGTCCTTGGGCACCGCCATGGTCTCCGGGACGTTCTCGAGGGCTCGCGCGATGGTCTCGGCGGCGTCCGTCGAGCGATCGATCCTGAAATCGAGCTCGGGCACCTGCCTCCAATCGAGCGAACGCGCAAGCAGGCTCCTGATCCTTCCCCGTGCGCTTTCGAGCGCCTCGAGAACCTCACCGTAGCGGTCCGCCTCGCACGAGACGAACACGCGGGCGTAGGCGCGGTCGACGCTGACCTCGACACCGGTCAGGGTGACGAGGTCAAGCCTCGGATCGGACACCTCGAACAAAAGGATATAGCCGAGCTTCTCGCGCAGCTGCTCGCCAAGGCGGCGCGTCGCAGCGGTCTGCTTCATGCGGCCACCCCCCTACTCGGTACGGGCGACCTCGACGACCTTGTACGCCTCGAGGATGTCGCCCACCTTGATGTCCTGGAACTTCTCGATGCCCAGACCGCACTCGTAGCCGGACTTGACGCTCTTGACATCGTCCTTGAAGCGACGCATCGAGGCGAACGTGCCGTCGAAGACGACAACGCCGTCGCGCACGACGCGCACGCGGTCGCTGCGCTCGATCTCGCCCTCGGTGACCATGCAGCCGGCGATGAGGCCGACCTTGGGCACGCGGAAGGTCTCGCGGACCTCGGCCTCGCCGGTGCGGACCTCCTCCTCAGTGGGCTTGAGCAGGCCGACGCGGGCGGCGTCGATGTCCTCGATGGCCTTGTAGATGATGGAGTACGTCTTGATCTGCACGTTCTCCTTCTCGGCGAGGTCGCGGGCCTTGCCCTGCGGACGCACGCCGAAGCCGATGATGATGGCGTTGGACGCGGCCGCGAGCACGACGTCGGTCTCGCTGATGGCGCCGACCGCGGAGTGGATGATGTTGATGCGCACCTCGGACTGGTCCATCTTGCCCAGCGCGTCGGCCAGCGCCTCGATGGAGCCCTGGACGTCGGCCTTGACGACGAGGTTGAGCTCGGCGAGCTCGTTTTCACTCATCTCGGAGAACAGCGTCTCGAGCGTGACGTGCTTCACCTTGTTCTGCTCCTCGATGCGCGCCTTGAGCGAGCGCTGCTCGGCGAGGTCGCGCGCGTCGCGCTCGTCCTCGAAGACGCGGAACTCGTCGCCGGCGGCGGGCACGGAGTTCAGGCCCAAGATCTCGACGGCGTCGCTGGGGCGCGCCTCCTTGACCGGGTTGCCGTGCTGGTCGAGCATGGCGCGCACGCGGCCGTAGGCAAGACCGGCGACCAGCGAGTCGCCGACGTGCAGGGTGCCGCGGTTCACGAGGACCGTCGCGACCGGGCCGCGGCCGCGGTCGAGCTTGGCCTCGATGATGTAGCCGGAGGCGAAGGTGTCGGGGTTTGCCTTGAGCTCGAGGACGTCGGCCTGCAGCAGGATGGTCTCGAGCAGGTCGTCGATACCGGTCTTCTGGCGCGCCGAGACGTTCACGAACATGTTCTGGCCGCCCCACTCCTCGGGGATGACGCCGTACTCGACGAGCTCCTGGCGGACGCGGTCGGGATTCGCATCGGGCTTGTCGCACTTGTTGACCGCGACGACGATGGGCACGCCGGCGGCCTTGGAGTGGTTAATCGCCTCGACGGTCTGCGGCATGACGCCGTCGTCGGCGGCGACCACGAGCACGACGACGTCGGTGATCTTGGCACCGCGGGCGCGCATGGCCGTGAAGGCCTCGTGGCCCGGGGTGTCGACGAAGGTGATCTGGCGGCCGTTGATCATGACCTGGGAAGCACCGATGTGCTGGGTGATGCCGCCGGCCTCGTGCGTGGCGACACCGGTGTGGCGGATGGCGTCGAGCAGGCTCGTCTTGCCGTGGTCGACGTGGCCCATGACCGTGACCACCGGCGGACGCGGCTTCAGGTCGGCGGGGTCGTCGTAGAAGCTGAAGGAGTTCTCCTCCTCCGGCGTGATGATCTTGATCTGGCGGCCCAGGTCGTCGGCGACGAGCTCGACGAGATCGTCGGACATGGACTGCGTCATGGTCAGCGGCGTGCCGAGCAAAAACAGGCGCTTGATGATGTCGTTGGCCGACACGTCGAGCGCCTCGGCGAGCTCGGCGACGGTCACGCCCTGGGAGACGCGAACCGCATCGAGGTCCTCGGGGTTCACGCCCTGGGCGAGCGCCTCCTCGATCTTCTTCTCCTCGCGCAGCTGCGCGGCCTCGCGCTCGCGCTTCTCCTTGCGCTTGCGGCGACGGCCGGTCGACTCGCGGCTGGCCTCCTCGACGGCGGCGCGGGCCTCCTCGAGCACGCGCTCGCGGCTGTACTCCTCCGCCTCGCGCGCCATGCGGGAGTAATGGTCGCCATGCGACTCCTGCTGTCCGCGGCGCTTCTTGCCGCCGCGGGCGGCCTTGTCGGGGGACGGAACGTCCATGCCGGCGGGCACGACGGGCGCCGACGCGCCGCGGCGCGAACGGCTGGGGGCCTCGGCGGCCGCATGGCGATCGCCACGGCCGGACCTGCGGGCACCGCGATGGTCGTCGGCATCCGCCTTCTGCTTGGTCTCGGCCTCCTTCTTCTCCTTGAGGACGACCTCCTGAGCTGCAATCTGATCGAGCAGCGAGCGGAAGCGCGAACCGGAATCGGAGGCGGGCACCGCGCGGCGCTTGGCCTCGAGCTCGGCCTGGCGGGCGGCCTCGGCGGCACGCTCGCGCTCGATGCGCGCCGCCTCCTCGGCGGCGGCGCGGGCGGCCTCCTCGGCGGCGAGCGCAGCCTGGGACAGACGGCGCTCCTCCTCGCGGCGACGCTCGGCGGCGATGCGCTCCTTCTCGGCCTCGGCGGCGCGCTCGGCCTCCTCGCGCTCAGCGGCCTCCTTCTCGGCCTGCTTGGCGGCCTCGATCTCGGCGGCGCGGGCCTCGAGGACCGGAGCGAGCTTCCTCTTTACCATGGAGACGTACGCGTCCTCGAGCGTGGACGATGCCGACTTGGCGGGAATCTTCATCTCCGCCAGATGGTCGAGCAGCTCCTTGGACGACATACCGAATTCTTTGGCCAGGCTTGATACGCGGACTTTCGCCATATGCCATTCACCTACCTCTCGGGCGCACGGCGCCCTGCTTGCAATCTCACGTACGCGGATGATCGGTGCCTATCGGCACCCTCGCGCGCTAGATGAGATCCTCCGCATCCTCGAAGGCATCGCCCTCATCGAATCCGGACGCGTCGTGCACGCCGCAGAATCGAGAGCCGGGACGCGCCTGGTTGCGGCAGCGGATGCCGTTGTCGCCCACATAGGCGCAGCGCTCGGGCTCGTCATCGGAAAGCAGGTCCTCGGCCGGCTCGGGAGCGACCGGGACGTTGCGCAGGATGTCGGCGGCGAGCGTCTCGTTCTTGATGTCGATGTGCCAGCCGGTCAGACGGGCGGCGAGACGGGCGTTCTGGCCCTCCTTGCCGATCGCGAGCGACAGCTGGTCGTCGGGAACGATGACGCCGGCGTAGTTCTTCTCCTCGTCGATGAGCACGCGCGTGACCTTCGCGGGAGACAGGGCGTTCGCGACGTAGGCCGCGGGGTCCTCGTCCCACAGGATCACGTCGACCCGCTCGCCGCGAAGCTCGGAGACGACGGCGCGCACGCGGCTGCCCTTGGGGCCGACGCAAGCGCCGACCGGATCGAGGCGGTCGTCCAGCGAGTGGACCGCGACCTTGGAGCGCTGGCCGGGCTCGCGGGCGATGGACTTGATCTCGACGGTGCCCTCGTAGATCTCGGGCACCTCACCCTCGAACAGACGGCGGATAAGCGCAGGATGGGTGCGCGAGATCACGATGGGCGGACGGGAGTGCTCGCCGCGCACGGGGGGCAGCGTCGAGTTCGGGTCGCGCACGTCGATGATGACGGCCCTGATGCGCTGGTTGTGGAGGTAGCGCTCGCCGTGCGGGCGCTCGTTGCGCTCGTTCTCGTAGCGGCGCTGGTCGAAGTGGGGCAGCTCGGCCTCGACGCCCTCGCGGATCTTGACGATGGTGAAGTCGGGCGTGGACTGCAGCACGGTGCCGGTGATGACGTCGCCGATGCGGCTCGAGAACTCCTCGTAGATCTGCTCGCGGGCGGAGTTGCGCACGATGGCGTTGATCTCGGCCTTGGCGTGCTGCGCGGCGATGCGGGAGGTGTCCTTGGGCGTGACGTCGATCTCCTCGAACTCGGTGTAGTTGCCCTCCTCGTCCATGGAGTCGTCGATGGGCACGAGCTTGTAGACGTAGATCTTGCCCGTGGCGCGGTCGATCGTGACCTTCGCGCCCCAGTCCAGATGCAGGATCTCGGCATAGCTCTTCGCGAGCGACTGCTCGAGACGGTCGATAAGGTAGAGCTGGTCGATATGCTTCTCCTGGCACAGGGCCATGAGGGCTTCCATCATCTCCGATGCCATTACTGATCACCCTTTCCGCCCTTGAAGTCAAAGACCGGCTTCAAGGTGCACTTCTTCACATTGTCATAGGGAAACGTCACGGTCTGCTCGTCATCGAGCGCAAGGGTCACGCCCGCATTGTCGGACGCGGCGATACGGCCCGTAAACTTGCGACGGCCTTCGGTCGCCGTCGAGACGAGCTCCACCTCCTCGCCGGCAAATCGGGCGAAATCGCTCGGACGGCGCAGCGGACGCGCCATGCCGGGGCTCGACACCTCGAGGGTGTAGGAGCCGGAGATGGGATCGAGCTTCTCGATGGCGTCGCTCACCCAGGGATTCTGCGCCGTAACCTCGTCGAGCGAGATTCCCTCGCCGTCGACGCGATCGATGCGCACGCGCACGCACGGAGCCTTGGTCGCCCCGACGATCTCGACGTCGACGATATCGATGCCCCGCGGCTCGGCAAGGGCCTCGAGCGTGTCGATGATCTGCTGCTCAAGCGCGCTTTTGACCATGTAGCACCTCCCCATACAAGAAAGGAAGCGCGGGCGAACCCGCACTCCCTTACCGTTACAACTTCAATTGCCGGTCAATCATAGCATACGCTGGTCATAAGGGGAAAACCCACCCGCACGCCGCTGCGATGGCATAGGCTCCCTTCGCAAATTGCACACAATCGCGCGGAGAATACGCCCCCGTGCCACAACGTCGCGGGAGTTTTGCGCGCCTCACGCGAACGCCCCGCTCGCTCGGAAGCGAACGGGGCGCGGGGAGACGGCTGGGACAGCCCTACTCGTCGAGGTACGCCGACGGGGCCGCGGGGACGCCGCGCTTCCATTCGATGGCGTTCACGACGAAGAACACCACGACCGAGACGAAGCAGCCGAACACCACGGGCAGGATGCCGAACAGGAAGTCGCCGCCGGACAGCACCTGCCAGAAGATGAAGCCGATGGTACCGCCCACCAGCGAGAGGATGCCGGAGTTCCTCGTGGCGTTCTTGACCACGAGTCCCAGGCCGTAGGCCGCAAACGGGCCGGCGCAGCGGATGCCGAAAGCAAAGGTGTTCATGGTCACGATCGGGACACCGAACATCGAGATGCAGATGGCGATGATGGCGAACACGACGTTGCAGGCACGGGTGTAGAAGACCGTCTGCTTATCGTTGAGTTCGCGACCGCCGTACTTGAGGTACAGGTCCTTCATGAGGATCGTCGACATGCACAGCAGGTTGGAGTCGGCCGACGACATGGTCGCGCAGATGATGGCTGCGCAGACGATACCGGAGACGAAGCCCGGCGCATGGGCGGTCGTGACCTCGAGCATGGCGTTGGCGCCGGCGTTCGGCAGGTCGGGCATGGTCGCGGCGGCGCACAGACCCAGCAGCGTCGGGAAGAACGCCATGGCGGCCATGAGGACGGCGGACAGCCACGCCGCGCCCGTAGCGGTCTTCTCGTCCTTGGCGGACTCGAAGCGCGTGACCATCTCGGGACCAGCGAGGAACGTGCAGAAGTAGTTGAATATGTAGCCGATGATGGTCACGACGCCGATGGTCGTGAAGTCGAGCTGCGCAGGCGGCAGCGCGGCGGAGACGGCATCCCAGCCGCCGCATCCCTCGATGACGATGGGCGTGGCGATGGCAAGGCCGACGAGGATGACGCAGAACTGGATGAGGTCGGCAACCTGGTCGGCGACCATGCCGCCGAACGTGGTGTAGAAGATCACGACGAAGCCGGCCGCGACGAGCGCGACGTTGGTGGGGATGCCGAGCAGCGTGGAGACGACGCTGCCGGCAGCGGTGATCTGCGAGGAGGTCAGACAGAACAGCGACAGGACGGAGAGCACAGCGGTGATCGTGCTCGAAGTGTCACCGAAGCGACGACCGACGACCTCGGGAATGGTCACAGCCATGGTCTTGCGAATCTTCGGAGCGAAGTACGCGAGCGGGATCATGGCGATCGATGCCGCAAGCACGTACCACACCGCGCTGATGCCCCACTCGCCATAGGCGCGTTGCGCCAGACCGGTCGTGGAGCCACCGCCGATGTTGTTGGCGGACAGCGAGAAGGCAACGAAGAGCAGACCCATGCGTCGGCCGGCGACCATGTAGTCCTCGCTGTTCTTGATGTTGAGCTTGCCGACGATGAAGCCGATGGACAGCATCACGACAAGGTACACGCCCACGATGACCAGGGCCTGCGTTTGAAGATGCATATGATCCCCTCTTCCCTCTTCGATCGGAATACCGCAGGTGCGATAATAATTTCTTGCACGCTATGAGAGTTTATTATTGTAGTCATTCCCAACAGTCATGGTTTGGGCAAACGGTACGTGCTGGCGGGCGGACGGATGCGCTCCGCGCGCCGACTGACCTCCATCACGAACCAGCGCAAACGGTATAGAAAAAGGCACCCCGCGACGAACGCGAGGTGCCCTGTCTGTCGGTGGGGATGGGAAATCCGTTACTTCACCACGAGGTTCACGAGTTTGCCGGGGACGCAGATGGCCTTGACGACCGTCTTGCCCTCGAGCCAGCGCGCAGCGGCGCGCTCGGCCGCAGCCTGCATCTCCTCGGCGGTCGCATCGGTGGCGACCATGGTGTGGGCGCGCATCTTGCCGAGCACCTGCACGGCGATCTCGACCTCGTCCTCGACGGTCTCGGCCAGATCAAACGCCGGCCAGCTCGCCGTATAGGCGTACGAGTCGTTGCCGAGAGCGGCATGCCACAGCTCGTCTGCCCAGAACGGGCAGATGGGCGCCATGACCGAGACGATATCGGTCGCGACGAGCGAGCACAGCGCCGCGTCGAGCTTCTCGCCGGCGTTGATGTAGGCGCTCGCCGCGTTCACAAGCTCCATGATCGCGGAGATGGCGGTGTTGAACTGCTGGCGATCGAAGTCCTCGGTGCACTTGGCGATCGTGCGATGGCGCTCGCGGTACAGCTTCATGGCCGCCGCCGACAGCGAGGCCTTGTCCAGCTTAGCATGGGCGTCGCCGGCGTTGGCGAGGGTCCACACGATGCGCCAGGCGCGCTTGAGGAAGCGGTTGGCGCCCGCGACGGCGTCCTCATCCCAGTCGAAATCCTTCTCGGGCGGGGCGATGAACAGGATGGCGAGACGCATGGTGTCGGCGCCGTAGGGCTCGATGACGGAGGACGGCGGCACCACGTTGCCCTTGGACTTGGACATGGTCTCGCCGTTGGCGTCCTTCACCATGCCCTGGCACAGCAGGTTGGTGAACGGCTCGTCGACGTCGAGCATGCCCATGTCGCGCAGGGCCTTGGTGAAGAAGCGCGAGTACAGCAGATGCAGAATCGCATGCTCGATGCCGCCGATGTAGTTGTCGACCGGCATCCAGCGGTCGGCGGCCTCGCGGGAGAACGGGAGCTGCTCGTTGTGCGGATCGCAGTAGCGCAGGTAATACCAGCTGGAGCACGTGAACGTGTCCATGGTGTCGGTCTCGCGGCGGGCGGGCCTGCCGCAGACCGGGCACGTGGTCTCGTAGAACTCGGCGCACTCGGCGAGCGTCTCGCCCGCACCGAGGTCGAGGTTGTCGGGCAGCATGACCGGCAGCTGGTCCTCGGGCACCGGCACGATGCCGCAGTGCTCGCAGTGGATGGCCGGGATGGGGTTGCCCCAGTAGCGCTGGCGGGAGATCAGCCAGTCGCGCAAGCGGAACTCGACTTTGCGACGGCCGGTGCCGGCGGCCTCGAGGTCGGCTACGATCGCGGCCTCGCCCTCGGAGTGCTTGCCGCCGCGCATGCCGGTGTACTTGCCGGACTGCACGAGCGTGCCCTCGGCCGCGTGCGCGCAGTCCCAATCGACGGTCTCGGCGTGATAGGTGTCGATGGACTCCCCCGCCTCCTCGATGGCCGCGCGCTCGTCGTCCATGAGAATGATGGGCACGATGGGCAGGTCGTACTTGCGGGCGAACTCAAAGTCGCGCTGGTCGCCGCAGGGCACGGCCATGACGGCGCCGGTGCCGTAATCGGATACGACGTAGTCGGCCACCCACACGGGAACCTTCATCCCCGAGACGGGGTTCACGACGTAGCGGCCCGTGAAGGCACCGTGCTTCTCGAGCGTGCCCTGGGCGCGCTCGACGGCAGAGATCTTCTTCGCGCCCTCGACGATCGCCGTGACGGCATCCTCGTACTCGGTGCCCGCGACGAGGTCGTGCAGCCCCTCGTACTCGGGAGCGAGCAGGAAGAAGGTGCAGCCGAACAGCGTGTCGGCGCGGGTGGTGAACACGGTGATCTTCGTGTCGGTCGGCTCGCCCTGCTCGTCGCAGAGGGTGAAGTCTACCTCGGCGCCCTCAGAACGACCGATCCAGTTGGCCTGCATCTGCTTGACGCGCTCAGGCCAGCCGGGAAGCTTCTCGAGGTCGTCGAGGAGCTCCTGAGCGTAATCGGTGATCTTGAAGTACCACTGCTCCAGGTCGCGCTTCTCGGGCTCGGAGCCGCAGCGCCAGCACTTGCCCTCGGTCACCTGTTCGTTGGCAAGAACCGTCTTGCAGGTGGGGCACCAGTTGACCGGGCTCTTCTTGCGGTAGACCAGGCCGCGCTCCCACATTTTCTCGAAGATCCACTGGCCCCAGCGATAGTAGTCCGGGCTGCAGGTCTTGACCAAGCGGTCCATGTCATACGAAAAGCCCATGCGGCGCATGGTGGCAAGCGCCTGGTCCATGTTCTTATAGGTCCATGCCCCGGCCTGCGTGTTGTGCTTGATGGCGGCGTTCTCGGCGGGCAGGCCGAACGCATCGAAGCCGATGGGATGCAGGACGTCGAAGCCGCGCATGCGCGCCTGGCGCGCCATGGCGTCGCCGATCGTGTAGTTGCGCGCGTGGCCCATGTGCAGGTCGCCCGACGGATACGGGAACATCTCGAGCACGTACTTCTTGGGCTTGTCGGGATCGGCGTCGACCGCGAAGACGTTATCGCGGTCCCAGGCCTCGATCCACTTGTTCTCGATCGATGCCGCGTCGTACGCGGGGATCTCGGTATGCTCAGTGCAATCGCACATACAGGCTCCTTTGCGGATACAAACAGTAACGTTCCAGATTCTAGCAAAACGCTCGCTCATGATGGAGTGGACGGAGCCGGATATGCCCCATTCCCCATGATGACGGCTCAATCCTGCGCGACCGCCTCGCTCGCAGGGAGCACTCCATGGCGCGTACGCGATGTCACGTGACCACCGTAAGAGCAAGACAGGGGCTCTGCGGCATCGGCCGCAGAGCCCCTGTCGGGTTGCGCGATCAAAACGCGACGAAGCTTACTGATAGCTCACCGTCTGCTGGGAGTCCTTGACGACGACGTCGTGGGCGCCGCCCTCGACGATCGAGGTCGCCGAGACGAGCGTCAGGCGGGCCTTCTGCTGCAGCTCCTTGATGGTGAGCGCGCCGCAGTTGCACATGGTCGACTTGACCTTGTACAGGGTGCTGCTCACGCCGTCTTTGAGCGAGCCGGCATAGGGCACGTAGGAGTCGACGCCCTCGACGAAGGAGAGCTTGGCCGCTCCGCCCAGATCGTAGCGCTGCCAGTTGCGGGCGCGCGCGGAGCCCTCGCCCCAGTACTCCTTCATGTACTGGCCGTTGACGTTCACGCGCGAGGTCGGGCTCTCATCGAAGCGGGCGAAGTAGCGGCCGAGCATCATGAAGTCGGCGCCCATGGCGAGCGCGAGCGTCATGTGGTAGTCGTACACGATGCCGCCGTCGGAGCACACGGGCACATAGACGCCGGTCTCCTCGAAGTACTCGTCGCGCGCGCGGCACACGTCGATGAGCGCGGTGGCCTGGCCGCGGCCGATGCCCTTGGTCTCGCGGGTGATGCAGATGGAGCCGCCGCCGATGCCCACCTTGATGAAGTCGGCGCCGCAGTCAGCGAGGAAGCGGAAGCCGTCGGCGTCCACGACGTTGCCGGCGCCGACCTTGACGCTCTCGCCGTAGTTGGCGCGGATCCACTCGATGGTGCGCTTCTGCCACTCGGAGAAGCCCTCGGAGGAGTCGATGCACAAGACGTCGGCGCCGGCCTCGATGAGCAGCGGCACGCGCTCCGCGTAGTCGCGCGTGTTGATGCCCGCGCCCACCATGTAGCGCTTGTTGGCGTCGAGCAGCTCGTTGGGGTTGGTCTTATGCGAGTCGTAGTCCTTGCGGAACACGATGCCCACCAGGTGGTCGTTCTCGTCGACGCACGGCAGGGCATTCAGCTTGTTGTCCCAGATGACGTCGTTGGCGCGCTTGAGCGTGATGTCCTTGTCGCCCACGATGAGCTTCTCGCGCGGCGTCATGAACTCGGAGACCTTCTTGGAGTGGTCGTCGCGAGAAGGACGGTAGTCGCGGCTCGTCACGATGCCGAGCAGGCGACCGCGCGGGGTGCCGTCGTCGGTGACGGGCATGGTGGAGTGACCGGTCTTGTCCTTGAGCGCCATGACCTGCTCCATGGTCATGTCGGGGGTCAGCGTGGAATCGGACTCGACGAAGCCGGCCTTGTGGTCCTTGACGGCCTTGACCATGGCCGCCTCCTGCTCGGGGGTCTGGGAGCCGTAGATGAAGCTCATGCCGCCCTCGGTGGCGAGCGCCACGCCCATGTCCACGCCGGACACGGACTGCATGATCGCGGAGACCATGGGGATGTTCAGGCTGATGGAAGGCTCCTCGCCGCGCTTATAGCGCACGAGCGGGGTCTTAAGCGAAACGTTGTTGGGAATGCACTCGGAAGACGAGTAGCCGGGCACCAGGAGATACTCAGAGAACGTATGGGACTCACCGGGGAAAAACATTGCCATGGATACTCCTCCTCAGAGTTCGGGCGCGATCCGACGTCGGGCGCAGCGGCACCGACGACACGTCGCGCGGTTTCGCGGTCGAACCGTATGGCAGGACGGCTCGTTGAGCCATTGTAGTGCAACAATGCTGCTACAATGCCGTGTGGCACAAGATTTCAAGCATTTTGCCCACGGTCTTCGAAACGCCGAGGACGGGCTTTAGCGCAAAGGAGCGCGCAGATGGCGATTGTGGCGACAGCACGGCTCAAGTTCAAAAATTCCGACGTCGAGGCGCCCGGGGCCTTCGGCTACGGCATCGCGCTGCTGCTCGCCGGCGTCGAGGAGGAGCACTCCCTCAACCGCGCCGCCAAGCGCATGGGTATGGCCTACTCCAAGGCGTGGCGCATCGTGCGCGAGGCGGAGGCGCAGCTGGGATACGACCTGCTCGCGCGCGATGGAGCCCGCGGGTCGACGCTCACCGACAAGGGAAAGCGCGCGCTCGAGGTGTTCTGGTCCATCCAGCGCGACGTCGACGCGATCCTCGCGCAGCGCGCCCACGAGCTTGAAGACCTCTAACGCGCGTACGACGTGTATTCAGGCCGCGGGTAAAACGGGGTCGGGCGCGTTTTCAGCCGACTTCTCACCGGGTGGCCGCCGATTAGCCGATCAGGGCCTTGAGTCCGATGACGATCAGCACCACGCCGCCTGCGATCGTGGCGCGCGGGCCGAAGTGGGCGCCGAGCCTGCGCCCGACAACCAGCACGGCCAGGCAGCACAGCAGCGTCGTGACGCCGATGGCGCCGCCGTAGAGCACGATGTCCTTGCCGCCCGCCGCAAACGACACGCCGACGACGAACGCATCGATGGAGGTGGCGACGGCCTCCATGAAGATCGTCGGCCAGGTGAGACGGCTCGCGGGACAGCTCTCCGGCTCGCGCAGCTCGCGCGCGGCCTCCCACACCATCTTGCCGCCCACGAACGCGAGGATGGCAAACGAGACGATACCGGCGTACGCCTCGATGAGGGGGGCCACGAGCGTGCCGCCGAAATAGCCGGCGATGGGCATACCCATCTGGAACAGCGCGAAGGCGATCGGCATGGCGAGCTTTTTGGAGCGCGGCATGTCGGGTTCGCACAGCGAGTTGGAAAGGGTGACGGCCATGGCGTCCATGGCGAGCGCGACGCCCAAGATGAGCGCCTCAGCCAGATTGGCAAGGGTAAACGAAGCGATCATGACATCCTCCCCGACTGTCAGATCGTAGGGTTATGCGTTCAGGTTGTGAGGGGCGCCGGGCGCCAGCTTCGCCGATCAGGCGTGAGGAGGATTGCAGAACAGGCGCAGGGCCTGCTCGAGGCTGTCGACGATGTCCAGCGGATCGTCGAGCCCGGCGAACAGGCGGATGTAGTGCGACTCGTCGCCGCACAGAGGAGAGAGGCGCGTGAGCCTTCCGCCGGCAGGATGCGTGCGGTTGGAGCAGGAACACGCCGCCATGAACGCCCCGGCGCGAGCGCAATCGGGCAGCTCGAAATCGACGGCGGGTCCGAAGCCGTGCATGAGCGTGCGGGCGGCGACATCGAAATCGGGATGGGACTTCAGGCCGGGGTAACCGACAAAGCCGACAACGGGATTCGCAGCGAGATACTCAGCCACGACGCGCGCGTGATCGGCATGACGCTGCATGCGCTCGGCCAGCGAGCTCAGGCCGTCGGCGATAGCGGCAACGTCGCACTCGTCGATATCGGGCACCGCATGCGACATCTCCCCACCCAGACGCTGGGCAAGCAGGCGGTACGCCTTGCGCGCGGCGTCGTCGGGCTGCGCCTTCTTGCCACGACCCCGAAGATCGCGGGCGACGGCGATACCGACCACCGGCGCATTCAAAGATCCGCCGGCGACGCGATCGAGCGCCTCGAGGGCGATGTGCGCACCGAGTTCGAGCGGATGGCATCCCCACGACGAGGGGACGGTGTTGTCGACCAGCAGAATCGCTCCGACGCGACGAGCAGCCTCGGCAAGGACGCGGATATCGGGCACGCGCAGGCCGCGGCACCCGATCGATTCGACGAACCAGTACAGCTGGTCGAAGGAGGCGCCGGCACCGTCGGCATAGGAAGCATGGCCCTCGACGAAGCGCTGGGACGCCGGATGGGCGTGCGCGTTCGTGGCGGCGACATACGCTTCGGGCGTCAGATCGGCAGCAAACGAGAGCGAACGGGCGCCGAAGCGGGCGCAGAACTCGTCGGTCGCATCGGTCGCGCGCATGACGAGTCGGTCGCCCGGACCGATCAGGCCGAGCTTGGCTATGGCTTCGGCAACGTTTTGGGCGCGCAGAAACCAGGCGCAGCGCGCACCCTGCGCCTCCGCATAGCTTCGCGTAAGCTCCTGAAACGACTGAGTCACGTTCGACCAACCTCCCCGGGCACCCCAACCTCACCAGTATAGCGGGCAAAACCGCATCGTGCTGTCGCGTTAACGCTTTTTAGCAGGAGGGCGATTCCGAAGCCCTTGAGGGACCCTACAAAACGCCCCTTTCGAGCATCGAAGCGATCGAAAGGGGCGTCTGCGTTCACCTACGTGTCGTGACCTAGCTGCAGCGCTCTGAAATCTCGGCGCTCACCTGCGCGATGAACTCCTCGACCGTGGAGGCATGCGTCTCGTTCGTGCGGTCGCGCACGGAGATGTTGCCCGCCTCGGCCTCCTTCTCGCCCAGGATGAGCATGTAGGGCACGCGGTCCACGCCGCGGGCCTCACGGATCTTGTAGCCGATCTTCTCGTCGCGATCGTCCACGACCACGCGGATGCCGGCGGCATCGAGCTGGTCGGCAACGGTGTGAGCGTAGGCGCGGCTCTTCTCGGACACGGGCAGGACCTTCACCTGCACCGGCGCGAGCCACGTGGGGAACTTGCCCGCGTAGTGCTCGATCAGGATGCCGATGAAGCGCTCGATGGAGCCGAATGCCACACGGTGCAGCATGATGGGGCGCTTCTTGGTGCCGTCGGCGTCGGTGTACTCCAGATCGAAGTTGATCGGCATCTGGAAGTCGAGCTGGACGGTGCCGCACTGCCAGGTGCGGCCGAGCGAGTCCTCCAGATGGAAGTCGATCTTGGGGCCGTAGAAGGCGCCGTCGCCCTCGTTGATGACGTAGTCCTTGCCCAGGCGCTCGAGCGCCTCGCGCAGGCCGGCCTCGGCGCGCTCCCAGTCCTCATCGGAGCCCATGGAGTCCTCGGGGCGCGTGGAGAGCTCGAGATGATAGGTGAAGCCGAACTTCTGGTACACGGAGTCGATGAGGTTCACCACGCCCACGATCTCGTCGGTCAGCTGGTCGGGACGTACGAACAGGTGCGCGTCGTCCTGGTTGAAGCAGCGCACGCGGAACAGGCCGTGCAGGGCGCCCTTGAGCTCGTGGCGGTGCACCAGGCCGATCTCGCCGGCGCGAATGGGCAACTCGCGGTAGCTGTGCGGATGGCTCTTGTACACGAGCACGCCGCCCGGGCAGTTCATCGGCTTGATGCAGTACTCCTCATCATCGATGATGGTGGAGTACATGTTGTCCTTGTAGTGGTCCCAGTGGCCGGAGGTCTTCCACAGCTGCTTGTTCATGATGAGCGGCGTGGAGATCTCCACGTAGCCGGCGGCGTGGTGGATCTCGCGCCAGTAGTCGAGCAGCTGGTTTTTCAAGATCATGCCGTTGGGCAGGAAGAACGGGAAGCCGGGCGCCTCGTCGCGCATCATGAACAGGTCCATGTCGCGGCCGATCTTGCGGTGGTCGCGCTTCTTGGCCTCCTCGATCATGCGCAGGTGCTCGTCGAGCTCCTCCTTGGTGGCAAACGCCGTGCCGTTCACGCGCGTGAGCATCTTGTTGTTCTTGTCGGCCTTCCAGTAGGCGCCCGAGACGCCGGTGAGCTTGAAGGCCTTCAAGGCCTTGGTGTAGGTGATGTGCGGGCCGACGCACATATCGATGTAGTCGCCCTGCTGGAAGAAGGTGATGCGCGCATCCTCGTCAAGGTCGCCGATATGCTCGACTTTGTACTTCTCGCCGCGCTCCTCCATGAGGGCGATCGCCTCGGCGCGCGGAAGCTCGAAGGTCTGGAACTTGAGGTTCTCCTTGACGATCTTTTTCATCTCGTCTTCGATGGCGGGAAGATCGTCTTCGGACAGCGTCTCATCGCCCAGGTCGACATCGTAGTAGAAGCCGTTGTCGGTGGCGGGACCGTAGGCGAAATCGGCCTGCGGATACAGGCGCTTGATGGCCTGCGCCATGATATGGGCGGCGGAGTGACGGATGACGTGCGTGACCTCGTCAGCGGGCAGCTCGGCAATGGATCCGTCGTTGAACAGCGCTTTCATGGGTTCTCCTTAGCGGTATACCCGCCCATGCAGGCGCGCCGGAACGGCGCACCCCGGGCGGGGCTCATTCGATCGCGTCGCGCCGCGGGCGACGAGCGCCCGGCGCGTATGTGGCGCCTGTCCGTGACCTCGCGGGCAAGTAGAGGGCAGACGCCTAGATAGTCTGAATCAGAGGGATGAGATGGGGCGCACGAAGCATCGTAGCAAGCCTTTCAAGTCGGATGCCGTAAAGCGAAAGGGGCCGCTCGCGCGGCCCGGACATGGTTACTGGATGTGGGTACGGCAGTACGGGCACACCTTCCAGTGCGCATCCAGCGGGCGATGGCACGAGGGGCAGACGTTGCGCACCTGCGTGTTGCACACCGGGCAGACGACGAAGTCCTTCTCGATGGGAGAACCGCACTGGGGGCACGTGCCGTACGCGGAGAGCTGACGCTCGCGCAGCGCCATATCGAGCTCCTGCTCCTCGCGATCGGCGAGGTAGGAGCTGGGACGCAGCACGAGATAGGCGATCAGGCCGACCAGCGGGATGAGGCCGACGATGCCCCATGCCCAGAAGGCGCGAACGCCACGGCGCTTCGCGTCGATGAACACATAGACGACCGACAGCACGTACAGTGCGGCGATGAAGCCCACGAACAGGTAGATGGCCATCTGAAGCTGGGGAGACATGAGCTCCTGAAGTATGGTGTCGAGCATGAGCCACTCAGCCTTTCAGTCCCGAAAATCGCACAAACTCGGTTTGACATTCTATACCGAACGCACGATTACCGCCAGCTGACACGCTTTCGTCATACGTCCGACGAAACGAAGGCGCCGTTTCGTCCTATGCGAGATCGAGGCGCCGCGGGTCTTTCGGGTAGGAGTTCAGCACCTCAGCGCCATCCTCGGTCACCAAGACGAGATCCTCGATGCGCACGCCCGTGCGCCCGGGGATATAGATTCCCGGTTCGATGGAAAAGGTCATACCGGGGCGCGCCGCATCGGTGTTGACGGCGGACACGTCGCCCGGCTCATGGTCCTGCAGGCCTATGGAATGGCCAAGCCGGTGCGTGAAGTAGGCCCCGTAGCCCGCCTCCTCGATGATGCGGCGAGCACAGCGGTCCAGATCGCACAGCGGAACACCCGGCGCGACAAGCGCCTCCGCCGCTTCGTTCGCACGCAGCACGACGTCGTAGATGCGCCGCGTCTCCTCGTCCACCTCGCCCCAGAAAAACGTACGGGTCATGTCGGAGCAGTAACCGTGCGCCTGGCCACCGATATCGAACAGCACGACCTGGCCGGCGCGCAACGCGGTGTCGTCGGGCTCGTGATGCGGATCGGCGGCGTTGGCCCCAAAGCTCACGATCGGCGGGAACGAGAACGCTTCTGCCCCGTGGGCGCGATACACATCGAGCATGCGGGCGGCTATCTCGCGCTCCGTGACGCCCTCGTGCAGCAGGGCGGGAAGCTCCCCCATCACCGCGTCGTTGATGCGGCTGGAGGCGCGCATGAGCTCCCGCTCGCGCACGTCCTTGATGGCGCGGGTTCGCTCGACCGCAAAGGAGCCCAAAAAGAAATCGGATGCCAGCCCGCGCTCCATGAGCGGCAGCAGAAATCCCGAACGCATCTGCGCGTCGACGCCTAGCGGGAGATGCGAATCGATGTGGCGAGCGAGGACCTCGGCGATATCGTCGGTGTCGTCGAAGATGACGACCTCGGCGTTATCGTAGGCGTCAATGGGATACAGGGCGTTGCAGAAGATGATCGGAGCCGCCGCCGGGCGCAGCAGCACCCCCGAGAACCGCTCGAACATCTCGGCATAGAAACCCGTCAGGTAGAAAATCGACCAGGGGTCGGTTACGAGCAGCTGCGCGTGCGGCCGCTTCTCCTCCAGCGCTTTCGCGACGCGCGCGACGCGATCCTCATCGACATGTCCCATAGCGGTCCCTTCAATCGGCCTTGCATGCACCATCATCATACGTCTGATGGCGGCGCACGGCGCGGTACGGGAGCGCTTGTCCGACAGAACTTGACGACTGAAAAGAAAATGCCTCGCACCGCAAGGGTGCGAGGCGCGCATTCACTGCCGAGGGGCTCCCGGGCCCCATAGAGGTGCCGGTCGTCTAGAGGAACCGGTACTGCACGGTATCCACGCCGACGGACAAAAAGCCGAGCGCGCGGGCGACCGCCGGCTGCATATCGATCACGCGGCCGTGCACATAGGGACCGCGGTCGTTGACGACGGCGATGACGGAACGCCCGTTGTAGCGGATCTCGACGTAGGTGCCGAGCGGCACGTTGAGCATGGCCACGCCCATCGAGGTCTCGGTGACGATATCGCCGCTCGCCGTCACGCCGCCCATGAAGCCGTCGCCGGTACCGTAATGCGAGGCGACACCGGACAGCCAGCCGCTCTCGTTGCTCGAGGAGCCCGAATCGGGCTCGGGATCGGGGTCGGGCGCGGGCGCGGGCGTCTGCTGAGCGCCCTCGGAGCTGCCCGATCCGTCGGATGACGGCGCGTCGTCGGAGCTATTCCCGCCCTCGGCGCTCCCCTGCTGGGGTTCGGACGCGGAATCGGATCCCCCGCTCATCTGCTGCTCGACCTTGGCGGCCTCGGCGGCCGCAGCGCGGGCGGCAGCGGCCTCGGCGGCGTCCTCGCTCGCAGCGCGCTGCTGCAGGGCGGCGCGGGCGGCGGAGACCTGCTCGAGGGCCTCGGCGGCGCGCTTCTCCTGCTCGGCGACCTCGTCGCGCGTGGCGGAGATCTTGGCGAGCTTCTCATTGAGGTCCGTGCGCGCCTGCTCGTAGTCGTTCAGGGCATCGACGTTGTCATCCTGGACGGCCGTGAGGTACTTGGTCTGCGTGATGAAATCGGACAGCGAGTCGGCGCAGAACAGCATGGAGACGATATTGGACGAGGACTGGCGCATCTTGTAGAGATTGGCCGCGGCATCGGAAGCGCGGTCGCGCTGCTCAGGGATGACGTCCTGCTCGATGTGCATGATCTCGTCGGCGAGATCGTCAATCTGGCCGTCGAGCTCGGCAACCTTGGCGGTGGCCTCCTCGTGGGCGGCAGCGGCATCCTGCACCTGCGCGGTCAGGCTCGCAAGCTCGGCTAAGGTCTGCTGAGACGCAGCGAACGCCCGATTGCCGAACGGTGCGCAGACGCCGGCGCTCGCGATGGCGAGCGTCAGGCCCACCGTGCAGGCGATGCGCGCGGGGCGCGAGAATCGGAATCCGGATTCGATATCCGTCATAGGCAAGCGACTCCTATCTGTCCATTACGTCGCTCACCAGTATAGGTCAGACATTCACCTTAAAGTAGAACTTGAAGATTTCTACACGAGCCCGCGATATGCATACCTTGAGCTGGTGTTTTTTCGTTCTTCCCATGATGTACGCGTCCTCAGGTTCAGGCTTCAGGTATCTCGCTTCTTGCAAAACGACGGACCGGATGCGCTCGGTCGCGCACGCGTTCAGCCCCTGACGAGCCCTGCGACCTCGCCGGCAAGCGTGATCGTTCCGGCGGCGACCAGCGGCTCGCCTGCCGCTGAAAACGCCGCGAGCGCGTCGGCGACCGTCGGGTGCACCGCGACCAGATCGGATGCCTCCCTCCCCTCGCGCGCGAGCTCATCGGAAACGATGGTCGCAAGCTCGTGCGGGGCAAGCGCGCGATCGGATGCGGTGGCGGTCACAGCGATGCGCGGGAACGCCGGAACAAGGATGCGGACGATGCGGGAGACATCCTTATCGGACAGCGCCGCGATGAGCAGTACTGGCCGCGCGCTGATGTCAGAATCGATCTCGTCGAGTGCGGCGACAAAGTTCTCGCAGCTCTGGGGGTTGTGGCATGCGTCGATGAGCACGAGCGGATCGGTGCGCACCACATCGAAGCGCCCGGGCGTGGGGCAGGCGGCAAGGCTTGCCTGCAGGCGGCCGGCATCGAGCGCGCGGCCCAGATACGCCTCGCAAAGGCAGACGGCACATGCAGCGTTTTGCGGCTGGTAGCTCGGCTTCGGAATGCGCAGCTCATAGGTGGCGCGCGCGGTGGGAACCGAAAACGCGATCGCATCGCCTAAGCGCTTGGGCAGCGCACGGACCTCATGGGCCGCCACGAGCGGATGCACGCCGCAGGCCTCGCAGCGCTCGTCCATCACGCGCTGGACCGACGGCTCGTGCGTCCCCTCCCCCAGCACCACGACGCGCCCCGGCTTGATCACGGCGGCCTTCTCTCGGGCTATGGCCTCGAGCGTATCGCCTAGGATGCGCATATGGTCCAAGCCGATGCCCGTGATGGCGACCGCGACGGGATCGGTCGCGCTCGTCGCGTCCCAGCGGCCGCCCATGCCCACCTCGAGCACGGCAACATCGATGCGCGCCTCGGCGAACACGACGAGCGCCGCCACGGTCAGCAGATCGAACGGTGTGATGGTGTACGCGAGATCGCCCGCCGCCGTGCGCGCAGCGTTGACGCGCCGGCCCGCCTCGACGGCGACGGAGACGCCGTGGGCGAACGCCGCATCCGAGACGACGCGACCGTCGATCTCCATGCGCTCCGGATAGCGCACGAGCTGGGGCGAGGTGTACAGGGCGGTGTGCAGGCCCTCCCCGTGCAGGATGGCCGCGGCAAAACGCGTCGTCGACGTCTTGCCGTTGGTGCCTGCGACCTGCAGGCAATCAAAGTGCTCATCGGGTCGCTCGAGCTCGTTGAGCATATCGATGACGGTCTCGAGCAAAGGGCCGGCATCACCCGAGATGCGACCGGTGTCGGCGGCGAGGGCGACAGCCTCGTCAAAACCGAGCTCGGGCACCTCGAAGGGCACCGTATAGGCTCCTGCACGCTTTGGCATGGAATATCAGCTCCTACGTTTCTCGTGATCCGGAGTGATCGGGGCTATCAGGGCGAACCAGATGGTAGCACTCATGGCGACATCGGGCGATGTACACGGCACGGCGCGCCGCACGCCGCCCCTGATCGGCGAAGGCCGGCGTCATCACGCGACAAAAGGCCCCGGGCGATGCATGTCTTCACACATCACCCGGGGCCCGTCCTTACACGGACTCGTCACAGCACAGGCGCCTTCCAGCGCGGCGAAACGCCTGCGGTACGCACACCCCCGCCGTTCCGGCAGCTGGAAGGCGAGATCGGCAAACCCGATGCAGCCGGCTTACGCGAAATCGGCGAGCTGTGCCGTCAGCGCCGCGATCTCGGCCTCGAGCTCGGCGGCGCGCTCGCGCTTCTTGGCGACGACCTCGGGTGCCGCCTTGGCGATGAAGCCCTCGTTGGAAAGCGTCTTGTTGGCGCTCGCGAGCTCCTTTTCGTCCTTGGCGATAGCCTTCTCGATACGCGCCTTCTCGGCGGCGAAATCCACCAGGTCGCCCACGATCACGTACGCATCGAAATCGGGACCGGCAAGGGCGATGGCGGCCTCGGGCTTCGCGAAGCCCTCCTCGCCCGCAACCGTGAGTTCGCTCACGTTCGCCAGGCTGCAGATAAAGCCGTTCATGCCGTCGATGGCCTGCGCGGCGACATCGCTATGGGCGCACACCACGACCGGCAGCGCCTCCTTGGGGCTCAGACGGTAGCGGGCACGCGTGGAGCGCACATCGGTCACCACGGCGCGCGTCAGCTCGAAGGCGAGCTCGGCGGGCTCGTCGACCCACTTCTCGTAATCGGCGGGCTCGGGCCATGCGGCGACCATGAGGGCGCTCGCGCGCTCGCCGTCCATGTCGAGGCAGCTCGCGGGCATGGCATCCCAGATGGCCTCGGTCACGAACGGCATGAGCGGGTGCATGAGGCGCAGGGAGGTGTCCAGCACGAAGATGAGGTTGCGCTGCGCCTGCAGGCGTGCTCCCTCGTCCTTCAGGCGGGCCTTGGTGACCTCGACGTACCAGTCGCAGACCTCGTTCCAGAAGAACTGCTGCACACTGCGGGCGACATCGCCGAAGGTATAGGTCTCGACGCCGTCGGTCACGCCCTTCACGGTCTTGGCGAGACGGCTGAACATCCAAGCGTCCGCGGCGGTCTCGGCGACCGGCTCGCCCGGCGTGTAGCCCTCCATGTTCATGAGCAGGAAGCGGCTCGCGTTCCAGATCTTCGTGACGAAGGCGCGCGCCTGCTCGGTACGGGGGCTGCCCAAGAACTCATGCGTCTTCTTATCGATATCGGCGTCGAACTTGACGTCCTGGTTGTTGGTGAACAGCGACAGCAGGTTGAAGCGCATGGCGTCGGCGCCGTACTTGTCCATGAGGTCCATGGGGTCCACACCGTTGCCCTTGGACTTGGACATGCGGCTGCCGTCCTTGGCGAGGATCGTCGGATAGATGACGACGTCGGAAAACGGCTCCTCGCCCAGGAAGTACTCGGAGCTCATGATCATGCGGGCGACCCACAGCGCGATGATGTCGCGGGCGGTGACGAGCGCCGTGGTGGGATGATGTCCCTCGAGCGCCGCCGGGTTCTGGGGCCAGCCCTGCGTGGCGAAGGTCCACAGCTGCGAGCTGAACCAGGTATCGAGCACGTTCTCGTCCTGATGCACGTGGCGGCCGCCGCACTTCGGGCACACGTCGGTGTCCTCCATGAGCGCGTCCTCCCAGCCGCAGTCCTCGCAGTAGAACACGGGAATGCGGTGGCCCCACCACAGCTGGCGGGAGATGCACCAGTCCTTCAGGTTCTCCATCCAGGTGAGGTAGGACTGCTTCCAGCGATCGGCGTTGAAGCGCACGCGGCCGCTCTCGACGGCGTCGATAGCCGGCTGCTTGAGCTTGTCGACCGCGACGAACCACTGCTCGGACAGCCACGGCTCGAGCGTGGTGTCGCAGCGGTAGCAATGCATGACGGAGTGGTCGTGCTCCTCGATGTGGTCGAGCAAACCGTGCTCCTCGAACCACGCGACGACGGCCTCGCGGCACTCGTCGCGGGTCATGCCGGTAAATTCGCCATAGCCCTCGACCACGACGGCGTGCTCGTCGAAGATGTTGATCTGCGGCAGGTCGTGGGCGACCCCCATGGCGTAGTCGTTGGGGTCGTGCGCCGGCGTGACCTTGACGAAGCCCGAGCCGAAGCCGGCGTCGACATGCCAGTCCTCAAAAATCGGAATCTCGCGGTCCACGATGGGCAGCATCACGGTCTTGCCCACGAAGGCGGCCTTCTCGGGGTCCTTCGGCGAGACCGCCACACCGGTGTCGCCGAGCATGGTCTCGGGACGCGTGGTGGCGACGACGATGTACTCCTGGCCGTTCACGGGCTCGGTCAGCGGGTAGCGCAGGTGCCACAGGTGACCGGACTCCTCCTTGTACTCCGCCTCGTCGTCGGAGATGGCCGTCGTGCACGACGGGCACCAGTTGACGATGCGCTTGCCGCGGTAGATCAGGCCGTCGTGGTACCAGTCGCAGAAGACCTTGCGGACCGCCTCGGCGTAGTCGGCATCCATGGTGAAGCGCTCGTGCTCGAAGTCGACCGAGCAGCCCATGCGCTTGATCTGCTCCTTGATGGTGCCGCCGTACTCGTGCGTCCAGTCCCAGCAGGCGTCCAGGAAGGCCTCGCGTCCCATCTCGAGGCGGTTCTTGCCCTCCTCCTTGAGTTTCTTGTCCACCTTGGTCTGCGTGGCGATACCGGCATGGTCGGTACCCAAGATCCATTGGGTCGAGCGGCCGCGCATGCGCGCCTGGCGCACGATGGCATCCTGGATGGAGTCGTCGAGCGCGTGACCCATATGCAGCTTGCCGGTCACATTGGGCGGCGGGATGGTGACGGTGCAGTCGCCCACGCCCGGACGGCGCTGGTAGTAGCCCCCATCGAGCCACTTCTGCAGGATCTTCGGCTCGTTCTCTGCCGGTTCATATGTCTTGGGCATCTCTTCCATGCGAAATTCCCTTTCTGTTGCGATACACAAGAGATGAGGTTACCACGAAAGCGCCCACGCGCCGTGCGAGCAGGCAAGATTAACCGACCGTGCACATGCCGCCCGCGGGATAGAAGCCCGCCGCGGGGACTCGCCGTTCATCATCAGGACAGCCCTGCACGCAAAGGGCCGCTGCGAACTTACGCAGCGGCCCTTTGCGTGCAATGACGTAAAACGTCCCCATCCCAAAACGGGTCGGGCGGGTTAGTCGAGGTCGACGTCGAAGACGCGACGGGGCTGCTCCTCGCCGCGCACGGAGGCGGCGGTCACCACGACGCGCGTCACGCCCTCCTCGCTCGGCAGGTCGAACATGGTTTGCTGCAGCAGGTCCTCGCAGATGCTGCGCAGGCCGCGAGCACCGGTCTTGCGCGCAAGTGCGAGCTTGGCGATCTCGTGCAGCGCCTCGTCCTCGAACTCGAGGTCGCAGTTCTCGAGCTCGAACATCTTGCGGTACTGGCGAACGATCGCGTTTTTCGGCTCGGTGAGGATCGACACGAGGTCGTCTTCGGCAAGCGCGTTGGTCTGCGTGATGACCGGCGTACGGCCGATGAACTCAGGGATCATGCCGAACGCGTTCAGGTCCTGCGGGAGCACCTGCTTGAGCAGATCGTTCTCGTCGGCGCTCGTGGGCCCGGCGATCTCGGAGTTGAAGCCGACGCCCTTGTTGCCGACGCGGTCGGAGATGATCTTATCGAGCCCCACGAAGGCGCCGCCGCAGATGAACAGGATGTTCGTGGTATCGATCTGGATGAGCTCCTGCTGCGGGTGCTTGCGGCCGCCGGTGGGCGGCACGCTCGCCACCGTGCCCTCGAGGATCTTCAGCAGCGCCTGCTGCACGCCCTCGCCCGACACGTCGCGCGTGATGGAGAGGTTCTCGGCCTTGCGCGCGATCTTGTCGATCTCATCCACGTAGATGATGCCGATCTGCGCGCGAGCGACGTCGCCGTCGGCGGCGTTGATGAGCTTGAGCAGGATGTTCTCGACGTCCTCGCCCACGTAGCCCGCCTCGGTGAGCGCCGTGGCGTCCGCGATGGCGAAGGGCACCTCGAGGATGCGCGCGAGCGTCTGGGCGAGCAGCGTCTTGCCCGTACCGGTCGGGCCGAGCAGCAAGATGTTGCTCTTGGCGAGCTCAACGTCGTCGAGGCCGGCCGGATCGGCCGCATCGGGCTCCGCCTCGTGCTCGAGCACGCGGCGGTAGTGGTTGTAGACCGCGACCGACATGGCGCGCTTCGCGTCCTCCTGGCCCATGACGTATGCGGACAGCTCATCATAGATCTGATGAGGCGTCGGGACGCGCGTGATCAAGCGAGAGGCGACGTGCGCATCATCGGCCTCAGGCGCCGCCTCGGGCTCGGGGGCAGAATAGGCCATGCCCGCAGGAGGATAGGCCATGTGCTGCTGCTCGGCCAGGAAATCCTGGGCGAGCGACTCCTCGAGGATCTCGGAGCAGGCCGCGACGCACTCGTCGCAGATGAAGATGTTGCTCGGCCCCTTGACGAGCTTGCGCACCTGGTCTTGGGTCTTCCCGCAAAACGAGCAGTGGATGGGACCGAAGTACATCTGATCGGACGTGGTGTCTGCCATTACTCGGCACTCCCCTTGACAGCCTCGGAGCGGGACGTGATGACGCGGTCCACGAGACCGTAGGCCAAGGCGTCCGCGGCGCGCATGTAGTGGTCGCGCTCGGTATCGGCCTCGACCTTCTCGAACGGCTGGCCCGTGGCGTCGGCCAGGATCTGGTTGAGGTTGCGGCGGTTCTCCTGGATCTCGCGGGCAACGATCTCGATCTCGGTCTGCTGTCCCTGGACGCCGCCGCTGGGCTGGTGAATCATGACCATGGAGTTGGGCAGGCAGAAGCGCTTGCCGCGCGCACCGCTCGCAAGCAGCACCGCGGCCATGGAGGCGGCCATGCCCACGCAGATGGTCGAGACGTCGGGCTTGATGAAGTTCATGGTGTCGAGGATGGCGAGACCCGAGTACACCTCGCCGCCGGGCGAGTTGATGTACAGCGAGATGTCCTTCTCGGAATCCTGGCTCTCGAGGTGGAGCAGCTGCGCGATGACCAGGTTCGCGGTCACGGAGTTGATCTCCTCGCCGAGGAAGATGATGCGGTCGTTGAGCAGGCGGGAATAGATGTCGTAGCTGCGCTCGCCGCGCGGCGTCTGCTCGATGACATACGGCACGAGCGCGGAATCGATCCTGTGCATGGAACTCTCCTGTCCCTATCGTTCCAACATAAGCGTTACGGTGCACGGCGGACGGCCTGCGCCCGCAATCGATGCACCGTAACACACAATCCGGTCTCCCGGTATGATACCCGCCTCGCGGCGGTTTTCACTACTCGGCGTCAGCCTTCGCGAACTCGTCAACCTCGGTCACGACGGCGGTCTCGACGAGCCAGTCGCAAGCCTTGGAGCGACGAATGGAGTCGCGGATGGCGGGCATGCGGCCCTCGGCGATGAAGGCAGCCTTGGACGCAGCCGGATCCTCGACGCCAGCGCGCTCGAACTCGGCGTCGACGTCCTCATCGGTGACCTCGACCTTGAGCTCGCGAGCGAGCGCGTCGAGGGCGAGGGACTCGCGGGCGACGTCGTCGGCCTGACGGTGCAGGTCGGCAAGGAAGGCCTCGGTGGACATGTTGGACATCTGCAGCCAGGTGTCCAGCGACATGCCACGGCCGGCCAGGCTCTGGAGGAAGTTCTGGCCGAGCTCGGAGAAGACGGACTGCTCGTAGTCCTCGTCGACCTTCTCGAGATCGAGACGCTCGGCGAGCTTGGCGACGGCGCGGTTCTCCTTGATGCCGGGGAGCTTGGAGCTCTTGTCGGCGTCGAGCTCGATCTTCACGGCGTCACGCATGGCGGCGACGTCGTCGAAGCCGAAGGACTCCTTGGCGAACTCGTCGGTGAGCTCGGGCAGGGTGCGCTCGCGGATGCCCTTGACGGTGACCTTGACGGTGACCTCCTCGGCATCGTCGCCCTCAGGCGTCCAGGAGATCTCCTTGGACTCATCGACGGCCATGCCGATCAGGCCCTCGTCGAAGGCGGCGGAGATGCTGCCGGAGCCGGCGACGATCATGCGGCCCTCGCCCGCCAGCGCCTCGGCGCCCTTGACGTCCTCGATGTCGACGGTGACGTAATCGCCCTCGGCGACCGGACGCTCAACGTCGGAGAACGACGCGTGATAGCCCAGGAGCATGTCGATCTGAGCGTCGATCTCGCCCTCGGTGACCTCCGCGGGAGGCATCTCGATCTCGACGGGATCGTAGGAGGTGAGCTCGCAGCTCGGACGGAGCGCGAACTCGATGGTGTAGACGTAGTCCTCGTGGTCGACGAGCATGTTGTCGACACCGCTGTAGTCGGCCTCCTTGACCGGGACGATGTCGAGCTCGTTGATGACCTGCGGCTCGTTGGCGCGCAGCACGTCCTCGGTGGCCTGGGCGAGCACCGCCTGGCTGCCGAGCATGTTATCGATGACGGGACGGGGAGCATGACCAGCACGGAAGCCCGGGAAGCGGTACTTCTTGGCAGCCTCGCGGTAGGCCTTCTTGATGGCAGCGTCGACGTCGGCGGCCGGGATGGTGACCGTCGCGGTGAGCTTTGCGTCCTTCACGTCAGAAGTGATGTTCAACGTTCCTCCTCTTGCCTGCTTCGGCATGGTTAGGGTGCCGATAGCCCTTGGTAGATGACCTGATGTGCACGATGGTGCGGGCGAAAGGACTCGAACCTTCACGGGAAGCCCACTGGAACCTAAATCCAGCGCGTCTACCAATTCCGCCACGCCCGCAGTTTGCGCACAGCTTAGGAATGATAGCAGATGTGGCCAGCGTGCGCGCGGCGAAGGTTTCGCCCCTTCCCCACGCTCACGCGACGCGCACAAGCCCGCCCAAGACAAGCGGGGCGGACCTGTTGCGCTCATCGGTTCCCGTCGGTCCCGATCCGCACCGTACCTGCCGGAAGCGGGTCTTGACCCCTTGCCGACAAGTTTGTACCCGGCCCCATCTTGCCGCCCGCCAGGTTTGTACCCGGCACCATCTTGTCGCTACTCGCCGAACAGAGCCTTTTCGGGGGTGATCGGCAGCGTGCGGACGTAGTGCCCCGTCGCGTGAGCGACGGCGCTCGCGATCGCGGGGCTCGGCGTGTTGATCACGACCTCGCCGATGGATTTCGCGCCGAAGGGGCCGGTCGGCTCGTAGCTCGGGGCAAACTCCACGCGGATGTCGGGCAGATCGAGGCGCGTCGGGACCTTGTAGGTCATAAACGAGCGGGTGCGCATGCGCCCGGTATCGCTGTACTGGACGTCCTCGGTGAGCGCCATGCCGATGCCCTGGCCGATGCCTCCCTCCGCCTGCACGCGGGCGAGGTTCTCGTTCACCACGGTGCCGCAGTCGACCACGCTCACGTAGTCGACCACCGTCACCTTGCCGGTCGCCTTGTCGACGTCGACCTCGGCGATACCGCTCATGAAAGGCGGCGGGCTCGTGGGCGAGCTCGCTGCGGCATGCGCCGTGAGGCAATCGCCGTCACCGCCCGCGACGAGCTTGTTGGCAAGCTCGACCAGCGACATCTGTGCCACGGGCTCGGCGTCGGGCGCGGCCTGGGCGAGACGATACGAGCGCGCGATGGCCTCGACGTCGTCGTAGATACCCGAGAACTCCGGGGTCGTCTCGCCGGACGCCGGCTCGAGCGTGCCGGGGGCGAAAGCGAGGAGGTTGTCGCCATCGAACAGCACGTCGTCCACATGCACGCCCATGAAACCGGCGGCGCGGGCACGCAGCTCGGCGATGAGCTTCTCGGATGCCTTCAGGACGGCCATGCCAGTCAGATAGGTGCTTGCGCTCGCGTACGACCCGGTATCGAAGGGCGACACGTCGGTATCGACGCCGTGGACCACGATGCGGTCGGTGTCGCAGCGCAGCGCCTCGGCCGCGAACTGCGCCAGGATCGTGTCGCAGCCCGTGCCCATGTCGGTCGCGCCGATGGACAGCGTGTAGAAACCGGTCTCCTCGACGCGCAGGTCGACCGAGCCGATATCGATCTTGGCGATCGCGGAGCCCTGCATGGACAGCGCCACGCCGAGTCCGCGCACGCGATCGCCCAGATCGCGGCGAAGCGGCTTGTCGCCCCAGCCGATCATCTCCATCGCGCGGCGCAGGCAGTCGGCGGCCGTGCAGGAATACAGCTCGTTGTCGTCGTATTGAGCCAGACGCTCGCCGGGGGTGACGAGGTTTTTCAGCCGCAGCTCGCAGGGATCCATGCCGAGCCGGTCTGCCAGCTCGTTGACGGCGGACTCCACGGCAAACAGGCCCTGCGTCGCACCGTAGCCGCGATAGGCTCCGGCGGGCATGGTGTTGGAGTACACGACGTCGAACGCAAAGCGGCTCGCGCGGGCGCGGTTGTACAGAGGCAGGCTCTTGTGACCGGACAGGCCGACGGTCGTGGGCCCGTGCTCGCCATAAGCACCCTGGTTGGACAGGGTGTACAGATCGATGGCCACGATCGTACCGTCGTCTTTCGCGCCCAGGCGCACGTGCATCTGCATCTCATGGCGCGAGTTGGACGAGGCGAGCGTCTCCTCACGCGTGTAGATGATCTTGGAGGGACGCCCGGTCATGTACGTCACGAACGCGCAGAAGATCTCGTTGCAGCCGCTTTGCTTGGCGCCGAAGCCGCCGCCGATGCGTGGCTTGACCACGCGCACGCGCGATTGCGGTATGTCGAGGGCGTTGGCCACCATGCGGCGCACGTGGAACGGCACCTGCGTGGAGGAGGTCACCGTGATGCGGCCGTAGGCGTCGATCTCGGCGAAGGAGCGGAACGTCTCCATCATCGCCTGCGCGTCGGCGAGCGTGTGGTAGGTCTCGTCGATGACGAGGTCGCACTCGGCGAAGGCAGCTTCGAGGTCGCCGTGCTCGGACAGACCCGAGGCCACGACGTTGCGCATGCGGTCGTTGTTGATCCATGCGCCGTTGACGTGGTAGTTGTCCTCGGGATGGATGACGATCGGGTTGCCCTTGGCCTGGGTGAAGTCGAGGACGGGCTCCATGACCTCGTAGTCGACCTTGATGAGCTTGAGGGCGCGCTCGGCCGCATCGGCGGTCTCGGCGGCCACGATGGCGACCTCGTCGCCCACGTAGCGGACGACCTCGTCGAGGATGAGGCGGTCGTAGGGGCTCGCCTCGGGGTAGCTTTGGCCGGCGAGCGTGAAGCGCTTGTTCGGCACGTCGCGGTAGGTGTAGACGGCGACGACACCGGGGATCTTCATGGCGCGCGACGTATCGATGGCCCGAATCCGCGCGAAAGCGTGCGGGCTGTGGAGAATCTTCACCGTCAGCGTGTCGGCGGGAACGAGGTCGTTGGTAAACAGGGGCTTGCCGGAGAGCAGCGCGGCGGCGTCCTTCTTGACGGTGCGCGCGCCGACGTGCGCGAGGTTCACGCGCTCGCTCTCGCGGGTAACGATCATGCTCATGGGCTACTCCCCCTTTCCAGCCGCCGCGGAAGCCTCGCCGGCAGCGGCGAAACGGCTCGCCATATAGCGGCGGATGGCGCGGCGCTGGCTCGTGTAGCCGGTGCAGCGACACAGGTTGCCGGCCAGATAGGAATCCATGTCCTCATCGGAGGGCATCGCGGGCTCGACGCCCTGCGCGACCGCGCGGTCGCGGATCTCGCGCTCCATGGCGAGCACGTTCATGATGAGGCCGGGCGAGCAGAAGCCGCACTGCTCCGCACCCTCCTCGGCCATGCAGCGGGCGAAATCGGCGGACTCGGCCTGCAGGCCCTCGAGGGTGGTGACCTCGTGGCCGTTCGCGCGCATCATGGGTACGGCGCAGGACAGCACCGCGCGCCCATCGAGCCACACCGTGCACAGGCCGCAGTTCGTGGTCTCGCACGCGCACTTGACGGACTTGCAGCCCCGGTCGCGCACGAACGAAAGCAGCGACATATCGGGCGCCACGCTTGCGATGATCTTCTTGCCGTTCAGGACGACGCTCACGTCCATCAGCTTCTCGCTCATGCAATCGCCTCCTCACCGGCGCAAACGGCCCGAGCGGCCTCCAGGGCTTCGGGCGAATCGTACCGAGCCGCGTCGACGATGGCGCGGGCGGCGAGCACGCCGGCGAGATGACGGCGATAGCGCTCAGAGCCCCACAGATTGGAACTGTACTTCAGCGAGCGCACCGCCTCGACGGCGCTCGCGAGCTCGGCGGGCGCAGGAGCAGTGGGCGCGAGCCCCAAGTCGGCCCCGATAAGCAGGCGGGCCTTCGCCGGTCGCGCGCCCACCGAAACATGCCAGTCGCCGTCCCAGTACGCGGCGCAGGCGTTGATGGTCGCGAAGTCGGTGGCGGCCTTGCGGACGCAGCGGTAGGAGGCACGGTAATCGTGCTTGCGAATCACGATGTGCGTCAGGATGTCGAGCTCGTAGGGCATGTCGACGAACTGCGTGAGCGGGACGCGCCCCGCCTCGGCGAGCTCGACCTCGGCGTCGAGCGCGAGCAGCGCGCAGATGACGTCGGAGAAGCCAAAGCGACCGAACACGCTGCCGCCGACGGTTGCGAGCTGGCGGAACTGCACGCCCACGATGTCGCGGACGGCAGCGTTGAGCACGTTGCCCGTCGCGACGTTGAGCGCGGCGTCGCACTCGAGCTGGCGCAGGGTGACGTAGGCGCCGATGCGAAACTCGTCATCGGTCTCCTCGATCTTGTCGAGTCCGCAGTCGGACAGATCGATCACGCAGGGAACCGTTCGGTCGGACAGGCGCATCCACATGCCTCCGCCGAGCACCTGGGCGCCCTTGCGAAACTTGAGCACCTCCAGCGCGTCGGCAACGTTTGCCGCCCGAACAAATCTTCCGAATCTGAGCATTCCTCCCCCATCCTCAAGGCGGGTCGATTCTTTGCCGGAATCCTCAGTGTACCGGAGCAGCGCTTCTTCTGCATCCGTCCCCCATACCGGGCTCATATATCCACAGGAAGGCCCCGCACGCAACGGGGCGTGCGGGGCCTTCGAAGGGGTGGTCCGTGAAATGGCGTCCTAGCAGATGCCCTGGGCCATCATCGCGTTGGCGACCTTCAGGAAGCCGGCGATGTTCGCACCGGTCACGAAGTCGCCCTCGTGCCCGTAAGCGCGCGCCGTGTCGTCCACGTTGTGGAACATGCCGCGCATGAGCGCCTCAAGCTTGCCGTCGACCTCCTCGAACGTCCAGGAGAGGTGCTCGGCGTTCTGGCTCATCTCGAGGCCGGAGACGAGCACGCCGCCGGCGTTCGCGGCCTTGCCGGGCATGAAGGCGACGCCGTTCTCCTGCAGGTAGACGGTCGCATCGGGCGTGGTGGGCATGTTGGCGCCCTCGCCCACGACCTTGCAGCCGCCCGCGACGAGCGCCTGGGCATCCTCGAGCGTCAGGGTGTTCTCACGGGCGCAGGGCAGCGCGATGTCGCAGGGAAGCTGCCACACGCCGCGGCCATCCTCGGCGTGCCAGACGGCGTTCGGGCGCTTGTCGACATACATCGCGAGGCTCACGCCCTTGTCGTGGCCGGAGCGCTTCTGGTTGTAGATGTCCTCGAGCACCTGGTAGTCGATGCCGTCGGGATCCTCAACCCAGCCCTTGGTGTCGGAGGCGGCGATGACCGTTCCGCCCAGCTGCGAGACCTTCTGGATCGCATAGATCGCGACGTTGCCGGAACCGTGCACGACGACCTTCTTGCCCTCGAACGAGTCGCCGCGGCTCTTCAGGTACTCGTCGACGAAGTACACAAGACCGTAGCCGGTCGCCTCGGTGCGTGCGAGCGAGCCGCCGAAGGTGAGGCCCTTGCCGGTGAGCACGCCGTTCCACTCGTTGCGCAGGCGCTTGTACTGGCCGAACATATAGCCGATCTCGCGGCCGCCCACGCCAAGATCGCCGGCGGGAACGTCGGTATTGGGGCCGATGTGGCGCGAGAGCTCGGTCATGAAGCTCTGGCAAAACGCCATGACCTCGCGGTTGGACTTGCCCTTGGGGTCGAAGTCCGAGCCGCCCTTGCCACCGCCCATGGGCAGCGTCGTGAGCGCGTTTTTGAAGATCTGCTCGAAGCCGAGGAACTTGAGCATGCCGAGCGTCACCGTGGGATTGAAGCGCAGGCCGCCCTTGTAGGGGCCGATCGCCGAGTTGAACTCGACGCGGTAGCCGCGGTTGACCTGGACCTTGCCCTCGTCATCGACCCACGGCACGCGGAACATGATCACGCGCTCCGGCTCGACGATGCGCTCGAGCAGCGCCTGCTCCTCGAACTCGGGGTGCGCATCGAGCGCGGGCTGAATGGTCTCGAGGACCTCGGTGGCAGCCTGCAGGAACTCGGGCTGGTCGGCATAGCGCTCGCGCAGCTCGGCGATGACCCTCTCGGAATACGTCATGGTAGTCCTCCCCTGTACTGTCTTCTGGAATGCGCACCCATACTACTACGCAGGAAGAGCGCTTTATTTCAACAAAGTGTATGGAGGATTTCTGTTCGATAACGTTTTGGCAGCTCACGCCCCATACGTTTGCGGCGGTGTTGCTAAAACGTTTCATGCGTGTTTCCCTGCGTTACAGGCAGGAGCGCATGCGGCGTGGCGCGCGCAACATCGCTGCAGCGCCTATCGTGCGGTACCGGTTTTCACGCGCGAAACGCCGGCATGGTCGCTCGCGCCCGTCATCCACCACGCTTGGCGCTTGGCTGCTTATGGTTTGGGGGCTAGCGGCCGCGCCGCACCCGAACGCGCGCTCCGCCCTCATAGGGATGAACCTCCCCGATACGCTGTACGGACGGCACGGCGGGACCCGCCGCGACGAGCGCGCGCTCGAGCGCGTCGACATCATCGGGGTCGACGGCGAACAGCAGGCCGCCCGACGTCTGGGGATCGAACAGCACATCAGCGACGGCGAGGGGGACGGCTACGTCGATGTCCACCTCGGCCTCGGCGAAACGCCGGTTGCGGTAGACGCCCGCGGGCAGGATGCCCATGGCGGCATAGTCCAGCACGCCGGGCAGAAACTCGAAGGCATCGGCATGCAGCTCAATCCTGGTATCGGACCCCTGCGCGAACTCAAGCGCGTGGCCGAGCACCGCAAACCCGGTGATATCGGTGCAGGCGTGCACGCGATATGGACGGGCCGCCTCGGCGGCGGTGCGGTTGAGCGTCGCCATGATGCCCTCGACGAGCGCGCGCTCGTCCTCCCCCGCCAGGCCTCCCTTGAGCGCCGTGGTCAGAACGCCGATGCCCACGGGCTTGGTGTAGATGAGCACGTCACCGGGGTGCGCCGTGTCGTTGCGAAGCAGGCGCTCGGGGTCGATCACGCCCGTCACCGACAGCCCGTACTTGGGCTCGGGGTCGTAGATGCTGTGGCCGCCCGCCACGATGGCGCCCGCCTCGGCAACCTTCGTGGCGCCGCCACGCAGAATCTCGCGGACGGCGTCTTTGGGCATGTCCTCGGGCACGGCCATGATGTTCAGGGCGGTGATGGGCGTCGCGCCCATCGCGTAGATATCCGACAGGGCGTTGGCGGCCGCGATCTGACCGAAGGTGAACGGATCGTCGGCAATCGGCGGGAAGAAGTCGAGCGTCTGGACGATCGCGAGGTCGTCGCGCAGGCGGTAGACGGCGGCATCGTCGGCATGGTCGAAGCCGACGAGCAGGTTGGGATCGCGCACCTGGGGAAACCCCTCGAACAGCTGGGCAAGCTCGCCGGCGCCGACCTTCGCCCCGCATCCCGCGCATTCGGCGAGCTTGGTGAGCTTCACCTTCGTCTCCATGGAACTGGACCTCCTTCGATCGCGTGGCGCGCAACGCGCCCGTGTACCCTACAGCATCAGGCGATAGACGCCTTCGGGAACGAGATGCCCCTCGACCGCGGCGTGAAACGCCTGCAGCGCCTCGTCGGATGCGGGCATGGACCACGCCAGCCCGCATTCCGAATCGATCTCGACGGGCAGGGGTATGATGCGCCCTTCCAGACGCGCCTCGCCGCACAAGCGCTCGGCCTCCATCGCATCGAACGTGCTTGCAAACGAGACGACGAAGCGCTCGCTCTTCTCGCGAACCATGACGATGCGCCCCCTATCCGCGCGACGAGAGCTCGCCGGCGATCTCGGATACCGCCGAGGCTGCCGCATCCACCTCGTCGACCGTCGTGTACCAGCCGAACGAGACGCGGACCGCGCCGCGCTCGAGCGTGCCCAGGGCGGCGTGCATGCGCGGGGCGCAGTGAAGGCCCGCGCGGGTCGCGATGTCGTACTCCTGGGCGAGCCGGTCCGCCAGGCTCGACGAGTCGATACCCACAAGATTGAGCGCGACCGCACCGGTGTGCGCATGCCCGTCCGAAAGACCGTACACGGTGACGCCGGACAGGTCGCGCACGCCCGCGACGAAACGCTCGCGCAGGGTGCGCTCATGCTCCTCGACGCGCTCGATGCCCACGTCCAGCAGAAACGCCATGGCGGCGTCAAGCCCCGCGAGGCCGTGCGCGTTCATCGTGCCCGCCTCCAGGTGCTCCGGATAGCTTTCCGGCTGGAAGGGGTCGGCGCTCTTGACGCCCGTCCCCCCGTGGACAAGCGGCGTGAGCTCGACTTCCGGCGACACGGCGAGCCCACCGGTGCCCTGCGGACCCATGAGGGCCTTATGCCCGGTGAAGCAGACGATGTCAGCCCCGATACCGGCCATGTCGAGCGGATACGCACCGAGCGTCTGGGAGGCGTCGAGCACGAGCAGCGCCCCGTGTCCGTGCGCCGCGGCGGCGAGCGCCGGAGCATCCGTGACCGCGCCGGTCAGGTTGGAGGCGTGCGTGGCGACGACCGCACGGGTCGTCGGCCTGAACAGGCCTTCAAGCGCCTCCATATGAAGCCGCCCGTCGCGGCCGGCGGGCAGATAGCTCACCTCGATGGCCCCGCGTCGCTCGAGCTCGTGAAGCGGGCGCAGCACCGAGTTATGCTCGAAGTCGGTCGTGATGACGTGGTCGCCGGGGCGCAGCAGGCCGAAGATCGCGGTGTTTAAGGCCATCGTCGCGTTCTGGGTGAAGATGACGCGCTCCGGATGGTCGAAGCCGATCAGCCGCGCGAGCCGCACGCGGGCACCTGCGACCGAGCGGGCGGCCGCGAGGTCGTCGGACGATGCCCCGCGCGAGCAGCTGCCCGCCCCCGCCATGGCGGCAAGCACGGCTTCGGCGACCGCCGGGGGCTTTCGAATCGTCGTTGCGGCGTTGTTGAGATAGATCATGGAAGCTCCCTGCCGAAGGCTCGCATGTCGTGTGGGCGACGGTTCTAGAGCGTCACGATCTTGTCGGGGCCGAGCACGAACTCCGAAATCGCGTACAGGTTGGTCACGCCGCCCACGGCGAGCTTGTCGCGCAGGCCATGGAAATCCAGGCAGGTGCCGCAGGTGAGCACCTCGCAGCCACGGCGCTCGAGCTCGCGAACGTCTTCGACGAGCTCGGAGCCCTCGCAGGTGAGCGCGGCACCGTCGTTGAAAAACACGATGCGGTGCGGGGGAACCTCGGCCTGCGACATGGCGTAGACCAGGCCCTTGATGAGGATGTTGCCGAGCTCGGGTGCACCCTGTCCGAGCGCCTTCGATCCGACGAACACGGTGACGGGCCGCTGTGCCGAGGGCGCATCGGGCACCGGGCAGGCGATTCCCGCCTGCGCGAGCGCGGCGTCATCGCCCTCGGGGTTCTCGGCCGCCTCCGCCGAAACGCCGGCGATCGTGACCGCCCATCCGCCCTCGATCGCATCGACGGACGCGCTGCCCTGCTTGCTGGCGGCGAGGCGCTTGAGGTTCTCGACCGCAACGGTGTTGTCCACCAGCACCCGCACGCACCCCTTCGCCGCGGGGTCCTGCAGCGCCTTCATGGCGCGAATGACGGGCTTGGGACAGGTTTCGCCAAACGAATTGATCTCAATCATCGACAGCATCCTTTCGAACGTGAATGCGGCAGTCCTGATGAGATTTTATTATCTATTTATTCCTTTGCAAGGATAATAGCGTGCGAATCGGCGATCGGACACCGGCGGGATGTCGGCGTTACGCCCGGCGGCCGTAGGCGAACCAATAGCCGAGCGCCACGAGCACGGCGCCGCCCACGACGTTGCCAAGCGTCACCGGGATGAGGTTGCCCGCGATGCCCGCGATGTCGAGCGACGCCGCCCCCGGAATGGCCTCGCCGTAGCCGTTCGCGACCATGCACGCCCCCATCGGCAGGAAGAACATGTTGGCGACGCAGTGCTCGAAGCCGCACGCCACGAACGCCGAGATGGGCAGCAGGATGCCGACCACCTTGTCGACCACGGTCTTGCCCGCAAAGCCGATCCAGACCGCGAGGCACACGAAGACGTTGCACAGCACGCCGCGCGAGAACAGCGTCAGCCAGTCGGGCGTGACCTTGCCCGCCGCGAGCGACACCATCGTCGTCGCGACGGCCTCGCCGTTCAGCTGATAGATCTTCGCCGCATACACGAGCGCCACGACGAGCAGCGACCCCGCGAAGTTACCGAGCCACACGATGGCCCAGTTGCGAAGCAGGCCGCGCACGCCGATGCGCTTCGAGGCGAGGGCGCAGACCATAAGCGAGTTGCCGGTGAACAGCTCCGCCCCGCACAGGAGCACGAGCACGAGCCCCAGACAGAAGCACAGACCGCCCACGACGCGCTGCGGTCCCCACGACAGGGAGGCATCGGAGAGGAACACCGTGAAGAACAGGCCGCCGAAGGCGATGAAGGCGCCGGCGAACATCGCGAGCACGAAGGTTTTCGCGACAGGAAGGCCCGCCTTACCGATTGCCGCCGCCTCCGCCTTGGCCTCGATATCGGCGGGTGCCAAGCACTCGGTCGTCGGATGCGCCGTCGTCTTATCCGTAGTCATACCATCGCCTCTCTCCCGTACGCCGGCCGGCGTGCCCGGCCGCGCGATGCTCCTACTATACGCATTCTGAACAACGGGGTGTAGCGCGCAGACCCAACCGTTCGGAAGCTCACACACGGAACTTTTGTCATCCTCGTGTATAGCGGTTGCCGCGATTCGGGACCTGCCCTATACTTTGGAAGCCTTGGGACTAGCACAGGTCGAAGACCGCTGGCTGCTCAACACCTTCGGGACGTGGCGCAGTTTGGTAGCGCGCCTGCTTTGGGAGCAGGATGTCGCAGGTTCGAATCCTGTCGTCCCGACCATATCTGCGGGCGTAGTTCAATGGTAGAACCCCAGCCTTCCAAGCTGATGACGCGGGTTCGATTCCCGTCGCCCGCTCCACACGAAACGCAGGCCAGACGCGTAAAGCATCTGGCCTGCTTGCTTATCGAGATATTGGTTATGCGCGTCGGGTCACACGGTTCGTCCATTCGGCGGCGACGATCATGGCGAGCAGAAACACGCCGAGGTAGATCGGGTAAAGCTTTACCGAGACCACCTGGGCGAGCACGCCGAACGCGGGCGACGCCACCAGGTAGCCGATATAGGCGATCGCCATCTGCATGCCGGTCAGCTCCAACGCGACATCCTCGCCGAAGCGCTTGGGCGTCGCATGGATGATCGACGGGTAGATGGGCGCGCAGCCCGAACCGATCAGTACGAGCGCCGCGGGCAGCAGATGGCGCAAGCCGGGCACGAGCATCACCACGACGCCCGCGGCGATCAGAACCTGACCGAGGCGGATCATCTGCTCGTCTTTCAGGCGCATGGTCAGAAAGCCGCTCACCCCGCGCCCGACCGTGATGCCGATGTAGAACAAAGACGCCCAGCTCGCGGCCGTACTCGCCGAGATGCCGCCTGCGAGCGCGCAATAGGTCGCCGCCCAGTTGCCGCACGTCCCCTCGACGGAGCAGTAGCAGAAAAAGCAGATGAGTACCGGCACGACCCCGCGCACACCGAGCAGCTCGCGACGCGTACGCCGTACCTTCCCCCGCTGCCCATCGGTACCCGCCGCATGCGGGAGTTTGCGATCCTTCCACAGCGGCAGCGACAGCGTCAGCACCGCGACGATCACGAGTTGCGCGATACCGAGCGCACGGAAGCCGTCGTTCCACGAACCGATTCCAAGGCACATCGACATGATGACCGGACCGCCGCTCGCGCCGACACCCCACATGCAATGAAGCCAGCTCATGTGCTGCGACTTATAGTGCACCGCCACATATGCGTTGAGCGCCGCGTCGACCGCACCGGCCCCCAGACCGTAGGGAATCGCCCAGAGGCACAGCTGCCAGAACTCGCCGGAGAGCGAAAAGCCCATCAGGGCGGCGGCGGTCAGCAGCACACTCGCCGCCGTCACGCGGCCCGTGCCGAACCGATCGACCACGCGCACCGACATCAAGCTCGACGCGATCGTTCCCGCCGAGATGATCATGCTGACGGCACCGACCCATGAGAGACCGGCTCCCAGCGCAGGCGCCATCGTCGGCCACGCCGACCCGATCGCCGAATCGGGAAGCCCGAGGGCTATGAACGCAAGATAGATGATGGGAAGAAGACCCACTGGCACGACGCCTCCGAACCGCGACTTGTTTGAACAACATCACGGCATCGTAGCATAACGGGGCAGGTGAAAATACGTCTGACGCGATTTCACAGGGCAAGCGCCCGCTCGGCGGCGCCGAGGGCGCCGGCGTAGCGCGCCTCAGGACACGTCGTCACGGGGGCACCGAGCGCGTCCGAAAGCCGCTCGACCACGAACGCGTTGTCGCACAGCCCACCGGTCAGGAAAAACGGACCCGTGGGCGACTGCCCGGCAAGCGCTGCGACGCGGGCGACCACGGAATCGACAACCCCGCGCGCGATATCGGCGCGCGGCACGCCGCGACCGACCAGCGAGATCACCTCGGACTCGGCAAACACCGTGCACATGCTCGAGATCTTGGTCTCGGCGCCCCCACGGGCCAAGCGGGCCATCTCCTCCTGCGACACGCCGAGACGGTCCGCCATGATCTCGAGGAACCTGCCCGTTCCGGCGGCGCACTTGTCGTTCATGGCGAACTTGACGACACGCCCGCCTTTCAACTGGATGACCTTGGTGTCCTGGCCGCCGACATCCACGACGGTTCCCTGCGGCCCGAACAGGCACGCCGCGCCGATGCCATGACAGGTGATCTCGGTCACGACCTTATCGGCATATGGCACGGCGATGCGTCCGTATCCGGTCGCCACGATCCGAACGGCATCCGATTCTACGTCGTGCCCAGCGGCAGCCAATGCATGTGCGACGCGGTCGGCAGCGTCGACACTCGAATAGCCCGTTGGCATGAGCTCGCTGTGCACCAGCGCGCCATCTCTATCGAGCACCGCGACTTTCGTCGCCGTCGACCCGATGTCGACACCGATTCCGTACCTGCTTCCCATCAGTCCGTCCTTACAGCCTTTCCCGTGCGGCACCCGAAAGCGATTCCGGGCGCCACGCGGCAACAACCCCTACAGCGTCTCGATGAACGCGCCGATACGCGTGTCGATCTGTCCCTGGTCGCCTGCGCTGTAGTCGGTCTCGATCTTCATATACGGAACCCCTGCGCCCTCGACGGCGCGCTCCATGAGCGCCGCCTCGACATTGAACGTGTGGCAGGCGGTCAGAACGCTTTCGATGACGCCGTCGACGTGATACTTCTCGATCATCTTGAGCGTGTTGTCCATGCGACCCGCATTCGGCGTCAAGACGGAGCAGTTGATATCGAGATAGCGATCGGAGATGGCACGCAGGATATCCGGCGCCTCCTCGTCGATCAGGCTCGCCTGCGTACGCTCGCCCGAGCAATCGTCGGCGCACACGACGACGCCGCCATTGCACTCGATGGTCCGACCGATCTTGTTGATTACGCCGCCGATGGGACATCCCGTCACGAGCAGGCGCTTGGCGTCGGCGGGCACGGGGCGCTCCCCTGCCTCATATTGCGCGCGGCGCTCGGCGGCAAGCGCTTCGAGCTTGACGGTGAACTCCTCGACATCGAAGCTGAACGTCGCGGCGAACATCGTGCTCATGAGCTCCACGCCGCTCATCGCGGGCGGCTCGGCGGCCTGCAGGTTGTAGAGCGCTGTCATCGCCCGACGCATGCGGTTGCGGCGGCGGACGGCTGAGCGCAGGTCGCCATCGGTGATGGTGATGCCGTAGAGCTCCTCGAGCCGCTCCTTGAGCAGACGGCACTCCTCGTACCAGGCGTCGCGCTCGTACGCGCGACCGCGACCCTGCGGCAGATGCAAGATGTGCGTCGGCTTGAGCTCATCGAGCAGCTCGTACATCTTCTTCTTGCCGTCGCAGGTCGTCTCACCGACGATGATGTCGGAGAAGAAGGTGAACGGGCACTTTTCCGAAGACGCGAACCCATAGGTCGACTTGATCAGAGGGCAGAGATTCGCCGGAAGCGTCGCCTCCGCGGCAGGGATGACCTCGTCGGAGGTGCCGCAGAGCGCCACGCCCGACGCACCGGCGGCATCGATGATCTCGAGCGGGGTGTAGCTGCAGAGGTATCCGACCAGGCGGCCACCGGCCTGCTTGAAATCCTTTACCCGGATGAAACTGGCACGACGCTGCTCGTTAAACTCCTCGAAGGTGCGCGGCAGCGGATAGCGGTCGGCTTTCGTCTCGGTATCGCCCATGGCTGGTCCTTTCACGTCATGCGGTCACGAGCGATACGATGATAAATTATCCTCACAGAACTTCATTCTTTGCAGACTATAATCGTGAGCTGGCATTCGGTGAACGGTATATGCACCTGGATCTGAACGAAACCACCGACACTGCGCCTTCACACAACGGGCGAAATTACGTCTGCCCTATTTCGTGTTTACGTGAAAAATGTCTGCCCCAGTTCACCTGTCAGCGGCTGACGAGATGGATCCTCCGCGCGTCAAAATGCATCCGCAGCACGTCGCCCTCGTGCGGCAAGCGCTCCATGGGCACGTCGATCTTGCGCAAGCGCCACTGCAGGCGGCTCGGCGCGTCCTCGCGCGGCACATCGAGCAGCACCAACCGCTCGAACCGCGAGTCGCTCACGCGCGCGACGCGCAAATCGTAGCTGTTGCGGCCGCGCTCCCCTTCGGGCCGCTCCTTGTCCTCATGGAAGTAGCTCGCCCGGATCCCGAGGTACGCCACGTCGTCGGGCACCTCGCGACCCACGTCGAACGTCATGCCCCAGTCGAGCGCGCGCACGACGGTGGGTGCGACCTTGATTGCAGGGCTCGTGTTCTTGCATCCGGTCAGCCGCAGGGCCGCAAGCGACTGCGGATGCGCCATGAGCTCGTCGGGCCGGCCGATCTCCTCGACCCGCCCGTCGTGCATCACGACGATGCGCTCGCACAGACGACAGGCCTCGTCGATATCGTGGCTCACGTAGAGCACGGTGCGATTCACGACGGAAAACACATCGAGCAGATTCTGCTCGAGCGCGCTTTTCAGATAGGAATCGAGCGCGGAAAACGGCTCGTCAAACATGAGGATGCGCGGCCGCGCGGCGAGCAGGCGCGCCAGCGCCACACGCTGCTGCTGGCCGCCGGACAGGCGCGTCGGATAGCGGCCGGCGAGCTCGGACACGCCGAAGATCTCCAGGAACCTCATGGCGTCGGCACGTTGCCGATCCCGCCCGATCGAGACGTCCATGCCCGCACGGACGTTATCGAGCGCCGTCAGGTGCGGGAACAGCTGGTAGTTTTGAAACAGCAGCGCGCATTTTCGCTGTTGAGGCGTCAGATTGATACCCGCCCCGGAGTCGAAGAAGGTGATGCCATCGACGACGATGCGTCCCTCGTCGGGCGTATCGACACCGGCGATGCAGCGCAGCGTGCAGCTCTTGCCGCATCCCGAGGCGCCGAGCAGGCCGATGCGCTCCTCCCCCGCCTCGAAGGCCACGTCGAGCGAGAAGCCCGGATAACGTTTCCGTATCGACAGCGACAGCGACATCAGCTCGACCTCCCTTCATTGCCGACAGGTGCCGAATCGCGATCGACCAGCAGCGCAGCCAGGGCATCGCGATCGATACGGACCGCATCGCCACCATGGGCCTCAAGCCCGTCCACCTTCATCGGCGCGCCATCTCCCCGCGAGCGCCCCGCTCGGCGCAGACCGCGCTCCCGATAGCGCAGGGTGCGGGCGGTATAGAGGTTGATGAAGAGGATGACGAGGAAGCTGAACAAGATGACAACGACGACCCAGAACAGGGCGACGTCGGTATTGCCGCTCATCCACTCGAAGTAGATGGCGATGGGAATCGTCTGCGTCACGCCCGCGTAGTTGCCGGCGAAAAACAGCGTGCAGCCGAACTCGCCCATGGCGCGCGCGAACGCAAGCACGGTGCCGGCCGCGATGCTCGGCCACGCGAGCGGCAGCATGATACCGGTGAAGATGCGCCGCTCCGACCACCCGAGCGTGCGCGCCGCGTCGAGCATCTGCTCGTCAAGCGCCTCGAAGGCGCCGAGCGCGGTGCGGTACATGAGCGGAAAGGACACGACGATGGCGCTGATCACGGCAGCGGGCCAGGTGAACACGAGCGCGATCCCGTGGTCGATGAGCCAGCGGCCCACCGCGGTGGACTGGCCGAACAGCAGCAGGAGCAAAAAGCCGCAGACCGTGGGCGGCAGCACCATGGGGATCGTGAACACCGAGTCGAGCAGGCCCTTCAGCCGACTCGAGGTGCCTGCGGTCCTCCACGCAGCAAGAAGTCCCAGCACGAAGGTCACGGCAAGCGCCATACCGCTCGTCTTGAGCGAGACCCAGAACGGCTGCATATCGAGGTCGGCGAAAAACGCAGCGAGCTCATCTTGCCAGGTAGGAGCAGCCACCGTGGCGACGTCACCGGCGGCAACGAGCGCGGCGTTATCCACCCATAGGGCGCCGTCGCCCAAATCGAACCCCGAAACCGCCGCTTCCTGCGACGGCGTCGAATCCTGCGGGATATAAGCGGGCTGCACCGAGGTGTAGACGCCCTCGCCCACCTTCGCACGGAACACGTAGCGGTAGGCGCCCTCGAGCACCTCGTTTTGCGTCGTCACCGTCCAGGGTTTCTGCTCGTCGGCCAGCAGCGCACCGCCATGCGCGTGGCTTTCGTCCAGCTGTTTGATCAGGGCGATGAGCGCCTCGACGTCCTCGACGTCATCGGCTCGGAAGCCTGCCGTCTCGGCGGCGGCTTCATCGACATGCACCCAAATGCTCTCGGGCGCGTTCACGATCACGACCGTGCTGCCGTCTGCCACCGGAAAGCGATAGCCCAAGTCGACATCGTCGACGAGACGCTGCGCACCGGCGTTGTAGCGCGTGAACCCCTCGAGGCCGAAGCCCGCCTGCGCGTCGACAGCGGAACCCTCCCGGTTCTCACTCGCGGCAACATCGTCGGCCCAGGTGCGCGCCGGCGTACACGCAAGCGAGATGAAGCACGTCACAACGAGCACGAGGGCCAACAAGCCCGCGCTCCCGCATCTCCACCCCGTTCTTTCGGCCACCGCCATCACCTTTCGCCATGCCGTTCCGCCACCGACAAGATTGTACCCGGCACCATCTTGTCGCCTAGGCGAGCTCGAAGCCGTACTCGGCCCAGGCCGCCAACGCGTCCTCGTCCGTCATGCAGAACTCGAGGAAGTCGGCAGCGACCTCGGCATGCCCCGAAGATGAGGAGACGGCGCCCGGATAGACGATCGCCTTGTGCGATTCATCGGGACAGGTATAGGCGACCTCGATGCCGTCGTAGCGGTACACATCGGAGCTGTAGACGAACCCGATGGCGCAATCGCCGGTCGACACGTACTGCGCTGCGGTACCAACCTTGTCGGCCAGGCTCACCTTGTCGGCGATGCTCGATGCATACGAGCCGGTCTCGCCCGCAGCCTCCGTGTAAAGCCCCACGCTCGCGAGGGCCTGATTGGCGTATTTGCCCGCAGGCACCGCGCCGGGCTCGCCGATGGCAATCCTGCCGTCGACGGAAGCGACGTCCTCGAGGGACGCGATCTGGATATCCGAATCCTCCCCGCGCACGATCACCAAATCGTTGACGAACAGGTCCCGACGGGTCGATTCATCGATCAGATCGCCCATGGCGGCATCGTCCATCGTGCCGGCAGAAGCGGTGATCAGGATGTCGACCGGTGCCCCGCCGCGCATCTGTTCGACAAGGTCGCCCGACCCCTTGTACTGGGTGTCGGAAAAGGTCACACCGGTCTTCTCGGTGTAGAGGGCCTCGACCTCGGGCAGCGCCTTCTCGAGGGAATTGGCGGCGAAGACCTGCAACTCGACAGCGGGTTCGTCACCGTTCGCGGCGGTTTGCGCCGACCCTTGATCCATCGCACCCGAGGAGCACCCGGCGAGCGCAAAGGCAAACGCTGCGGCACACCCGAGCGCGCAGGCGAAACGGCGTAACATTGAGATGGACATGACCTGATCCTCTCTCTCCTCATCTCATTCCAAAGCGCGCAGAAGAGCTGCGTGGGGATGAAAGGAGCACGTCCCCGTCCATCCACATGGGTTGAAAGGAACACGTCCCCAACCAACCCATTGCCCAGTATTATACTCAGTTGAGAATAATAGAAGACGTGCGCAAGGAAGGCTTGGCATCGGATAGAGGAACGGTCGGGCTTGGGCGGCAAGCGGAAGCCATGGGTTGAACGGAACACGTCCCCAAATAACCCATGGTTCAGTGTCCTTCGCCGGTCGCCATCCGCACCGCATGCTCAAACTGGTCCGCAATGGCTTCCCAGTTCTCGCGCGCCGCCTTCGTGGAACCCGGAAAATTGACGACCAGCGACTTCCCGCGCTGCATGCACACGCCTCGCGACAACATCGCCCGCCGCGTCTTGGTCATCGAGTACGCCCGCAGGGCCTCCGCGATACCGGGCACATCCCGCTCGCATGCGTCGCGCGTCGCCTCGGGCGTGACGTCACGCGGCGACAGCCCCGTCCCTCCACAGGTGATAACGATATCTGCTGCGAGCTCATCGACCGCATGCATGATCTCCGAAGCGATGCGCGCCCGCTCGTCGTGCACGACGACATGCTCGACAACCGTCCAGCCCGCCTCATCGGCAAGCGAGGCCAGCGCGCCGCCCGCCTCATCGGATGCGATATCGCGCGTATCCGAACAGGTAATGATGGCAAAGGATAGATTCACGGCAACCTCCAGGTCCAATTTCTGGAGCGCAGCGGCTTGCCTGCCGCGCTCCGTCGACTCTTTGCTACAGGACCGTGCCCTCGTCGATATCGATGCGCACGCAGGGCACCGCGTCGCCTGCCGCGTACCCCCGTCTGCCTTCGGGCACCATGACGAGGCAATTCGCATGCTGCAACGTGCCGAGCAGCGAGGAGTCCTGGCTCTTCGCCTCCATGACCACCAGCTCGCCGGTTTCGCCGTCGCGCGCCAGCCGGGCGCGGTTGTAGTAGCGCCGCTCTTGCTTTTTGGGCACATCGTGACCGATGCGAGCCAGCTGGACCGGACGCGGACCCGCGGAAAAGCCCAGCATGCGGCGGATCGCCGGGCGCGCGAGCATCTCGAAGCCGACAGCCGCGGCCGCGGGGTTGCCCGAAAGGCCCAAGAACGGCACGTCGCGCACCATGCCAAAGGTGATCGCCTTGCCAGGTCGCAGCGAGATGTAGTCGAACAGCACCTCGCCCTCCTGCGCCACGAGCGCCGTCACGTAGTCGTAGTCGCCCGAAGAAGCGCCGCCGCTCGTGATGACCATGTCGCATTCAGCGGCGGCGCGCATCACAAGCTCGCGGATGGAGACAGGGTCGTCGGCCACGATGCCGAAGAACCGCGGCTCGGCACCCGCCTCACGTGCCGCGGCGAGCAGCACCGACGCGTTGGCGTCGCGGATCTGCCCGCGTCGGGGAACGCGCGTGGGGTCGACGATCTCCGACCCGATGGAGATGATGCCGACCACAGGCCGGGTGTGGACGGCGACCTCGGCAGCGCCGGCGGACGCGAGCAGGCCCACACCCGCCGCGCTCGGCACCTCACCGGCGCGCATCACGACATCGCCCGCGCGGGCCTCGAGGCCGGCACGGCGCACGTCGTTGCCGACCGGGACCGCATGGCGAAAGGCGACCCGAGACCCCTCGTTGCCGTCGCCTTCCAGCACCTCGACGATCTCATACTTGACCACCGCGTCGGCGCCGTCGGGAAGCGGAGCCCCCGTCATGATTCGAATCGTCTGACCGACCCCGACAGCGCCCTCGAACACCTCGCCGGCGGCCTCGTGTCCGATCACTTCCAAAACCACGGGGGCGCTCTCCCCTGCAGCGGCCAGATCGGCAGCCCGGACGGCATAGCCGTCCATGGCGCTGTTGGCATACGGCGCCAAGTCGATATCCGTGACGACGTCCTCGGCGAGCGGACGCCCTGCCGCCTGCCACGAAGCGATGCGCTCGGGCGGCGTCGGAAGCACGTGATCCAGCACGATCGCCTGCGCCGTCTCAAGGGAGATCATCTCCTTGGACATGGAAGGTCCTCCCCTTCTCGCGATAAATCATTCTCATCCAAGAACAATCTATCACGAGATTACGATCCAGGCTGCACCCCTTCTGCCAACGGACGGACAAACGGATGGCGGAAGGGGCGCAACGCCGGCACAGGGACCGAGAAATGGACTGGCAAAGGAAGCACCGACGTCTCCTGCGCCGCGGAGGGCCGGCGTATAATTGCTTCGTTGCCGTCACGATGCACAAGGAGTCGTTATGCCCGTCCCGCCAACCGATATGCTGCGCCGCGCGCGCCGTCACGGCACCGGCTTCGTGAGCGCCCTCGGGCTGGAGCTGGCGCACACCGAGCGGATGCTCGCCGACGACGCCGCTCGCGACTGGGACAACATGCGCGCGAGCATGCGAACCCTGGCGCTCACCGTGCTGGTGTCCGCTCTCATGGGCGCTGCCGCCTGGGCGTTTCTGACGGCCCTCGGCATCGCGACCTCCGCGCGCGAGCGCCATCTGTGGCTGTTCGCGCTGCTGCCTGTCGTCAGCGTGGCGACAGCCTGGATCTACCGAAACCACGGACTGCGCGCGGCGCGCGGCAACAACCTCGTCATCGACAGCTCGGTGACCGGCACCCCCATCCACGCGCGCATGGCAGTCCTTACGTTTTTCTGCTCCATCGCGACACATCTCGCCGGAGGGTCGGCGGGGCGCGAGGGCACCGCCGTGCAGATCGGCGGAACCATCGCGAGCAACGTGGCGGGCATCTTCCGCCTCGGCGGCCGCGACCGGCAAGACCTTATGCTCGCCGGAATCTCCGCGGCGTTCGGCGGCGTGTTCGGCACACCGCTCGCCGGCGCCTTCTTCGGCATGGAGATGTGCACGATCGGCAAGCTCAACTACAGCGCGGGCCTCTATTGCCTCGTCGGCTCGTTTACCGGTGATGCCGTCGCGCGCCTGTGCGGGGTGCACCACAGCGTCAACGTCATCTCGTCTGTGCCGACCATGGAGCCCGCCACCTTGGCGATCGTGGTCGTCTCGAGCATCGTATTCGGTCTTGTCGCCCGTCTGTTCTCCCTCGCCATCAGGGCCGTCCGGAAGTTCTACGCGGCGCGGTTCACCAGCTATCTCGCGGCGGCGCTCGCAGGTTCGCTCGTCCTGCTGGCCACGTATGCGGTCTTTGGCCTGTACCGTTACGGCGGCCTGTCGGAATGGCTCGTGGGCGCCGGATTCTCCGGGCGCACCGGCCCGCTCGACGCGCTGGCCAAGCTCGTCATGACGGCGCTGACGCTCGGCGCCGGCTTTCAGGGCGGCGAGGTGACGCCCCTGTTCGGCATCGGAGCCTCGCTCGGCGGCTGGGTCGGCCAGATCTCCGACATCGAACCGAGCTTCATGGCCGCCCTCGGCATGATCGGGGTCTTCGGCGCCGCGCTCAACGTGCCCATCACCACCGTCATGCTCGCCGTCGACCTGTTCGGCGGGCAGGCGGCCAACTGGTTCGTGATCGTCGCCTTCATCAGCTATCTTGTCGCCGGCCATCGCGGCGTCTACCCCGCACAGCGCATCGTCACCCCCAAGCGGCGCTCGCTGGCAGCCGACGAGGGCGAGACGGTCGAGGCGGTCATCGCGGGCGAGCGAGCGTCCGTCACCGAATCCGAAGGAGAACGCGCATGAGGGGCACCGACGCACTCGGGCGGACGCTTATCATCGTGAACCCCGCCGCCCAATCGGGCGCGGCGGGTGAAGTCGGCGAGCGACTCCGGCGGTTTTTGGCCATGTACCTGCATGGGCAGGACCGCTTCGAGCTCGTGTGCACCGAGGGCCCGCGCCACGCCATCGAGCTTGCCGCCGACGCCGCGGGATTCGATAGCGTGCTTGCCGTGGGAGGCGACGGGATCATCCATGAGGTGGCATGTGGACTGATGCGCATCGACCGCGAACATCGTCCCGCCCTCGGCGTCGTCCCCGTGGGCTCGGGCAACGATTTCGCCAAGACCCTCGGCATTCCCGAGGTTTCCTCCGACACCGATCTCGCCCGCATCCTCGCGTGCGAGAAAACGCCGTTTGACGTCGGGCGCGTGGAATTCACGCCCGCACGGGGACCCGCAAGCGCACGACGGGTCGAGTATTTCGTCGAGACGTTCTCGTTCGGCCTTGACGCGGCGATCGGCTTGGGAACCTACACGCTTCGCGCCTCCACCGGCCTTCGAGGGGCACCCCTCTATACGCTGAGCGGCCTTCAGACCTTTGGCATACGGTACCGCGACTACCCCGCCACGATATCCCTTGACGGCAAGGAGGAGCGACGCCTGCGCACCCTGATCTTCGCCATACAGCTCGGCCCCACCTATGGATCGGGTTATCGAATCTGCCCCGATGCGGACCCGACCGACGGTCTTTTCGATGTGTGCTATGCGAACGGTCCGGTGCCGCGCGTCATCGCCCTGCCGCTGTTCCTCTCGGCGAAAAACGGGCACCATGTTGGCTCGAAGCTCATCCATTCCCAGCGGACCGCGCGCATCGACCTCGCCTTCGATGCCGCCGACTACCCCATCCAGGCGGACGGCGAGCGCATCGAGGCGACACGCGCGACGGTGACCTGCCTGCCCGCCGAACTCGACGTGCTCAAGCCCACACGATAGGCGGCACGCGCGACAGCGCGCCCGCGCGGAGCGTTTCGATTGCGTATGGATGGTGGGCGCATGCCCCTAGGCGAACGTCAGCTCGCCGGTCTCGCAGTCCATTCCCACCAGACGCGCCAGGCTCTCGACGTGGTAGCCGCGCTCGCGCAGCTTGTCGCCGCCGCCCTGGAAACCCTTCTCGATGGCGATGCCGATGCCCTCGACCGTCGCGCCGGCGCTCTCGACGATGGTGATGAGCCCCTCGAGCGCGCAACCGTTCGCCAGGAAGTCGTCGATGATGAGCACGTGGTCATCCGGCGACAGGAAGCGCCTGCCGACGATCACAGGGTACTCGCGCTTCTTGGTAAACGAATAGATGGTCGTGGCGTACTGCTCGCCATCCAGGTTGATGGACTGCGCCTTTTTGGCGAACACGACCGGGACGTTACCGAAGTGCTGGGCGGCGATGCAGGCGATGCCGATGCCGCTCGCCTCGATGGTCAGAATCTTGTTGATGTTCGCGCCCTCGAACAGACGGGCCCACTCGGCACCCATGCGGTCAAACAGCTCGACGTCGCATTGGTGGTTGAGAAACGCATCCACCTTGAGTACGTTGCCGGCCTTCACGATGCCGTCCTGGCGGATACGATCCTCGAGCTCCTTCATGGTGCAACCCTCTCCCCGCCGCATACGCGACGCCTTTTGCGCGAAACCTCTGCATTGCAGGATACCACGACGCAGCTCATGCGCGCGAAAAAGCGACCCCGCTCGTGTGACCATCCGCGAAAAGAGCGATGAATCACAGCATGGCGCCATATCGCGGGGCGTACGTTGCGCTACACTTCCATTGGCCAACAATCAGCGAGCACAAGGGGGACAACATGCTCAGGATCGGTCTGCTCACGAGCGGCGGCGACTGCCAGGCGCTCAACGCCACGATGCGCGGCATCGTCAAGACGCTTGAGAACAACTGCAAAGACGGCCTCGAGATCTACGGATTCGAGGATGGCTACCAGGGGCTTATCTACAGCCGCTTCCGCGTCATGACGCCGCACGACTTCAGCGGCATCCTTACGCGCGGCGGCACCATCTTGGGAACGAGCCGCACGCCGTTCAAGATGCTCGACACGCCCGAGGCCGACGGCGTGGAAAAGGTCCCCGCCATGGTGCAGACCTATCACAAGCTGCGCCTCGACTGCCTGTTCATGCTCGGCGGCAACGGATCCACCAAGACCGCGAACCGCTTGGCGCAGGAGGGCCTGAACGTCATCGCGCTGCCCAAGACCATCGACAACGACACCTGGGGCACCGAGCGCACCTTCGGCTTCTCGAGCGCCGTCGAGGTGGCCACGGAGTGCATCGATAACATCCACACCACCGCGTCCAGCCATGGCCGCGTGTTCGTCATCGAGATCATGGGCCACAAGGTCGGCTGGATTCCGCTGTACGCCGGCGTCGCGGGCGGCGCGGACGTCATCCTCATCCCCGAGATCCCCTTTGAGATGAAAAACGTCATCAGCACCATCGAGCGCCGCATGGAGCGCGGCAGCCGCTTCACCATCGTAGCGGTCGCCGAGGGCGCCATCTCCAAGGAAGACGCCAAGCTCTCCAAGAAGGAGTACAAAAAGAAGCTCGCGGAGCGCACCTCGCCCTCGATCGTCTATGACATCGCCCGGGAGATCGAGGCCACGACCGGCCGCGAGACCCGCGTCGCCATCCCCGGCCATACGCAGCGCGGCGGCGAGCCGGACGCCCAGGACCGCGTGTTCGCCACGCAGTGCGGCGCGGAAGCTGCCCTGGGCTGCCTTGCCGGTGAATTCGGCTACATGATCTCTCAGATCGGCGGCAAGATGACGCGCACTCCCCTGACCGAGGTCGCCGGCAAGCTCAAGTACGTCGATCCCGAGTGCGACCTCATCCGCGAGGCCAAGGCGCTCGGCATCAGCTTCGGCGACGAGTAGGAACGCCTCCCGGCACCCCGGACACGCGCTGTACGCGCTGCCCGGGGTGTTTTTGTCGCTTTGCTTCATCTTTCAGTTTAGCTATTGGAGCGGGGCTAAAATGCCGCCATGATGAGCGGTTGGTTATTTCGACACCCTCGTTGTAAGGAGCACCATGTCCCAGGACAAGAAGAGCATCGTTCAGGAGTTTATCGAGTTCATCAGCCGCGGTAACGTCGTCGACCTCGCCGTCGGTGTCATCATCGGTGGCGCGTTCACCTCGGTGATCAACTCGCTCGTCTCGACCATCATCCAGCCGCTGATCTCCGCCATCGGCGGCAGCCCCGAGGTCAAGGGCCTCTCCGTCGCCCTCAACGGCCAGACCATCGACTTCGGCGCCTTCATCTCCGCGGTCATCAGCTTCCTGATCACCGCTGTCGCCGTGTTCATCATCATCAAGGGCATGAACAGCTTTAACGACCTCAAGGAGAAGGCCATCGAGAAGGCCGGTCTTGCCAAGAAGGCCGAGGAGGAGGCCGCTCCCGAGCCCCGCAAGTGCCCCTACTGCCTCCAGGAGATCGCCGACGACGCGACCCGTTGCCCGCACTGCACCTCCAAGCTCGAGGGTTACGAGAACGCCGCCGAGTAGCGCGTCCACATCGCTGGACCTCTCAAGCCCCGCAGTGTCGAGCTGCGGGGCTTTTTTGTGCGACGGTCCAGTCCCCCACCTGCGCAAAAAAGGACGCGTCCGAAGACGCGCCCTTTGCCTATGCTTCAGATCTTTTGCGACACGTGCGCCTAGATCGTCGCCAGCGCTTGCTCGACGTCGGCGATCAGGTCCTCGGTGCTCTCGATACCGCACGACAGGCGGACCATATCGGGCGCGATACCGGCGGCCTCGAGCTCCGCATCGTTCATCTGGCGATGCGTGGCGTTCGCCGGATGCAGCACGCAGGTGCGCGCATCGGCGACATGCGTGGCGATCTGGGCAAGCTTGAGGCTCTTCATGAACTGCTCGGCTGCCGCACGACCGCCGGTGAAGCCGAAGCTCACCACGCCGCACGAACCGTTGGGCAGATACTTCTGCGCGAGCTTGTAGTACGGATCGGTCGGAAGCCCGGGGTACTTCACGAAGCGAACCTTCGGATGCTCGGACAGGAACTCGGCCATGGCCTGGCCGTTTTTGCAGTGCTGGGGCATGCGCACGTGCAGGCTCTCGAGACCCATGTTGAGCAGGAACGCGTTCATGGGCGACTGGATGGACCCGAAGTCGCGCATGAGCTGCGCGGTCGCCTTGGTGATGAACGCCCCCTCAAGGCCGAACTTCTCGGCGTACACGACGCCGTGATAGCTCACGTCGGGGGTCGTGAGACCCGGGAACTTGTCGGCGTGCGCCATCCAGTCGAAGTTGCCGGAATCCACGATGGCGCCGCCTACCGCAGCACCGTGACCATCCATGTACTTGGTCGTGGAATGCGTCACGATATCGGCGCCCCACTCGATGGGACGGCACATCACGGGCGTGGGGAACGTGTTGTCCACGATCAGAGGCACGCCATGGGCGTGAGCGGCGGCTGCAAAGCGCTCGATATCGAGCACGTCGAGCGCAGGGTTGGCGATGGTCTCGCCGAAGACGCACTTGGTGTTGGGGCGAAATGCCGCCTCGAGCTCCTCATCGGTGCAGTCCGGAGACACGAACGTGCACTCCAGACCCATGCGCGCCATGGTATGGACGAACAGGTTGTACGTGCCGCCGTAGATCGCCGAGCTCGCGACGACATGGTCGCCGCAGCCCGCGATGTTGAAGACCGCGAAGAAGTTTGCCGCCTGGCCCGAGCTCGTAAGCATGGCGGCGCTGCCGCCCTCGAGCTCGCAGATCTTGGCAGCGACGAAATCGTTCGTGGGGTTCTGCAGACGGGTGTAGAAGTAGCCGCTCTCCTCGAGATCGAACAGCTTGCCCATATGCTCCGACGTGTCGTATTTCCACGTCGTGGACTGGTAGATGGGAATCTGGCGGGGCTGGGCGTCGCCGGGGCGATAGCCACCCTGCACGCACGTCGTTCCAATGCGCTCGGTCATGTCGTCTCCTTGTCTTTCGAGCGATGTCGTATGACAGGATACTGCACCACGCAAAAGTTCGCACACCGCGGCACCGATGTAACAAAAGCTATGCAAGCGGCAACGTCAGGGATTCGCGTCGACCGCGCGCGGGATGCCGCCGGTGTATCATGCTCGATGACATTCTCCGGCACAACATCGCATCCCGAAAGGCTGACCATGAACGAATCAACCGCCCTCACCGCACGCGCTCCGGAGCTTGCGCAGCGCGCTGTCGCCCTGCGCGCGGAGCTCAAGTACAACTGCGCCCAAGCGGTCGCCTGCGCCCTTGCCGACGAAGTCGGAATCGACGCCGCGACGATGTATGCGCTTTCGGAGGGATTCGGCGGCGGCATGGGCGGCCATACCGAGACCTGCGGCGCGCTCTCGGGCGCCGTCATGGTTCTCAGCCAAGAGGCGAGCGCCGGCATCGATGAACCCGGCACCACGAAGGGCAAAACCTACCTGCTCGTCCGCGATCTCCTCGAGCGGTTCCGCGCGCAAAACGGCTCGACGGTCTGCCGCGAGCTCAAGGGCATCGGGACCGATACCGGCATGCTTCGCACCTGCGAGGGCTGCATCGAGGATGCGGTCGAGCTCGCCTGCGCGATCATCGACCAGCGGCGCGACGCATAGCGCGAGCCTCAGATGTCATCCTCGCAGACGTCCGGCATATTCCTAAAACTCATCGAAGCGCACGGAGCCCACGGTCGCGCGCTCTTTGCCCGCCATGCGCTCGGTCAATGCCGCCAGAAACGCCTGCTGCTCCCCTGCCCGAAACACGAGGTGCATGCAGACGGAATCGGTGTAGTCGGTGCCCGCGACATGTGCGCCCGCGCCCTGAGCCATATGGAGCACCTGCTCGTACTGGGCGTACTCCATCTGCACGTCCACGGGAACCACCTGCGTCATCTCGACCAGGTCGCCCGTCTCGCGCGCCGTCTCGATCGCGGCCTGCGCCGCCGCCGTGTAGGCTCGCACCAAGCCGCCCGGCCCCAGCAGCGTACCGCCGAAATAGCGGGTCGTCACGCAGCATACGTCACGCAACCCCGCTCCGCGAAGCACCTCGAGCGTCGGCATGCCGCTTGTGCGCTGGGGTTCCCCGTCGTCGCTCGCGCGCTCGCGCCCGTCCGATAAAATCCACGCCGGGACGTTGTGGCGGGCATCGTAGTGCCGCGCGCGAACCGCCGCGATATGGGACGAGGCCTCCTCCTCGCTCTCCACATGGACCAGCTGTGCGATAAAGCGGCTCTTGCGGTCGACGAACTCACCGGTGGCCTCCGCGCCTGCGCGCAACGTGATGTAGCTCTCCATATCAGCCCTTCAAACGACATGACGCCAGCGCATGCCGGCGTCATCCATTCTACCTGTGCCTCACCCGTGGCAAAACCGATCGACCATCGCTGTGGCGCCATGGAAAACGCCCGCACCCCGAACCCCAGCGCGCATCCCGCCGCACATAGGCAGCGGCAGCGCGCGCAGAATCAAGGAGCGGACGCAACGATAGCAGACCAGACGTGAAATCGTCGGATTAGCTGTTCTTCATGACGATGCTGCTGACGGTGTCGGCGACGTGCTCGACGCTGTCAACGCAGTACTCGAGGAACGTGTAGACCTCGTGCCAGGTGAAGACCTCCATCGGGTCCTCGCAGCTCGTGTGAAGCGCGCGCATGGCCTCGATGTAGAGCGAATCGGCCTCCTCCTCGATGGAGTTGATCGCGATCACGTGCTCGCGCAGGGTCTTGGAACGCTTGAACTGGGAGAGCTCAGCCAACAGCGTGCCCATCTCGTCGCACGCTCGCTCGATCTTCTCGACGAGCGGCAGGGCGTCGGGACGGATCGCGCGGATGTTGTCGAAGTACAGCCGAAGCAGCACGCCCTCGATCCGATCGACGACCGTATCGAGGTAGTCGCTCAGCGCGGCGATGTCCTCGCGCTCGATCGGAGTCACGAACGCGGTGACGAGCGCGTCGAGCACCTCGTGCTTGTGCTCGTCGGCAGCCTGCTCGATGGCGTGCATCTCATCGATGTGCTGTTTGATGGCATCCGGATCGTACGAGCGCATGATATCGGCGAGCAGGCGGGCAGCCTGGCTCGAGAGCTTGGCGCACTCGACGAATGAATCGAAATAGAACGAATCCTTTTTCCTGGCCACGAGATCTTCCTTCCTATAGGGAGACGATACAGACGAAAACCGGCGCAACACCGTGCCGCGCCGGGACAGATCCAGTCATTAGAAGAGCATCATGAAGAGCTTGGCCATCACGAAGCTGATGAGGCCGCAGCCCGGGAACGTGAACACCCAGGTGAGCATCATATCCTTGACGACCGAGAAGTTGATGGCGGACAGGCGCTTGACCGCACCCACGCCCATGATCGCGCTCGTCTTGGTATGCGTCGTCGAGACGGGGATACCGAACACGGTCGACAGCAGGATGCAGAACGCGCCGGCGAGGTCGGCCGAGAAGCCCTGGAACTTCTCGAGCTTGACCATGTCCATGCCGACGGACTTGATGATCTTCTCGCCGCCCACACTCGTGCCGATACCCATGACAAGGCTGCACAGCACCATGAGCCACACCGGGATCACGGCGCCGGTCAGATCGGGCTGACCGTTGCAGAACGCCACGCCGAGCAGCAGCACGCCGATGAACTTCTGACCGTCCTGGGCGCCGTGCATGAAGCTCATCGCAGCGGCACCGAAGATCTGCAGGTACTTGAAGGCACCGTTCGCCTTTCGTCGGTCTATATCGGCGCAGACGATGGTGAGCAGCTTGCATATGCCCCAACCGATGGCGAAGCCGAGCGCCAGGCTCAGCACCAGGCCGTAGATGACCTTGATCCATTCATCCATGTTGACGCCGCTCGTGCCACCCTGGATGGCGATGGCGGCGCCGGTGAGGCCGGCGATGAGGCTATGGCTCTCGCTCGTGGGAATGCCGAAGATCGACGCGCCCACGCTGTAGACCACGATGGAGAACATTGCGGCGCACAGGGCGACGAGCGCCTCATGGGTGTCGCCGCCGAAATCGACCATGTTGCTGATCGTCGAGGCGACGGAGCTGTTGATCGACGTCATGATGAGCACGCCGAGGAAATTGAACACCGCGCTCATGATGATCGCCGGACGGACGTTCATGCAGCGGGTCGAGATGCACGTCGCGATCGCGTTCGGCGCGTCGGTCCAGCCGTTGACGAAGATGACACCAAGGGTGAGCAGGACCGAAATGGCCAAGATGGGATTGCTGACCACCTGCCCGGCAAATTGAATTAGCGAAACGTCCAAAACGCCCAATCCTTCCGTCGTGACGTGTGCGAACCCCAGGCCCACATGACCGCCGACGCGGTACGTATATCGTGCCAGGGCGCAACGTGTGGCGGGCGTCGACGAGCGATCAGCCCGAATTCCTGCGCGTATGCGCCGAACGAATCGTATCACTTTACCGATTCTTAGCCAACAGGTAACAAACGGGTAGTTTTGTAAGGGTTTTGTAAGGTGGATGCGGCGATATCGGGGTGTCCGATAACGCGCTGCGCGAGCGATGGGGTCGACGCGCATCCGCGTCTCTCTCCCACTCGTAACGTGCTACAATCTTGCCTCGCAAAGCGGGCCAGGCGGTCGCGCGATCTGCCTTGTGCAGACGTGAGGAAAGTCCGGGCTCCACAGGGCAGGATGCTGGCTAACGGCCAGGCGGGGCAACCCGACGGAAAGTGCCGCAGAAAAGAAGACTCCCACCTACGGCCCTGCCGTAAAGGGAAAAGCTGAAACGGTGGTGTAAGAGACCACCAGCGTCGCGGCAACGCGGCGGCTTGGTAAACCCCATCCGGAGCAAGCGCGAATAGGGGCGCTACAGGCCGGCCCGGCCTGCGCCCGGGTAGCGTGCGAGGAGCCGCACGGCGACGTGCGCGCCAAGATAAATGACCGTCCTCGACAGAACCCGGCTTATCGGCTCGCTTTGCTTTTTCTTCCTTCCCCCATCATCCGATCGCGAGCGAGCCGCAGCTGAGGCCCTCGACGATACGCCCTTGCGTCTCGGGCGGCAGCTTGCGCCCGACATGGCAACGCGCCCCGGTCGTCTTGCGACCGGGGCGCGTCAAAATCAACTCATTTCCCGAACGGTTAGTCGAGATCGTCCATGCCGAAGCTATCGAGCGGCGCGAACGGATCGGCGACCGGGGCGGGAGCCGGAGCGGGCGCAGCGACCGGAGCGGGGTCGGCGGCGACGGGGGCAGGAGCGGAGCCGCTGGGCGCGGAGCTCAGCAGGTCGTTGGGGAACGAGTTCTGCGCATCGTCCATGAAGTGCTGGATGAGCTTGAGGTACTCGCTCTTGAACTCCTCACGGGAAGCCTTGAGACGGTCGATCTCCTCGATCTCGGTCTGCTTCTCGGCGAGCGCCTTGCGGATAACCTCGCGGGCCTTCGCGTCGGCCTCGTTGCGGATGCGCTCGGCGTTCTCGCGAGCCTCGGCGATGATATTGTCAGCAGTCTGCTGAGCAGCGATAAGGGCAGCGGAGATCTGGCGCTCGCTTGCACCGTACTCGTTGACGGGTGCGGCGACCGGAGCGGGAGCCGCGGCGGGCGCGGCGGCCAGCTGAGCCTGGGCGTCGGCGAGCTGCTGCTCGGTCGCGGTCAGGCGGTTCTTCAGATCAACGATCTTGTTGAGCATCGCGTCGACCTCGGCGGAAACCTGCTCGAGAAAGACATCGACCTCACCGGGATCGTAGCCGCGCTTGGCCTCAGAGAAGGTCTGCGCCTGGATGTCGGCGGGTGTGATAGCCATGTTTGTTCTCCTTTTCATCACGTTGGCCGTGTTGGCGATCGGCCCTGTCTGAGCCTTCCTTACAGAATTATATTGAACAGCAAGCGCTCCGCCAGATTTAACGCAATAAGCGCAATAACCGGCGAGAAGTCTATACCGCCCATCGGGGGGATGATTCGACGGAACAAATTGAGGTACGGGCCGCAGATGCTATCGAGCACCATGGCGAGATCGTACACGAATCCGCCCTGACGAATCGGAAACCATGTAAACAAACAGTAGACGACGATCAGGATTTGGTAGAAATCGACGAGCGTCGAGATGACTTGATAGATGGTAAGTATGGGAATCGAACTCCTCGGTTACTTGAGATAGCCGTCAGCGCGGAGCTTGGCCACATCGGAATCCTTGACCTCGCAGCCCTGCGGAAGCACGATGAAGACGCGGTCGCCCAGCTCCTTGACCGTGGCGCCCAGGCCGCAGGCAAAGCCGTAGCTGAAGTCGAGGACGCGCTTGGCGATCTCGGTGCGCACGCCGACGAAGATAAGGACGACCGGCTGGCGCGTGCGCACGCGGCGCACCACCGTCTCGACGTCGTCATAGCTCTCGGGACGCAGCACATAGGCGGGAAGCTGCGGGGTCCCGTTCATGACCGAGCTCATATGCGCGGCGGTATCGGAGACGGCGGGAGCCTGCTGGACCGCAGCATGGCGACGCGCCTCGGCGTAGCTCGAAGGCGTGTCGTAGGCGCCGGGACGGTACGCGGAGTCCGCGCTGCGCGCCGGCGGGTTGAACGTCGTGGCATGGCGGTCGGCGTCGCCGACAAGCTGGCCGCTGCGGGTATAGACCGCAACGGACTCCGCCTCGCCGCGATGGGTCTGACCGAGCACGCCGTGGCCGCTCTCTTGCTGGTCGTAGCCATACGAGTCGGACGAGCCGTAGCGCGCATCATAGCCCGCCGCGTCGTCCTCGTAGTAGTCGTCGGCATAGCCCTCTTCGCCCTCATACGCATCCTGGTCGTATCCGGCCTGGCGCGCTGCGAACCTGTTTTTGATCTCGTCTAGGAAGCTCACGATCCTAACCTCTCTGCCCGTGGTGCAAATGACGTGTGGTTGGTGCAGGTCGGGACAGGCCCGACACGCCTATTGTAGTGCAAAGGATGGGTCAAATACCACCCTGCCGAGACGAACGATCGTCGAGCCCTCCTCGCACGCGACCTCGAAGTCCTCGCTCATACCGCAGGAGAGCTCAGGGAGGCGCTTTCCGAGCGACACCTCGAGCTCATCGCGCAGCTTGCGCAGACCCGAAAACGTCTTACGGGCAGCATCCTTGTCCCCCCGCGGCGCCATCGTCATAAGCCCATGGACCGAAATTCCCGAAAGCTCCATGAGCTCCTCGGCGGTGCGGCGCACCTCATCGGGCGAGAAGCCCGACTTCGACTCCTCCCCGCTCACGTTTACCTCCAGCAACACGTTGACCGGCCCCTCGAGCTCTCCGGCGTCAATGCGCCGTTGAGCCCGGCTGGAGACCGCCTGCGCCAGATGGAGCGATCCGATGGAATGGATTAGCGCGGCGCGCCCGAGGACGGCGTTGATCTTGTTGGTCTGCAGATTGCCGATCATATCGAAGCGGACCGCCGGAAGATCGTCGTACCGGCTCAGGTCGGTCATCTTGCGCACGAGCTCCTGAGGCCGGTTCTCGCCGAACACGCGGTAGCCGGCTTGGATGGCCGCGATGACCTCGTCGGTACCGACCGTCTTGGAAACCGCCACCACCGTCACCTCGTCGATGCGGCGACCCGCCCGCGCAAGTGCGCGCTCCAGGCGTTCGTCGATGGCGGCGCGGCGCTGGGCAATCAGATCTGTGTAGCTTTCCATCTGCGTCTTCTCCTTCTATGTCGCAGCACCATGGTAACGCGAAAACGCGGCCCCGCAGATGCGGGACCGCGTTTTTCAACATCCGAAACGACGGAGGGCGAAGGACCAGCCGTAGCGACAAGTTGGTGCCGGGTTCAATCTTGTCGGACGAGAGTCGCAAGAGATACGGGCATCGGGTGGCGGGCTACTCCTCGTTATCCTCGTCATCGTCGCCCGCCTGGGCGCGCGCGATCAGGGAGCGCAGATCGTCGCTGATCTCTTCGGCGGGCAGGTCCGCCACGCAGCGCGCGTCGGAGAGCGGCTGCAGGATGACCCCTTCGCCGGACGGGATGCGCAGGGCCTCGAGCTCGTCCTCATCGATCTCGGCGATATCGGCGATGCTCATGCGCTGACCGGTCAGCAGGAAGGTCAGCGTGCTGGTGGCATCGATGGCGATGGAGGCGATGCGGTCAAGATAGCGCGAGACCATGATGGCGCGGCGCAGGTCGTCATAGGAGCTGTCGTCGGCAAGCTCGACGGAGGACATGCGGTTGTAGGCGCGGAAGAACTCCTCGTACAGCTCGTGCACCGTGTCGTCCTGAACGAGCAGGTTGCGCATGACGCCCAGGTCGTTGCTCACCAGAACCGAGATGCAGGTGCCCAAGATCCGATAGACGTAGGAGGCCTCCTGCTCGATGATCTCGACCAGCTCGGCGGGCAGCTCGATATCGGAGCTCACCTTATGCTTGGCCGCGCGGGCGACGCGACGCACCTTGTCGCACATGCGCTGGAGGTTGAACTCGATGTTGATGATCGTCTGGAGCAGGCGGAAGTCGGAAGCGACCGGCCCCTGGGTCGCGATCAGGTTGTAGCAGACCGCCTCGAGGTTGGCGCAGCGCGCATCGATCTGCAGCGTCTTCTTCTGCGCCTTGCTGGCAAGCTTCTTATCGTCGGTCACAAACGCCTGCACGGCCTCATGCAGGGTCGTGTCGACGGCCGCGAAGATGGAAAGCATCTCATGGCGGGCCTCGATGAGCTGGCGGGTGAACATCTTGCGCATGTGTTCTCCAATCGATCGGTGCGGGCGAGATGCCCGTGCGCAGCGGGCTTTACGGCCACGAGCGCGCAGTCGACGGAGCGCATGGCCATAAAGCAGCGGTTTTACCGGTAGCCTCACCTAGTGTAGCCGCGCGATGTCAAGCGCTTGTAAAGGATGCGCAGGAATATGATTACATGGCGCACGCGTCCACACCGCTCATGAAGGCGACGGCGGCATGGCGACCGCAGACGCCGCCTTCAGCGCGATAGGAGAAGAAGCGATCGTTCATGCGCACCGTGGACAGCCCCGCATCCTCGATCGCGTCGGGGGCGACGCCGGCCTCGACGAGCGCCTGCCGGATACAGCGGGCAAGATCGAGAAGCGACCCCGCGGGGTCGATACCCGAAAACCGCTGGGCGAACCGCTCCATCAGATCGTGCGAGACCTCGTATTCGTCTCCCCTGATGTGGGGCCCGATATAGGCGCGGATGTCGGACGGGGCGACGCCGGTCGCCGCGACCAGGGCGTCTGCGGCCTTTGCCGCGATCCGTGCATACGTTCCCTTCCAGCCCGAATGAATGACGGCGAACCCCACCGGACAGGCGAGCACGACCGGCACGCAATCGGCATAGCACAGCATGACCGGAACGCCGGGTGCGGTGCAGACGATGGCGTCGGCACCTTCAGCGATCTGGGCGCGCGCATCGTCGAGCGCCTCGGGTAAGGCGGACGTCACGGTGACCACGCGGTCCCCATGGACCTGGTTGGGAACGAGCAGGCGATCGAGCGCATCGGCCGCCCCGAACGCCGCAAGCACGCGGCGGCGGTTCTCGGCTACGGCACCGGGGTCATCCCCCACATGCGTGCCGAGGTTCAGCGAGGCGTACGGCGGGCGGGAGACGCCGCCCGTGCGCTCGGTGAACGCGATCGAGACCGACCCGATGGAATCGCATACAAGCGCGACCTCGTCGTGGACCTGACGTTTGAGCATGCAAGCTCCCCTTTCGTAAAAAAAGCGCCCCGGCATGACCGGGGCGCTCGACGGCCGGATATGGCGCAAGACCCTTAGAAGTTGCCGCGCTTGAGGAAGTCGGGCAGCTCGAACTGGTCGTTGCCGAAGTTGGGCACCTCGGTCCCGCCGATGGTGCGGGTGGGCGCGGAAGAGGCGGCCGGAGCGGCGTGCTGCGGATCGCTCTTGGGCGCGGACTGGCCGAAGAGCTGGTCCTGGCGGTTGACGTTGGCGTCGGAGAAGCCGGTGGCGATAACGGTGATGCGAACCTGATCGCCCAGGGACTCGTCGACGACGGTACCGAAGATGATGTTGGCCTCGGGGTCGACGGCGTTGGCGACGAGGTCGGCGGCGTCGTTGATCTCCTGGATGCCGAGGTCCTTGGAGCCGGCGATGGAGAGCAGGACGCGCGTGGCGCCATCGATGGAGCTCTCGAGCAGCGGGCTCGAGATGGCCTGCTGGGCGGCGTCGACCGCGCGGTTGTCGCCGGAGGCGGTGCCGATGCCCATCATGGCGGTGCCGGCCTGCTTCATGATGGTCTTGACGTCAGCGAAGTCGAGGTTGATGATGCCCGGCACGGTGATGAGGTCCGTGATGCCCTGGGTGCCCTGGGACAGGACGGCGTCGGCCATGGCGAAGGCCTCGAGCATGGTCGTCTTCTTCTCGGCGATGTCGAGCAGCTTGTCGTTGGGGATGACGATCATGGTGTCGACGCACTCGGACAGGGTGTGGATGCCCTCCTCAGCGGAAGCCTTGCGCTTGCGGCCCTCGAAGGTGAAGGGCTTGGTGACGACGGCGACCGTAAGGGCGCCCACGTCATTCATGGCGATGTCGGCGACGATCGGAGCGGCGCCGGTGCCGGTACCGCCGCCCTCGCCTGCGGTGATGAAGACCATATCGGCGCCAGCGAGCGCCTCGGCGATGTCGTCGCGGGACTCATCGGCAGCCTTGCGGCCGACCTCGGGGTTGGCGCCGGCGCCAAGACCGCGCGTGAGGTCGGTGCCGATATGCACCTTGATATCAGCGTCGGAGATCGCGAGCGCCTGCGCATCGGTGTTGATGGCGACGAACTCGACGCCGCGGATGCCCTCCTCGATCATGCGGTTGACAGCGTTGGTGCCGCCACCGCCGACACCTACCACCTTGATGACGGCAAGGTAGTTGTTGATCTCGTTCTCGTGCATCTCTCGGTCCTCCGAACATCAGATGAAGTCGCTTGACGGTTTTTCGACCATAACCCTCAAGTTGAGATTAAATGTCGAGGTAAACCGCGTTATATTTGCACAAATCCGAGGTAGAAGTCAACTTTGGCATCTACTAAATGTGGAATTCGCAGGTAGAGCACCAAACCGTTCACCGCCGTCGGGCGGGCGGGCACGGCAGACGGGGCGCTGCGTCCCCACGACTCGAATCGGGGCGTCCGTATTAAACGTCGGCGCTGCGGAAGGAGTACGCATCGGGAACGCGCACGTTGATATAGGTGACGCCCTCCTGCTGCTCGAGCAGGCTGCGAATAACCTGCTCCTTCTGCTGTATATCCTCAGGGGCACCCAAGGACACCTCGACGCCTGAATCGAGGTTAAGCGAGATCGCCTCGATCGACGGGACCGAAATATCCTTGACCTGCGCCAGGAACTCGGGCGAGAACCCGTGCAGGTATTGCAAGCCGGCCAGGATGACGTCGGAGTCGACCGCCTTGCCCGACGAGGGGGATACGTCCGCCCCTACGTCGGTCAAAAGGACCGCATCGTTGTCCTGCGCGACCTTGAGCGCCGCCGCGACACCCGAAGCGGTCGCCTCGGCGCTGTCGTCGGCGTCCTCGCCGTCAGCGTCCGACGCCTCCGCATCCGCATCGGCATCCACGTCCGTGCCGTCATCCTCACCTGTCGCCTCACCGTCGGCGTCATCGTCTGTCGAGGCGGCATCGTCCTGCGGCACCGCCACGGACAGCGGCGCGATCCAGACGTCGTCGTCGCTGATCGCCCAGGCGACATCGTCGGCGACGATGTAGGCGATGGCGGAGACGTCACACTCCACCGGCGTGATGACGAGCGTATGGGGAAACTCCCGTTCGACGTTCACACTCTCGACCCAGGGGTTTTCCACCAACCGCTCGGACAGCTCCTTCTCGTTGACGTTGAGCAGCGTCGCGCCCTCGGGAACGTCGACGAGCTGCTCGGCGGTCTGCTGCGGGATATGGGCGCTCCCGTTGACGATCACGTTCGTGGCGGCGAAAAGGCCCGAGTTGTAGACGACCGCCGCACCGAGTCCGCCCATCACGGCGACGAGCAGCACGATGACGATCGCCAGGCGCGCGACGCCGATGGAGCCCAGACCCGCAAGCGGGCGCTGCAACGCATCGCGACGCGCAGGGGCAACCGGAGCCGGCGATGCACCGCCGCGCGAGGGCATGACGGCGTGCAAACGATCGCCCAGCGAGGGGCCCTTCGTCCCGGTTGTCGTACGTGCGCGATCAGAGCTGCTTGCGGGTAGCGTCAGCTTCTTCTTGCGCGGGGTCTTTGCCGCCTGCGGACGCGCGGGCTTCGCCTTCGGCGCGGAAGGGGCATTCGGGCGAGATGTCGCGGACGTCGCCTTCACGCGCGTCGACGCGCCTCTCGCAGCGGACCCCTTGCGGGCGATTGACGTCGCGGCGGCGGCGCGCGGTGTCGCCTTGCGCGTCACAGGCGTCGCCTTGCGCGCGCCGGGCATCGCCGCGGCAGCGGTGGGCTTGGCAGATGAGGATTTGGCGGTGCGCGCGGACGATACGCGCAAAGAGGCGGACTTCTTCGTCGGCGCAGTGTAGGTGCGGGCGCGCTTCGGGGTGGCACGGGACGGAGCCGCAGCCGGTGTAGACGGTGCGGCCTTTGCCGTCGACGAGCGGTGTGACGATGCGGCGCCGGTGGAGCGGCGGAAGGTGGGCTTCTGCTTAGAAGCCGAGGAATTTGACTTCCGGCTGGAGCTCGACGCCATACGTTTCCTTAACCTTCTCGTATACGTGCTGGATGACCGCGACCACGTCGCTCGCAGATGCGGTGCCGCTGTTCACAATAAAGTTAGCGTGTACCGGCGAGACCTCGGCCCCTCCGACCGAAAAACCCTTCAATCCGCATTCCTCGACCATAGCTCCCACACTTCTGCCCGCGGGGTTGCGGAAGACCGACCCGCAGCACGCCGAGCCGACCGGCTGCGTGCGGCGGCGGCGCACCAGATAGCGCTCCATCTTGGCGCGTATGTCGGCCTTGTTGGCAGGCGTCAGGCGCAGCGTCGTCTCGAGGATGATCTCGTCTTTGGGAAGGCCGTTTTCGCGGTACGCCCAAAACACGTCATCGTGGCGATAGTGGCGCATCCCCGCACCCGGCTTGTAGGTCACGATGTCCTCGATAAGCGATCCAATCCACTCATCGCGCGTACCCGCGTTCATGGAAACCGCCCCGCCCACGGTGCCCGGGATGCCCACGGCGAACTCGAGTCCCGACAGACCGCGGCTGAAGGCGTCGTTGACCAGCCGCGCGAGGATGACCCCCGCGCCGACGGTCATGGTCTGACCGTCTTCGGACAGCACGGAGCGCTGGAACTCGCGACCGAGCGTGATGACGGCACCGCGGTACCCGTCATCGGAGACGAGCAGGTTGGAGCCCTTGCCCAAGATGACCCAGGGCACCTCCTCGCGCGTCAGCACGTCGATGGTGCGCCGCAGGGAATGGTAGCTATGGCAGATGAGGAACAGCGAGGCGCGGCCGCCGATGCGATAGCTCGTATGGCGCGCCAGGCGCTCGTCCTCGATAAGGTCGGTATCGATGGATCCCGAGAGGGACATCACCGCGTTGAACAGGCCCATCGGCTACTGAGCACCCTTCTTGGCCTCAGCGACGTGCTCGAGGTACTCGGGACCGACCTGCGTGATGTCGCCGGCGCCCATCGTGATGAGCAGGTCGCCCGACGCCGTCTCGGCATCCAGGCGCTCCATGAGCTCGGCGCGGTCGGCGGCGTAGAACACCCGCTTGCCCGGATGGCGGCTCGCCACGAGATCGGCGAGCATCTTGCTCGTCACACCCGGGATGGGCATCTCGCCCGCAGGGAACACGTCGATGAACACGAGCACGTCGGCCGCGGCAAGCGCGTCGGCGAAGTCGTCGGCGAGCGCCTGGAGACGCGAATAGCGATGCGGCTGGAACACGACGACGATCTTCTCGAAATCGAGGGTGCGCGCCGCCGAGAGCGTCGCGGAGATCTCGGTGGGATGGTGGCCGTAATCGTCGACGATCGTCACGCCGTCCACGTCGCCGATGTGCGTGAAGCGGCGACGGACGCCCTCGAAGGTCGAGAGCGCCTCGGCCGCCGCGGCCGTGTCGAGCCCCTCGACCCACGCGACCGCAAGCGAGGCGGACGCGTTGAGCATGTTGTGGCGACCGGGATTGCTCTTGATGGAGACACGGCGGACATCGCCGTTCGGGAGCTTGACATCGAAGACCGAGGCGACGCTCCGGCTCGTCTTGACCGGCGTGCAGACGATGTCGCAGTCCTCGGCAAAGCCGTAGGTCACGACCGAAAGACCGGTAGAGCGCGCAAGCTCGACCAGACGGGGACTCTCGCCGCAGACGATGATGGACCCGTCCTCCCCCACCAGGCTCATAAACTTGACGAAGGTCTGCTCGATCTCCTCGATACCCGAGTAGTGATCGAGATGGTCGGCCTCCACATTGGTGACGACGGCGACCTTCGGCTCAAGGTAAAGAAACGAGCTGTCGGACTCGTCGGCCTCGGCGACGAAGAACCGGCCGCTGCCGTTGCGGCCGTTCGTGTCGTACCCCTCGACGATGCCGCCGATCAAGAAGCTCGGATCGAGGCCCATGCGGTCGAGCATGGTCGCGCACATGGACGACGTCGTCGTCTTGCCGTGCGTGCCGGCGACGGCGACGGTGGTGTAGCCGTGTCCCAGCGCGGAGAGCATCTTGGCGCGCGGCCAGATGGGAATGCCCAGTTCGCGCGCGCGAACGACCTCAGGGTTCGTGTCGGGGATGGCGGTGGAGACGACCACGACATCGGGCGCGACCTCGTCGATCGTATGCGCCTCATGGCCCACATGAACATCGACGCCGGCCCGCGTGAGCTGGCGGATGTAGCGGGAGGTCTTGAGGTCGGAGCCGGACACGTCATAGCCGCGCTCGTGCAGAACGAGCGCGATGCCGCTCATGCCGGCGCCGCCGATGCCTATGAAATGCGCGCGCCGAAACGACGGCGTGCCGCGATCGATTGAATCCAGTGCCTGTTCCATGGTCTCCCCTTGAGACGTGACCTATGTTGAGCCAGTCTTTAACTCTAGCGCAAACCGCGCGCGGGCGCAGCTCACGTCAGCGAGGCGCGCAAACCCTCTATGGCGTCCGCGAGCCGCACGGCCGCCTTGTCCTGCGCAAGCCCGCGCGCCGCCTCGCGCATCTGCTCGCGCCGGGCGCCGTCGCGCAAAAGCTCGAGCAAGCTGTGCGAGAACGCCTCGTCGTCGATCTGAGCATCAGGGAACATGGTGGCAGCGCCCGCATCGACCAAAAACCGCGCGTTCGTGGTCTGATGGTCGGCGGTCGCGAGCGGATACGGCACGAGGACGGCGGGCACGGCGAGCGCCGCGATCTCGGCGACCGACGAGGCGCCCGAGCGCGACAGCACGAGGTCTGCAGCCGCGAGCATGTCGCCCATGTCCTCAATGTACGGTTGAACATGATAGCACGACGCCTCTACCTCCGAGAGGGCAAGCGCATCGCGCGTCGCCTCGAAGTCCTCGGCACCCGTGGAGTGGACGACATGGAGACCGTCGATACCCAAAAGCGCATCTTTCAGCTCGCACATGCGCTGATTGATATGGTGGGCGCCCAGAGAGCCGCCGAAGACGAGCAGCACGGTGGCATCCTGCGGGATGCCGAGTGCGGCGCGACCCCGCGCGCGATCTCCCGCCAGCACGGAACGGCGTACGGGATTGCCCGTGAACTCGATACGCGTGCGGGCGCCGGCATGGCGCTCGAAGACGGAACGGACGTCGGGCTGGGCGATGGCGATGAGCGAGGCGCTCTTGGCCGACTGCTTGTTCGCAAGACCGGGAACCGAGTTCTGCTCATGGAGCACGACGGGGATCTTGAGCCGCGCGGCGGCGCGCATGAGCGGCAGCTCGACGTAGGCGCCGAACCCGACGGCGATATCGGGCGCGAGCGCGGGGTCCGCGCGAAACGCGGCGGCCAGGCGGCGTTCCTCATGCGCGAGGTGCGCAAGCGCCGTCGCGAGCGTCCAGGGACGCGCGCGGTCGAACCCCGTCACGTGAACCGGGAAGAAATCGAAGCCCGCCTGCGGCACGAGCTTGCCCTCGAGCCTGCGCGTCTCGCCGAAGAACCTGACGGTATGGCCGCGCGCGGCGAGCTCCTCGGCGAGCGCGAGCGCGGGGTTCACGTGGCCGGCGGTGCCGCCGGCGGCGATGGCAACGGAAAGTTTATCGGTCATTCCGATCCCTCCTCGAACGGTTCGATCCCGAACGATCGGTACGCGGCGAGCGCCGCGGCCTCAGTCGCTCGCTGGCATCGGCGTGAAGGTCGACGCGGTCGTAGGACGACGCGCGGCGCGGGCGGTCCTCGCGGCGCGTCGGCCTATCTGCGGCGCGGCGGCGCTCCTGCGCACCATCGTACACGGAAAAGCCCTCCCGCCTCGAAGCAGGCTGCGCACCCGCGGACGAACGGCGGACGTGCACGTCGCCTGCGGTCGAGCGGCCCGTGTGGCTGGACGATTCGTCCTCGGCCGACATGACGGCGAACTCCTGGCGCCGCGCATCGTAGACGGTATGGGGGTTGCTCTCCATAGAGACGCGCAGGATGAGGCCGGCCAAGATCATGCTGGCGATGAGCGATGATCCGCCGTACGAGATGAAGGGCATGGTCTTGCCCGTCATGGGAATCACGCTCAGGATGCCGAGCGCGTTGACCAGGAACTGCACGGCCAGAATGGTCGCGCACCCCTGGGCGACCAGGCGCGCAAACGGCGACGGCGCCTGCTCGGCGATTCTAAAGGCGCTGGCGATCATGAGCAAGAAGACGGCGAAGAAGATGAGCGTCCCGATGAAGCCGAGCTCCTCGCCGATGATGGCGAGGATGTAGTCGTTGTGCGCCTCGGGGAGATACATGTACTTCATCGTCGAGTTGCCGATGCCGCGTCCGAACAGCCCGCCCGACGCGAACGCCATGATGGCGAGCGTCGCCTGGTAGCCGTCGCCAAACGGATCCGCCCACGGGTCGAGCAGCACCGTAAAGCGCGCGAGACGATACGGCGCGAAGGCGATCATGGCAACGCCGGCCAAAACGACCGCCAAGATGAACAAGCCGACGACCCGCATCGAGATACCGCCCAAGATGAGCATGATGAGCAGCGTCGCGGCGATGATCATCGTCGTGCCCATATCGGGCTGCAAGAACACGAGAACCAGCGAAAGCAGCACGACCGCAGCGAATCTGGTCGTGAAGTAGTTGCCGTCAATCGTGCGCTCGGCATAGTAGGCGGAGATGAGCTTCGCGGCGATCAGAATGATCGCCGGCTTAAGGAACTCGGAGGGCTGCAGCGTGAAAAAGCCGAGGTTGATCCAACGGCGCGCGCCGCCGCCGGCGATGCCGACCGCGCTCACGAACACCAGCAGCGCAAACGCGATGCACCACAGGATCCACGATCCCCTGCCCGCCATCCACGACCACAGACCCGGCGCGAGCGCGAGGACGGCGATGATCGCCGCGCCCGCAATCGCGAAGAGCGCCTGGCGCTCGAGGTAATGCGTTGGCGCGAGGCCGTCGGATTGGGCTTCGACCGCGGAGGCGGAGTACACCATGAGCAGGCCGAAGGCCACGATGGCGACCAAGCAGGCCAAGAACACCAGACGGGGTTTCATGATGCGCGCCGGGACGCCCGCTATGAGCCGCTCGCCGGCGCCATAGGCCCCGCCGCTGTCGCGGCGGCCGCTCGCGCGCCCGTCAGCCCGGACACGACGGCCTCTATCGGTAGTTTCCGCACCGTAGGACGACACGCTGCACTCCCCTTACGCCAGCGCGTCCGCGCCGGCGCGCAGCTCGTCGAGATAGGACTTGAAGCAGCGGCCGCGCTCCTCGAAGCTCGAGAACTCGTCGAACGACGAGCACGCGGGCGAAAGCAGGATCACGTCGCCGCGGTGCGCGAGCGAGCGGGCGACGTCGACGGCATCACGCAGGTCGCTCGCCTCGGCGATATCGACATCATATCCGTTGCTTGCCGCCTCGACGGCATGGCGGAGACGGGATTTCGCCTCGCCGTAGCAGACGACGGCGCGCACGCGAGCGCACACGTACGAGGCGAACTCATCGAGCGGGGTCCCCTTGTCGTGACCGCCCAGAAGCAAGATCACGTCGTCATCGGAAAACGCCGTCAGGGCCTTCTCGACCGCATCGGTGTTGGTCGCCTTCGAATCGTTGTAGTAGCGCACCCCGTCGATCTCGCCGCAGGGCTCCACGCGGTGCTCCAGCGGCTTGAAGCCCTTGAGACCCTCGCGCACCGCCTGGGCGTCCGCGCCACAAAACAGGGCGGCGGACGAGGCGGCAAGGGCGTTCAAGACGTTGTGGTTTCCCGGCAGCGCGAGCTCGCGCGCATCGATGAGCTCGGTCTCCTCGCCGCCCAGACGCACCACGAGGCGACCGTCGCGCACGAACGCGGCGTCGGGCGTGCCGGCGTCGGCAAGGCCGAGCGACAGGACGCGGCGATCCGGGACGAAGATGCGGTCGGCGTACTCCATGATGCCCGCGTCCTCGACGTCCACGATGGCCAGATCGTTGGCATCCATGCGCGAGAACAGCCCGATCTTCGCCAAGGCGTAGTTCTCGTGCGTGCGATGCCACGCCAGATGGTCGGGCGTGATGTTGAGCAGGACCGCGACGCGCGGGTGCAGCTCGCTGGCGGTGGCGATCTGGTAGCTCGAGAGCTCCGCCACAAGCCAGGCATCCTCGCCGCGCCCGTCGACCTCGTCGATCGTGGGACGTCCGATGTTGCCCACCGCCACGCTCTGCATACCCGACGCGCGCAGCAGATGGTCGATGAGCGAGGTGGTGGTCGTCTTGCCGTTGGTGCCGGTCACCGCGCACCACGGGGAACGCGAGAGGCGCCAGGCAAACTCGGGCTCCCCCATGATGTCGCGCGCGTGGCCGCGCGCGGAGGCGAAGAAGTCGGAGAACTCCGAGATGCCCGGGCTCGCCACGCACACGTCGTACTCCCCCATGACCTCCTCGGTGCCGAACACGAAGCGCACGCCGCGCTCCTCGAGCGCCGCGGTGGCCTCGGAGGGCGTGGCGGAAGCGCCCGCATACACGGTGATCGAGCTCACGCGATCGGGCGTGTGACGCAGCCCCCACGCGACGACATCAAGGCCGGTTGAGCCGCATCCGAGTACGAGTAGGGAGAACGTTTGAGGCAACGGCATGATCAATCACTATCCCAACTGGAAGAACAAGGCGAGGCCCAGCGCGCCGAACGCGGCGGAGATGATCCAGAAGCGGATGACGACCTTCGTCTCGGCCCAGCCCATCTTCTCGAAATGATGATGGATGGGCGCCATGAGGAAGACGCGCTTGCCGGTGAGCTTGAAGCTCACCACCTGGATCATGACGGACAGGGTCTCGATGATGAACAGGGCGCCGATGATGAGCGAGACGATCTCGGTGTTGGTGATGACCGCCATGCAGGCGAAGCCCGCGCCGAGCGCCAGCGAACCGGTGTCGCCCATGAAGATGCTCGCAGGATAGCAGTTGAACCACAAAAAGCCGATGCAGGCGCCGGCGCACGCCGCGCCGAAGATGGCGAGGTTGGAGTCGCCGCACACAAAGGCGATGGCCGCCATGATGAGCATGGCGATCATCGAGGTGCCGCCCGCCAGGCCGTCAAGGCCGTCGGTCAGGTTGACGGCGTTGGACAGGCCGACGATCAAAAGCCAGGTGAAGATCATGTACAGCCAGGGGATGTAGTAGACGCGGTCGCCGATCTGAAAGACCGTCATGAGGACGGACAGGTCGATGGTGAACCCGCCGGGGAACGTGATCGACGGGATGACGCCGCACAGGTTGACGGCAAACAGGCAGAACAAAACGCAGATCGCCGTGAGGCCGATCATCTTGGCGTGCGGCGTGAGGCCGAGCGAGCGGCCGTGCGTGACGCTCGTCATGTCGTCGACAAGGCCGAGAAGACCGGTGGCGACGGTGGCGGCGAGCACGAGCACGAGCTCCAAGGTGATCTCGGCCATAAGCAGGCAGGTCAAAACGACCGATACGAGGATGACGACCCCGCCCATGGTGGGCGTGCCCTGCTTGACGAGATGGCGCTGAGGACCGTCGGCGCGGACCTGCTGGCCGATCCCCTCGAACTTCAGGATCTTGATCCAAAACGGCATGAGGACCGCGGCGATGATCGCACCGATGCCGATGGCGAGAAACGTCTGGTACGTCGGGTACAGGGGGTTGCCGAACATCTGCTAGCACACCTCTTCCACAAAGCGATCGAGGCCGACGAAGCGCGACCCCTTGACGAGCACGAGGTCATCAGGGCGAAGATCGCCCGCGACGAGCCCGATGGCCGCCTCGGTATCCGAAACCGTGTGCACCCGCTCCTCGGGCATGCCCAAAAGCCGGGCGGCCTCCGCCATGCAGCGGGCGTTGTCGCCGCCTACGCACACGAGCTCATCGAGCTTCTTGGCGGCAGCGTACGCGCCGGTCAGCGCATGCAGGCGCTCGCCTTCGCCTCCCAGCTCGCCCATTTCGCCGAGCAGGGCCATGCGACGGCCGGTCGCCGGCAGCGAGCACAGAAGATCGAGTGCGGCCGCCATGGACTCGGGAGCGGCGTTGTAGGAGTCGTCGATGATGCGCGCGCCGCATGCGGCGTCGCGCACCTGCGTGCGGCGACCGGTGATCTGCAGGGCGCCGAAGCGCTCGTCGATGGTCGCGGCGTCGATACCCAGGCGATGAGCGAGAGCGGCCGCGAACAGGGCGTTGGTCACCGACTGCGCGCCCGGGATGGCGAGCTTGGTGTCGATATGCGAGCCGTCGGCAAACGTCAGGGTGAACAGCGGGCAGCCGTGGTCGTCGAGCTCGATCGCGCCGCAGTGCACGTCGTCGCCCTCAGACGTACCGCACAGGATGACCTCGATGCCCGCGGGGCGCGCGAACTGCTCGATGATGAAGGGAGTGAAGTCGTCCTCGCCGTTCAGCACGAGCGCAGGCGCACCGCCGCGCTCGCAGGTGCCCGACGCGTCCATGCCTGCCAGGATCTCGGCCTTGGCACGGGCGATGTTCTCGCGACTTCCCAAAAAACCGATATGGGAGGTGCCGATCTTGGTGATGACGGCGTAGTCGGGACGGGCGCACTGCGACAGGCGCTCGATCTGGCCGAAACCGTCCATGCCCATCTCGAGCACCATGACCTCGGTGTCGCGCGGGGCGGCAAGGATGGTGAGCGGCATACCGATCAGGTTGTTGTAGTTGCCCGCCGTGACGTGCACGCGATAGCGCGCCGACAGCAGGGCCGCAAGGGAGTCCTTCGTCGTGGTCTTGCCGATGGACCCGGTCACGCCGATGACCGTGCACGGCAGCGACATGCGGAACTCATGGGCCAAATCGAGCAGGAACTCGGTGGGGTCGTCGCTCAGCAGCACGGCGCACCCGGTGCGCGCGGCGGCCTCGAGCACGTCGGCCGAGGGTTCGCGCGTCAGCACGACGCAGCCCGCCTGCGCCTCGATGGCGCTCAGGGCGAAATCGTTGCCGTCCACGCGCTCACCCGGAAATGCGACGAAGATCGAATCCCGCTCGACGAGGCGGGAGTCGATCACGCACCCGCGACAGATGCGCTCGGGGTCCGCGGCGAGCACGCGTACGGAGCAGACCTCCTCGATGCGCTTGACTGCTATCTCGATCATATGAATGCTCCTTACCGAGCCCGATATGCCAGCCGATTATTGTAGCGCGGCCCCTGTGGGCGTTGGTGCAGGCCGTGTGTGCGTACGCGAACGCTCGATAAAAAAGACACCGCCCTAGCTTGTGGGACGGACGCCGAACGCTTCAAGCGACGTTTGAAGGATCGTCGCGAAGGACTCGCCGACCACCGTCGACAGGTTCGCGGTGCCGTCGATCATCACGTACACCTGGACGGCCGGATCGTCGGTGGGCGCGAAGCCCATGAACGAAGCGGTGTAGCTGTTCTTGATGTATCCCCCGCTCTCGCTCGCGCGCTGCGCGGTTCCGGTCTTGGCCGAGACGTCGTAGCCCAGAACCTGGCCGGTCGTGCCCGTGCCCTCGTCGACGACGGTGCGCATCATGTCGGCGACCTTGACGGCGGCCTCCTCCGAGATCGCCCGCTTCTCCGTATCCGTCCAGTCGACCTCCTCGCCGCGGCGCGCGCGGACGAAGTGCGGGGTCGTCATCACGCCGGCGTTCGCGATCGCCGAGACGGCGCGCACGAGCTCCACGGGGGCAACCGACAACGACTGGCCGAACGACATCGCCGCCACGCTGGCGCCGTCGTAGTCGGCACGGTCCTTCACGATACCGGTGTTCTCGCCGGGAAAATCGATTCCCGAGCGCTGGCCGATGCCGTAGGCGTCGATGTACTCGGCGAACTTGTCGGCGCCGATCTGCTCCCCCACAAGGATCATGCCGGTATTGGACGACCGGCGCATGATCTCGCGCACGGACATGTCCATGGTGTAGTCGCGGTCGTCGGTGTCGGTCACCTCGTCGTCACCTGCCATGACGACGGGCGGGACGGTGAAGGTGGTGTCGGTGTCGACGACCCCCATATCGATCGCCGCACCGCAGACGAGCGCCTTGAAGACGCTTCCCGGCTCGTAGGCATCGGTCACGGCGCGCAGGTTCATATCCTCCGTGCGCGCGCTCGAAAGATCGGTGGGATTATACGTGGGATAGGAGCACGCGGCGAGGATCTCGCCGGTAGACGGGATGGTCACCAAAACGGTACCGGTCTGCGCACCGAAGCTCTCAACCGCCTCGGCGATCACTTCCTCTGCCGTCTGCTGGATGTTGACGTCGATGGTCAGCACCAAGTCGTTGCCGTCGACCGCGTCCTGCTTGCTGTAGGCGCCGCCGGCGATATAGGATCCATCGGCCGCGCGCTCGCGCACGATCCAGCCGTCCGTGCCCCGGAGCTCCTCCTCGTATTGCAGCTCCAGGCCCGTGATGCCGGTGTTGTCCGTACCGACGACGCCGAGCACCTGCGAGGCGGTGCTGCCATAGGGGTAGACGCGCTTGACGGTCGACTCGTATTCAATGCCCGACAGGCCCGTCGCCATAAGTGCCTCGGCCTCGTCGATATCGGCCTGGAGCTTGACGTATATCCAGGTCGTATCCTTGCCGGTCAGCTCGCGGGCACGCGAGCGCTTCACACCAAGATGCTCGACGAGGGCATCGACCACGTCGTCACGATCGGTGATCTTCTGCGTGTTGAGCGCGATGTTGTAGCACTCCTCGCTCGAGGCCAAAACGTTGCCGTTGCGGTCGTAGAGCGTCCCGCGCTTGGCGTACAGCGGCGAGTTGACCTCGCGGCGGTCGCTCAGACGCTGCATGTTGATGTCGTGGTAGAAGATCTGATGGCGGGCGAGCTGAAGGGTGCCGACTCCGAACACGGCGCCGATGAGACCTTTGATGACCTTGCGCCTTGTCACGAGCTGCGGCGTCTCGCCGCTGGGCGGCACGGAGGTGCGCCTACCCCGCGAACTGCGGTAGCCGCCCTGCGGCCTGCCGTTCGCATTTCCGCGGCGCGGGCGGCCGCCTCGATCATAGCGGTTATCGGGCATGGCGAGTCGCTAACGGACGGCGGCGTCGGCATCCGCATCGACGGACGCCTCCGGCTCGGCCTCGGCGGAACCGGCGAGGTCGACCGTGACGCTCTTATCGGAATCGACCATGCCGAACGTGGCGGTGGCGATATCGCGAATCCTGGTGGGAGAGCTGAATACCGAGCGCATGACCTCGAGGTTCGTGCTCTCGTCGCGTCCGGCCTCGAGCGTCTGCGTAAGCTCCGCGTTCGCGTTGAGCGCCGAGGCGGTCGCGCCCGCGATCGCGATGCGCGCGACGCCCACGGTGACGAAGAGCATCGCGAGCACGCAGAATACCTTGAGCACATGGAAGAACGCCGGGCTCACCGCCTGGTTCGCCTGGAGTCCCTCGCCCGAGACGACATGGAGCTCCGGGCGCTCCTGATACCGGGGCGCGAGCTGCTCGGCAGATGTGGAGACGGGCTGCATATCATAGGCGTATGCTGCGTTTGATTGACGATAACCCATGCTATGCAACCTCGTCCCTAAGCTTGAGTGGTGCGTTTGAAGTACGTGTAGCCGTGTTCGGGCGCGGGTCCGAGGCGCGGGTGTGCGGCCTTACAGCCGCATCGCCACGCGGATCTTCGCCGAACGGGCCCGTGGGTTGCGCGCCACCTCGTCGGCACGCGCGACCAGCGGTTTTCGTGTGAGAATCCTGAGTGCCGGCACATGGCCGCACACGCACACCGGAATATCCGGCGGACACGTGCACCCCTGCGCATGCTCCTGGAAGATGTGCTTGACGATGCGGTCCTCCAAGGAGTGGTACGAGATGACGCAGATGCGCCCTCCCGGATTGGTCCAGCGGACCGCCGCCTCGAGCCCCCGTTCCAAGACATCGAGCTCATGGTTGACCTCGATGCGAATGGCCTGGAAGCTCTTGCGCGCAGGATGTCCCCCATGGCGGCGCGCGGCGGCGGGAATGCCCGCCTTGACGGCCTCCACGAGGTCCCCCGTGGTGACGAGCGGAGCGTCCGCGCGCCGGCGCACGATCTGACGCGCGATCTGGCTTGCGAACTTCTCCTCGCCGTACACGCGAAGAATCCGGGCGAGGTCTGCTTCGTTATAGGTGTTTACGACCTCAGCTGCGTTTAAGGTGTTGTTACCCGGATCCATCCGCATATCAAGCGGGGCGTCCTCGTGATACGAGAAGCCCCTTCCAGGGATATCGAGCTGCGGGCTCGAGACGCCCAAGTCGAACAGGAATCCGTCCACGCCGGGGACCTGGGCCGAGCACAAAAGCTCGTCCAGATCGCCGAAGTTTCCTTTCAGGAGCTTGCACGGCGTCCCGGGCGCCTCGACGGCAAGGCGCTTGCGCGCCGCGTCGAGAGCCATGTCATCCTGGTCGATTCCGATCAGAAGGCCGGAGGTGCCCACCGCCCCCGCCAGCTTGACGGAGTGGCCGGCGCCACCGAGCGTGCAGTCGCACGCGATGCTGCCCTCCGAAAGGTCGAGCTGCTCGAGCACTTCCGCGAGCATGACAGGTTCATGCCGGTATTCAGGTGTCAACGTTCCCGTCTCCATGCTCGTGTCCTCCGAAAAACGCTAGTTGAAGAAGTCCGCAAGCGCGCTTCTCACGGAGGCCTTGCGTGCCTCGTGCGTCGCGCGATCCCATACCACCAGGCGGTCGTCGTTACCCACGACGGTCACCTCGCGGTCGAGATGGGCCTCCCCACGGACCGTCTCGGGAAGGCTGATACGGGCGGCGGAGTCTATTTCAAGTGTGGTTGCCGCACCGTTAAGAGCCTCCTTGACCAGTCGATGCTGCTCATTGGTGGGGTCGAAACCCCCCTTTGCCGCAAACACCGACATGAGCCAGTCCTTGAACGTGTCCTCGGTGAACACATACACGGCGTCGATCTCCTTTTCAGGAGCGGCGAGGACGCGCACCTGGTCCCCAAGCTGCTTACGGAAGGCAGGCGGCAGAGACAGACGACCCTTTGCATCGAGATTTCGATCGTAGGTCCCTGTCAGATACACCGCTGCACCCCCTTGGCTTACTCGTGGGCAGATGCGGGAGCCACCCCGCCGTCGACGCTTTAAATAATATGGGTTGGCTCCCCCTTTTGCAACATTTTCTCCCACAGTCTCCCCCAACGGCACCCATGCCCCCTCAACGGGTTGCAGGGCTCCCCTGGCGGGACAGAACGGAACACAAGATGTAGGGGTATGGAAACAAATGGGCCCCCACCGGTCGATGGGGGCCCTGTGAGACAAGTCTTCAAGTTCCACTTGAAGCACGCTTCAGGTGTATGGCGAAAATGTAGTGAGGCCCGCTGGGCGACCGCAACCGCGGCGCCCGCGCGACCGCGATCAGGCGCGCGGATGGGCCGACAGATACACCTCGCGCAGGTGCGTTCGGTCGATATGGGTGTAGATCTGCGTGGTCGAGATGCTCGCGTGCCCCAAGATCTCCTGCAGCACGCGCAGGTCCGCACCGCCGGCAAGCATATGGGTCGCAAACGAATGGCGCAGGGTGTGGGGATGCAGTCCCACGATTCCCACGAGACGGCCGTAGCGCTCGACGAGCGCGTGCACCGACTGACGCGAGATGCGGCCGCCGCGCGCATTCAGAAACACCGCCGAGGGCACGCCGGAGCGGCTGTGTCGAGCAAACGACGTGCGGGCACCTTCCAGATAGGACCCCAGGGCGCGGGCAGCGGCGCCCGCGATGGGAACGACGCGCTCCTTGGACCCCTTGCCCACCACGCGCAGGAACTCATCGTCGAGATAGACGTCATCCATATCGAGTCCCACCAGCTCGCTCGCACGGACACCGCACCCATAGAGCACCTCGAGGATCGCCCGATCGCGCGCGCCGGCATCCGTCGGCGGGAAGGGCTGGTCGAGCAGGGCGCCGACGGCTTCGATTGACAGACAGTCCGGCAGGCGCTCGTCGACGCGCGAGAAGTTCACCCCCGATGCCGGCGTGGCCTGCGCCAGACCCTCGCGGGCCAAGAAGCGATGCAGGCCCTTCACACTCGACAGGCACCGGTTGACCGAGCTCGCCGCATACCCCGCGTCATGCCGCGCGACGACGAAGTCCTCGATGTCGCGACGCGTGACGGCGTCAGGGTCATCGATGCCGCGCTCTTGCAAAAAGCAGACGTATGCGCCGAGGTCGCGACGGTACGCGGACAGCGTGTTGCCCGCGTAGCCGCGTTCGACGGACAGATATTCGAGGTATTCCTCGCAGCAGCGCCCAAAGGCCGACGGCGGAAAGTCCGCCGATGCGCTATGACGGTCGCGAGCTGGCACGGTCGCCTACCGATCGGTCGGGTTGATGGGGTTCACCTCGGCGCGCTCCACGCCCTCATGGCGGGCGATCGACGCGCGGACGAACTCGCGGAACAGCGGCTGGGGCTTGGTGGGACGGCTCTTGAACTCGGGATGGGCCTGCGTGGCAACGAACCACGGATGAGCCGTGCGGGGCAGCTCGACCATCTCGACCAGGCTCTCGTCAGGGCTGATGCCCGAAATGACCAGGCCTGCGTCGGCGAGCTCATCGCGATAGGCGTTGTTGAACTCGTAACGATGGCGATGGCGCTCGTAGACCAGCTCCTCCCCGTACGCCTCGTGCGCGAGCGACCCGGGCGCAAGGCGGCAGGGATAGGCGCCCAGGCGCATGGTACCGCCCTTTTCGGTCACATCCTCCTGCGAATCCATGAGGTCGATGACCGAATGCGACCCATCCGGGTCGAACTCGGACGAGCTGGCATCGGCAAGGCCCGCGACGTTTCGGGCGAACTCGCAGACCGCCACCTGCATACCAAGGCAAATCCCCAGATAGGGAATCTTGTGCTCGCGGGCAAAGCGGGCGGCGCAGATCTTGCCATCGAAGGCGCGCTTGCCGAAGCCGCCGGGCACCAGAATGCCCGACGCGTCGCGCAGCACCTCGTCGACATTGCCCGCGTCGAGGCTCTCGCCGTCGACGAGCTGCACATCCACGTGGCGATCGAAATAGATGCCGGCATGGTGCAGCGCCTCGATGACCGACAGGTAGGCGTCGGGCAGCTGCGTGTACTTGCCCACCACGCAGACCTTCACGCGGTCGGTGTGGCGGTTGGCGTGGTCCTGCTTATCCAAGAAGGCGTACCAGTCCTCCATGTGGCGCTCGCGCGGCTCGAGGCCCAGGCGCTCACAGACGCGCAGGTCGAAATCCTGGTCGGCGAGCAGGCGCGGCACGTCGTAGATGGAGGAGCAGTCCTCGTTGGTGAACACGCAGTCGACGTCCACGTCGCAAAACGACGCGATCTTCGCACGGATCGCATCGTCGATCTCGTGGTCGCTGCGCAGCACGATGATATCGGGCTGGATGCCGAAGCTTCGCAGCTCCTTGACGGAATGCTGCGTGGGCTTGGTCTTGACCTCATGGGCGGCAGCGATATAGGGAACGAGCGAGACGTGGATGTAGCAGACGTTATCGGGGCCCGCGTCCTTGCGGTACTGGCGGATCGCCTCGACGAACGGCTGGCTCTCGATGTCGCCGATGGTGCCGCCGAGCTCGGTGATGACCACGTCGGCGCCGGTCTGCTCCTCAATGCGGCGGAACTTGTCCTTGATGGCGTTGGTCACGTGCGGGATCACCTGCACGGTGCCGCCCAGAAAATCGCCGCGGCGCTCGCGCTCGATCAGGCTGCGGTAGACGGCGCCCGTGGTGAAATTGGAGTTGCGCGTGAGGTTCTCATCGATGAAGCGCTCATAATGGCCGAGGTCAAGATCGGATTCGTATCCGTCCTCGGTCACGAACACCTCGCCGTGCTGAAACGGGCTCATGGTTCCCGGGTCGACGTTGAGATAGGGGTCGGCCTTCTGCATGGTCACCTTGTAGCCACGGCTCTTGAGCAGGCGTCCCAGCGACGCCGCGGTGATGCCCTTGCCCAGCGACGATACGACGCCACCGGTAACGAATACGTGCTTGGTCATGATGATGCACCTGAGCTTTCCCGTCGAAGTCCTATGGTCTTCACGGGTCTTCATTGTACAACTCGCCCTCGCGCGCGTCGCCACGTCTCACGTTCGTAACATTGAGGGGGTCATGCGGAAACATATTCGACAGGCGAACAACATCTGACGCCTGTCACCAAGACGGCGGGCCCGGCCATGCAGCCGAGCCCGCCGTCGCCGAGGCATACGCCCAAGGTCTGTCGGTTAACCCTACTTGTGGTACATGCCGCTGCGCTCGTACTTGGGCTCGCAGCACACGTTCAGGCCCAGACGCCGCAGCAGGTCCTCGTCGCTCGACGAGATGATGACCGAGAAGAACGCATCGCAGCCGCGCAGCTTCTTCAGGCCCTCGAGCACGCGCGCCGCGACCTCGCTCGTCGCGGACGTGATGGACAGGGCGATGAGCGTCTCATCGGGATGCAGACGCGGGTTCACGCTGCCCAGACGATGCGTCTTGAGGCGCTGGATGGGCTCGATGGCGTCGTCGCTGATGACCTCGAGCTCCATGTCCACGCCCGTCACGGCCTTGAGCGCGTTCATGAGCAGCGAGCTCGCGGCGCCCAGGCGCGTGGAGGTCTTGCCGGTCACAACCGAGCCGTCGGGCAGGACCATGGCGCCTGCGGGCGCACCGGTCGTCTCCTCCTTGAGCAGGGCCGCGGAGCGCGCCGGCGAGTAATCCTTCGTGACCCCCGCCTTCTTCATGATGCTGCGCAGGCGGTCGACCTGCTCGGAGCCGCCGCCCGTGCGCTTGACCTGCTCGGCAGCGGTGAAGTAGCGACGCACGATCTCCATCTTGGCGGCCTCGCGGCACGCCTCGTCGTCCACGATGGCATAGCCAGCCATGTTGACGCCCATGTCCGTGGGGCTCTGGTACGGGCTCTCCCCCATGATCTTTTCCATGAGCGACTTGACCACCGGGAAAGCCTCGACGTCACGGTTGTAGTTCACCGTCGTCTTCCCGTACGCCTCAAGATGGAACGGGTCGATGATGTTGGAGTCGTCCAGATCGACCGTAGCCGCCTCGTAGGCGATGTTCACCGGATGCGACAGCGGGAGGTTCCAGATGGGGAACGTCTCGAACTTGGCGTATCCGGCAGCGATGCCGCGCTTATGCTCGTGATAGAGCTGCGACAGGCAGGTGGCGAGCTTGCCCGAGCCGGGGCCGGGGGCGGTCACGACCACGAGCGGGCGCGAGGTCTCGATGTAGTCGTTTTTGCCATAGCCCTCGTCGGATACGACCAGGTCGATGTCATGGGGATAACCCTCGATGGGATAGTGCAGATAGCAGGTGATGCCGAGGGCCTCCAGGCGGCGGCGGAACGCGTCGGCGGCGCCCTGACCGGCATACTGGGTGAGCACCACGGAGCTCACGAGGAAGCCGTAGCTGCGGAAGATGTCGGTCAGGCGCAGGACGTCCTCGTCGTAGGTGATGCCCAGATCGCTGCGCGCGCGGTTCTTCTCGATGTCGCCCGCGTTGATGGCGATGACGATCTCGACGTCATCGGAAAGACTTTTGAGCATGCGAAACTTGCTATCGGGCTCGAAGCCGGGCAGCACGCGGCTCGCGTGGTAGTCGTCGAACAGCTTGCCGCCGAACTCCAGGTACAGCTTGCCGCCGAACTGAGCGATGCGCTCTTTGATGTGCTCTGCCTGCAGACTGATGTACTTGTCGTTGTCGAATCCCTGGCGCATGGGACGAGCTCCTCTCAGATGGCGGTCGGGTCGATATACCCTATCGACCGACTTAGTATAAGGCGTGCACGGCCGACAGGATACAAAAAGCGTCTCTCCCCCATCCATTTCAGACAAGCGGCATCTTGACCGGCATCCATCGCCGGGGCGCCAGACGGCTCAGCCGTCGATCTCCTCCAGGGCGGCTCCCAGGCGCGCGAGGCCCTCGCGAAGTACGTCGTCCGGGGCGCAGTAGCCCAGGCGCGCACCGCGCGGAAGGCCGAATCGACTTCCCGGCACGAGCAGGACCCCGCGCTCCTCGAGCAGCTGCAAGCTAAACGTCTCGTCGTCCATCGGGATGTCGAGTTGGATATAGGAGGTCGACACGCCGTGCGGGGCGGTCCAGCGCACGCGGGGCGTCCTGTCGATCCACGCCTGCACCGTCGCGAGGTTTCCCGAGACGATGCGGCGGTTGCGCTCCAGAACGGCATCGCGGTGCTCAAGCACGTAGGTGGCGAGAACGTCTCCGAACACGCCTCCCGAGATCATCGTGTAGTCGCGATAGGTTCGAATCGCATCGGAGACCTCGTCGTCGGCGATGACCCATCCGATGCGCGCTGCGGGCAACGAATACGTCTTGGAGACCGAGTTGGTCACAACCGCCCGGTCGTAGACGTCGACCATCGACCGATAGGCAACCGACCCATCGAGCGGAAGATACACCTCGTCGCTCAGCACGTAGGCGCCGACGGATGCGGCGATCTCCGCGATGCGCGCGAGCATCTCCGCGTCCATCACGGCACCGGTGGGGTTGGCCGCGTTGTTGATGCAGATGAGCCGCGTGTCCGGGCGGACCATGCGCTCGAGGTCGGCGATGTCGGGCAGCCAGCCAAGGTCCTCGCGGACGGTCCAGTGGTCGACGACGGCTCCAAGCGTGCGCGGGATCTCATAGAGGGGCGCATAGGTCGGCCATTCAGCGATCACATGGTCGCCGGGGCGCACGATGGCCATGATGGCGTTGAGGTTCGCGCCGGTGCAGCCGTTGGTCTGCAGGATGCGACGCGGATCGATATCGCGATCGTACAGCTTGCGCACCTCGTCTTTGAAGGCGGGCGACCCTTCGATCCAGCCATAGCCGAGCTTCTCGCGCTCGATGCGCTCGGCGAGCGTGGCGCCCCCTGCCCCATCGAGTGCGCGGAGCTCGTCTATCGTCAGCGCGGCTATCGTCGATTGCGCGATGTCCCAGACCGCATCGCGCTCATGGACGTTCAGCCAATCCTCGACACCGATGACTTTGATATCCATGGTGCTTTCCTTCCTTCCTCATGCCATGCATACAGGCGAGCCCCCGGCCGCGCTTTCAGGCGTGCACCCAGGGCATATCGTCGCACACGGCAAGCGCACGTGCGCTCGTGAATCGGATTGTGGTCACGCGGCGTCGATTGCTGTCATATCGATCGCCCTGACACGCGGACAACGCCCTGATACGCAATACGTTATATTGCGTATGCTCGCCATGAGCGAGCACGGAACCGTCCGGTGCGCCCGTTATGACCGATGCACGCCCCGGAATCGGGCATATCGAACGCCTTCGCTGCAGTAAACGGCCTCTCGCGACCACGAGGCGATTCACGAGCGACCCGCTCCCCGCCGCTGGCGCCGTGCACGGCGCCAGCGGCGGGGACAGCGTCGGCCGAGAACGCGCAAGCGCTACGGCTGCGACCACAAAAGCGCCCCCTCCCGCGCACGGAACGGAAGGGGGCTGAAAGGTAGGGTCCTCACCGGCTCACGAGCCGGCTAGACGTTGCCTTGGGCGCGGTTCGAGCGCTCGAGCGCTAGATTACGACCAGTGCGATGGTCACGATAACCGCGGACACGACCGAGAGCACCACGATGAGCTTCAGAGCGAACTTAAGCCAGGTGGTCCACTCGATGCGGGCGAGCGCCAGGCCGCCCATGATGGCGCCGGAGGTCGGGGTGAACAGGTTCACGACACCGATGGCGCTCGAGAAGATCATGACCATGACCTCAGGCGAGAAGCCGAGCTGGGCGGCCAGCGGGCCCATGATGGGCATGGACACGGTGGCCATACCGGAGGTCGAGGGGATGAGGAAGGACAGACCGAAGTACAGCAGCCACGCGAGCGGGGCGAACAGGATGCCGGACACGCCGGCAAGCGCGTTGGCCGCAGCGTTGAGCACGTACTGGTCGAGGCCAGTGGAGGCCATGAGGACCGAGATGCCGCGCGACAGCGCGATGATCAGCACGACGCTCATCATGTCGGCGGCGCCGGCGATGAACGTGTTGACGATCTGCTTCTCGGACAGGCCGCCCACGATGCCGATGATGATGGCCATAACGAAGAACCACGTGGAGGCCTCATCGAAGTACCACTGGCCGATCGGCAGGCCGGTGATGAACGCGGACCAGCCCTGAGCGGTCTGGACGTCGCCCACGGCGACACCCTCGACGGAGCCCTCGACGGTGGTCGCGGTCCCGTTGGCGTCGTCGTACGCAGCGACGAGGTCATCGGTGACGACCGGGGTCTCGACGGTCTCATACTGAGCGCCGGCGTCGAAGAAGTTCGCGACGCCCTCGTTGAGGTCGGCGATGGGGATGAAGCCGGCGATCATGACGACGAAGGTGAAGGCGAAGATGCCCAGGCACGCCTTCTGGCGACCGGTGAGCGTGACCTCCTTGGCGGCCTCGGCGGCAGCGGCGCCGTGGGCCTCCTCGGCGTTCTTGAGCTCCTGCATCGACAGGATGGTCGAGCCCTTGTCGGCCTTGACCTTCTTGGCATAGTTCATCACGAAGACGATGGAGATGGCAGTGGTCGCAATCCACAGGACCGCGCCCAGGCCGATGATGATGGTCTGGTTGACCTCGATGCCCACGCCGCGCAGGGAGTCGACGGCGGCGCCGACGGCAAACGGGTTGACCGTGGAGCCCAGGCAGCCGCAGCCAGCGCCCAGCAGGACGGTGGCAGCGCCGACCATCGGGTCGAAGCCGGCAGCCATCATGGTGGCGGCGAGCAGCGCGTAGAACGGAACGGTCTCCTCGCACATGCCGTAGGTGGTACCACCGAGCGAGAAGATGATCATCAGGACGGGGATGATCATGAGCTCGTTGCCCTTGAGCTTCTGCACGAGGGCGGCGATGCCGTTATCGAGGGCGCCGGTCTCGGTCATCATGCCGAGGAAGCCACCCAGGATCATGACGAACAGGCACACGGGGAGCGCGTCGGCGAAGCCCTTCACCGGGGCGGTGAAGAAGTCACTCGCGTTCGCCGGGGTAACCTGGTCAGGAGCCATGGTGCCGACGATGACCGTGATGATGGCGACGATGGCCAACAGCAGCAGAAGAATGGTAAATGACGAGAGCATGCCACGCTTTTTCTTGGTGGTCTCAGCCATTTTGCTCATCCCCCTTTCTTTCTACGTAAACATACGTCCGCGCAGCGCCCGCCGTGCCGTGCGAATCTCGGACAAAGCGCGGGCAACAGACTTAAACCCTGCCGGGAACGCATCCCGGCAGGGCTGAAAGGAGAGCGTGTTACTTGAGGGTCGCGTACATGACAGCCTTGATGGTGTGCATGCGGTTCTCGGCCTCGTCGAACACCTTGGACTGCGGGCTCTCGAAGACCTCGTCCTCGACCTCCATCTCGGTGACACCGAACTTCTCGGCGATCTCGGCGCCGGTGGTGGTGTTGGTGTCATGGAAGCTGGGCAGGCAGTGCAGGAAGATCGCGGAAGGATCGGCCTTGGCCATGAGCTCGGTGGTGACGCGATAGGGCTCGAGCTGCTTGATGCGCTCGGTCCAGACCTCGTCGGGCTCGCCCATGGAGACCCACACGTCGGTGTAGATGACGTGGGCGCCGGTGCAGGCGGCCTCGGGATCCTCGGTGAGGGTGATCGTGCAGCCGTTGGCGGCGGCGATGGGCTTGCAGGCCTCGATGACGTCATCGGTGGGCATGCACTCCTTGGGACCGCAGGCGACGAAGTTCATGCCGAGCTTGGCGCACACGACCATGAGGGAGCGGGCCACGTTGTTCTTGGCGTCGCCCATGAAGACGAGGGTCTTGCCCTTGATGTCGTAGTTGAAGTTCTCCTGGACGGTCAGGATGTCCGCGAGCATCTGGGTGGGATGCCACATGTCGGTGAGGCCGTTCCACACGGGCACGCCGGACTTGGCGGCGAGTTCCTCGACGTCGGACTGGGCGAAGCCGCGGAACTCGATGCCGTCATACATGCGGCCGAGCACGCGGGCAGTGTCCTCGATGGACTCCTTCTTGCCCATCTGGGAGCTGCCCGGATCGAGGTAGGTCACGCCCATGCCCAGATCCATGGCGCCGACCTCGAAGGCGCAGCGGGTGCGCGTGGAGGTCTTCTGGAAGAGCAGGACGATGTTCTTGCCCTCGAGGTAGCGATGCGGGGTGCCCGTGCGCTTGAGGTCCTTGAAGTTCTTGGCGAGAGCGAGCATGTACTCGATCTCCTCGGTCGTGAAGTCGAGAAGACGCAGGAAGCTGCGGCCGGAGAGGTTGACACCCATTGAAGGTTCCTTTCGGTAGAAATCCGTGCATAGCTGCACCGTACGGTGCAAGGGGTTCATCGTACCGGAACCCCCGATACGATGAACCCCGAACCGAACCCTTAACCGCTCATCATCTCGTCAGCAAAGGGATCGGTTTCCCGAGCGCCCCGAATCGTCCCGAAAACGGAGAGCATAGGCCTTCAGGGCAATGCCCGAACGCTTGAGGGGCGAGGCGAGGTGCTCGGGGAAGCGAGGTCGGTTTCCCAGGTGCCGCGGATCGGTGCGAACGAGGAGGGCGCACGCCTAGCGTGCGGCGCCCGACGAGTGAGCGCCGAGGCGCGGTGCCTGGGGAAACGAACCTAGAGGTCATCGCGCCAGAACGGCATGCTCATGCAGCGCGGGCCGCCACGACCACGGGAGAGCTCGGCCGACGGCACGACGAGCAGCTCCATGCCCTCCTTGTAGAGGACATCGTTGGTGACGTTGTTGCGCTGATACACGCAGATCTTGCCGGGGGCGACGGCGAGGGTGTTGGAGCCGTCGTTCCACTGCTCGCGCGCAGCCGCGATCGGGTCGCCGCCACCGCAGGGGATGAGCTTGACGGCATCGATGCCGAGCGCAGAGGCGAGCACGTGCTCGAGCGTATCGGTCGTCTCGGTGATGTTGACCTCACCGGAGTTCTTGCCCGGGGTGAGCTTGTAGACCTTGAGCGTGCCCATGATGGCGGGATGGATCGTGAACTTGTCGCGATCGATCTGGGTGAACACGGTGTCGAGGTGCATGAAGGCACGGGACACGGGGATGTCGAACGCCAAGATGGTGTCGATCTTGGAATCGGAGTTCCAGAACATGTTCTGGGCCATCACGTCGATGGCGGCAGCCTGGGTGCGCTGCGAGATGCCCACGGCGATGGTGTGCTCGTTGATGTTGAGCACGTCGCCGCCCTCGGTGTGGAAGGAGGAGTCGCGGCGGTAGTACAGCGACACATCCTTGTAGTCGGGGTGATACTTGAAGATGTACTTGCCGTAGATGGTCTCGCGGTTACGCGTGACGGAGTACATGCGGTTCAGGTTGACGCCCGTGCCGACGACCGCGAACGGGTCGCGGGTGAAGTACAGGTTGGGCATCGGGTCGACGAGCAGGTCGCTCTCGGACTCGGTGTTCACCAGGGAGTCGAGGGTGACGGAGCTCACGAGCGGCAGGTCGACCTCGGCCTTGGTGATGCCGGCCATCGTCTTCTTGACGAACTCGAGGTTGTCGGTGATGGACTCGAGCTTCTCGCGGATGGCGGGCGGGGCGATCCTGCCCTTGATGCCAGCCTCGTCGAGCCACTGATCGAGGAACTCCTCGCGCGCCTCCGGAACGGCGTCGAACGCCTCGGCGACGAGCTTCTCGAGGTACAGAACCTCGACGCCCTGCTCACGCAGGATCTCGGCGAAGCGATCATGCTCCTGCTGGGCCACCTCGAGGAACGGGACGTCATCGAACAGAAGACGCTCGAGCTCATCGGGGGGCAGGTTCAGGAGCTCTTCGCCCGGGCGATGCAGGCAAACCTTCTTCAGTTGCCCAATCTCGCTCGTGACATGCAGTCCCTTCGTCATAGCCTCCTACCTTTCTATCCAGGCCGCGCTCGCGGCCTCCCTGGCGGCCCTCGTGCTGGGCCGTCGCTTTCGGACACTCATAGATTTATCCAATATCACCTTCTTGTTGCGCGACACCGCCGAGCGGTATCAAAGGGGGCGTAGACGGTATATTTGTACGGTATGTGCATGATGTACTTTTATCCAGTAAAGCATGATTACGTGCAGAAATGAGCGCGTTTATGGGTTGATATTCGGATAACTCATCTCGAACTTACTCCGTATACTGAATATTTTTATGGCTGCTTTGTATATTTGCTTGTTTTTCGGCACGCCTCTCACAGGGCAAAAAAAGATTCATTTTGGCCAAAGAAATATGCGCAATGACCCCCTTGATGACCGCTCACCGTCAAAAAGGGACCGCTCGAAGCCGAACAGGTCCGGCCGCGACGACACACCGGGCTGCGCCGTAGCTCATGCGCACGATTCGTCTCGGCATTCCGCGCGGGAATAACAGGGGCCGCCCCATACGGTCCGCCCCATGCGGCGCGAAGTCATTGGCCCGCGCAATGTAAGCATCGTGGCAAGCTTTTCCGAATCCGCGCATCGTCGGCACTCCAAACCCCTATATTGGTGGTATCGCCGTGCGTGCGCACGCACCTGCGCAACCGGCGTTACGCACGACCCCGACCACGCACGGATGGAGAGCGGATAGCCATGGCTGCCAAGGACAAGGAACGCAAGAAGGGCGACAAGAAGAGGGCCGCAGGGACGCCTGCCGCACTCGGACAGGCCGATCGCCACGACTTCTCCTACACGCAAAACCGCGAGCTGTCATGGCTGCGCTTCGACGACCGTGTGCTCGCCGAGGCGTACGACGAGACGGTCCCGCTGTTCGAGCGCCTGAAGTTCGTCGCGATCTTCGAGAGCAACCTCGACGAGTTCTTCATGGTCCGCATCGGGGGCCTGTCCGATCTTGCCACCCTGAAGCACCAGCCGCGCGACAACAAGAGCAACCTGACCCCCGCCGAGCAGATCGACCGCGTCTTCGACGCGCTTCCCCCGCTCTACGACCGCGCCCAGCAGGCGTTCCACAACCTGGAGGGCGAGCTTGCGAAACGCGGCCTTGCGCGTCTCGAGCCCGATACACTCGTGGGCGACGAGCGCACGTTCGTCGAGGGCTACTTCAAGTCCTTCATCTCCCCCATCATCTCGCCGCTCGTCATCGATCCGCGCCACCCCTTCCCCAACCTGCGCAACGGAGGCCTTTACGTGGTGTGCGGCCTGGAGGGGACGCACGGCAGCGACGAGGCGGGCCTGCTCGGGCTGATCGAGGTGCCCGCTATGCTCCCGCGCGTCATCGAGATACCCAGCGACGGCGACGGCTACCGCTACATCCTGCTCGAAGACGTGATCATGGCATGCGTCGACGGCTGCTTCGGATCCTATGTGCCCCAGGACCGCGCCGTCATCCGCGTCATCCGCAACGCCGACATCGACCCGGATGGCGAGGGCGTCGAAGAGGACGAGGACTACCGCCAGCACATGAAGCGCATCCTCAAGAAGCGCCTGCGTCTGCAGCCCGTCTACCTCTACGTGCGCGGCGACCTCGCGCGCGGAACCGTCAAGCCCATCCGCCGCGCCCTCGAGCTCTCCGGCCGCGCGACCGCGGTCGTGGACATTCCCCTCGACCTCGGCTTCGTCTACGCGCTCGAGTCCCATATCCCCGAAGGCGCCCGCCGCGAGCTGCTGTTCGACCCGTTCACCCCGCAGGCGAACCCCGCGTTCACCTCTGGCCGCAGCATGCGCGAGCAGGTCATCGAGGGCGACAAGCTCCTGTTCTACCCCTACGAGTCCATGAGTCCGTTTTTGGACCTGGTGCACGAGGCGGCCTTCGACGAGCAGTGCTTCTCGATCCGCATCACGCTCTACCGCGTGGCCAAGCAGTCGCGCCTGTGCGAGTCGCTCATCTCTGCAGCCGAAAACGGCAAGGAGGTCACCGTCCTCATGGAGCTGCGTGCGCGCTTCGACGAGGAGAACAACATCGAGTGGGCGGAGCGCCTCGAGGAGGCCGGCTGCACGGTCATCTACGGGTCCGAGGGCTTCAAGTGCCATTCCAAGATCTGCCAGATCACCTATCGCGACGGCATGGCGCTCACGCGCATCACGCTGCTCGGCACGGGCAACTTCAACGAGAAGACCGCCAAGCTCTACTCGGACTTCATGCTCATGACCGCGCACCCCGGCATCGGCGAGGACGCCAACGCGTTCTTCCAGAACCTCACCCTGGGGAACCTGCGCGGCAGCTATCGCTACCTGGGCGTAGCGCCGGCGGGCCTGAAGCCGCTCATCATGACCGGCCTGAACCGCGAGATCGACCGCGCGCAGGCCGGCCTGCCGGCACGCGTGTTCTTCAAGCTCAACTCGCTGACCGACCGCGAGGTCATCGACAAGATCGCCGAGGCGAGCCGCGCCGGCGTTCAGGTCGAGATGATCATCCGCGGCATCTCCTGCCTGCTGCCGGGCGTCCCGGGCAAGACCGATAACGTGCATATCCGCTCTATCGTCGGGCGCTTCCTCGAGCATGCGCGCGTCTATGCGTTCGGCGAGGACGCCGATACCGTCTACCTGTCGTCCGCCGACATGATGACGCGCAACACCGAGCACCGCGTCGAGATCGCCTTCCCCGTCCTCGATGCCGACGCCCGCGCGCAGGTCATCGACTACATGCACATCCAGCTCGCCGACAACGTGAAGGCGCGCCGCCTCACCAGCGAGGGCACGTGGGCGACCATCGAGCGCGCGGAGGGCGAAGCGCCGTTCTGCGCGCAGGAGCACCTCATGGCCCTCGCCATCGACCGCGCGTCCTCAGCCGAGAAGGCGGCATCGAAGCGCGCCGTCGCGCGTCCCGCCGTGCCGCAGGGCACGCCCCCGACGTCGGCCGTCGAGCCCGATGACGAGGCGGTGCTCGAGCACGAGCTTCCCGCCGAGCAGCAGACGACAGCGGAGGCGGACCTTTCCGCAACCGCCGCTGCCGATCGGGCGGAGGCGGCAAAGAGCCCGACACCGGAGCCCGTCGCCGTCAAGCCAGATGACGCCGCGCCGCACGCCACGCCCGTCACCGCGACGATCATCGAGCCCGAACCGGCGCATGACGCGCACGCGGCGGGCGCTCCCGAGGGCGCAAAGCGCACGGACGCCATCGTCGTCCGCCGGCGCGGACGCGTCGGCACGGGCCTTGCGCTCGTGGGCCTGGGCATCAAGACGCTTCTGTTCGGCACGAAGAAGAAGCGCTAGCGCGTATCACAAGATGCAATCGGCACGCCGCCCTGGATCAGACCCAGGGCGGCGTTTTTCGTGCGCACGGCACCCGGAGCGCTCCCACGGTCCGCAAGACGCTACACTGATGCGGTACGAAACCCCGACGAGGAGAGCACCGGATGAAGCTGACCATCGAAAGCATGACCTACGGCACGGATGGAATCGCCCGCACCGAGCAGGGCAAGGCGGTGTTCGTCGCGGGCGCCGTCGTCGGCGATGTCGTCGAGGCGGAAACGGTCTCGACGGGCGCGTCGTTCGACCGCGCGCGCGTCACCGAAATACTCGAGCCCTCCCCCTCCCGCATCCAGCCCCCCTGCCCCTTTTCCGCGGTGTGCGGCGGGTGCCCCTGGGCATCGCTGTCGATGGATGCCCAGCGGGCGGCAAAGGAGGAGAACCTCCGCTCGGTGCTCAGGCGCATCGGACGCATCTCCGATGAGCGAATCGCCGAGATGGTCCGCCCCATCCGCCACGCGAAGGACGCCTGGGGCTACCGCAACAAGATCGAGCTCGCTCCCGTCCACCAAAACGGACGGTTCGCCCTCGGCATGCACGGCGTCGACCCCGAGCGCATCGTCAAGGTCGACGCATGCCCCCTGTTCGAGAAGAAATTCCCCAAGGTCGTCAAGGCGCTCTGCGGGGCCCTCTCCTATCTGGGCAACTCCCGCGACCTGGGTATCGAGCGCGTCGGGATCCGTGCGAGTCGCCGGACCCGGGCGCTCGAGGTCGCTCTGTGGACCCCCACCGGCGGATTTCCTCGCTCGCAGGTGGCGCGTGTCCTCCAGGACGCCGTGAAGCCGACAAGCGTCGTGCGCGTCATGTCGAAGGGCGATCGCCGCGCCCGTCGGGTCGCAGGCGTCGAGGCCCTCTTTGGTGAGGGCTCGTGGACCGAGAAGCTCGGCAGCGAGCAGATGCGCCTGTCGGCGCCCTCGTTTTTCCAGGTCAACACCGCGGGCGCCGAGATTTTGCTCGAGCTGGTGCTCGAGGCGCTCGACCCGCGCGAAGACGACGTCGCCATCGACCTGTACAGCGGCGCCGGCACCTTTACCCTGCCGCTGGCGCGCCGCTGCGCCTACGTGGCGGCAGTCGAGGCCTACGGACCGGCCGTCCGCGACCTGAGGCGCAACGCCGAGATCGCCCAGCTCGACAACATCGACGTCATCGGGGGCGATGCGGTGCGCGAGTTTCCCGACGAAGATGCCGACGTTCTCGTCGTCGATCCGCCGCGTGCCGGACTCGAACCCGCAGCGATCGACCTCATCGCATCGACCAGCGCACGCGATGTGGCATATGTGTCGTGCGACCCGGCGACCCTTGCGCGCGACCTGCGCCGTTTTGAGGACGAGGGGACGTTTACGACCGTCTCGGCGACCCCCGTCGACCTGTTCCCGCAAAGCTACCACTGCGAGACCGTCGTCCACCTCACCCGCGTGTAGGAAACACCGCTCAGGCACGTGAAAGAGGACCACGCATCGCGGGAGCTACCCGACAAAGTGGCACACCCCCTTCGTCAGGAAGCCGCGCGTGGGTATAAGGCTTGTGATGCACCCCCTCTTGTCGAAAGGAACCCCCATGTCAGCCGTTGCCGTGCTCGCCGCCGATGGATTCGAGACCATCGAGTGCCTGACTACGATCGATGTCCTGAGGAGGGGCGGCGTGCGCGCGACGCTCGTGTCGATCATGCCCACGCGAGACGTCGTCACCGCCCAGCAGGTCTCCATTACCTGCGACTGCACGTTCGATGAGGTCGACTTCTCCGAATACGACTACCTCGTGCTGCCCGGCGGGATGCCCGGCACCAAGAACCTGCGCGCCGACGAGCGGGTCTGCGAGCTCGTCAGCGAGTTCGCCGCGACCAAGCATGTGGCCGCCATCTGCGCCGCCCCGTCGATCCTCGGCGAACTCGGACTGCTCGTGGGGCGTCGCGCCACCTGCTTCCCCGGCTTCGAGGGGAGCTTCCCGGAGGGCACCTTCGCCGGCGAGAAGACCGTCGTCGTCGATGGAAACATCATCACCGCCTCCGCCATGGGGCAAGCGCTCCCCTTCGCCCTCGCCGTGCTCGGCGATATCGCCGGCGACGTCGCCGTCGAGAAGGTCCGCGAGGGCATCCAGCTGTAGAAAGGACCGAATCACCGCATGATTCTCGCCTCCCAGTCGCCTCGCCGCATCGAGCTCATGCGCGAGGCGGGCTATGACTTCCGCATCGAGCCCGCGGACATCGACGAGACCCCGCGCGCCCACGAGACGCCCTTCGAGCTCGTCGAGCGGCTCGCCGCATCCAAGGCATCCGCCGTCGCGCACGCCTCGGCACGCGACGGGGAGCTCGTCGTCGCCGCGGACACCATCGTCGCGATCGACGGCCAGCTGCTCGGTAAACCCACCGACGCCGCTGAGGCCCGCGCGATGCTCGAGCATCTGTCCGGGCGCACCCACCAGGTTGCCACCGGCGTCTGCATCGCCCGCGGCGGCGCGGAGGCATCAGACGATGCGCGCGCCTTCGTCACGGTGACCGACGTGGAGTTCTACCCCCTCTCCGACGACCAGATCGATGCCTATATCGCCACCGGCGAGCCGTTCGACAAGGCGGGTGCCTACGGCATCCAAGGCGTCGGCGGGCGCATGCTCGTGCGCCGCATCGACGGCGACTTCTACAACGTCGTCGGCCTTCCCATAGCCCGCGTGGCACGCGAGCTCGATGCGTTTGGGCACCGCGAAGACGCGCGGGCGCGCTGACGGCTCCACGAAGCGAAAGGACGACCTACCATGGGTTCGCTCAATCCGATCTTTATCACCGATATCGCAGGCTTCTCCTTCGGCCACACGACCGATCGCGAGGCGGCGACGGGCTGTACCGTCATCGTCGCGGCGGAGGGGGCAACCGGCGGCGTGGACGTCCGCGGCGGCGCGCCGGCGTCGCGCGAGACCGACCTGCTGCGGCCGGAGAACACCGTCGAGCAGGTCCACGCCGTGTGCCTGTCCGGCGGCTCGGCGTTCGGACTGGAAGCGGCATCAGGCGTTGCGCGGGAGCTTGAGGCGCGCGGCATCGGGCTCGACGTCGGCCCCACCCGCGTTCCGATCGTCTGCTCCAGTTGCCTGTTCGACCTCGCGTTCGGCGACGCGCACACGCGCCCGGGGCTGGATGCGGGCATCGCGGCGGTGCGCGCCGCACTCGATGGCGACGGATACCCGCTCGAGGAGGGCAGCGTCGGCGCGGGGACGGGTGCCACCGTCGGCAAGCTGCTGGGCGCCGAGCGCGCCATGAAGGGCGGCCTCGGTGCGCGCGCGTACGAACTCGGTGCCCTGCGCGTCGGCGCCGTCGCCGCCGTCAACGCCTGCGGCAACGTGGTCGACCCGCGCACCCTCGCGCCGATCGCCGGGGCGCGCGACGCGGCGGACGGCTCGACTATCGTGGACATCGAGGAGGGCATGCTTGCGTCCGGTGCCGGGCTGGCCATGCCGCTCGACCGCACGAACACCACCATCTCGTGCATCGTCACCAACGCGCGGCTCACGAAGGCCCAGGCGACCAAGGTCGCTCAGATCGCCGCCGACGCATACGCCCACGTCATCCGTCCGACGCACACCACGAACGACGGGGACACGATCTACGTGCTCGCCTCCGGGACGATCGGCGACGACGCCCCCGACTACCCCCTCGACCTGATCGCCCTCGTCGCGACGCGCGCCCTCGAGGCCGCACTTGTCGCCGGCTGCACGGAAGCCGAAGGACTGCACGGCCTGCCCGCTCACCGCGACTTGAGCTGATTGCGCGGCGGTCGGCGCATACCGGCGGGCGACGCCGGCGAGCATCCTTCGTGCGACTGCCCGCTGGCGTCGCCCGCCCTGCCGTAAAGGGAATTCTCGGGTGTTCTCTGTACAAAAATATGCACAATGTGGCACAGGGCGCGTAAACATGCAGCGCATAAGAACCTGCCTGCATGCATGACGTGTTTGCTTTTATTCACAAGAGCTCAAGGAGCTACCCATGTCGCAGGACACGAGCACCGCCCCATCCGCCACGAACGCCAAGAAGGGCATCGGGCTATTCGGCCTGATCTCCCTTGTGGTCAGCTCGTCGATCGGCTCGGGCGTGTTCGCCCTGTCGACCGACATCTCCGCCGCCGCAGCGCCCGGCCCGGCGCTCATCGCATGGGCCATCAGCGGCATCGGCTTCATGGCGCTCGCCACGTCCTTCGGTCGCCTCTCCATCGTGCGCCCCGACCTCAACGGCATCGTCGCCTATGCGAAAGAGGGATTCGGGCCGTTCGTGGGCTTCGTCTCGGGGTGGGGATACTGGCTGTCCATCTGGATCGGCAACGTCGCGTTCGGTGTGATGCTTGCCACCGCCATCGGCTATTTCTTCCCGCCGTTTTCCGGTCCTTTGACCGTCGGGGCGGTCGCCTTCATCTCGGTGCTCAACTGGATCATCATCCTGTTGGTCAACCGCGGCGTCGAGGAGGCCTCGGTCATCAACGCCATCGTCATGGCCTGCAAGCTCATCCCCATCTTCACCTTCATCGTGACGATGGCGATTCTGTTCGACCCTGCCCTGTTCACCGCGGATTTCTGGGGCAACGTCGCCAACAACCTGGGCGGCGAGCGGGCACCGGGCAGCGTCACCATCCAGATCATCAACTGCTTCATGGTCATGATGTGGGTGTTCGTGGGCATGGAGGGCGCAAGCGTGCTCGGCCACCGCGCGCGCAAGAAAAGCGACGTCTCGCGCGCGACCATCCTGGGCTGCACCGCACTCGTGATCATCTATGTCGCCGCCTCGGTGCTGCCCTACGGCTACCTGTCGCGCGAGGAGCTCATGGCCCTCGACTCCCCGTCCATGCCCTACATCTTCCAGCATGCGGTGGGATCGTGGGGTGGCGCGTTCATCTCCGCCGGCCTCATCGTCTCCATCTTCGGAGCCTGGCTGTCCTATACCATCCTGGCATCCGAGGCCATGCACGAGATGGCGCAGATGCAGCTGCTGCCGCGCATCTTCGCCCGCCTCAACACCTTTGGCGCCCCCACCGCCTGCCTCATCACGACCGGCGCGATGATTCAGGTGCTCTCCATCGTCATGCTGTTCTCGGAAGCCGCCTACCAGTTTGCCTACTCGCTGTGCACCGCCTCGATCGTCATCTCGTGGGGCCTTGCGGCGGCATACATGGCGCGCTATGCATGGACGTGCCGTCAGGAGGGACAACAGGGCATGCTGGGCTCGTTTTTGCTCGGAGCCTTCGCGACCGCGTTCCTCGTGGTCGCCATCACGCTGTCGGGAATCTACCAGCTCATGCTGTGCTGCATCGCCTACGTGCCGGGCATCGTGTTCTACGCCCATGCGCGCCGCGAATACGGCGAGACGATCATCCTGACCGGACGCGAGAAGATCATCGCCATCGTCATCGCCGTGGCCGCTATCGCCGCCGTCGTCATGCTTGTCACAGGAGCCATCACCATCTAGCGTGCCGTCATGCAGAGGACGGAGCTTCAGCCGCCTTGGCGCGCGCCGCACCCGCCCGATGAAACGACCTGCCCGTCCACCTCGTATAGCGAATAAGACGAGCGGCCGCCCGAGCGCACCCGATGTCGGGCAGGCCCCGTCGAAGGCTCGAACCGAGGAGGCGCCATGGACTCCCAGCAACAGCGCAATCGATCGCATCTCGCCAGGGCCCTGCTGTTCGCAGGAGCTCTGGTCGTCCTCACCGCAGGCATCCTTCTACTGCAGAGATTCGGACAGCAGGCGGGTCCCGCTCGCCCCGGCCTCACGGCGAGAGAACTGACGACGGCCGCGGCGGCGCAATCCCCCGCTGCTGACACCTCCAACGACGAGCAGGGCGCTCACGCCCTCACCGAGCTCGCCATCGAACTGCTGAAGGAAAACGAAGCGGTGAAAACGGGCCGAAGCGCTCTCGTCTCACCGCTTTCGGTCGCCGAAGCGCTCGCCATGACCGCAAACGGCGCACAAGGATCGACCCGCCAGCAGATGGAGACGATACTCGGCCTCGACGTCGCCTCCCTCAACGAGTACCTGAACGCACAGCGCGCGGGCCTGCCCGGTTTAGATGAGCAAGATGGCGACCCGTCCGTACGTATCTCCAATTCCATCTGGCTGCGCTACATGCCCGAGCTGACCGTGGAGACCCCGTTTCTCCAGACCGCAGAAACATGGTATGGCGCCTCGATCTTCAGCGCCCCCTTCGATACGACGACAGCCCGTGATATCAACGAATGGGTGCGTTACGAAACCGATGGCATGCTCGATCAGCTGCTCGACGAGCGCGAAGCGTTGCCCGACGAGGCTATGGTCTATCTCGTGAACGCCCTTGCGTTTGAGGGCGCATGGGAGACCCCCTACGACGATGCGCTCGTCTCGACAGCGCCGTTTACCTGTGAAGATGGGACGCAGCATGACGTCGAGCTGATGTATAGCTTCGAGGGCACCTACTTTGAGGCGGACCTTGCAAGCGGTCGTGTCGCCGTCGACGACCAACAGCCGCTTGCCGTCGACGATGCCAACCGCATCACGGGATTTCTCAAGCGCTACCAAGGCGGATCGTTCGCCTTCGTGGCGCTGCTGCCGCCTGAGGGGATATCCATCGCCGATTTCGTCGAGCGGCTTTCCGGGACGACGCTCGCGTCGATACTCGACGCTCCCCGCTCGAACCCGGTCGACGCCTACCTGCCGAGCTTCAGCTACGATTACCGGACCGACCTGGCCAAACAGCTGGAATCCTTGGGAATGGCCGAGGCGTTCGACCCTGTGCGCGCGAACTTTGGCGGCATAAGCACAACGGTCCCGCTCTACCTCTCGAGCGTGATCCATCAGGCCCATATCGATGTCGATCGCGAGGGCACGAGCGCTGCGGCGGCGACCGTCGTCGAGATGAGGGCAGGGGCATCCGGCCCCGCGCAACAAGCCGAGGTAAAGACCGTACGCCTTGACCGCCCCTTTATCTACCTCATCGTGGACACGCGCACGAGCACGCCGCTGTTTCTCGGCACGTATCTGGGCGACGCGTAGCGATTCCATCGTCTTGTGCGGTTCGTTTTCGTCCTCGTGGTCACGAGAGGACGATTCCTGCAACATGACGGCCCGTTCTTGGCGGCACCAAGCCGAATAAAGGCTCCTTGACCGGAAGACGATATATAAGATGATGCGTCAGGCAGACCTTCCGACCTCGAAGAGCGGAAGGCTCTTCTCAAGACCCCTTCCGAGCGGTAAGAGATGACAGGAATCGGCTCCCCGTGACCACATGAGCGAAAACGAACCGGACATGGCGGCGCTACGGAGCTTGCGACACGCCGCTCGTGGTCGCAGCGCCCCAAACGGACATCGCCGGGGTCGCGGCGTAAGCCGCGACCCCGGCGATGCGATCGGCTGAACGCCGTGCGATCAGTTGAACTTGAAGATCTTGCTCGCCAGATGATACAAGCCGATGGTCGTCTTCTCGCCGACGCGGCTGGGCAGGTTCGTGCCGACACCCATCAGGCCGTAGCGCGCATGACGGTACATCTGCTCATCGTAGGCCTTAAGATCGGCCCAAAGATCGTGCAGCCACGTCTTCGCCTCGGGATTGTCGGACAGCTTGGAGAACACCGAGCAGATGGACATCATCATCGTGAAGTAGTGCATCATGTACGAGCGCAGACGAACCGGTTCGACGTCATCGTACAGGTGATAGGCCTCCATCATGATGCGCGTGATGCGGAACTGCTGGTCCAAGCGCTTGACCATCGTGGCCTCGTTGACGCTTTGGCCCTCGCGGCCGATGAAGTAGCGGTACAGGTCGACATCGGCGTAGTACAGCGTCTTGCAGCGCGGAAGCGGCACATACGCGTAGATGTTGTCCACGTAGAACGTATGCGCGGGCAGCGGCAGGTCGGCCGAGCGCAGGACGTCGGTGCGGTAGCACAGGCTGTGCATGAGCAGGTTCTGGTCAGGACGGAAACGGCCCACTTCGTCCCAGGTAAACACGCGCTTGCGCGGAAGGGCGCTGCGGTACCCGATCGCCGTGTGCGTGCCCTCATGCACCTTCTCGTACACGTAGTTCGAGATGAAGAGGTCCACGCGCGTCCCGCGCTCCTCGAACCCGCGCAGGATGGTCAGCATCGTGGAGAGCGCCGACGCGTCGAGCCAGTCATCGGAATCGACGACCTTGTAGTAGGTCCCGCGCGCCTCGCGCAGACCGGACAGAACGGCGATGCCGTGACCGCCGTTCTCCTGGTGGACGGCGCGGACGATGCCGGGATAGCGAGCCTCCCACTCGTCGGCCTTGGCCGGCGTGTCGTCCACGCTGCCGTCATCGACGATGATGATCTCGATATCCGACGCATAGCCGGAACCTTCGAGGATGGATGTGATGCAGCGATCCATATCGGCAGCCGCGTTATACGACGGAATGCCGAAGGTCACCACTTTGTGCGCAGCAGAATCAACCATGACAGGAAATGATCTCATCGGACAGGGTGAGCGCGGAGTCCGTCACGGCATCCATGTCGTAGTAGCGGTACTCGGCCAGGCGGCCCACCGGATGGAAGTTGGTGAGGTTGACCACGCGGTCGAGATAGCGCTCGTACAGGGCGCGGTTCTCGGGATCGAGAATCGCGTAATACGGCGTCTGCCCGCTGCCGGGCTCGTAGGCGTGGCTGTACTCTTTCATGATCGTGGTCTTGCCGGGAACGACCTGACCGGTCATGTTCTTAAACTCGGTGATACGGGTAAAGTCCTCACTCGTGGTGTAGTTCACCGTGCCCACGGGCTGGAACTGGTCCATATCGTAGGTCTCGAACTTCATGTCGAGCGTGCGGTACGGCAAGGCGCCCAGATCGAGGCCGAACAGCTCATCGAGCGGACCGGTGTAGACGATCTCGCCGCCGTACACCTTGCCGCAGACCGAGACCGTGGTCTCCCCGATCTCGAAGATGTCGCGGGCGTCGACATCCAGAAACACGTCGATCAGGTCGTGATCGAGCATGTTCTCGAACAGGCGGGTGTAGCCCTCGGCGGGCATGCCCTGATAGGGCGCCTGCGGGAAGTAGCGGTCGTCATCGCCGACGAAGATGGGCACGCGCCCGGTGACCGAGGGATCGATCTGGTCGGGCGTCTGGCCCCACTGCTTCATCGTGTAATGGAGGAAGACGTTCTCGTACACGTAGTCCGCGACCTCGGCGAGCTCGGGGTCGTTCTTGGCGCGAAGCTCCATGATGGGAACCTTCTTGCCCTCCCCGAACGTGTCGACGAGCTTACGGTAGAGCTGCTCGCCGCGCTGCTCGCCGAACGCCAGCAAAAGGCTTTTGTGGTTGAAGGGCACCGGCATGAGCGTGCCGTGGATGTTTGCCAGAACCTTGTGCTGGTAGTCGGTCCACTCGGTGAAACGCGACAGGAAATTGTGCACGCGCTCGTTGAAGGTGTGGTAGATATGCGGGCCGTACTCGTGGATGAGGATGCCGTTATCGTCGAGGCAATCGTAGGCGTTGCCGGCGATGTGGCTGCGGCGCTCGAGCACGGCGACGCGGAAGCCCGAGGTCTCGGCGAGGCGACGGGCGCAGACGGCTCCCGCATAACCCGCTCCGACGACGATCATATCGTACCGATCGGGGTTGAACGACTCTGGTAGACCGGACGTGGCCTGCATCGAAACTCCTTTTTCGGGTCCCTATAACAAAACACACACGCGGCACAGCTCCGCGACAAAATGTTTTATGGATTATAGCGCGCAAATCCTATAATGAAGCCTGCCACACAAGGAATGCTCAACACGTGCATGCACGCGTCGAGCCGACGTCTTGAGGAGAATCATGAGCGATTTCCTGAACCGTATGAAGGCCGCGGCAAAGGCCGACAAGAAGACGATCGTCCTGCCCGAGGGCGAGGATCCGCGCACCATCGAGGCTGCCAAGAAGATCGTCGAGGAGGACCTCGCCAATCTCGTCATCCTTGGCAACCCCGACGAGATCGACATCGAGGGCGTCACCGTCATCGATCCGACCAGTCCCGACGCGCCCAAGCATGAGGAGTACGCGCAGAAGTTCGCCGAGCTCCGCGCCAAGAAGGGCGTCACCATCGAGCAGGCCCGCGCCCAGGTCATGGATGCCACCTACTACGGCACCATGATGGTCAAGATGGGCGACGCCGACGGCCTGGTCTCCGGCGCCTGCCACTCCACCGCCAACACCCTGCGCCCGGCGCTGCAGATCCTGAAGACCGCCCCGGGCACCAAGCTCGTCTCTGCCTTCATGGTCATGTGCACCAAGACCCCGGAGTTCGGTGTCGACGGCACCCTCGTGTTCGCCGACTGCGGCCTGAACATCGACCCGACTTCTGATGAGCTGTCCGAGATCGCCATCGCGTCGGCCAACTCCTTCAAGACCTTCATGGGCGACGTCGAGCCCAAGGTCGCCATGCTCTCCTACTCCACCATGGGCTCCGCCGGCGGCGACACCGCCAAGAAGGTCCAGGAGGCCACCGCGTTCGCCAAGGAGAAGGCGCCCGAGCTCGCCGTCGACGGCGACCTGCAGCTTGACGCCGCTATCGTGCCGAGCGTCGCTGCGCTGAAGGCCCCCGAGTCCAAGGTCGCCGGCCACGCCAACGTGCTCGTGTTCCCCAACCTCGAGTGCGGCAACATCGGCTACAAGCTCGTCCAGCGCTTCGGCCAGGCCGAGGCCTATGGCCCCATCCTGCAGGGCATCGCCAAGCCGGTGAACGACCTGTCCCGCGGCTGCTCCGCTGACGACATCGTGGGCGTCGTCGCCATCACCGCCGTCCAGGCCCAGATGGCCGAGTAGCCTCCGCACTGCTCCGACCCGATCGGAAGCCCCGGGAGGTCCCGCCCGCGCGTCCTCGCCGCTTCGCGGTTGCAGGATTGCGCGCTGAGGGAACCTCCCGGGGCTTTTTGCGTTTGCACAGTTGACGCGAGACGCTCGGCTAGCTGCGGGGATGCAAGGCCGGGCGGGCGAGCTTGCCTATCACATGATTCGAATCGACCCCGGCTCCCCCATGAGCTGGTCGCACAGCAAAAAGCGCCCCTCGCGGCACCGTGTCCGCGAGGGGCGCTTCAGCGACGGTCATCCGCGCTTGGCGAATTAGCCCAGCAGCTCCTCGACGTCGAGGGCGATCATGAGCTCCTCGTTGGTGGGAACCACGAGAACCGTGATCGCAGAGTCGGGCGTGGAGATGACGCGCGGCTCGTCGGAGCGAATCTTGTTGAGCTCGGGGTCGATCTTGACGCCCATCCAAGCGAGGCGGTCGGCCACACCGGCACGCATGGTGACGGAGTTCTCGCCGATGCCAGCGGTGAAGGCCATGGTGTCCACGCCCTCCATGGACGCAGCCATCTCGGCGAACAGCTGGGAGGTGCGATAGTAGAACATATCCATGGCCATCTGGCAGTTGGCGTCGCCGGCGTTGGCGCCCTCCTCGATATCACGGGAGTCGGAGGACTTGGCGGAGACGGCCAGCAGGCCGGACTGCTTGTTCATCATGGTGTCGATCTCGTCGATGCTCATGCCGGCGACACGGTTGAGGTAGAACACAGTGGCGGGGTCGACGGTGCCGCAGCGGGTGCCCATGATCAGGCCGTCGAGCGGGGTCAGGCCCATGGTGGTGTCCATGCACTTGCCGTCCTCGATGGCGCACAGGGAGGCGCCGGAGCCCAGGTGGCAGGAGACGAGCTTATGGGTCTTGTCGCCCATCACCTCGTGCACGGTGCGCCAGATGAAGCGGTGGCTGGTGCCGTGGGCGCCGTACTTGCGCACGTGGTACTTGTCGACGATGTCGCGCGGGATGGCATAGCGCCAGGCCTGCTCGGGCATGTTGTAGTGGAACGCGGTGTCCGGCACGATGACATTGCCGAGCTCGGGGAACATGTCGCGGCAGATCTCGATGACGTCGGCCTCGGCGTAGTTGTGCAGCGGCGCCAGCGGGGCGACCTCGCGGACCCAACCGAGGGTCTCGTCAGTCACGACCGCGGACTCGGGGAAGTACCAACCGCCCTGAACGACGCGGTGGCCGATGCCCTCGATGGGCTGATCGACGGTCTTCAGGATCTCGAAGACGTGCGAGATGGCCGTCTTGTGGTCGGGCAGAGCGACCTCGAGCTTGCTCTTGACGCCATTCTCCTCATGGCCGATGAAGGAACCGTCGATGCCGATGCGCTCGCAGTTACCCTTGGCGAAGACCTCGCGGGTGTCGGTGTTGAGCAGCTGGTACTTAAGGCTGGAGCTGCCTGCGTTGACAACGAGAACGTTCATGGATCTCCCATCTCATGGATTCTGTCCCCCGGTATGACCCGACGGATTCACAACAACGTTTATCATACGCCCAATCATGCCGGGACGGAATAAAAGAACCACCGACAGGACAATTTCGGGTACCCGAACCCCTGGCATATGCAATTGGGACGTTATGCAGAACAACCCCCTACAGGAGGTTTTCACCCAGATCCGTGCCGCCCAGCACGTGCATATGGAAATGCATGACCGTCTGGCCTGCCGCCGCACCGGTGTTGGCGATGACGCGGAACCCTTCGGTCAGGCCCTTCGCGCGCGCCACCTCGTCGATCGCATGGGTCATGGCGGCAAGCGTCTCGGCGGGAACGCCGTCGACGATGTTCGCGTAATGACGCTTGGGAATGACGAGCGTGTGCACCGGCGCCTGAGGATTCAGGTCATCGAAGGCGATAACTTGGTCGTCCTCGTACACGACGGTCGAAGGGATCTCGTGAGCGGCGATCTTGCAGAAAATGCAGTCGTCCATGGTGTTCTCTCCTTCTCGAGCGGCAACGGGGCGAAGCGGGCCGCCGCGCCCCGAGGCGCGAACCGCGCAGACGCGACGAGGCCGAGCCCCGTATGCCATGTCCTACAGGTTCAGGGTATCAGAGGTGTCAGCGGCCTCGCCGGGAACGAGCCGGTCGGTGCCGTCCACGTCCTTGAGCAGCACGCTCACCTTCTGCTCGGCGTCCTCGAGTCGCGCGCGCAGGCTGCGCAGCAGCTCCACGCCGCGCGTGTAGCTCTCGAGCGATTCCTCGAGCTCCATGTCACCCGATTCGAGGTTGCGGATGATGAGCTCGAGCTCGGTCGACGCCTCTTTGTAGGTGAGGTCCTCGACGGGTTTGCGATCGGCCATGGCATTCTCCTTACCGTAGAGCATCTTGACTGACGAATGTCGAAACGAAGGTCCTAGGAATCATCGACCGCGACGCCCGTGACCTCGGCGCTCACCGTGCCGTCGGCGAAACGCACGCGCACGTCGTCACCGACGGCAAAGCGCGCGGCGCTCGTCTCCACGCCGTCTGCGCCATAGGCGATGGAATAGCCGCGCGAGAGCACCTTGAGGGGCGACAGGGCGTCGAGCGACGCCGCGCGCGCGGCGAGCTCGCCCTTCCTGCTTGCCACGAGCGCTCTCCCCTGCTGGGAGATGCGCGCGCCGGCCATCTCGAGCCGATGGCGCTTCGCGGCGAACCCGGAGGTGCTCGCGGCGAGGCGCTCTGCCGTCTGCTCGAGGTCCGCCATCCTGCGCTCGACCATCCATGAGGGGTCGGCCAGGCAGGGGCGGGCCGCGGCGGCGGCAAGCGAGAGCTCGAACCGCTCGATCAGCGTGCGCCATGCCCGCGCCGAGCGCTCCTGCGCGCCGTCCAGCGCATCGACGCGGGAACGCAGCGAACCGGACAGCGCGGTGGCCATACGGCGCTCGCGCGCGTCGAGCACATCCACAAGATCGCCCATGGCGGGCGCCACGGACTCGGCGGCGGCGGTCGGCGTCGAGCAGCGCCGATCGCTCACCATGTCGCAGATCGAGTTGTCGGGCTCGTGTCCGATACCCGTGACGACCGGCACGGGACAGGCCGCGACAGCGCGGGCGAGCGCCTCGTCGTTGAAGGTCATGAGGTCCTCGAACGACCCGCCGCCGCGCACGAGCAGGATGCAGTCGGGCGCGGGATCGAGCGCGGCGGCGCGCTCGAGGCCCTCGATCAGCTCGGCGGGAGCGCCCTCGCCTTGCACCTTCGAACCGACGCAGACGATCTCGACGAGCGGGTTGCGACGGCGCAGGGTGCGCTTGACGTCATCGATCACCGCGCCCGACAGGGAGGTGACCACCGCCACGCGCGTGCAGAACACCGGGATGTGCCGCTTTCGGGACGCATCCATGAGCCCTTCGCGCCTGAGCTTCTCGGCAAGCGCGGCGACCTGCTGGCGCAGCAGGCCCTCGCCCGCAAGCGAGAAGGAGCGGGCGACGAAGCTCATGCGCCCGGTAGCCTTGTACAAGTTGAAGCTGCCCGTCAGGTGCACCTGCATCCCGTCGCGCAGATCGAAGGAGCGCTTGGCGTAACTCCCCCGCCAGATGATGCAGTCGACCGCGCAGGAATCGTCCTTAATCTGGAAGTAGCAGTGGCCGCTGCGGGCGTTGGGCCCGCGGAAACCCGTCACCTCGCCGAGGACCACGAGCTGCGGCAGGGCCTCGAGCGCGCCGGCCGCGAGCTCGACGGCCTGCGACACCGACAGCGCATCGTCAGCGCCCGCGACGCGGGCGGCACCGTCCGCCCGACCCGTCAGATTCCAACCGGACACGCAGGCCTCCTTACCCTCTCGACGACAACGTGACCACTGTAGCGCACCGCGCGGACACGCGGTGCGCACGCAACCCTACTCGTCTCGGCCCGTGCGCCCCAGCAGGTACACGAGCTGCAGAATCGAGGTGAGCGCGGCGGCGACGTAGGTGAGCGCGGCGGCGGTCAGCACCTTGCGGGCGCCGCGGACGTTGACCTCGCTCATGCCGGACGCCTGGATGTAGGCGACTGCACGACGGCTCGCATCGATCTCGACGGGCAGCGTCACCACCTGGAACAGAACGGAGAACGCGAACAGGATGATCGCCAGGGTCGTGAGACCGGCGATGTTCATCGCAACGCCGAGGATGAACACGATCATCCACAGGCTCTGGGAGAGGTTGACGACGGGCACGAGCGCGGTACGGACGCGCATCATGGCGTATCCCTGCTCGCGCTGGGCGGCATGGCCCGCTTCGTGACAGGCCACCGCCACGCTCGCGACCGAGCCTCCGACAAGATTGTCGCGGGACAGATAGAGGTTGTTGTCGCGAGGATCATAGTGATCGGTCAGATGACCCGCGACGCTTTTTATCCCGACGCGGGAGCAACCGTTGGCATCGAGCATCCGGCGCGCGACATCGGCGCCGGAAGCACCGTCGGAGGGCACTTTGGACCACGTGCGGTACGTGGAGTTGATATAGCTTTGCGTGGCCAGACCGAGCACGAGCGACACGACGACCAGCAGCAGGTAGGACGGATCGAGCGCATATCCGAAACCGTAGTAGGGAAACATGTTCACTCCTTTATCGACGGCGCCCCGTCAGCGCCGATACGACATCTTGTACCCACCTTGCACCGGCGCGTCGGGCGCCGTGTGCGCCATCAGAGGATCTCGACGGAACCGTCTTTGACCGTCAGCCCCATGTTGCCCGACAAAAGATCGTCGAGCAGCGAGCCCACGAGCTCGAACCGCCACCCCTCCCGCAGCGGGCTGCGTTCCGGATGGTCGATGTAATCGTAGAGCTCGTCCCTGCCGGCGATGACCGTCGTGGCGACGCCCGAGCGCTCCGAGACGATGCGGAGCAGGGCGTACATAAGGTCGCAAACGCTCTCCGACTCGGGGGTCGGCGTGCGGTGGGCGCGCCCGATACTGGGCAGACGGTCGGTCGGGCAGCTGCGCCCACGGTCGATGGCGAGCAGCGCGGCCTCGGCGTCGCGCTCGGACAGCTGCTCGGTGCCGCGAATGCGCCGCAGGTCGCCCACATCGCGCGGAATCCGCTTGACGAGCGCAAGCAGAACCTCGTCGGACATCACCCACTTGCGGGGAACGTCCTGGCGCTCGGCGCGGCGTTCGCGCCATGCTGCGAGCTCGCGGGCGACGGCCAGTTGACGCCGCGTGCAGGAGCTGATGCGCTTGACGCGGCGATATGCCTGGCGGGAATCGGGCTCGTAATGGGAGCGATCGGTCAGCGGCCCCATCTCGTCGACAACCCACGACAGACGGCCCTGCTCCACGAGGCGCACACGGATGACCGCGTAGGCGTCGATGAGGTAGCGCACGTCGTCGACGGCATACTCGAGCTGGCTTTCGGTGAGCGGGCGGCGCGACCAGTCGGTCAGCGACTCGCTTTTAGGCAGGGTGACGCCGCAGAACGCGTGGACGAGCCCGTTGTACGAGATCTGCGTGCGCTCCCCCAAAAACGCGGCGGCGACCTGGGTGTCGAATATGGGGGCGGGCAGCACGCCCAAGCTGTTGAGCAGGACCTCCATATCCTGCGAGCAGGCATGGAACACCTTGAGCACGCTCGCGTCGGCCATGAGCTCGGCGAGCGGCGAGAGGTCCTCGATGGCGAGCGGGTCGACGACCGCGCACTCATCGGGGGTCGCCACCTGGACGAGGCACAGGCGGGGATGATAGGTGCGCTCGCGCAAGAACTCGGTATCGATCGCCACCGCGTCGTGGGTCGACGCGCGCTCGCAGAGTGCCCTCAGGTCCGAAGTTGTGGAGATGTACATACTCACCCGTGCGTTTTGGTTCATCCCTCGGCGTGAGGGTAGGATTACGACATCGTAACTATACTCGGCTTTGCTCGAACGGGAAACACATGCGCCACCTCATCGTCCATAACACCGCATCTGGACCGCAATCGGACGAGATCTTCGCATTCGCCCGCGCCCTGGCGCGCACGGGCGACGAGATCTGCATGCGCTTCATCGGCCCGGGCATGGAGGCGCGCGAGGCGGTGGCAGACGCGCGCGATTTCGACCGCGTCGTGGTGTCCGGTGGAGACGGCACGGTGTCCAACGTCCTCGACTGCCTGCGCGACACGCACGTTCCCGTGCTGATCTTCCCGTCGGGAACCGCGAACCTGTTCTTCAACAACATCGGCAACGCGCCGGAGGCGGCAGCGCTCGCCTCCGCCTGCCGGCGCGGACGCACCGCCAGCGTCGATATGGGCGAGCTGTTCTGGAAAGACGAGGCGGGCAGGATTCAACGGCACGGCTTCATCATCATCGCGGGCTCCGGCTTCGACGCCGCCATTATGGAGAAGGCGGCGCCGAGCAAAGGCGAGATCGGCGAGATCGCCTATGCGCTCGCCGCCCTCGCGACCCCCGAACCCCCTGTGGCGCACTTCACCATCGAGCACGACGGGTGCATCGACGAGTTCGACGGCATCGGCTGCATGGTGGGCAACACCGCCGTCATCCAAAACGACATCAACCTGTTCCCCGACTGCCGCATGGACGACGGCCTCATCGACATCACCGTCATCGAGCCGGCGAAGACCGTGGAGCTGCTGCCGACGCTGCTTGCCGGCGTGCTCGATCCCGCCGGCAAGGGCCTGGGACGCCCCCAGTTCAAGATGCTCCAGGCCAAGGAGGCGCGCATCACGTGCACCCCGTCGCTCGGCATGCAGTTCGACGGCGAGCTGATCCCCAACAATTCGGGCGTCTTCGGCGCACGGGTGCTGCCGGGCTGCCTCGACGTCATCGTCGACGACTTCTCCAAGCTGAACCCCCGCTGAGGCGATTGGGCGACAGGAATCTGACGGCCGGGGGCACCCTTCGTCGGGTCTGCCTTCCCCGCCAAACCTCCTGCCGTCAGGCCGGATCGATGAAACGCATGCGAAACAATCATGGGGAGCGCCTTTCCTGCGTGCGCTCCACTATGGTATAGTGCCCTCAACGCACGATGCGTGCGAACCGCGACCACTCGAAAGGAGCCACCGGGATGAAGAAGTCCATCGCTTCCCTCAACAACTGGTGGTGGCGTGATGCGAATCCGTTCGGTCGACGGTGAGTCCATCGCGCCTATAGATTCAGCGCGCGAAAGGCCTCCGGTTTGACCGGGGGCCTTTTTTCGTCGGCCCCCTCGTATCACGCAGCCCCCCTTCCCTTTTCACCTCGCCATTTCCCGAAAGGAACGCACCATGTCCCAGAACAGCACCGACACCTCCCGCGCCCGCACCGTCACCTCCGCAGACCGCGGCAAGCTCGATATCAAGGCGCTCGTCCTGCTCGCCATCCTGCTGGCGGCAGGCTTCATCCTCAACATGACCGTCGGCAAGCCCATCTCGAGCATCTCCGGCGGCACCATCGCCCCCGAGTTCATCATCTCGGCGTTCTGCATCACCATCCTCGTCGTGCGTCCGAACATCGGCCAGGCGCTCATCATCGGCCTCGTCTCGGCAGCGGTCATCCAGCTCACCACGAGCCTGCCCGGCGCGGACTTCGTCGCCGAGGGCATCGCCGCCATGCTCATGGCCGCGATCGTCAACGCCGGCATGAAGACCGGCGCTCGCGCCGTCATCCCCACCCTCGGCACCTTCGTGACGACGTTCGTCTCCGGCTTCATCTTCATGCTCATCCGCATGGCGCTCATGCAGTTCGACATGTCCATCGCCGCGGCCATGCTGCCCGTCGTCGCGCTCACCGCCGTCTTCAACGCCGTGCTCGTCGGCGCGCTGTACGTGCCCATCAAGAAGGCCCTGAAGCTCAACGACTAGCACCCTTGAGGCCCGAGGCCGCACCCGCCTCCTCAAGGGCCGCGCAGGCCCGCGATCCAACCTCCATACCCGACGCTGCCGCACCGTCATCCCGACGGGCCCATCCCTCATACCGAAAGGACGCCTCCCATGCGCTCGAACGACACCGTCGCCCGCACCGTGACCGCCCCGACCTCCCACGCCGGCACGACCGGTATCTCCTCGCTCATCCTGCTCGCCGTGCTGCTTGCCGCCGGCCTCATCCTCAACATGACGCTCGGCAACGCGCTGGCCATGACTGGCATCAAGCCGCAGTTCATCATCGCGGCCTACGCGCTCGCCATCCTGATCACGCGCAGCTCGTTTGCTCAGGCAGCCGTGTTCGGCCTCGTGTCCGCCGCCGTCATCCAGATTAGCACGTCCATCCCCGGGCTCAACTTTGCCACCGAGGTCGCCGGCGCGCTTGCCATGGCCGCCCTCATCCGCCTCGACGTGCGCATCGCCGGCCGCAGCGTGACGCCGCTCGTCGCCGCCTTCGTCGCTACACTCGTCTCCGGCGCGCTGTTCGCCGTCGCCGGTACGGTCATCTCGGGCTTTGCCCTCGAGGCCACCCTCGTCAAAGTCCCGCTCGTGCTCGGCACGGCGGTGTTCAACGCGTTCGTGGTGCAGGCGCTCTATCTGCCGCTTCGCGCCGCGCTGAAGCGCTAGAACTCGGGTATCATGGGATGCTGCCGCACTCAAGCGACATCCCCCACCCCATCCGCGCATCGCGCGCAGACGACGGGTGCATCCAGCGATTGACATCGGAAAGGTTCCCATGGCAGCGATCATCGAGATGGAGAGCGTCTCGTTCTCATACGGATCGGAGGCCGAGCACGCGCTCGACGACATCTCCCTGCGCGTAGAGGCGGGCGATTTCGTGGGCGTCATCGGCCCGTCGGGCGCAGGCAAGTCCACGCTCGCCGCGTGCCTGTCAGGCGCCATCCCCCACCATTTCACCGGCGAGCTGTTCGGCGCGACGCGCATCGACGGCACCGATACCTGCGAGGTGACGCTCACCGACATTGCGCGCATCGTGGGCAGCGTCAACCAGGACATCGACGCCCAGATGGTCGCCTCAATCGTCGAGGACGAGCTGCTGTTCGGCCTGGAGAACTTTGGCGTCGACCACGCTGATATCGAGCGCGTCATGAGCGAGGCGCTCGACGCCGTCGGCATCGCCGATTTGCGCCACCGCGAGATCGCCACGCTGTCCGGCGGGCAGAAGCAAAAGGTCGCAATCGCCGCCATCCTGGCGCTCGCCCCGCGCGTGCTGGTGCTCGACGAGCCCACCGCCGCGCTCGATCCCGTGAGCTCGCGCATGGTCTTCGACATCCTGCGCGAGCTCAACCGCACCAAGAAGATCACCGTCATCGTGATCGAGCAGAAGGTCGCGCTGCTGTCCGAGTACTGCAGCCGCATGCTGGTGATGAACGCCGGCAGACTCGAGCTCGAGGGGACGCCGCACGAGGTGTTCGCCCACGGCGATCGCCTGCGCGCCATCGGCGTCGACAGCCCGCGCACGGTCCGCATCTCCAACAGCCTGGCGCGCGACGGCCTCGCTGTGCCCACGGAACCCTGCCTAAACGTCGAGGAGGCCTACCGGCTCATCCGTGACACGCTCTCGACGGTGCCCGGCATCGGCGAGCGCGCCGCGGACGAACCCGAGCCGTCCCCCCATGTGCCCGCGCGCCCGCACGCCGAGGGCGCCGAGCCCGTGCTCACCCTGCGCGACGTGGGCTTCACCTACCCCAACGGCGGCGCGAGCGTGCAAGACCTGTCCATGACCGTCTATCCGGGCGAGCTCGTGGGCATCGTGGGTCAGAACGGCGCAGGCAAAACCACCCTCACCAAGCTGCTGAACGGCCTGCTGCGCCCCTCGCAGGGCGCGGTGCGCATCGCCGGGCTCGATACGCGCGACACGCCCGTGTCGACCATCGCCGCCCATGTGGCGACGCTGTTCCAAAACCCCGACCGGCAGATCTGCAAGAACACCGTGCTCGATGAGGTCGCCTTCGGCCTCGAGCTCACCGGCGTCGATCCGTCCGCGGCGCGCGAGCGCGCACGGCGCGTCATCAAGCGGTTCGGCCTGCCCGCCACCGAAGCGCCCTTCTCGCTGTCGCGCGGGCAGCGCCAGATGGTCGCGCTCGCCGGCGTCGTCGTCATGGAGCCCGATATCGTCGTGCTCGACGAGCCCACGAGCGGTCTCGACTACCGCGAGTGCATGACGGTCATGGAGACCGTGCGCGATATGGCCGAGCACGGCAGCGCCGTCGTGATGGTCTGCCACGACATGGAGGTCGTGAGCGACTTCGCCGAGCGCATCGTCGTCATGGCGGACGGGCGCATCCTGGGCCGCGGACCGGCGAGCGACCTGTTCGCCGACCGCGACCTCATGGCGCGCTCGAGCGTCACGCCCCCGCAGGTCATCGACCTCGCACAGCGCCTGGCGCACGACGTCTCCCCCGCGTTCTCCCACATCACCGAGGTCAGCGATATCGTCCGGACCGTGAAGGAGCTGATGGGCCGTGCTTAACGTGATCGACTACGTACCCGGCGACACCCTGCTGCATCGCCTGAACCCCGTCACCAAGCTGGCGCTCGCCGCGGCGATCATCATCGCCACCTTCCTGTCCGACACCTATGCCGCGCTTGTCGGCCTGCTCGCCTTCACGCTGCTGCTCGCCGTCTACGCCGGCGTGTTCGGCCGCCTCGCCCGCCTGCTCAAGCTGCTCGTGCCCGTCGCGCTCATCATGCTGGTCCTGCAGCTCATCTTCGTCCGCAGCGGCGAGACGCTGTTCGCCTTCGTGACCGATGCGGGCCTTGTCACCGGCGGCAAGGCCTGCCTGCGCCTGCTCGGAGTGGCGCTCCCGCTCGTGCTCATGCTCATGGTCACCAAGCTCAACGATCTGGCCAACGCGTGCGTCGAGCAGCTGCATCTCCCCTACAAGTACGCTTTCACCTTCACGACCGCCCTGCGTTTCGTGCCGGTGTTCTCGCAGGAGATGAACGCCATCATCGAGGCGCAGACCGCCCGCGGCGTGGCCTACGACACGAACAACCCCTTCAAGAAGATGAAGCTCATGCTGCCGCTGTGCGTACCGCTGCTCATCTCGAGCGTGAGCAAGACCGACGCCACGGCGCTCGCCGCCGAGCAGCGCGGCTTCTACCTGCGCACCCGCGCGAGCTCCTACAAGCGCTACCCCATCGTCGGTCGCGACGTCGTCACGCTCGTCGTCTGCGTGGCCCTCATCGCGCTCGGCTTCGTGCTGTAGCGCCGCGAGCGGCGCTCAGACCACGACGCCTGGCCCATCTTGCCTTATAGGTCGCGAAGTGAGTGCTTCGATTCGGAATGCCCATGTGGACATGCGCGTCCGACACGCAAAGCCGCTGGTACAGAAATTGCTGCCGACGCGGTATACAAAACGGTTCCGAAATGAAGCACTCACTTCATGGAGCAGGAGGGCATAACAGCACGGTTGCCCGCCCGCTTGGCCCTCATAGGCGCGATAGGCAAAGCGCTGTGCTCCCCCGTTTTGCACCGTCGGTGGAAATCGAGGACAATGGGAGGCCGAACAACCTTTTTGCAACCGGGAGCACACCATGGCTGACCAGACAGAACCGCGCACCCTGCCGGCGTTTATCATCGAGCGCGTCGAGGCGTCCTATAACGCCACCGACGCCGCACGCATCCTCGACGGCCTGCGCGCGGCGGCCGATCGACCCGTGACCCTGCGCGCCAACACGCTCAAAAGCGATGCTGAGGCCGTCGCGCGCGCTCTGGACGACGCCGGCATCGCATACGCGCGCACCCCGTGGTACCCGGACGCCTTCGTGTTGGCGGGTGCGCGCGAGCGCGATGTCTGGGACCTCGATATCTACCGCAACGGCGAGGTCTATCTGCAGAGCCTCTCATCCATGCTGCCGCCGCTCGCCCTCGCTCCGCGCGCAGGCGCCGACATCCTCGACATGTGCGCCGCGCCCGGCGGCAAGACCAGCCAGATGGCGGCGCTCGCAGGCGGCGCGGCACGCATCACGGCCTGCGAGCTCAACGGGCCGCGCGCCGAGAGGCTCGAATACAACTTGGCCAAGCTCGGCGCGAGAAACATTCAGGTCATGCGCTGCGATGCACGCAAGCTCGATACGTTCTTCTCGTTCGATCAGATTCTGCTCGATGCCCCCTGCACCGGATCGGGCACCGTGCACGGCGGCGACGAGAAGGCGGCGCGCCGCGTCACCCAGCAGCTTCTCGACAAGGTGACGCGTTCCCAGCGGGCGCTCATCGACCGCGCGCTCACCGTCCTCAAGCCGGGCGGTACGCTTGTGTACTCCACATGCTCGGTTCTACCCGCCGAAAACGAGGAGATCGTCGCCGCGGCGCTCAAGCGCCATCGCGACTGCGTCATCGAGCCCATCGCGATCGAGGGCGGCGCCGAGGGCGATCTGGCCATCCCCCGCATGGCGACACGGCTTGAGGGCACGCTCGCCGTGTGCCCCACCCGCGAGTTCGAGGGCTTCTACATGGCGCACATCAAGCGCCGTACGCGCAAAACGCGTTAGCTATCGCCTGTCGGCATCGTCGCGTGCGCGGCCCTTCCCGCCGGCGCGCTGCTCGCGCCACGCCTCCTGTTCGCGTTTGGTCGCCCTGCGGCTCTTCACGGCCACGACGATGCAGTAGACGATCGCGGCGGCGACGATGGCGGCGATGCAGATCCCCACGGGGACGATGATGTCCAGGATGTCTCCCATGTCCTCACAGCCTTATCAAGAAAACCCGGTACCCGGGTGGTGATATCTGGTTCCAGATTACCAAAGGCGCACGCCGTCTAGGCGACGTGACGCAAAAGAACAGGGGCCCACCACGAGCGCAAGACGCGCGGCATCGGGACCGTACAAGAAACGCCGCCTGTGACCAACCGATCTCGATGGTCGCAGGCGGCGCCAGGTATCTCGCCGAATCTATGGCGTATCAGATGCGGGCGATCAGTCCACGCGCTTGTCGCCCATGAAGAACAGCGCGACCGTGCCCGGGCCGGTATGGGCGCCGATGACGCCGCCGATATCGCTGATCTCGATCTTGCCGTCGAGCGCCGGGATTTTCTCGCCGATGAGGCGCGCGACCTCGAGCGCGTCGTCCAGGCAGTCGGAATGCGAGATCGTGCAGCGCCCGTTGTAGTTCGCACCGTTTTGGACGTGGTCCATCATGGCGTCCACCAGGCGCACGATCGCCTTCTTCTTGGTGCGGATCTTCTCGCGCGGGATGAGCTTGCCCTCGAAGTTGACGTTCATGAGCGGGCAGATCTTGAGCGCGGTGGCGATCAGCGCGCTCGTGGCGGACACGCGGCCGCCGCGCTTCAGGCAATCGAGGTCGGAGACGAAGAACCACTGGTTGACATACATCTTGTTGGTCTCGGCCCACTCGACCAGCTCGTCGAAGCCCATGCCCTCGTCGCGCTTGTCGGCCATGAGCTCGACCAGCAGGCCGAAACCGGCGGACGCCGACAGCGAGTCGATCACGCGGATCTTGCGCTCGGGATACTTCGGGGCCAGCGTCTCGGCGGCAAGGCAGGCGGAGTTGTAGGTTCCCGAGATGCCCGTGGACAGCGAGACGTGCAGGATGTCGATGCCCTGCTTGAGGTACGGCTCCCAGAAATCGACGTAATCGCCGGTGCTGACCTGCGAGGTCTTAGCCTGCGCGCCGGCCTTGAGCTTGCCGAAGAACTCCTGCGGCGTCGTGGACTGATAGATATCGTCCACATAGGTCTCGCCGTTCATCTCATAGTGGAAGCAAACGTAGCCGACCTTGCGCTCTCGATAGAACTCCAGCGGCATATCCGCCGTCGACTCGCAGGAAATCAGGTAATCGCCCATGTGCTCTCCTTCGTGATGTCTCATCAAATCCCGCCCGCGTGCGAGCGGAACCTTCCCTGCCGTCACAGGATTATCGCACCGAGCGCGTCAATATCCTAGCTAGACTTCGATACTAGCTAGATCGACGTCCAGTTTGAGCTCGGGCACGCGCGCGAGCTCGGCAAGCGTGACGCCGTCGACGTACTCGTCGATGGCGGCCTCGAGCCCTTGCCAGAACTTCACCGTCGAGCACAGGTCGGAACGCACGCAGGAGCCCTCGAGCCCCTCGCAGGCGACGGGCGCCGTCGCGCCCTCCGCGGCGCGCAGGATATCGCCGGCGCTGACCTCCTCGGCCGGTCGGGCGAGCATGTAGCCGCCGCCCTTGCCGCGCACGCTCTTCAGAAGCCCCGCCTGCATGAGGGGACGCACGAGCTGCTCGAGATACTTGAGCGAGATACTCTCGCGCTCCGCGACCTCGCGCAGGGCGATCTTGCCCTCCTCGTCACCGAAGGCGGCGATATAGATCATGAGGCGCAGCGCATAGCGGCCTTTAGAGGAAATGAGCATCGATGTGCCTCCCGAAGTCGAGCGGACAGGGCTGTGCGAACACGTCGGACCGAAGGCTTCTCGCGCGCCGCGACCCCGGTAACGAAGAATCGCAACCCTAATCTTAGTGAATTGCTCGGAATAACCTTGACTCTTTTCCGCTACATCTTATCCTTATCCCGAGAGAATTCCTAGGGTTTACCCGAACAGCTGGAGGAAGGACACCCTATGTCAACAGAAGCGCTGCTCAGCGTCAGCAACCTCACCGCCTCGGTCGACGAGAAGACCATCTTGCACGGCGTCGACCTGAGCGTCCGTGCCGGCGAGACCCACGTACTCATGGGCCCCAACGGTGCGGGCAAGTCGACCATGGGCCATGTCATCATGGGCGACCCCGTCTACACCGTCAACGAGGGCACCATCGCCTTCGACGGCGCCGACATCACCGAGCTGTCCTGCGACAAGCGCAGTCGCGCCGGCCTGTTCCTGTCGTTCCAGGCGCCGGTCGAGATCCCCGGCGTGCCGCTGTCGAGCTTCCTGCGCGCGAGCATCGCCGGCCGCCCCGGCCTCGAGATGCGCGGCAAGGAGTTCCGCCGTCGCGTGAAGGAGCTCGCCGCCCAGCTCGACATGGACACCGCCTACCTCAACCGCGAACTGGGCGTGGGCTTCTCCGGCGGCGAGAAGAAGAAGGTCGAGATGCTGCAGCTGCTGTTGCTCCAGCCCAAGCTCGCCATCCTCGACGAGACCGACTCCGGCCTGGACGTCGACGCGCTGTCCGTCGTCAGCCGCGGCATGGACGCCTATCGCGCCAGCTGCGACGGCTCGCTCATCATCATCACCCACAACACCCGCATCCTCGAGCACCTCTCCGTCGACCGCGTGCACGTCATGGTCGGTGGCCGCATCGTGCGCGAGGACGACGCGAGCCTCATCCCCTGGATCGACGAGCACGGCTTCGAGTCGTTCGAGCGCGAGGCGGCCGACGCCGCCGAGGCGCGCTAAGGAGGCCTGACGTGGCAAAGCAGCGCACCGAGGTCGCGGATATCGACCGCAGCCTCTACGATTTCCGCTATGGCGAGGAGGGCTTCGAGCGCCTTGACGCCGGCCTCACGCCCGAGATCGTGACCGAGATCTCCCAGCGCAAGGACGAACCGGAGTGGATGCTCGAGTTTCGCCTGAAGTCCCTCGAGATCTACAACCGCATGCCCAACCCCACCTGGGGCCCATCGATCGCCGGGCTGGACATGGACCACATCGTCACCTACGTGAAGCCCAACACCGACCAGAAGGCCGACTGGGACTCCGTGCCCGATGACATCAAGAACACCTTCGAGCGCCTCGGCATCCCCGAGGCCGAGCGCAGCTACCTGGCCGGCGTGGGCGCGCAGTACGACTCCGAACTCGTGTACCACAACATGCAGGACACCGCCTCCAAGATGGGCATCGTCTACTCCGGCATCGAGGAGGCGCTCCACGAGCCGAAGTGGGAGGCGATCATCCGCGAGAAGTTCATGACGCTCATCCCGCCCACCGACCACAAGTTCGCGGCCCTGCACGGCGCCGTGTGGTCGGGCGGCTCGTTTGTCTACGTGCCGAAAGGCGTGAAGCTCGACTTCCCCCTGCAGAGCTACTTCCGCCTGAACGCCGCCGGCGCGGGCCAGTTCGAGCACACGCTCATCATCGTCGAGGACGACGCCGACCTGCACTTCATCGAGGGCTGCTCGGCGCCCAAATACAACGTGGCCAACCTTCATGCCGGCGCCGTGGAGCTGTTCGTGGGCAAGCGCGCGCACCTGCGCTACTCCACGATCGAGAACTGGTCCAAGAACATGTACAACCTGAACACCAAGCGCGCCCGCTGCGACGAGGAGGGCGAGATCGAATGGATCTCGGGCTCCTTCGGCAGCCACGTGGGCTACCTCTACCCCATGAGCGTGCTCGCGGGCCGCAGGTCCAAGTCGAGCTTCACCGGCATCACGTTCGCCGGCGCGGGCCAGAACCTCGACACCGGCTGCAAGGTGGTGCTCGGCGCGCCGGAGACGACGGCGACCGTCGAGACGAAGGGCATCTCCAAAGGCGGCGGCATCCAGACGTTCCGCAGCTCCATCGTGGCGACGCCTGCCGCTGAGGGCTCGGCCGCCACGGTCTCCTGCCAGTCGCTCATGCTCGACGACGAGAGCCGTTCCGACACCATCCCCTCGATGGACATCCGCGCCAAGAACGTGGACATCGGGCACGAGGCCACCATCGGCCGCATCGGAGACGACAAGATCTTCTACCTCATGAGCCGCGGCATCTCCGAGGAGGAGGCCCGCACCATGATCGTGAACGGCTTTGCGAACCCGGTCTCCAAGGAGCTTCCGCTCGAGTACGCCGTCGAGATGAACAACCTGATCAAGCTCGAGATGGAAGGGGCGATCGGATAATGGATGCCCTGACGATACGCAACGCGAGCGCCATGCCCGCACCCACCTGGGGTTGGCTGCGCATGAACGACACGAAGATCGAGATTCCGGTCGAACTCGCCCGCGAGGGCTCGGTGACCGTCGAGGCCGGCGAGGACCTCACCGAGAACCACGCCAGCTTCGAGGGTGCCTTGACCGAGCTGCAGGAGCGCCTGGACGCCGCGCGCGGTGACGCCGAGGACACCCGTGCCTGCGTGCGCGCCGCCATGCGCGAGACGGAGAGCCTTGATGACCTCGACACCCCGGCGCTGTCGACCTATCAGCGCCGCGCCACGCTCGAGGAGATCGCGGGCGATGTGGCCGCGGCGTTCGAAACCGGCGTGCACATCGATGTCCGCTCCTACCTGAACTTCCTGGCGGGCAACACCGTCGTGCTCGCCACCGAGCAGGGCGAGGACGCCGCGGCGACCGTGCGCGTGTCGGGCGTCTCCGGCAGCGCCGCCGGCGCGAGCGTCGACGTGGTCGCCGCCCCCGATTCCAGCATCGATCTCACCATATCGCTCGACGGCAATGCGGCCGGCAGCGATGTCGCGGGCCTTATCGGCTCCGAGCTCCGCGTGTTCGCCGGCGCTCGCTCCCATGTGGACGTCACCGTCTACATGACCGCTGACGCCGCATTCACCGCCATCGACGACGCCGGCTACGTGCTCGACGAGGGCGCGCGCGTGAACGTGCGCCACATCGTCCTCGGCGGCGGCCGCACCTACACGGGCCTCGCCTCCGATCTGCGCGGCGACACCGCGCGCATGGATATCGACACCCGCTACCTCGCCTCGGGTGCCGAGCAGCGCGACTTCAACTACATCATCCGCCATCGCGGTCGCAAGACCATCTCCAACATGGACGCCAACGGCGTGCTCACCGGCACCTCCAAGAAGGTGCTGCGCGGCACGATCGACCTTGTCCACGGCTGCAAGGGCTCGGAAGGCTCCGAACGCGAGACCGTGCTTCTGGCCAATCAAGGCGTGGACAACAAGACCGTCCCGACCATTTTGTGCGACGAGGACGACGTGGCGGGCAACCACGGCGCCACCATCGGCCACGTGCGTCCCGAGCAGCTGTTCTACCTCGGCTGCCGCGGCCTTTCGCAGGAGGCTGCCGAGGCGCTGTTCGTGTCCGCCAAGCTGGAGGACGCCGCGCTTTCCGCCCCCGATAAGGATATCCGCGCCAACGTGGTGCGCCTGGGCTCGGCGCTCGTCGACGACTTCGCCGATTTCGAGGAGGAGATCGCATGATCGACATCGAGGCGAATCCCTATAAGGCAGACTTCCCTCTGCTCGCGGGCAAGCCCGAGATCGCGTTTCTGGACAGCGGCGCCACCGCACAGCGTCCCACCTGCGCGCTCGATGCGCAGCGCCACTTCTACGAGACGATGAACGCCAACCCGCTGCGCGGCCTGTACTCGCTGTCGGTCGAGGCGACCGAGGCCATCGCGCAGGTGCGCGCCCAGATCGCACGCTTGCTCGGTGCGGTGGACGAGCGCGGACGCGCGGAGGCGCGCGACATCGTGTTCACCCGCAACGCGAGCGAGTCGCTGAACCTGGTGGCGAAGTCCTTCGCCCCGTGCGTGCTCGAGCCGGGCGACGAGGTGGCCATCACCATCATGGAACATCACTCCAACCTCATCCCCTGGCAGCAGGCCTGCCGTGCTGCGGGCGCCACGCTCGTGTACCTCTACCCCGAGCAGGACGGCACGATCACCGACGACGAGATCGCCGCCAAGGTGGGACCGCGCACCAAGATCGTCGCCGCGGGTCACGTGTCCAACGTGATGGGCGTCGAAAACCCCATCGCCAAGCTGGCCGAGGCCGTGCACGCCCAGGGCGGCTACCTCGTGGTCGACGGCGCGCAGTCGGTGCCCCACATGGCGGTCGACGTACGCGCGCTCGGTGCGGACTTCTACGTCTTCTCCGCCCACAAGGCACTCGGCCCCATGGGCATCGGCGTGCTGTGGGGACGCCATGAGTTGCTCGAGCAGATGCCGCCCATGCTCACCGGCGGCGAGATGATCGACTCGGTGACCGAGACCGACGCCGTCTGGGCGCCGGTACCCGAAAAGTTCGAGGCAGGTACGCAGGACGCCGCCGGCATCTATGCCACCGGTGTGGCCCTCTCCTACCTCACCGAAACCGTCGGCTACGACGCCGTGGCAGCGCGCGAGGCGGCGCTCATCGCGTACGCGATGGAACGCATGGCCGAGCTGCCCTACGTCGACATCATCGGGCCCGCCGAGGCGGCACGCCACCACGGCGTCATCAGCTTCAACGTCCGCGGCATCCACCCGCACGACGTGGCGAGCATCCTCGACATGAGCGGCGTGTGCATCCGCGCCGGGCACCACTGCGCCCAGCCGCTGCTCACCTGGCTCGGCGTCGAGAACCTCGCCTGCTGCCGCGCGAGCCTGGCGTTCTACAACGACAAGAGCGACGTCGACCGCTTCGTCGACGGACTCGCCGCCGTCTGGTCCACCTTCAACGCGTAGCGCCACGCCGAGACGTCACCGCCCCACCACCCGCGATTTCCAAGGAGCACCCGCATGGGCAACCTTTACACCTCCACCACCTTCATGGAGCACAACTCGCACCCCGACTACAAGTACGAGATGGACTCCCCCACCCACGAGCACGACGGCATCAACCCGAGCTGCGGCGACGAGCTGACCCTGCAGCTGCGCGTGGAGGACGGCGTGATCGAGGAGGCGAGCTTCACCGGCCACGGCTGCGCCATCTCGCAGGCGTCGGCCGACATCATGGCCGAGCTCATCACCGGCGAGACCGTCGAGGAGGCGCGTCGGCTCTCGGGGCTGTTCTTGGCGATGATCCGCGGCGAGGAGCTCTCCGAGGATGACTACGAGGACCTGGACGAAGCGGCGCAGCTGAAGGACATCTCCCACATGCCCGCTCGCGTGAAGTGCGCCGAACTCGCCTGGCGCACGCTGGACGGCATGCTCGCCGAATAGCCAAGGCGCCAATAAACTGGGGTATTTTGCTCATATTGCATCCCACAGCGGAGCCGTCTCGGCCTTGTCGAGACGGCTCCGTTGGATTACAGGCGCAATCGTATGGCTTCACATCGCACGATTACGATCTCATGTATGGCAGGAATATCCCCGCCAGCGTCGCCATGACGGCACCCACCACGAGCGGAATGAAGAAGATGCCCAGATCGAGTGCGAGGAGCACCGCACCCAGCAGGCCGAAGGCCGCAAGAATCGCAACGCAGACCGCCACGGTACGCCGCTTCACCCATGCCTGCGCCAATCGCGGCACCTCGGGATTGGCCGCCACGAGCTCATGGGTATCGGGAAGGGAGGCATACGCCTCCGCCGCCTCGCGCTCCTCGAGTGATGCGGCGTTTCGCTCGTTATAGCGCGCAACGTTCAGGCGAGCCCGCATAAGCGCCGCCCAGACCGACGACCACACCGCAACGGCACCCCATGCGAACAGCGAGCACAGCCCGCCGCTCACATGGAACAGCGGACCCGCCTTGATGCCGCAGGCGACAAGCGCGATGGCACCTGACACGCCCGCTATAACTCGGGCGCGACGCACGAGCGCCAAAGTCGTCTAGCGCTGCTCGTCGGTATAGAAGTCCTCCACGTACGGATAGCGGCCGCGAAAACCCAGATGCTGGAAGACCGCCGCGGTGGCAAGCAACAGGCCCGTAAGCAACCCGATCACAAGCGCGGGCAATCCATAGGTGCAGCGTGACAGAAACGAGGGCACGGGTTCTCCCGCCTCAATGACGACAAGCGACGTCGGCGAGGTGCCGGAAAACACGGCGATCGACAGCAGGGGAACTCCGATCGCGCAGGCGACCAAAAGCGCGCGTGAGCGCATATGGCGGTCGTATCCGCACACGTCCGTCGGCAATGCGCCGCCGGGTATCACGAGGGCCGGCCTTGCCTCGATCTCCGTCATATCCCCGCGCACCAGATCGTTCAGATCGCATTCGAAGATGCCGCACAGACGTACCAGTTTGGTCATCTCGGGATACGCCCTCCCCGATTCCCACTTCGAAATCGCCTGCCTGCTCACCCCCATGAGCATCGCGAGCTGCTCCTGTGTCATGTTACGGCTCGAACGCAGATGGTAGAGGTTTTCGGAAAAGCCCATGATAGCTCCCTTCGCTTGACGCTTTCCTTATGCCCTCATCCTGCGGGTTGCGCCTCGGTAGCACCACCACCTTGCGGTTGCGTTTCGGTTGCAGAACACGTTTTTTGCCACAGTCATGAAAAAAGGGGCGGAACAGGCAGGCTGTTCCGTCCCATGGGTGAAAGAAGTCTGACGTCCTGTCACGTGACGTGCCATCACATGGAGGGTCGTTACAGCGCGACCGGCGTCACCACGTTGTCGTCAGCGTCGAACTCGAGCGGCGCCGGCTCGTCGAGTGCCTCGATACCGGGGTACTTGCCCGCCTTGACGTCCTCGTAGTACGCGGCAGACAGCATGATCTGGCCGATATGCAGGCTGTTGGCGATGCGCACCATGCGCACCGGCTTGCCCTCGATGCCGTTGCAGGTACGGATGCACAGCTGGATGGCCTCCTTGTCGGTGGCCACGACGCACGGGATGCAGGCGCTCTTGAGCACCGTGGAGGTCAGGCAGTTGGGATACATGGCCTCGATGTCCATGACGTCGAAGATCTTGGAGGTGATGGCGCTCGCCAGGCCGACGCCCAGCGCGTTGCCGTGGGAGATCTCGGACAGGTTCAGAAACGCGGTGCGCTGCACCTGGATGCCGCCGTGCGCGTACTCGGTCGAGAACGTGCCGGTGATGTTGGGGTCCACGCCCGTGCCGGAGTAGTTCTTGCCGATCTCGTCGACCACGAGCACGTCACCCTCGCCCACGATGAGCGACGGCATGTTGGCTTTGGCGACCTCGAGCAGCTCCGCCTCGCGCGCCAGGATGTTCTCGGGAAGGATCGCCTCGATCATGGCCGTCTCGTCGTAAGCGTTCTCGATGCAGGGAATCGCAAACAGGATCGGCGCCTTCTCGAGCACCACCTCGGCCATGGTGGGGATGTTCTGCCCGATCTTGCCCATGCCGTCGGAATGGACGGTCTGCGCGCCCACCTGCTTGCCCAGGCCCACGGTCATCATCTTGCAGGGGCCGGACTCGTGCGTACCGCGGAAGGCGTTATGCGGCTTGAGGCGGCAGGAGACGATGATGCCGTCGGACTCGTAGGCGTTGCGGTCGAGCACGACGCGCTTGCCGAGGCTCGAGTACCCGAGCTCGACGACCTCCATGGAGCTCTTGATGGGGCAGCCCATGGCCTCCTCGGTGATGCCGAAACCGGCGAGCATCTCCTTTTGGCCCTCGGCCGTGGCGCCACCGTGGCTGCCCATGGACGGCACGATGAACGGGTTGGCGCCGCGACGCTTGACGGCGTCGACGACAGCCTTCGTGATGATGTCGACATTGCGGATGCCGCGACTGCCCGCCGTGATGGCGATGCTCATACCGGGCTTGATCTTCTCGGAGAACTGAGGCTGGGCGATCTGCTCCTCGACGATTGCGGGAATCTGCTCGGCGGAGATGCTCTCGCGCGGGAAGGTCTGGCGCGCGTGGAACATCTCGGGAATCTCGACGCCGGCAAGCAGCTTGGATACGGTGCCGCCCTTGGTGACCTTCATGGAAAACCCCTTTCTCCAAGGATATCGAACCGATTTCATCCTATCCATGCGGCATGGTCCGCCCCATGGTACGCATGCCAGGGTTCCCGTGCCCTTTACGGTGGAAAACCCTTCCGCAGACCATGTGCGGAAGGGTTTTCACGCAGCCAGCTATTCCGTAGGCGATCAGGCGAGGTTGTTTCCGCGCACCTTGGAGCTTCGGCAGGTCCGCTACATCCGAACGCGGGCGATGACACCGGTGCCCAGCCCCGTCAGGCGCTCGACCTGCCTGATCGTGAGACCGTTTCCCCGCATCGAAGCCACAACGGCGTTGCGCTGCGAGATCGGCAGGCCCTTCACGACGGAGGCGTCCGTATATCCAAAGGCCCGCGCGATATCGTTCGCCATCTTGAGCGCCTCGTCGTCAGCCACCTTTATGGCCCCCTCGAAGCCCACGTCCTTCACCGATACGCCGTCACACAGCTCGACAAAGCCCTTCGGCCCATCGAGCAGGTCGAGCACGAGCCCGGTCGCGCACAGGCCGTCGCCGTCACCTGTCGCATACGCGCGGTAGCTGCTCCACCGATATTCGGGCGCTGGGCATATTCCGGCCTTCTCCGGATTGATATGAACGTAGCGGACGGATGCGAGCAGGTATTCATCGTCCTCGATCGGCTCGCTGAAAAACCGCTGCTGGAACACGCTGCCCACATGACCGGTCTTCCGGTTGAAATACTTCGCATACGCGCCCAGCAAGCTGCCGATAACGGGGGCGAAGCGCTGGGAGTCATCCTGCACCACGAGATGCACGTGGTTGTCCATGAGGCACCACGCGATGACGGTCAACTCGTTTTCCCTCACGGCGTGCTCCAGACGCTCGAGGAAGGCCTCCCTATCCCCATCGTCGGTAAAGATGAGCTGACGGCCGTTCCCACGCGCGACGACATGGTACAGCCCGGATTCTGAGATACGACGAGGTACGGTCGGCATGATCCCTCCCTATGTAAAAAAATCCCTAGGGTTATTTTACATAAAAACCGCCGCCCGGAACGGAACCGGACGGCGGTGCGCAGAGATGAATACCTCTGTCTTATTTCACGCGACTACTCGTTGAGCGCAGCGTTGACGGCGACGGCGCACGCGACGGTGCAGCCGACCATGGGGTTGTTGCCCATGCCGATGAGGCCCATCATGTCGACGTGCGCAGGCACCGAGGAGGAGCCGGCGAACTGGGCGCTGGAGTGCATGCGGCCCATGGTGTCGGTCATGCCGTAGGAGGCAGGGCCGGCGGCCATGTTGTCCGGGTGCAGGGTACGGCCGGTACCGCCGCCGGAAGCGACGGAGAAGTACTTCTTGCCGGCCAGCACGCGCTCCTTGAAGTAGGTGCCCGCGACGGGGTGCTGGAAGCGCGTGGGGTTGGTGGAGTTGCCGGTGATCGAGATGTCGACGTTCTCGTGCCACATGATGGCGACACCCTCGCGGACGTCGTCGGCGCCGTAGCAGTTGACCTCGGCGCGCGGACCATCGGAGTACGGAATCTTCTCGACGATCTTGAGCTCGCTGGTGAAGTAGTCGAACTGGGTCTTCACGTAGGTGAAGCCGTTGATGCGGGCGATGATCTGGGCGGCGTCCTTGCCAAGACCGTTCAGGATGACGCGCAGCGGCTTCTTGCGGGCCTTGTTGGCGTTCATCGCGATGCCGATAGCGCCCTCAGCGGCCGCGAAGGACTCGTGACCGGCCAGGAACGCGAAGCACTCGGTGTCGTCGCCGAGCAGCATGGCGCCCAGGTTGCCGTGGCCCAGACCGACCTTGCGGTCCTCGGCGACGGAGCCGGGCACGCAGAAGGCCTGCAGGCCCTCGCCGATGATAGCGGCGGCCTCAGAGGCGCTCTTGGCGCCCTTCTTGATGGCGAGCGCGCAGCCGAGGGTGTAGGCCCACTTGGCGTTCTCGAACGCGATGGACTGGACGTCCTCGGTGATCGCGCGCGGGTCGATGCCCTTGTCCTGGCAGATCTGCAGGGCCTCCTCGAGGGAGGAGATGCCGTTCTCGGCGAGGCACGCGTTGATCTTGTCGATGCGGCGCTCGTAACCTTCGAAGCTAACAGCCATTGTTCTTTCCCTCCCTTTCTACTCGTGAACCGGGAACACGGACTCGACGGTGTGGGTCTCCTCGTCGGTACGAGGATCGATGTACTTGGCAGCGGCCTCCCACTGACCATAGTGACCCATGGCGCCCGCGATGGCGTCCTCGGGGGTGGCGCCCTTCTTGAGGGCGTCGGTGAACTTACCGAGGTTCAGGAACTCGAACGCGATGATCTCGTTCTTGTCGTTCAGCGCCATGCGGGTGACGTAGCCCTGGGAGAGCTCGAGGTAACGAGCGCCCTTGGCCTTGGTGCCGAACATGGTGCCGACCTGGGAGCGCAGGCCCTTGCCGAGGTCGTCAAGGGAGGCGCCGACGGGCAGGCCGCCCTCGGAGAACGCGGTCTGGCTGCGACCGTACACGATCTGCAGGAAGATCTCGCGCATGGCAACGTTGATGGCGTCGCAGACGAGGTCGGTGTTCAGGGCCTCGAGGATGGTCTTACCGGGAAGGATCTCGGAAGCCATGGCGGCGGAGTGAGTCATGCCGGAGCAACCGAGGGTCTCGACGAGGCACTCCTCGATGATGCCGTTCTTGACGTTGAGCGTCAGCTTGGACGCACCCTGCTGGGGAGCGCACCAACCCACGCCGTGCGTAAGGCCGGAGATGTCGGAGATCTCCTTGGCCTGGATCCACTGACCCTCCTCGGGGATGGGCGCGGGGCCGTGGTATGCGCCCTTGGCGACGGGGCACATGTTCTCCACTTCTGCTGTGTACTGCATGCCTCTCCTCTCTTTCGTGATCAATCCCGAACGCGTACTGGCGAAGTACACATTTCGGACACTGACATGCGTGACCATTTTAGCGCGAAAGCGTCACGCATGATTCGGCGAACGGCAGCGAATTGCATGTAAAATCACCCTAGGGATTTTTTTACATGACGTGTGGGCCGAATCGGGCGATAGCAGCCCTGCTGAACGTCATGTAAAAAAATCCCTAGGGTAATTTTACATACGACCCATGCTGGCGAACGCTCACGCGTTCGTCGCAGCATGGGGCCCTTCGGGTTCGAATCCCCCGCAAGGTGAACAGATATGAAAAAAGCCCCTTGTCGGGGCTTCGTTGCGAATGGGTGGACCGTCAGGGATTCGAACCCTGGACCTTGGGATTAAGAGTCCCCTGCTCTAGCCAGCTGAGCTAACGGTCCGAGTGCCGTAGGGCGTGGTTGATGGTGGACCGTCAGGGATTCGAACCCTGGACCTTGGGATTAAGAGTCCCCTGCTCTAGCCAGCTGAGCTAACGGTCCATGCAACCGAAGCGCACAAGAGGGAATGGGGTGGGTAAAGGGACTCGAACCCTCGACCTACGGGACCACAACCCGTCGCTCTAGCCAACTGAGCTACACCCACCATGTGGCCTCTTGCAAAGCGCGTTGTATATTATGCACGCCGCATGCCGGTGGTGCAAGCATTTTCTTCGAAAAACTTTGCCCTGTGTAGAAAGCACGACAACCCGCAGAAAACGTCAGCCGCCGCCGCCGTCCGATGCTTTCCCGCGCCGAATGCCGAACCTGATCAGATGGCGTACAGCCACGCCCGTCGCGGCTCCGCAGCAGTCGAGCAGTACGTCGCTCACCTGGCCTGACCTCCCGCTCACGAACAGCTGGATCCCCTCATCGACCGACGGGACCAAGACGAGCAGGGCGGCGATGGTGAGCAGGCGGGCCTGCGGCGCCCGTCCGTCGTGATCAAGCGCCTGCGCGATCAGGATTCCCAAGATGGCGTATTCGGTGAAGTGAGCCGTCTTGCGCACAAGAAAATTGGTGACCCATGCACTCGGGATGCCGCACCCATCGAGCACGGCGCGCACGGCATCGACGACCGCCATGCTGACAGATGAGCTCCCCTCCCCCGGCACAAGCGAATTTCCCCATATCAGGGCAACCATCGCGACGGACGCGATCAGCCAGGGCACAGATATGCCCGAATGCGTACGGTTACATCTGAAGCTCAACGTGCGTTACGCCTCGACCGTCATGCGCGGGAGCGCCTGGGTTCCGCCCTGGATGACGCGCAGGTACTCGCGGCTCGTACGGCGGACGCTCTGAGAGGGAACGCGCTCGAACTCCTCTTCGAGGATCTCGTTGACGCGCGTATGCCTGCCGGTCTGCTGGGCGCCCTCGGCAAAGGCGCTCATACGGGTCGCGGCGAGCGGGTCGGTGTTGCCCAGGTTCGCCGTCGAAGCGAACGCGGTTGCACCCGCATCATCCGGCTCGGCGAGAATCGCCAGGGCCGCGGCCCACATATCCTCATGGCCGGAATAGTCCGCCATGGGGACCGACGCGACCGCAGGCTCCGCGACGGCCTCGGCTGCAGGCGCGACGGGAACCTCGGAGAAGTAGTCCACAGAGGGCTCGTCCAGGTCGAGATCGAAACCCGCCACCTGCGGCGAGGGAGCGGCAGCCTGGTAGCCCGCCGCGGCCATGTAGACGTTCGTGCTGTCCGCAGCCTGCGCTGCCTGCTGGAACCCCTGACCCGTGACGGCTCCGCTCGGCGTATAGGTCGACGCCGTGACGTCGGCGGGCGCCTGCGCGTAGATCTGCGAGGTGACATCGGCAGAAGCCTGAGATGCCCACACTCCGTAGGCATCATCGGGCTGAGGCGTGTAGGCGAAGGGGTCGACCACGGGCTCGGCGGCGGAAGCAGAATACCCGGCATGTGTCGACGAGGACGCCGCCGCACCGGCGGACATCTCCTCGAGGGCGATCTCGTAGATATCCTTGGAGCGCGCAGGGTCGCAGCTGACCGGGGAATCGCTTCTCAGCAGCTCATCGATATCCGCCCATGCCTCCTCCTCGCTCAGAGCGTCGGAGGCGCGGGCGATCACCGGCACGCCCTTGGGCGCTGCGGTGCGCTGGCGGGAGCGCCGGTAGGCTTCGGCGTCGGCGTTTGCCTTGCGGACCTTCGCCTGGTAGCCCTCATCGCGGTGAGCGGTTGCGATGTCGGCGATACCGAGACCGATGGCGAACAGCCCCACGCCCGCGACGGAGCCGACGGCAAAGGGAACGGCGGCGGACCCGATGACGCTGTGAACACGCTCGAAGGGCATGGTCGCCGCAAACGCCGCAGCGGAAATCGCCAACCCTGCACCCGCCGACAGACCCGCCGTGAGCGCACGATGCGTATGCATGGAAGCCTCCATTGCCGTCTCCTCCATCTCTTGATGCACAACAGCCGAGGTAAACGCGGCAGAAGCCGAGTTCACCCCCGGGGCGTTCGCGGGAAACGTCGATTGTGAAGCTTGGGCGATGTGGTACCAAGCAACGGATGTGGTTCGATTCATCTGCGTTTACCGTCGCGACCGTTAGCAGCTATTATGCGAGAACACCTGCACAAATGCAAGGTAGACTCAATTGCGTCTTGAACGGGTACGCCCACGGAAAACAGCGGCCCTGGCGCCAAATCGACCGCACGAGGCGTCGCGTTTTGGGGAACAAGACGTATTGTGTCGTCTGTCGTCGCATAAAGGAGCTCCCATGCCGTCCATCGCCATCGTCACCGGCGCCTCCTCGGGCCTCGGAAGGGAATTCGTCCGCCGCATCGACGCCGGAGAGGCCGGCCCCATCGATGAGATCTGGGTCGTTGCCCGCCGCGCCGAACGGCTCGACTCGCTCGTGCGGACCACGTCCGTCACCGTGCGCCCCTTCTGCATGGACCTAACCGATCCTGTGTCCTTCAGCATCCTGGAGTCCGCGCTGTCCGAGACGCCCGCAGCGAGCGTGTCGCTCCTTGTCAACAACGCCGGAGCCGGCGCGTTCGGCAGCTTCGCCCACATCGAGCGGTCTGCAGCCGACTCCATGCTCTCCCTTCTGGTCAAAGCCCCCGTCGAGCTCATCTACCGCACGCTCCCCTTCATGAGGCCCGGCTCGCGCATCGTCAACGTGGCGAGCGTCGCGGCATTCATACCCCAGCCGAAGCTCGCGGTCTACTCCGCGTGCAAGCGCTTCGTACTCGACCTGTCGCGTTCGCTCGACGCCGAGCTGGGCGATGCGGGGATCCACGTGACCGCCGTGTGCCCCAAGTTCATGAAGACGGAGTTCCTCGATGCGCCGGGCGATGCCGCCGCGGCGGCCAAGATGTGCGCGATCGGGTTCGAGCAGGCAGACGACGTGGCGCATGCCGCACTTCGCGCCGCGAACGCGGGGCGCAGCCTGTGCATCCCCTCATGCGACATGAAGGCGCTCTACCTCGCATCGCACGTGCTCCCCTACCGAGCGACCGTCGCGATCCAGCGCGCCCTCGGCATTCTGTAGCGCACTTCACGGCGCACCGTTCGCCGGTGCGCCGCTCGCCCATCAGACGAACAGGCCTCCGCAGGATTGCCTGCGGAGGCCTTTACGTGCCATGTGGACGCGCGGCTCGAGGCCTACAGCGCCTCGGGGTGTTCGGCGGCCTTCTTGGCGGTCCTGATGAGGAACTCGTCGTTGGAGTTGGTGCCCTTCAGGCCCTTGATGAACGAGGCGGCAGCGCGCTCGGTGTTGTTCATATTGGCCAGGATGCGCCGGATGCCCCACACGAACGGACGCATGTTCTCGTCGATGAGCAGGTCCTCGTTGCGCGTGCCGGACGCCACCGGATCGATAGCCGGGAAGATGCGGCGGTCGGCGAGGTCGCGGTCGAGCTTGAGCTCCATGTTGCCCGTACCCTTGAACTCCTCGAAGATCACCTCGTCCATCTTGGAGCCGGTGTCGATGAGCGCCGAGGCGAGAATGGTGAGCGAGCCGCCGTTCTCGATGTTGCGGGCGGCACCCAAAAAGCGCTTGGGCGGATAGAGGGCGGCGGAGTCGACGCCGCCGGACAGGATGCGGCCCGATGCGGGGGCTGTCAGGTTGTAGGCGCGCGCAAGACGGGTGATGGAGTCGAGCACGACGACCACGTCCCCGCCCATCTCGACGATGCGCTTGGCGCGCTCGATAACCAGCTCGGAGACACGCGTATGGTTGTCGGCCGGCATATCGAAGGTCGAGGCGACAACCTCGCCGCGAATGGAGCGCTCCATGTCGGTAACTTCCTCGGGGCGCTCGTCAACCAGCAGGCAGATGAGATGGACCTCGGGGTTATTGACCGCGATGGACTGGCAGATGTGCTTCAGGACCGTCGTCTTACCCGCCTTGGGGGGCGAGACGATCAGGCCGCGCTGGCCCTTGCCGATCGGCGAGACGATGTCGATCGCACGGCCGGTGATGGAATCGCGCCCGTGCTCCATCTTGAGCCGCTCATTCGGATAGACGGGCGTGAGCTCGGCGAACTTGGGGCGCATGCGAATCTGCTCGGGGTCGACGCCGTTGACCGAGGCGATCTTGGACAGACCCGGGAACTTGTCGTTGGCGCGCGACGGACGAAGCGTGCCGACGATATAGTCGCCGGTGCGCAGGCGCGCGGCGCGAATGAGGTTCGCGGGGACGAATGCGTCGTCACGGCTGGGCATATAGCCGTGCGCGCGGATGTAGCCGAAGCCCTCGTTGGTGATCTCGAGGATGCCCTCGATGTCGCGGAACCCTTCAGCGTGCGCCGCGGCGACATAGATCTCCTCGACAAGCTCCGCTTTCTTCTTGCCCGTGGTGTCCAGATCGAGCTCGTGGGCCTTCTCGCGCAGCTCGGCAACCTTATAGGACGCGAGCTCCTCGCGGGTCAGGCTCGGCTCGGTCGGAACGCTGTTGTAGCGGTTGGAGCGCTTGTTTCCCCGCCCGTTGCGCTCGGCCTTCGCGTTGCCGCGCCGATCGTTGCGATCTTGGTTGCGCGACGTGCGCTCCCCGTGGCGCGTGGCGTGGGTGCGGCGCTCGCGCGCGCCCTCCGCACGCTGCTCGCCGTCAGCGGACGTACGCTTGTCGTCGGCGGGTTTAGACGATGCCTGCTCGTCTTTGCCCTCGGATGCGTCAGCGGCCGCCTCGGTGGAGTCGGCCTTAGCCGAGGCGCGTTCGCGGCGCTTGCGCGCCTTGGGCTTCGCGTCATCGCGCTCAGCGGCATCAGGGGTGGGCGCATCTGCAGCGGAGGCCTCCGCATCGGCGTCGCGCTGGGCCGCCAGGGCGGCGGCCGCAGCGGCAGCGGCGCGCTCGGCTTCGACATAGGCCTTGGGCTTCCTGCCGCGACGATGCGGGCGCAACGCGGGATCGACAGTGGGAATCTCCGCCGTCGCGGACGGTGCGGCCTCGGCAGCCTTCACGTCCGCTGCGGGCGCCTCGTCGGTCGACTTCTTCTTGGCGCGCGGGCGCTTCGGCGCGGGCTCGGCGATGAGCTCGGCGGCCGCGTCGGCCTCCTGGCGCTGACGACGAACGACTTGTGCTTGGGAAATCTGGGCGAGGGCGCGTGCCTGGGCGACCTCGGATGACACGTCGGGGGCGTCCGCGGTCTTCTTGGCGGTCGTGCGCTTCGTGCGCGTGCGACGGGCCGGCTTGTCCTCAGAGGGGGCGGGGGCGGCATCGGCCGCCTCCGCCTTGGGCTTACGTCCCCGACGCCGCGGCGCGGAATCCTTCGCGGGAAGCGCCGCGTCAGCTTCGGGAGCGTCTACGGACTCGTTGGTAGGGAGCTCGTTTTTCTCTTCTGCCACTATGCCTGCTCAACTACTTTCTTCCAGTCGGCCTCGAACGAAGCGAGACCCTGATCGGTCAGAGGATGCTTGACGCACTTCTTGAGCGCACCGAACGGAACGGTCGCGATATCTGCGCCGAGCAGCGCCGCCTGGGTCACATGGTTGGGGGTACGCACCGATGCGGTGATGATCTCCACCTGGTCGTCGACATTCTTGCCCGTCCAGTCGTAGTTCTTGATGCACGCGATGACGTCGGCGAGCTGGGAGATGCCATCTTCGGCGATGTCGTCGAAGCGACCGACGAACGGCGAGATGTAGCGAGCGCCCGCGTTGGCGGCGAGCAGGGCCTGGGGAGCGGAGAAGACCAACGTCATGTTGATGCGGACGCCCTCGTCAGCAAGCGCGCGGCATGCGGCCAGACCGGCCTCGCACACGGGAAGCTTGACGACGATGTTGGGAGCCAGACCGGCAAGGCGACGGCCCTCTTCGATCATGCCCTCAGCGGTGGTCGCCGTCGACTCGGCGGAGACGGGAAGGCCCTCGCACAGCTCGGCGATCTTGAGCATATGCGGCTCGAAATCGGCGAGCTTGCCGCCGGTGCGAGCGTACAGCGAGGGGTTGGTGGTAACGCCGGCAAGGCAGCCCCAGCTCTTAGCCTCGGCAATCTCGTCAAGATCAGCAGTGTCGATGAAGAACTTCATTCCTATACCTCCTTATGGAAAGCCGCCCTATGCGGCCCATACCCAACTTTGGAGAGTAAACGCGAAAAACGCTTCGCATGCGATAGGCAAACACGCCGCCTGCAAACGTATCAAGGCGGACAACACGTGGATTGTACAAAGGATGCCCAGAAGGCAAGGCCACTATATCACAGTTTCGCCTCGCAACCGGCCGGAGGCGGTCAAAATGCGACGGACGGACGCCCCGCGCGCGGGGCGATCGGCATAAAAAGGGCCCCGCGTCATGCGCGGGGCCCTCACAGCGACATGTGGTATCGCGAGCGCTACATGCGCGTCGGCGCGGACACGCCGATCAGCGACAGGCACAGGGCGATCACCGAGCGAACGGCGTCGCACGCGGCCAGACGCGCGCGAACGAGCTCGGGGTCGACCGGATGGCCCTCGCTCGGCAGCACCTGGCAGGCGGCGTAGAAGCTGTGGAACGCGGAGGCAAGCTCCTCGACGTAGTGCGTGATGCGGAACGGAGCGCGGTCGCGGGCAGCGCCGGCGATGAGGTCCTGCAGCTCGGAGAGCTTACGGGCGAGCGCAAGCTCGGTGGGATCGGTGAGCAGCGCGTAGTCGACATCGCCGTAGATGGCCTTGACGGCGACGTTCTCCATGCCCATGAGGTCGGCCTGCTCGGGCGTGACGCCGGCGGCCTTGCGCAGGATGGAGCAGATGCGGGCATGCGCGTACTGCACGTAGTAGACGGGGTTGGACTGGCTCTTCTCCTTGACGGCATCGATATCGAAGTCGATGGTCTGGTTGGAGGAGCGAGAGACGAGCGTGTAGCGGGCGGCGTCGGCACCGACCTCGTCGATGAGCTCGCGGAACGTGATCATCGTGCCCTTGCGCTTGGACATACGGACCGGCTTGCCGGAGCGCAGCAGGTTCACGAACTGGCCCAGCGGCACCTCGAACTGTCCGGGGTAGCCCAAGGCGTCGCAGACGGCCTTGACGCGGGCGATGTAGCCGTGGTGGTCGGCGCCCCAGATGTCGAGAACGAGGTCGACGCGCTGGAACTTGTTCCAGTGGTAGGCGATGTCGGACGAGAAGTAGGTATAGTCGCCGTTGGTCTTCTGGATGACGCGGTCCTTGTCGTCGCCGAAGGCGGTGGACTTGAACCACAGCGCACCGTCGTCGGTGCGATAGAGGTAGCCCATCTCGTCCAGCTTGGCGTAGGCGCGCTCGACCGGCGAGGTGCCCGTCCAGTCCTTCTGGTACATGGTGCGCTCGCTCATCCACACGTCGAAGTCGCAGCGCACGTCGTGGCAGGTGTCCTTCATGTCCTTGAGCATCTTCTGATAGCCGCGCTCACGGAAGGAAAGCATACGCTCCTGCGGATCGGCGTTCACCCACTGGTCGCCGTCGCTCTTCCAGAAGGCAGCGGCCTCGTCGATGATGTAGGTGCCGCCGTAGGAATCCTTGCCCAGATCGGCGGTGAACTCATCCATGTAGGGGTGGCTATCGGGATGCTCGTCGGCCTCGTCCTGCACGTAGTTGTCGCGATCCTTGGCGAGGAAGTCGCGGGCGGCGTCGATGTCGCAGCCCTGCTTCTCCATGATGTCAGCAAGCTGCATGTAGCGCTTGGAGATGGAGTTGCCGAACGTGTTCATCTGGTTGCCGTAGTCGTTGATCCAGAACTCGCGCTCGATATCGTAGCCGGCGTGCTCCATCACGCGGCACATGGAGTCGCCCAGCGCGGCCCAGCGACCGTGGCCCACGTGCATGGGGCCGACGGGGTTGGCGGACACGAACTCGACCTGGGTCTTCACGCCGCCACCGACGTTGGAGCGGGCGAAGTCCATCCCCTGCTCGCGCGCCTCGGCGAACACGGCGTTCTTGGCGACGACGGACAGGTAAAAGTTGATGAAGCCGGGGCCGGCGATCTCGACGTGGTCGACGATCTCGCTTTCGGGCAGGTGGGCCACGACGGCCTCAGCGATCTTGCGCGGAGCGCAGTGGGCCAGCTTGGCGGACTTGAGCGCCATCGTGGAGGTCCACTCACCATGAGAAGTGTCCGCAGGTCGCTCGATGCCGCAGTCCTCCAACTCGAACGCGGGCACCTCGCCCGCCTCAACCGCTGCGGCGAGGGCAGCGCGCACCAGCTCTTCGATCTTCTCGGGCATGAATCCTCCTCGGTGAACGGTCCCGCTTCTTCCGCCGGCGGGATGTGAGTCCAGACATAAGCGGTACTTTATCACACCGAAGAGGGTCTTTCTCGATTTATACCGCGAGAACATGCGATTTTTGTGAGACTTCATGCAGAACGGACACCCGGGGCGCGGCGACGTATCGCATGGCGACGCGGCCGGCCCCGACATCGTGTCCGGGACCGGCCGCGCGAAGGGGACCCGCTGGGCCTATGCGGCACGCAGGCTATGCGGTGAAGTCGTCACCGAGCAGCTTGCTGTAGACGGCCGCGGTCAGGAAGCGGTACTCATCCTGCTGGTGCGCCTTGTTGGTCAAGGTGTTCGCAAACAGCGTCATGTTGTAGCCGTCCTGCTGGTAGTCGATGGCCTGGATGGTGCCCTTGTACTTGGCGATGTGATCGGAGCTCATGAAGCCCTCGATCGGATCGTCATCGGTGGTCTTCACGAGGACCTTGGCGCCCTCGGGAACACCGGTGATGAACGTTCCGCCGTAGCCGTACATGAGGTCGTCGCCCTCGCCGACATAGGTCGCCGTGACGATGCTCTCCTCCGGGAACTCGACGGTGGTGAGCGCGTCGTAGGACATCATGGCATCGGCGTTGTAGGTGAGGTCGACGCCGAGCGAGGCGACGGACTCGAGCGCGTTGGCGGTGTAGCCCACGTACGGCTTGCCCTCGGCAACGAGCTTGCCCTCCTCCTCGGTGAGCGCCTGGTTGCCCACGATGATATCGGCCTCATCGGCGGAATCGACGAGCGTGAAGCCCATCTGCTGGCCGAGCGAGAACATATCCATGTTGTAGGTCGTGTTGAGGCGGTTCTGGTAGTCCTTAAGACCGTACTCCGTGCCGTCCTCGGTCGTCATGAACTCGGGCACGGCGCCGGGCACGTAGACCTTGATCTCGGTCTTGATGACCTTGGCCTCGGGAGCCTCGGAGACCTTGTGGGCGTCGAGCACGTAATCGTCCTTGATCGCGTCGAAGTCGGAAGCGGCCACGACGTAGTCGCCCTCGGCGTCGCCGCCGGTCACGAGACCGACCTTCACGCCGTCGTTCAGCATGGCGTTGACGGCGCGGATGGCCTCGACGCCGCTGTTCTCGATGCGGACGATATCGCCCTCGCCGTCGACCTCGGTTGCGAGCTCGAGGGGCTCGGTCAGGTCGGCGAGCTGTGCGTCATCGAAGGCGCCCGGCGTGGTGATGATGTCCGTGTCGAAACCGCGCTGATCGGGGAAGTTGGTGACGGGCTCGGAGTACAGCGAGGTCCAGTCGTCGATGACCATGTTCTTGTACAGGGCGGCGTTGGCCATGTTGCGCTTGGCCTGGTGCATGTCGACCACGACCGTGCCGGCGGCATAGGTCGTATCGCCCACCTTGAAGTCCTCGGACAGCTGTGCGAGCCTGACATCGTTGCGCAGCAGGTACTCCACCATCTCGGCGGCAGCGGCACGATCCTGCTGGGAAGTAGCGTCGACGGGGATCACGTAGTACTCGGGGAAGAAGTTGTTGTTCTCCTCATAGCGCGGACGGAAAACGTCGGCCTCGGCGCCCGGCTCGTCGGACTGGCTCACGTAGTAGGGACGGATCTCGTCGGGATCGATGTTCTCGATGCCGCGCTCGTAGCGCTCGAGCTGGTTCAGGAACATCTCGTCTTTGTTCTCGGACACGAACTCGGCGTTGCCGACGAAGCCGTACTTCACCGCGACCACAGCGTCCTGGGAGCCGTAGGGCAGCTCGACGGTGTAGGCGTTCGTGCCGTGCAGCATCGCGTACTGCGGCGTGTAGCTCGAGGACATGTCATCGAACGGGACCCACTCGAGGCTGCCGTCATCGGCCACCTTGAGGTAGTCGCGCATGGGGATCTGCACGCTGTTGATCGAGTCGTTGTTCGAGATCGCGGCGGCGGCGAACGCCTCGCCCTGCTGCATGGCCGTGTCGATGAACAGGTCGTACTCGTTGTTGGGGTCGTGCGTCGGCGAGCAGGGCTCGACCTGGAACTGCGTGTAGTAGCCGTGGATCTCGTGCAGCGAGATCGGGTTCCACGTGGCGATGAGCTCGGTCATGGCCTGGGTCTCGGGCTGCGTCTGATACGTGTTGTCACGGTTGAGGTCCAGACCGTTGCCGCCCGTGCGCACGTTGTAGGTGCGGCCGTCGACGTTCTCGCTGGGAACCATGATGAAGAACACGTCGTCGAGAATCTCTTCGGGATCGAGGGTGCGGTCCTCGACGTTGTAGTAGGACTCGAACTGCTCCTCGGTCATGTCGACCGCGGCATCGGGGTTGGCCTCGGGGTCATCGGTGGGATTCATCTCGCCCTTGCCCTGGATATAGCCCACGCCCGTCACGTCATCGGCGATGAGCTCGGACCAAGCGGTGCCGTCGGACTTCATCTCCTGCTCGAGCGTGGCCTTGCCCTCGTCGGTCAGGCTCTCGACGGTGCTGTACTCGATCGGCTCGTTCTTCACGAGGGCGCGCAGGAACTCCATGACGCCGTCGGAGCCGATGATCTCGTCCGCGTGGATGTTGCTGTAGACGACGGGCACCTTGTACTCGAGCGTACCGGCCTCGACCTCTTCCTGCACGGCGGCAGGCTCGGTCTCCATGCGCTCGGTGAGCTCGAGGTACTCGTCGAGGTCGGCCTCTTCCTTGGCGACGAAGATGGCGTTGATGGGCCTGCCCTCAGCGGACTGGCCGATCTCGGTCACCTCGGCGTACAGGCCGTTCTCCTTGGCCTGCTCGGCCAGCTCGGGCAGCTCGGCGTCGAGCTCGGCCTGCGTGCGGTACTGATCGTAGGGGCGCACGTCGACCTCGGCGGTGCCGACGGTCTCGCCGTCGAGCGTGCAGGTGAGGTCATAGGTGCCGGTGTAATCGAGGATGGTGTCGCGCACCTGGGAGCGGTCGCGGTTGTCGATGCCGTCATAGCCGAACATCGTCGTGCTGTCGAAGGTCAGTTTGAGCGCGGCGGAGCCATCGACCTCGGCGGCCGTGGTCTGGATATTGGTGAAGAACTCCCCTTGCGGCTGCTCGGAGGTCCCGACCGTCTGCCACTCCTCGAGCGCGCCGCCCAGATACTGGTACGGGAACGCCTCGGCGTCCTGTGCGCCCTCTTCGCGGCTGAGCGACCAGCTCACCTTGCCCTCGTCGATGAGGGCCTGCAGGTCGTCGGTGCTCTTGCCGCTGACCGGAAGCGTCGCCTCAAAGCTGCGCGCCTCGGTCATCGAGATCACGTCGGCGGCTTCCTCGCCCGCCCCCTCGGTCACGTTTGCAAACGTGATGGTGCCCGAGCTGCCGCCAGAGCAGCCGGTCAGGGCGAGCGCGAACGCAAGGCCGGCAGTCGCGGCGATGGACGCTCTCATCTTCATGCTCATCTGATCTCCCTTCTGTTACCTGTACGACTGGTTAAGCGATTTATTCACTTTTACGCTTACCACCTCCCCCGTTCGAGACCTGCGCGACAATACGGTAAGATAACTAGTTAATCAGCAGATTGCCTGTTCTTTAGTTTAGTAAAGTCTATGCGGCCCCTGTTTCCGACACGTTCCAACTCTGTAAAATGCTCTACAACAGTATGCATTTTTAGATGAATACTATTCATCTACCCACAGCTTAAACAAGGACCGCTCACCCTTTTTCGACCTTCGCCAGACGGTCTTCGCATCGGGGCGAGTGGCAAACGGGTTCGCAGACGGTAGCCACAGACCGCCCAGCGGTAATGCGCGCGCAGACTCTTTCGATCAACCGGGCTCGTTGTCGGAGGTCCCTGTCGGTCGCCGTGCACCCCCCCCGGCGGCGAGCGCACGCGCGCAGTCGGACGGGCGCAAACGACCCCCAAATATGCCGCTTTTGTGGCTATATTAGGCAAACCTGCACGTAGAAGTGGTATTCTATCAACAGTTGAGAGCTCATCAGTTGGAGGAAGCATGTTTCGTATCGGAGAGCACGTCATCCATCCGGGCCAAGGCGTCTGCACCGTCGTGGGCTTCGAAGATGGCCCATCGCCCATGATCGTCCTGGAAGCCCGCTCCGGCCACGCCAAGACCCGCCTGCTATATCCCGTATCCCAAGCCGACCGTCTGCACGCCTGCATAGATAAAGAACAGGCAGAGGCCCTTATCGCTGGGTACGCCGCCCTCGAATGCGACCCGTACACCGAGCGCAACAGCTCGCTTGAGGAGAGCTATTTCAAAAAGCAGCTCAAACTCGGTGCACCCGAGACCCTGCGCGTCGTCAAGACCATGCGCCGGCGCATCCGCGATGCACAGGAGCGCGCCAAGAAGCCGAGCAGCTACTACACGCGCATCCTCAAAGAAGCGCGCAGGCGTTCCATCGAGGAGTTCGCCGTCGCGCTCGACGTGAGCGAAGAGGACGCTGACGACCGCCTGCACGCGGCCGCAGTCCAGGCAGGCGAAATCCCCGACAACTGACACCCAATGTAAAATCACCCTAGGGATTTTTTTACATGCGAACCATACGCCCCGAACGAGCGCACAGGGCGCGCGCCGGACGTTGACCGCCGGGCGTTCGCATGGTATACCATCATCAGTTTTCACCTCCCCCGACACCGGTTGGGGGAACCAAGGTGCCCGATTCTGACCGCAGGTACGGCGCGCAGCGCTATAAGGCAGGGTCGCGGCACCTTTTTGTTTATCGGACGCGGAGCATCCGCGGCGGAACAGGAGGGACCTCATGGCAACGAAGCTTTCGGCAGGCATGACGCGCGAGCAGGCGTTCGCGCTGCTCAACGAGCACAACAAGGACCCCTTCCATATCGAGCACGGCGAGACGGTCGAGCAGACCATGCGCTATTTCGCCCGTGAGTACGACCCCGAGAACGAGGAGTTCTGGGGCATCGTGGGACTGCTTCACGACCTGGATTGGGAGGAGCATGCCGACGATCCGGACAACCACACCATCTACGCCGCGAAGGATATCGAGGCAGCGGGCGGCACGCCCGAGCTCATCCGCGCCATCCAGAGCCACACGAGCGACTGGAACACGTCGCTGCCGGCGCCCGAGCACCAGATGGAGAAGATCCTCTTTGCGACCGAGGAGCTCACCGGCCTTATCGGCGCGGCTGTGGTGATGCGCCCCTCCAAGAGCGTCATGGACTTCAACGTGAAGTCGCTCAAGAAGAAATTCAAGGACAAGCGCTTCGCCGCCGGCGTCTCGCGCGACGTGATCCGCTCCGGCGCCGAGAAGCTCGGCTGGGAACTCGATGAGCTGTTCGCCCGTACCATCGAAGCCATGCAGTCCTTCGCCCCCGACCGCGACACCTTCGGCAAGGACAGCCAGGAGGCTTAAGTTCACCGCCTCATGTGAAACAGCGTCTGACGCGATTTCACGCACGAGCGCGCCCTCGGCCGGCATCGCAGCCGACCGGGGGCGCGCTGTGTCAGATGAGCCTCCTTCGAAGCAGCGTCGGGCTTACGCCTTGAGCAGCTCCATGACCGCCTCACGCGAAGGCATCGAGGGGATGCCGCCGCGACCGCGCACGCACAGCGACGCCACGGCGTTACCCATGCGTGCGAAGCCCGCGGCGTCGTCGATGCGAACCTTTTCAGGAGCAAGGCCGCTTTCGACGAACGCCGCAAGAAAACCTCCCCAGAAGGAGTCGCCGGCACCCGTGGTATCCACGACATCGGCGGGAAAGCCGGGGACCTCGCGCATGCCGTCGGCGCAGGCGACCAGGGCGCCGGACCCGCCGAGCGTCACCGCGACGATCTTCGGACCCTGCGCGAGGAGCGCCGACGCCGCCTCGGCGGGATCTGCATGGCCGGTCATGAGCTCGCATTCCTCGTCGGAGATCTTCATGAGGTCCATGTCGGTCACAATCGAGCGCATCTGGATAGACGCAGCCTCGGCCGATGGCCACAGGTTCGCACGGTAGTTGGGATCGTATGACAGCACGCAGCCCGCCTCGCGCGCGATCTTGATGGCACAAAGCGTCGCCGAGCGCGCCGGCTCATCGGTCAGCGACAGCGAGCCCACATGGAACACCCTAGAGGACTCGATCGTATCGCAGGCGAGGTCAGCAGGGGCAAGCTGCGTGTCGGCGCCCGGCTTGCGGGCGAAGGAGAACGCACGCTCGCCGGTGGGCGCGAGCGCCACGAAGGCGAGCGTGGTGAAAAACGCAGGGTCGCGTATCAGGCCCGAGCAGTCGATGCCCTCGGATTCGAGCACGTCGCGCAGGAAGTCGCCGTGCATATCGGCGCCCACCTTGCCCAGAAACGCCGTGGCGTGCCCCAGGTGCTCGAGCGCCACGAGCACATTTGCCGGCGCGCCGCCGGGATTTCGCTCGAACAGCGACATGCCGTTCTCCGAGGTCCCCGCCTCGGTGAAATCGATGAGAACCTCGCCCAGCGCCGTCACGTCAACCATGCTGCCCGCCTTTCGAAGCAATGTGATATCGATACCACCACATGATAGCCCCCCAACGCATATTCGAATATATGCAGATGCGACCTCTCGGCGAGCTGCCGGGAGGCCGCATGGGCAAGGCGATGTGGCTGACGCTACGGACGGACCTGTCCGTCGCCGCGAATCTCGTATTTATACGTGGTCAGCGCCTCGGCGGCAAACGGTCCGCGCGCGTGCAGCTTCTGCGTCGAGATGCCGATCTCGGCACCCAGGCCGAACTCGCCGCCGTCGGTGAAGCGGGTGCTCGCGTTCGCGTAGACCGAGCTCGCGTCCACTTCGCGCAAGAACCGTTCGCATGCCTGCCCGTCTTCGGCGATGATGGCCTCCGAGTGCATGGTGCCGTAGCGATTGATATGCGCGATCGCCTCGTCGAGGCCGCTCACGCACTTCACCGAGATCTCCATGGCCAGGTACTCGCGGCCCCAATCCTCCTGCATCGCGGGCACGAAGGCCTCGCCCTCGGCAAGGCCGAGCTCGCGGCAGACCTCGCAGGCCGTCTCGTCGCCATGGATGAGCACGCCCGCACACGAAAGCTCGCGAAGCATATCGGGCAGGAAGGCAGCGGCGACCGCGGCGTCCACAAGCAACGACTCGCAGGCGTTGCACACACCCACCCGCTGCGTCTTGGCGTTCATCACGATGGGGCGCGCCTTGGAGAAATCGGCGCTGGCGTGCACGTAGATATGGCAGTTGCCCGTACCCGTCTCGATGACCGGCACGAGCGACTCGCGCACGCACCGCTGGATGAGACCCGCGCCGCCGCGCGGAATGAGCACGTCCACCACGCCGCGCAGGCTCATGAGCGCTCCGGTCGCAGCGCGGTCGGTGGTCTCGATGATGGTCACGGCTTGGCGCGGGAAACCCGAGGCCTCGACGGCGTCGGCCAGCGCATGCGCAATGGCCACGCACGAGCGCTGGGCGAGCGACCCGCCGCGCAGGATGCAGGCGTTGCCGGTGCGGATGCAGATGCCCGCGGCATCGGCGGTGACGTTGGGGCGCGCCTCGTACACCATGGCCACCAGACCCAGCGGTACGCTCACTTTTTGCAGGTCGAGACCCTGATCGATCGTGCGGTGCTCGAGCACGCGCCCCACGGGGTCGGGCAGCTCGGCGAGCTTCTCCAGGCCTGCCGCCATCCCCTCGATGCGCTCGCCGGTGAGCAGCAGGCGGTCGAGCAACCCGTCGCTTGTCCCCACCTCGCGCGCGGCAGCCATGTCCTGGGCGTTGGCGTCCAGGATGTCGTCGACGTGCTCCCGAAGGGCAGCGGCCATGGCGCGGACAGCGGCCTGCCGCACCTCATCGCTTGCAAACCCAAGGGGGCGCGACGCCTCCTTGGCGGCAGCCGCCAGCTGCCCCACGTATGCCTTGACATCCTGCGCCATAGGGCACCTCCCTGCTCGCATGTGTTCGCTGCATCCATGCTACCCGATATCGCGTATACCCGCTCCGGAAAGGACCGGGCGACACACGTTGGAAGCATCGAGGCGAATCTGCCTCGCCGCCAAGCGACAAGTTTGTACCCGGCACCATCTTGTCGCTATTGCCGTCTTGCCGCTACCCTGTTTCATGACGAAGCACCACGAGCGTTGATTCCGAGGAGCCGCCATGACGAAGCTCGCCAGCTACCATGTACCCGGACTCTATGTCGAAGACCACGCCATCGACGTGCCCCTCGACTGGCGCGGGCTCGAGCCCGCCTTGCTTGCGATGGGAATGACGATGCGCGCGGGCGCCTTCCCTCCCCCGATACCCGGGGCGCCGGAGAGCATCAAATTGTTTTACCGGGTTGTCTGCGATCCGCAGCATGCCCACGACGACCTACCGCTGCTCGTGTACTTCCAGGGCGGTCCGGGCGGATCGTGCCCGCGCCCTCTGTCTCCCGCAGACGACGGCTGGATCGCCGAGGCCATCAAGCACTATCGCGTTATCCTCCCCGACCAGCGCGGCTGCGGCCGCAGCTCGCGTCTGAGCGGTCGCGGCATCGAGCAGCTGGGCCGGGCGGCCGCCGCATCCGGTGCCGACTCGGCGCGCGCCCAAGCTGACCTCCTCAAGCGCTACCTTGCGCCATCCATCGTGAAGGACTTCGAATACCTGCGCATCACGCAGTTCGGCGGGCGGCCGTGGACGACGCTCGGCCAAAGCTACGGCGGTTTTATCACCTTGAGCTACCTATCGACCTATCCGACCGGCATCGCGCAGGCCTTTATCTGCGGCGGCGTCCCGCATCTGCCCGCGAGCGCTGCCGAGGTGTACGCGCACACCTTTCCGCGCATGGCTGCCAAAACGCGCGCCTACTACGAGCGCTATCCGCAGGATATCGAGCGTGTCGCCGCCGTCGCGGATCTCGTGGGCGAACGCGAGATCATGCTCCCCGACGCAAGCCCGCTGACCGTCGAGCGCCTCCAGCTGCTGGGCAGCGACTTTGGCATGAAGCCGAGCTTCGAGCGCATGCACTGGCTGCTCGACACCGCCTTCGAGGACGGAGACGGCGCGTTGGACGGTACCTCCCCCGAGCTCACCGACGCGTTCCTCATGGGGGTTCTCGACCGTACGACCACGCGCGCCAATCCGCTGTACTGGACGTTGCAGGAGTTCATCTACGCAGATGGCACCTGTTCGCCCATCCGTTGGGCGGCGGCCGCCGAGAAGGCGCGCCGGCCCGAATTCGACCCTGCCGCACGGCCGCTTCTGTTTACCGGCGAAGCCTGTTTCCCCTGGATGTTCGAGCAGATGCCCGAGCTTGCACCTTTCGCCCATGCCATGGAGCTGCTCATGGAGGACATCGAGTTCGACCGGGCGTACGACCCCGCACGCCTTGCCGCAAACGAGGTGCCGCTGCATGCCGCCGTGTATTTCGACGATATGTACGTGGATTCGGGCCTCCAGCTCGACACGCTCTCGCACGTGGGCAACGCGCACCCGTGGGTCACCAACGAATTCGAACATGACGGGCTGCACGGCGATACCGTGTTCGGCCATCTCTACGAGGAGGCGCGCGCCGCCGGCCACGTGAGCTAAGCCCTGAAGGCGCTTGAGGGACGGGCGGCCCCGGTCGATGCACGTCGACCGGGGCCGCCCGCTATTTTCGGTATGCCTAGGCGAAGACAATCAGCTCGTCACGATGGATCGCCGGCTTGCCCGCCAACGCAGAGAGCAGGCGATTCGAGGCGATCTCGTCCTGATGGCGACCGGCGGCGAGCCTGAGCTCATCGGAACCCGCCTGCGCCAGGCCGCGCGCGATGGTGAACCCGTCGGGACCGTGCACATCGAGCGTATCCCCCGCCGTAAAGTCACCCTCCACAGCCGTGATGCCCACGGGCAGCAGCGACGAGCCGCGCTTGACCAGCGCCTCGGCAGCCCCCGCATCGACCGTGACCGATCCGTGCGACGAATCGCCGAGCGCGATCCAAAGCTTGCGAGGGGCGATATCGGACCTGGTCGCCGAAGGGGCGAACAGCGTGCCCACCGCCTCTCCGAGCGCCAGTCGCACAAGCGCATCCGCCTCCGCGCCCGAACAGATGACGCTCGCGATGCCCGCGGTCATGAGGATGCGGCTCGCACGGATCTTGGTGATCATGCCGCCGGTTCCCACCGAGGTGGACGAATCACCTGCCGAGGCGACGATCGCCTCATCGATCTTGTCCACGCGAGGAATGAAACGCGCCGTGGGGTCCTCCATGGGGTTGGCCGTGTACAGGCCGTCGATATCGGACAGGGTGACGCACAAATCGGCGGAGACCAGGCAGCTCACCAGCGCCGCAAGGGTGTCGTTGTCGCCGAAGCGAATCTCGTCGACGGTGACCGTGTCGTTTTCGTTGACGATGGGCACGACGCCGAGCTCGACCAGACGGGTCAGCGTATCGCGTGCATGAAGATAGGAGGTGCGACGCGCCGTGTCGTGGCGGGTGAGCAGCACGAGCGAGGTGAGCAGGTCACGCGCTCGGAACTCCTCGTCGTAGACGGCGGACAGGACGCACTGGCCCACCGAGGCACATGCCTGAAGGCTGGGCATATCGGCAGGACGGCGCGCGAAGCCGAGAACGGGCGCCCCGCACGCGATCGCGCCGGAACTCACCACGACAAGCGACCAGCCGATAGCGTCAAGCTCGGAGGCCTGACGTGCAAGATTGGCGATGAACTCGCGGCGAAGCTCGCCGTCGGGTCCCACGAGCGTCGAGGAACCGATCTTTACCACCATGGTCTTACGTGATTGCGTCATGACTATCCTTTCGGGCGCCGCTCCCGCATCGTCCCTCAGGACGACGGACGCTCGGCGTGACCGGATAAGACCCGCACGCGCGGGCGCGATGTGCCGTTATCGTCAGATGCGCTTCCAGGGAATGGCCGCGCTGCTTGTCGCCATGCGCTCGCGTACCAGCTCGTCGCGCACGCGGGCAAGACCGGTCTCCATGCCGACCATGTACGACTGGGGGTACAGGAAGCGCTTGTACACCGGATCGAGCGAGGCGAGCGCGGTGGCGCAGCGCTGGCGCGCGTCCTCGATGGACTCGCGAGGCGCGACCGCCGAACCGTCGCGCACGACGGGAACGAGCAGCTCGTGGAAGGACAGGCCCGCCACGCTCGCGACGAGCGCCGCGTCGTTGACGGCGACGAGCGTGGTGCCCCGCTCATCGCCCTCCCCCTGCAGATATGCCTCGTCGTAAATCATGTCGCACACCGGGCTGCCGGTCTCGTCGACGTAGCGGCGCACCTGCTGGATACCGGGGATCGTGCGCTTGTAGGGCTGCTCTGAAAGCTTGAGGACCGGCGTCCAGGGCTCCTCGGCAGAAGAGCGATGCGCCGCAAGCTTGTAGACGCATCCCAGCGCCGGCTGATCGAAGCACGTGGCGAGCTTGGTGCCCACGCCGAAGCTGTCGACCGGAGCGCCCTGGTTCAACAGGGACTGAATCGTGTACTCGTCGAGGTCGTTGGACACGACGATCTTGACGTAGTCGAGCCCCTCCTCGTCAAAGCGACCGCGCACGTAGGTGGAAAGCTTCGCAAGGTCGCCCGAATCGATGCGGATGCCCGCCAGGCGCTCGCCGCGCGCCTCCATCTCCTTCGCGACGGTGATCGCGTTCTCGACGCCCTCGCGCACATCATAGGTGTCGATGAGCAGGGTGCAGTTCTTGGGGCTCGAGCTCGCGAAGGCGCGGAAGGCCTCGAGCTCGGAATCGAAGGACATGACCCAGCTGTGAGCATGGGTGCCCGAAACCGGGATGCCGTACTTGCGGCCGGCGAGAACGTTGGAGGTCGAGGCGCAGCCTGCCACATAGCTCGCGCGCGCGACGGCCATGCCGCCGTCGGGGCCCTGGGCGCGACGCAGGCCGAACTCGGCGACGGGACGCCCCTTCGCCGCTGCGACCACGCGCGCCGTCTTGGTGGCGACAAGCGTCTGGAATCCGATGATGTTGAGCAAGGCGGTCTCGAGCAGCTGGCACTCGAGGATCGACCCGGTCACGCGCACCATGGGCTCGCGCGGGAAGACGAGTTCGCCCTCCGGCACCGCGTCGATATCCACATGGGGACGGAACTGACGCAGGTAGTCCAAGAAAGCGGGGCTGAACAGGCTTCCGCCCGCCGGCGCAGAGAGGCCGGCGAGGTAGGCGATGTCCTCGTCCGTGAAGCGCATGTTCTCGACGAGCTCGGCAAGCTCGGCGGTGCCGCACATGACCGCATACTCGCTGCCGAACGGATGGTCACGGTAGAACGCCGTGAAGCACGCCTGCTCGTCCTGCTTGTCGTTTTCCCAAAGGCCCTGGGCCATCGTCAGCTCATAGAGATCGGTGAGCATGGCGATATCGGTCGGTCGCGTGGCGTCTGTCAAAGCCATAGCTACTCCTTACCGAATGGACAGGACGCCGGCATACCGGCCGGCGTCCGTACTACCAATACTGTGCGGGTTATACCATCCCGGCGTTCGAAAGGGCGATCCAGATACCGCCTCCCACCGCAACCAGCAGCACGATGGCGATGATGATCTTCTGGGCGGGGGGCATGCCGGGAATATCGTCAGGGTCGTCCGTCTTGGGCGTCATGACCATGCGCTGCCCGAACGTGAGGTTATCCGGATCGACGACGGGCGGACGTTCGTCGGCGCGCGGAGCAGGCTTGGCCACGGGCGCGGACGCAGGCGCGGGCTGCTCTGCGGCCTTCGCCTCGGCGCGCAGGGCCTCGAGCTCGGCGCGCTCGCGGCGGGCGCGCTCGGCCTGCTCGCGGGCGGCCTTCTCGGCGCGCAGGGCCTCGAGCTCGGCGCGCTCCTCATCGGTCAAGGGAGCGGTTTGCTGGTCGGCCATAATTGGCCTCCGATCGATCTCATCCGGCGGGTGCCGGGGTTATGCATATCTGCAGAAGTATACCTGTTTGACGTGGGAAAATGGGGACAGTTCCCATTTTCCCAATGTCAGATCCTGTGGTGGAGACGAAGGGAAGTCCCCGGCCGCCCGGGGCGGCCGGGGCCGCTGCGGGGGCCTCCGGCCCCCTTGCGCGCTCCGCCGGGAAATGCTCGGCGCATTTCCTCGGCTCCGCGCCCTGCGGGTTCGATTCCCCGCGCGGGCAACAAAAAGGGCGCCCACCTCGGTGGACGCCCTATCAGATCCTGTGGTGGAGACGAAGGGAATCGAACCCTCGGCCTCTGCCATGCGACGGCAGCGCTCTCCCAGCTGAGCTACGTCCCCAGGACAAGTGATTATGATAGCAAGCTCTCGTTTGCTGTCAACAGGAATCTTGTCAAAAAAGGGCCGCCCCACGCTTCACGAAAATGAACCCACCTCAACAAGGTGGGTGCCCTCATCGTCCGTTCCAGCGTCCTTAACAACGAAGGATACCTGTAGTAGGCACGACTGTGTGGGCTCCCTAAATAAACGCGACGGTTCACCCAGTTGCTCCGCGTGGGGCGGGACACCTTTATATTAGAGCCTGCCGTTCGCATTACCAGTCTTGACTTGTGTCGATGTGTGATGGAAGATGGAAGCACACGCCTGTTTTTCAGCTCTTTAAGCGCCTGACCGGCGCTTTTTTCATATGGTAAGGATGCGGAACATGATCATTCGCCTCGCCGCGCAATACGAAGCGCCCTCCGTCGTCGCCCTGTATGAATGCGTCGTAAACGCCATGCGCGATACCCCCTTCGACGCGCGCTGGGATATGGCATTCCACCCCACCGCCGATGGACTGCGCGCAGCCATCGCCGCAGGCAATCTCTTCGTCGCCACAGACGGCGAGCCCTATACGTCCCCGAGGATCTACGGCGCCTTCGTCCTCGATGACGAGCAGGATGCGGGCTACACGCAAGCCTCTTGGTCCGTCGCAGCGTCGGATGACGAGGTCGCGGTCATCCACCTGCTTGCCGTCTCCCCCACCGTCCGCGGTCTGCATATCGGCGCCGCGCTCGTGAATGCCGCCGCCCGTATCGCACGCGTGCGCGGCAAGCGCGCCATTCGCCTTGATGTCGTCGCCAACAACGACCCCGCCGTCAATCTGTACCGCAGCTGCGGTTTCGTCGACCTCGGTATCTTCACCCTCGACTACGGCGGCGGCCTTGTCATGCCCGCCCACCTCATGGAGCTTGACCTCGTTTCGACCGAAACCGTATGCGGCGCCCGCACGCTTCTGACGCCGTCGTCACCCGCCTCCTGCGAGCTATGCCCCCGCCGCTGCCATGCCCGCCGCGCCTCGGGCGAGTCGGGCGTCTGCGGAGCAACCGCTTCGCTCAAACTCGCGCGTGCCGCCTTGCACCTGTGGGAAGAGCCGCCCATCTCCGGCGATACCGGTTCGGGCACGATCTTCTTCAGCGGCTGCCCCCTCAAGTGCGTCTACTGCCAAAACCATGAGATCTCAACCGGAAACTTCGGTATCGAAGTCGACGCTGACCGCCTTTCCGAGATCATGCTCGAGCTGCAATATCAAGGCGCCCTAAACATCAACCTCGTGACGGCGACCCACTACGCGCATCTGCTGCCTGCAGCCGTCGAAGCCGCCCGGGCGCGCGGGCTCTTCGTTCCCATCGTGTACAACACAGGCGGCTACGAGCGTGAACGTGCCGTTCGCGAGCTCGAGGGCATCGTGGACGTCTGGCTCACCGACTTCAAGTACGCCGACGCCGCGCTCGCGCGCGACCTCTCGCACGTCGCGGACTACCCCGATCGCGCCGCACGTGCCCTCGCCCGGATGGTCGCACAGGTCGATCGGCGCGGCGGCATCATGTACGACGGCGACGGCACCATGCAGCAGGGCATCATCGTGCGCCACCTCGTGCTGCCAGGCCATGCGGACGACTCGTGCCGCGTGCTCGACCTCATCTGGGATATCGCAGGCGACATACCGATTTCCGTCATGAATCAGTACACGCCCAACGACGCCATGCGCGCCGCGGGCGGCGAGCTCGCGCGCGCCGTCACGGATGAGGAATACGAGCAGGTGCTCGACCATGCAGACGAACTGGGATTCACGACGATGTTCTGGCAGGAGGGCGGCGCGGTGAGCGAGAGCTTCACCCCGGCGTTCGACACCACCGGCGTGCTCGCCGCAGCGGATGGTCCGATCCTCCCCCGTCAGTAGCGCGGAGTCGGGAATGGATGACGGGATCGGTTGCCCCGTGAAGGGGCAGGATTTCCGCCCGAAGACCGCTCGCGTGTCGGACCCCTAGATGGCACCCTCAGGCGCACCCGCCTCATCGCGCGACAAGGCCGCAATGCTCTTCAGAAACGGAATGTGCCGATTGCACAGGTTCACGATGCGCCCCACGAGGAGCGCGGACACCACGGTGCCTGCGCCGAGACCCCTGACCTCACCGAAGAACACAAAGGAGCACACGAGCGCGAGCAGGGCGAGCGACACGTCGAACGCCACCTTGCAGCTGCCGAACGGCCGGCGCGTAACCGACGAGATCGCACGCACCAGGCCCTCGCCCGGCACGGTGATCACGTTGGGCGCGACCTCAACGGCGATGCCGAAGGCGAGCACCGTGCAGCCGGCGAGCAACGCTGCGGCCTGGGAGACGACGCTCGTCAGATCCAGCATATCGAGCAGCGACATGCTGACGTCGATCAGGGCGCTGAACACCACGTTGACGACCAGTTGCAGCAGCTGGATGGGCTGGAAGTCGCGGCGCAGCAGCACAATCTGGGAGCCGATGAACACGAGGTTCATCACGAAGGTGAACTCGCCGAGCGTGGGCGGGAAGGCGAGATCGAACACGTAGGCAACGCTTGTGATGGGTGAGGTGCCGAGGGCCGCCTTGGTGATAAGTGCGATGCCGAACGAGTTGATTGCCACACCGAGCACGAAAAACAGGTAGCGCAGCGCAAGGCGCCGCTTGTGTCCCACGGAGTATCCCATCTACCGATTCCCCTCCGCGCGCTCGAAATTGCCGATAACCCGAGCGAGCAGCTCCTGGAGGCGCATCCGCTCCCCATCGGACAGCCCGGCAAGGGCGACCTCATCCACCTCGTCGCCAAACGCGCACACGCGCATCGCCGCCGCACGACCGCGCTCGGTGAGGACCACCGATATGCCGCGGCGGTCGCGCGGATCCGTGCGGCGCTCGATGAGCCCGCCCTCTTCCATGCGGGCCAGCACGCTCGTCACCGTCGACTTATCCATCACGCATGCACGCGCGATCGCGCGCTGGTTGCAGCCATCATGCTCCGCCAGATATTCAAGCACCTTGGGTTGGCCCGGCATAAGCCCCTCACCGCGCGTGTGACCGAGCATCGCACGGTTGGAATGACTGAATGCCACGAGCAGCTGATGGTGGATGGTATCCACGCGACTCTCCCCCGGCACCGCGCTTCCAGCGATCTCCTCCATGCATTCCTCCAATTAGTTTGTATTGCAACTGTTCGTATACAAACTAATTGTGCTGCACGACGTTGTCAAGCGACCCCATCGATCCCAGCAGAAGAAACGGCCCCCTCGTCCACAGAACGAAGGAGCCGTTTCAGACATCGTCTATGCGGAGGGGCTACCGCTCGATTCCCGACAGAGCGACCGAAACGGCCTCCTGGACATCGTCGGTGATGTGGACGAGCTTGGGATCGAGCTTTGAGATGTAGCCCGAATCGACCATCGTCCCACCGATCCAATCGAACAGGCCCTGCCAGTAATCGACGCCCATGAGCGCCACGGGCATGCGCTTGACCTTATGGGTCTGCACGAGCGTCAGCAGCTCGAACAGCTCGTCAAGCGTGCCAAAGCCTCCGGGAAAGACGATGGCGCCCGAGGAGTACTTCACAAACATGGTCTTGCGCACGAAGAAATAGCGAAACGTCATGCCAAGATTGACCCACGGGTTGATGCCCTGCTCATGGGGAAGCTCGATGCCGAGTCCAACCGACGTCCCTCCCCCGACGGCGGCCCCTCGATTCGCGGCCTCCATGATGCCGGGGCCTCCGCCGGTGATGACCGCCACGCCGGCATGGGCGATGAGCTTTCCCGCGCGACGAGCGGCTCGATACATGGGATCGGTCCTGTGGGTTCGAGCCGACCCGAATATCGCCACGGCGGGACCGAGCTCGGCTAATGCGCCGAAACCGTCGACGAACTCCGCCTGTATGCGCATGACGCGCCAGGGATCCATATGGAGCCAGTCCGTGGAGTCCTCGCTGGCCAGCAGGTTCTCGGTTGTGGTTTGAGCGGGAATGAGCGGACCGCGCAGGATAACAGGGCCCTTGTGATACGTCGACGCGTAGGCCGTCGTCTCGCGCTCGTCTCCCCCTTCGTCATGCCCGGTCTCGTCCACTATCTCATCAAGCGTATCTTCAGCCATAAACAACTCCTGATACCGAAAAAGGTCACGTCGCACGGTAGGCGCGACGTGACCATTATTCCCCTTCTCGCGCCATCTTCAGACAAGCGCTGCGTACGGAACGTGTAAGGCCGCTGGCGGCTACGCGCGCGGAATGCCGCAGCGCTCGGCCAGGGCGGCATCGACGGTCGCGAGGTCATCCACCGTGAAGCCGGAGATACGCGTATGCCCCGTCACACGGCAGAACATGCGAAGGTCGTCGAACGTGGCGCGGTAGAAGTTCTCGACGCGACGGGCACCGCGCTCGATATCCAACCGTTTGCGCAGTTCCGGGTCTTGCGTAGCGATGCCCATGGGACATTTTCCGCTGCCGCAGATTCGATACTGCTGGCACCCGAGCGCCATAAGCGACGAGCTCGCGAGCGCCACGGCGTCAGCGCCCAGCGCGACCGCCTTGATGATATCGGAGGCGACACGGAGCCCTCCCGTGATGATGAGGCTCGCGTCGGACCCCATGGCATCCAGGCAACGGCGCGCACGGACGAGCGCATAGATGGTCGGGATCGATGACGCATCGCGCAGCATGACCGGCGAGGCGCCGGTAGCTCCCCCGCGGCCGTCGATGGTGATGAAGTCGGCACCCGCCTCGACGGCGGCAGCCACGTCCCGCTCGATATGGCCGGCGGCGAGCTTGATGCCGATCGGCGCCCCCTCGCTCCGTTCGCGCAGCTCGTCGACGAGGGCGGCGAGATCGGCCGGCGTCTCGACACCCGGTATGGTCGAGGGCGAGATGATGTCCTCCCCCACGCGCCGTCCCCTGATGCGCGCGATCTCCTCGGTCACCTTCTCGCCGGGCAGATGGCCGCCCATGCCGGGCTTGGTACCCTGACCGATTTTGATCTCGACCGCTGACGCTGCACGGAGGTTCTCGTCGGTCACCGAATAGCGCAGCGGGGCGAACTCGAAGATGTAACCGGAACGCGCCGCGGCGAGCTCCTCGGGCAGCACGCCCCCCTCGCCCGAGCAGGTCGCCGTCCCCGCCGCCGCGGCACCGCGAGCAAGGGCGACCTTCGCCTCGCGGGAGAGCGCCCCGAACGACATGTGGGACACGAACGCAGGGCCTCCCAGCACAAGCGGTCGGTCTGCGGCAGGTCCGATCGTGCAGGAGATATCGACCTCGGAATCGTCGGCAAGCGGCATAGGATCGAGCTGGGCGCCGAGCACCAAGATATCATCCCAGCTTGGCAGCGGCAACGTGGTCGCCATGGCACCGTCGGGCAACGAACCGTGCTCGGCAAGACGGTGAACCGTGTCCATATGACGCACAGAGGGGTCGCTGCGACGCAGCTCGGCGGGGATCCCGAGGTCGTCGGATGCGGCAAGCGGCTCATCGGTCGTCGAAGCAGTCCCTGTGGGCTCTAAGGCCGCCTTCATGTCGACCGGCGTCACCCCGTCATCCGATACGAGGTAGAACTCGGCTGCCGGAACGCCGCACATGGGGCAGCGCTCCAAATCGGAGAACGGAGTCCCTTCCGCCTCCTCGTCGAAAACCCATCCGCACATGGGGCACCGGTACTTGGCCATGGCGCCTCCCTCCCTCGTCAGGTTGACGTTGGAGCCATCGTATCAAAGGGCGGGAGCACCCACGGACGCACGGCGGCAGACGGGGCAAACGAAGCGCCACATGGAAAACCGCCCTTCGCATGGTCCGTAGACGATGCGAAGGGCGGCACGTGCGCAATCGAGCGACAAAGACTACAGGCCCTTGAGGTACTTTTGGAACTCGGGCTTGAAGCCGATATGGTCGGGAGCCTGCGAGGGCATCTGCGGGAAGGCGTCGTGTCCGGGAAGGTTGTTGGCCTCGATGAACAGCGGTCCGTCCTCGGTGATGGCGACGTCCCAGCCGACGTACCCCATCTGGGGGATCTTCTTGGCGGCCTCGAGGCACAGCGCCATGACGCTGTCCCACAGGGGAATCTGGTAGCCGGTGAGCAGCGTGCCGGTCCTCGGATGGCGCTCGTAGACATGGTAGTTCTTGTCGCAGGCAGGACCGGCGATCTTGCCGGTCTCAAGATCGACCACCGAGTACATGCCGCCCGCGTTGATGTTGTCCACGGGACGGTCGGAGTTGCCCATGCGGATGCAGGCATAGATCACATGGGGCTCGCCGTCGGCCAGAATGGTGTAGACGCGGATCGTGTTGACGGACCCCGGATTGATGGCAGCCATGTCGGGATGCTGGATGACCACGTCCTCTACAAGGTCGATGCCCGCACGTTTCAGGTGGTCGTACATGTCGTCGAGCGAATCGAAATCGGCACGGGAGAGCTTTTCGACGCCCTGGCCGCACGACGCGTCACTCGGCTTCGCGATGATCTGGTCCCTGCCCTCCATGAAGCGGATGAAATCCTCCTTGGAGCTCTGGGAGAAGTGGAGCCACTCGCGATGCAGGTACTCGCCGAATACGGTATAGAACTCGTTTTTGTTGTCGACGATGTGGTAGTAGGACGGATCGTTGAGCATGCGCACGATCGTGTTGTTCACGCCGCGCGTGACGAAGGTGGCGCGGTGCGCATCGTCCATGTTGTAGAACTCGAGCAGGTCATAGTCCTTGTAGCCGGCACCGAACTTGAAGCCGCACTTGACCACGTCGAAGAAGAGCCACACGCGGTTCTTGCCGCTCTTCTCGTGAACGCGGCCGACGGTATCGAACAGCGCGCCGTAATCCATATGCGCAATGCAGCGGAAGATATATCCGAGACGGCCCATGGGTCTATGCCTCCATACGGTCGATTATCGCTAACTGGTTGAGTATACCGCAGGTAGGAAATGCCATCGGGCGCAAGAGCGCATTCGCGGCACCCCTCCACATCGACCTCAGCCGTCAACGTGCATGCGTGTGCCACAATAGGAACGACGCTACGAACCGTGAAGGAGACGCCGTGCCTAAACCCACCCCCGACCGCCGCCAGCGCGGAGGCGACCTTTCCCGTCGCGAGCGCGGACGCGCCGCCCGCAGCGCATGTCCGCGGTCGGCACATGGCAGCTGGACCGTCCGCGAGGGACGCGAGGAGGTCATCGCGCTGCTGGAAGAGCAGTCTCGCACGCGCGTCCAGGAACTGATCGGCCTTCGCTACGCGCGCATGGGAGTCTCGCCCTTCACCTTCTATCGCGGAAGCGCCCTCATCATGGCGCACGACCTTGCGGCCACGCCGTGCACGGGCATCGAGGTGCAATGCGTGGGAGATGCCCACATCGCCAACTTTGGCATCTTCTCGAGCCCTACCCGACACCTGGTCTTTGATATCAACGACTTCGACGAGACCGCGCCCGGCCCGTGGGAATGGGACATCAAGCGCCTCGTCGCGAGCGTCGAGATCTGCGGGCGCGACCGCGGCTTCAAGGCGAGCGCCCGGGAGCGCGCGGTGCGAGCATGCGCCAAGGCGTACCGCAAGAACATGAACCGATTCGCCCAGATGAGCGAGCTGGACATCTGGTATGCGCATCTCGACGTCGAGCAGACGATCGAGGGCTTCGAGGACGAACTCGACGGCAAGCAGAGCAAGACGCTCAGGCGCGCCGTCGAGAAAGCCCGCACGAAGGACAACGTACGCGCGGCGGACAAGCTCGCCTATCGCGACGCCGACGGCAGCGCGCGGTTTCGCTGCGTGCCACCCGAACTCGTGCCCTTGCGCGAGCTCGGGTCGTTTGAGGGAATCGAGGCCGACGAGCTGGGACGGCGCATCGGCGCGCTGTACGCGAGCTACATCGACAGCCTCTCGTACGACAAGCGCTGCCTGGTCAACCGCTACCACCCCGACGACATCGCGCGCAAGGTCGTGGGCGTGGGCAGCGTGGGCACGCGCGCTTGGGTGGCGCTCATGCACGGCAAGGACGAGGACGACCCGCTCGTGCTCCAGATGAAGGAGGCGAGCACCTCGGTCGTCGAGCGCGTCTATCGCGCGGCGCCCTTTGCAACCCAAGGCGAGCGCGTGGTGCAGGGCCAGCGGCTCATCCAATCGACAAGCGATATCCTGCTCGGCTGGACGAGCATCGAGCGGCCCGGCGGCGGCACGCGCGACTACTATGTCCGCCAGCTGTGGAACGGCAAGGGCTCGATCGATCTGGAGAACATCGGCGAGGAGGGTCTTGCCAGCACGGCAAGGCTGTGCGCCTGGGCGCTCGCCCACGCGCACGCGCGCACCGGAGACGGTGTGGCCATCGCGGCCTATCTGGGCGACAGCGATGCCTTCGACGACGCCCTGTGGGAGTTCGCGCAGGCGTACGCCGACCAGAACGAGGCAGACTACAAGCTGTTTTGCGCCAAGATCGAGCGCGGCGAGCTCCCCTGCTCGAAGCTCGCATAGCTGCGTACTCGGTACCTGCCCCAAACCCGCTAGCGGCAGACCGGCGCCCCTTTGTTGCAGATTTTTCCCGGTTGTGTACGGGTGATTTTGGAAGCCCCGCAAAACAGCACTCATTTGGAGCGTGGCGACTGGAGTAATAGCAGGTCACAAGCTGTCCGTTTGTGCCGTTTTGCTGCGCTCGAAATATCGCACGTACACAACACGGAAAAATCTGCAAAAGTCCGGTCGTCTTTTGACGCCGGCGCCTCTCTGTCCTAGATATGAGCGGAACCTGCCCGTTCGCACATCGATGAGCACGCAAATGGCCCCACGGGTGTCGAGATGGCTCGACACCCGTGGGGCCTCAGCATCGAAAGCGGCGGCGCCCGCCGATAGTGATTATGTGTTTAGTAGTCCTTCGCGGCGGGGCTGTCCATCCACGCACGTTGGAACTCGGCGTAGCGGCCTTCGATGATCGCTGTGCGCGCCTGACGCATAAGGTCGAGCAGGAAGTAGATGTTGTGCATGGACAGCAGGATGCCGCCGAGCATCTCCTTCTGCGTGACCATATGGCGGATGAGCGCACGGCTGTAGCCGCCCGTGCACACCGGACAGGTGCACTGCGGATCGATGGGGCCGGCGTCGCGGGCGAAGCGCGCGTTGCGGAAGTTCAGGCGCCCCTCGTGGGAAAACGCCGTACCCATGCGACCGGTGCGCGTGGGCAGCACGCAGTCGAACATGTCGACGCCGATGCCGACGGCGCGCACGAGCGTCGTGGGGTTGCCCACGCCCATGAGGTAGCGGGGCTTATGGCGCGGCATGTGCTCGGACACGAGCGGGGTCAGCGACTCGAACATCGTCTCGTGGTCCTCGCCCACCGAGTAGCCGCCGATGCCGTATCCCGGGAAGTCTCCGCACTCCTCCAGATGGCGCAGGCTGCGCAGACGCAAATCGAGGTGCATGCCGCCCTGCACGATGCCGAACAGCGCCTGGTCGGGGCGGGTGTGCGCCGCGTAGCAGCGCTCGGCCCACATGCTGGAGAGCTCGACCGCGCGCTCCACGTAGGCGCGCGTGGCCGGGTAACCCGGGCACTGATCGAGCTGCATGCAGATGTCGGAGCCCAGTTTCTGGGCGATGGCCATGTTGTCCTCAGGCGTCCAGAACACATGGCTGCCGTCGTAGTCGGTCGCGATGAAGCGGACACCCTCGTCGGTGAGCTTGACGGCGTCGTTGTGGGAGAAGACCTGGAAGCCGCCCGAATCGGTGAGAATCGGCCCATGCCAATTCATGAAGGTGTGGAGCCCGCCGAGCTCGTCGATGAGGTCGGCGCCCGGGCGCATGGCCAAGTGATACGTGTTGGCGAGTACGATCTGCGCGCCCAGGCCCTTCACGGTCTCGGTCGGGATGCCCTTCACGTTGGCCTTCGTGCCCACCGGCATGAAAATCGGCGTCTCGATGTCGCCATGCGGCGTGTGCAGGATGCCCGCACGGGCATGCGTGGCGGGGTCCTCGGCGACGATGTCGTAGGTGAAGAGCTTCTGGTCCATGGGCTCGCGTCCTTTGCGCTCAGGTCGTGTTCACGAGCACCCAGTATAACGGCGTACGGGATCGGTCGCGAGAAAAGCGTAAAAGCCCAGCGAAGTCGGCATGCATGGGGTGCTTTTGCACGTACGGGGAAACGTGCGTATAGAAAAACATAGCCGCCCCCGTCCGCGGGGGCCTTCGTCCCCGCGAGGGTATATCATGGGACCGTGAACGCAAGCGCGCGGTCGTGCACCGCGCGCATGAGAATAGGAGCCGCCATGAGCGACGAGCAGAACATCAAAGACCCTAAGATCGTGGACGAGAGCGACGTTGTGGAGCCCGAGGCGCAGGCGCCTGTTCCCACCGACATCGACCCCGCTTCCGACGAGGCCGGCATGGCTTCGGCGGACGAGGTCGAGCCGGACGGGCTGCAAGGCGAGGTCGAGCCGGACGCAACGGCAGAGAAAGCCCTCGACGAGCCCGGCGTCTCCGATAGCACCCCACAGGGGGCAGAAGACGCCGCGGCGACCGAAGCGTTCGGGACGATCCCGAGCTTTTTGACGCACGATGGGAGCGGCGATTTCGGTGACGACCCCGATCCGCTACCGGAGGGGTTCGAAGTCATCGACGGCGGGGCGTCCCCGTCCCCCGAGCCGATCGAGATCGCCGACGACCGCGACGTCCCCGAGACACAGCGCCTGGACGACATCAAGGCGGCCGGCGAGAACTTCTCGCACGCGGCGGCAGAAGCTGCGAGCAACGTGAGCGCATTCCTCACCCAGGGCGCCCGCGCGGTCCGCGAGATGAGCGCCGCCAAGCGCGCGCACGCCGAAGCGCGCGGACAGCTCGACGAGCTCGACCGGCGCATCGCCGACCAGGCGCGCGAACTCGAGCAGCGCATCGACATCACCTGCAGGTTCGACCAGATCGTCGCCGAGCAGAATGCGCGCAAGAGCAGCGCCCAGGCTTCCGTCAAGGCGGCCCGGGCACTCCAGAAGACCATCCAAGAGCAGATCGACGCCCTGAAGGCCCAACTCGAAAAGATGAAGGAGGCCGACGCCGCGACCGAAAAGCAGCTCAAGTCCGCCCTTGAGGCGGCCGAGGGCCGCGAGGAGGACGCCCGCGAGGCCGCGACGCGCCTGAAGCGCCGCCTGGCCGACGCCCAAAATGCCCTCGAGAAAGCGGAGGCCTCGTCGAAAGAGCGCATCGAGGCGGCCGAGCACGCGGTCGCAGACGCCGAAAGCAAGCTTGCCTCCCTGCGTGAGGAGTATGCCGAGATCCAGCGCAACCCCTCTGCCAACTCCGCCGCCTACAGCGTGCGCGACACCGAGCTTGCCGTCGAGATCTCAGACGTGACCGAGCAGCTGCGCCGCGCGAAAGACGAGCTTCCCCGCGTGACCGCCGACGCACAGGCGACGCTCGCCGCCGCCCAGACGGCGGTGCGCGAGACCGAGAAGCCCATCGCCGACGCCAAGGAATCCTTCCGCTCCATCACCGATGCGACCGCCGAGGCGCGCGACGCGCTCGACGCCGCCCGCAAAGACGCCGCCGCTCGCCAAAAGGAACTCAAGGGCAAAATCTCCGAGCAGGAGAAGGACCTGAAGGAGCAGCAGCGCGTCGAGGCGGAAGCGGCAAAGGACGCCGAGGACGCCGACCGCACGATCGCCGAGGCAACCGACATCCACGACCACCCCGAGATCACCGAGCGCATCGCCGCGGCATGCGAAGCCGATCGCGCCGAGCGCGAGGAGCAGGCCCAGCAGGTCCAGTCGCTCGCCGAAGTCGAGGCGAACGTGCGTGAGCGCACCCGCTCGTCGCGCCTGAAGTTCATCGCGGCAATCGTCGGCGTGTCCGTCGTCATCCTGCTCATCGTCATCCTCTGGTTCACGCTGTCCTAACCTCGCCTCCGGGCACAGGAGCTGATGCATGCGCTGGCTGGGCATCGACGGTGGGGGCACGAAGACCGCCTTCTCCGTCTACGACGAACATCTGAACCGCCTCGATCGGCTGGTGCTCCCCACCTGTCACTACGCGCAGGCAGGGATAGAGGGGGCCGCCGATATCCTGCGCCGCGGCGTCTCATGGGCGCGCGAGAACGGTCTTGCCGGGACTCAGTTCGGCATCGGCTTTTCCATCTGCGGATACGGCGAGAATCCCGAAGCCGACGAGGCGCTGGCGCGCTGTGCCGCCAGCTTGGCTGACGGATGCCCCTACGTCGTCGTCAACGATGTCGAGGCCGCATGGGCCGCGGGCCTTGCGATGGCCGACGGCATCGCCCTGATCTCGGGAACCGGCTCCATCGCGCTGGGCGTACGCGGCGAGCGGCAGCTGCGCTGCGGAGGATGGGATTACGAGATCGGCGACGAAGGCAGTGCCGGCTGGATGGGAAAAGAGCTCCTGCGCGCCTTCACGCGCCAATGCGACGGCCGCGATCCGCGCGGTCCGCTCTACGATATCGTCCGACGCGAGCTCGCCTTAAGCGACGACTACGAGATCATCCCCTTCGCACAGGCCTCCATGGGACAGCGGGGCACCATCGCCGCGCTCTGCCCCCTCGTCACGCAGGCGGCGCGCGCCGGCGATACGAGCGCACTCGACATCTTTGCCCGCGCCGCGCGGGAGGAGGCGGATATGGTGCGCGCCATCGCGGACGCCCTGTTCGCCGATGGTGTCCTCGACCCGATTCCCGTCACCTATGTCGGCGGGACCTTCAACGCCAAAGAGCTTATCCTGCGCCCCCTCGCGGCGGCGCTCCCCTCCTCCTGCCAACTGGTTGCACCCCGGCGCGAGCCGGATTTGGGACCCGTGCTCATCCTTCGCTCCCAGCTGGACCGCATGGCGTAGCACGCCGGTGGGTACGATGGTTCCGAGGCGCCACATGGCACCCGCATCGTCCCGTCAAGGCGCAAAAGGAGCGAACATGATCGTCACGACCACCCCCTCTGTCGACGGCTACCGTATCACCGGGTACTACGGCATCGTGTTCGGCGAGGTCATCACCGGCATCGACTTCATCAAGGACCTCGGTGCGAGCCTGCGCAACATCGTCGGCGGCCGCAGCAAGGGATACGAGGACGAGCTCATCGAGGCGCGTCGGGAAGCGCTCGCCGAAATCGAGCAGCGCGCCGCCGAGATGGGCGCTCACGCCGTGGTGGGAGTCGACGTCGACTACGAGGTGCTCGGCCAGGGCGGCATGCTCATGGTGAGCGCGAGCGGCACCGCCGTCACCCTCGAGGCGATTCGCTGACGATGTTAAAAAATCCCTAGGGTCTTTTTACCTGCACCAAGTGCTTGAGGACGGCGTTGATGGGGCCGGGTTGGAACCTTCGCCGCACGTCGGCCATGCGCGCCGGGATGTCGATATGCTGCGGGCAATGGCGAGCGCACGCCCCGCATGACACGCAGTTGCTCGCCAAGCGCGGCGTAGCCGTCCGCACCGCACTCGCCGTGAAATACTGCTGCATGCCGGTGAACCATCCATGGGCGAAGCTCGCGTTGTAAGCCGCGAAGCACCCCGGGATGTTGATGCCGTGCGGGCAGGGCATGCAGTAGTTGCAGCCCGTGCACGGCACGCGATTCGCCCGCTCGAAGAGCTCGACGACACGGGCGATCGTCGCAAGCTGCTTCTCGGTCATCGTATTCGGAAGGGCGCGCTCGGAGATGTCGGCGTTGGCGTCGACCATTTCAGGGGAGCTCATGCCCGACAGCACCATGGTCACCTCGGGATGGTTCCACACCCAGCTTAATCCCCAGTCGGCAGGAGTTGCCAGCCCCTGCTCCCCTGCCTGCGCGAGCAGACGCGCCGCGGACGCGGGCAGCTTGTCGGCAAGGCGCCCGCCCAGCAGCGGCTCCATGACAAACACCGCCATGCCGCGGGCCGCCGCCGCATGCAACCCTGCCGTACCCGCCTGGTATCGCTCGTTGACGTAGTTGTATTGAATCTGGCAGAAATCCCAATCGTACGCATCGAGCAGCACTGGAAAATCATCCGTGCTGCCATGAAACGAGAACCCGATCGCCCCGATCGCGCCGCTCGCCTTCTTGCGCGCGATCCAGTCCTCGATCCCCAAGGCGCGAACGCGTTCCCATTGCGCCGGGCTCGTGATGTTGTGCATCAGGTAGTAGTCGATGTGGTCCGTGCGCAGACGGCGCAGCTGTTCGTCGAAAAACCTATCGAAGTCCTCAGCGCGCTTGCAGGACGCGTGCGGCAGCTTGGTCGCCAGAAAGACGCGATCGCGCACGCCGGCCTGCGAGAGCGCAGCGCCGACCGCCGACTCGTTGCCGGGATAGAGATACGCGGTATCCAGATAGTTGATGCCTCGCTCAACCGCACGCTCGATAATCGCCCGCGCCGCGCGCGGATCGGGTTTGCCGAGCGCGAACCCGGGAAAGCGCATGCACCCCAAGCCAAGCGCGGAGATGCGATTGCCGGATTTCGGATCTATGCGAACCTGCATGAAGACTCCTGATACGCGGGGACACCGAAGCCCATTGTAGCGCCGCCCCGACCGTGCACCCCGCCGCGCGCAGCGCTATGCTACAGCCTCTTGAATCTTGGCGATCAGGTCCGCCTTCGAGGACGCGACCACGAGCTTGCCGTCGATGCGCGCGAACACGCGCTCGCCCCTCTCCGATTTCTTGACGCAGGCGTGGACGCAACCTTCCTTCCAGGCATCTTTGGGGATGATACCTTTCAGGTCTTTCGCCTTGATTCCCGTGCACTTCTTGCATATCTTGACGACTGGCTTTCCCATGTCTTCCCCTTCTCGGCTCTAATTGCTACCGAGATTGTTACATATGGCGAACCGATCGAATGTCTCCAAACGACCCACCACGCAGCCTCCATACGGGACGCCGGCCTTCTCAGTGCGCATCAGGAGCGCTCGCGATACCACCGGACAAACGCGGCGATCGCCAGGGCCGCGAACACGATGGGCAGCAAGCGCAGAGCGCCGACGAGCACCGTCCCCACAAAGGATAGGACAAGTGAGATGACCGCTGCGATGACCAGCAGGATCGCGATATAGATCAAAAACTCCATGCGTCTCCCGTCAAGAAAGCCTTTCAGCTGCATTATGCCTGAAAAACGTCGAGCGGGCCACGGCGGGCCGCGCCCGCGTCAGATGGCGACGATGCGCTACACTGGCTCATACCACCATCGCGGAAGGAGCGAGGCCATGGGGATGTTCGACAGATTCGTGTCGGGAAGCCGGCGAGGTGGCGGCGAGCAGGCACGTCGCAGCCCCGTCGAGCTCCAGCTGATCGAGCGCTTGCAGAACGCCATAGCCGAGCACCCCGAAAACACCCCTCGGCTCCGCCTCCGCTTGCATTTCGGCGGGCGCGTCCAGGGCGTCGGATTTCGTTGGACGAACCAGGGGCTCGCGCGCGAGCGCGGGCTCTCCGGATGGGTCATGAACCAATCCGACGGCTCGGTCGATATGGAGATACAGGGAACGCCCCAGCAGATCGTGATGCACCTCGACCGACTCCATGCATACTACCTCGGCTTTAACAACAATATCTGGCTGGAGGACGAGCGCGAGATATCGTCCGTGCCCGATGAGCGAACATTCGAGGTGCGTTTTGAAACCGGCCTCGACCTATAATGGTGCGACCGCGCTCGCATCCTGTCCGCGCGCATGAAAGGATCGCACGTGAACGTCACCATATACACTGACGGCGCCGCTCGCGGCAACCCCGGCCCGGGGGGCTATGGAGCCGTGCTGCGCTACACCGCACCGTCCGGCAAGGAGCACGTGCTCGAGCTCTCGCGCGGCTATGAGCGGACGACCAACAACCGCATGGAGCTCATGGGCGTCATCGCAGCGCTCGAGGTCCTGAACCGCCCCTGCTCCGTCGAGCTGCACTCCGATTCCCAATACGTGGTCAATGCGTTCAACAAGCACTGGATCGAGGGATGGATCAAGCGCGGCTGGAAGACCGCCGGCAAGAAGCCCGTCAAAAATCCCGACCTCTGGAAACGCCTCCTCAAGGCGATGGAGCCCCATGACGTGCGCTTCATCTGGGTCAAGGGCCATGCCGGACACACGTTCAACGAGCGGTGCGACCAGCTCGCCACGACGGCGGCCGACAACGGGCCGTTGCACTGCGACACGGGGTTCAACGAAAGCGACGCAGACTGAGCGCGGCGTATCCATTCTGTGGACGACGCGCGTTATCTTGATTCCCCATCTCTCTTCTGGTGAAATGCTGTTAGTAACCGTTCACGATAAGGGAGGCGGCTCATGTCTGTTCAGCGCAGAAACACCAAACAGCGAGCCCTCATCCTCGACGCTGTCCGCAATCGTTGCGACCATCCGACCGCAGAGGATATCTATCTGGATGTCCGCCACCGCGACGAGCGGATCAGCCGCGCCACGGTCTACCGCAATCTGCGCCTTCTTGAGCAGACCCATGCGATCACCTGCGTCAAAGCCCCCGGTGGCGACCGCTTCGATCTTCGCCTCGATGCCCACTGCCACGTGGTCTGCATCGAGTGCGGCACGGTCATCGACGCGACGGTGCCCTACGACAAGGCCGCGGACCAATCGGTCGCGCAGGCGACCGGCTTTACCATCACCTCGCACAGCACCATCTTCGAGGGCGTGTGCCCCGCGTGCCAGGCACGCGGCCAGGTGAAAGCCGCCAACTAGGCGCGCCGCACGGCGATACCGCACCTAGTCCGCTGAATTGTCGCGCGATATCCTCTTGAGCTTCTCGTATATGACGTTGAGCGAGCGATACATCTGGACGCGCTGAATATCGCCCAGTTCCTCGCCTGTTTCCTGCACGACGGCGCGAATGATCTCGTTGGCCTCGGCGGTCACGGTACGGCCGCGCTCGGTCAGGCGCACCGGTGCGCGATAGCGAGAGCCGGTACCCTGCTCATCCTGCACCTCGACGTACCCCTCGCTCTCGAGGCGCGCGAGGGTGCGCGACACGGCGGCGCGGGTGACATCGGCCTCGCGCGCAAGCTCGGACCCAGTCAGTCCCTCCTCATGTTGCCCCAGGTAGTACAGGCACATGATGTCCGAACCCTTGAGGCCGAGCTTGGTCGCCTCGACCGTCTTGATGCGCTGAATCTCTTTGGAAATGAGTGTGATGAGCCCGACGAAATCCTCGAACCGCGACGCCTCCACAGCGCTCACCTCTCATTCTGCGTAATGTTGACTCGTCAACATTACTATATACCACGTCGCCGCGGTCTCAGCCACTTCAAGACCGAGACCGCGGCGCAATTCCGCAGCCACGTGGCCGAAAGCGAAGCGGTTTACGCTAGGGCTCGATGATGACCTCGCGATGCTGGGCATCCACGACCTGCTTCGCCTCGATGGCGGCGCCCAGATAGCGCTCCACGGACTCGGCGAGCTCATCGATGGCGGCAGAGAGCTCCTCAACCCGGTCGGGCTCGACGCACTCGATAATCAAAAACGCGTTGCGCGAGTCATCCGTCAGGGCCGTGCGCACGCCGTCGCGCCAGTTCCAGCACCGGCACACCGCGCCTGCGTCATCGAGATAGCACAGCTCGCCGGGAAGGGTCGGGTCGTCGTGCTCGTCGGAACCGAGCGGCAAGAAGGCGTCCCCGCCCTGCGTGACCGTCAGGTGCAGGTCGCCCTGGAAGGCATCGATGTCCTCGCCGCCCACGGGCAGGGCGTAGGTGAGCGAGACGGCATTGTAGATATCGACCGACGGGGTGATGGGGCCTACGGGGTTTCCCTTGAGCACGCGCTTGAGCAGATTCTCAATCGAGCAGCGGGCGCCCTTCTTCGTCTTGAACTTGCGATAGGCCTCGCGCCAGGCCTTCACCGGCGCGTTCTCAGAGATGGTATCGCTCGTCAGGTGGCGTTCCGCCATCATGTTGGCGCGAACGAGCAAGCGCTCGAGCTCGGCTTTGTCCTCATCGGAAACCTCGTCGGCGCGCTTCATGCCGCGCGCGACAACGACGCCGATCGCGGCATCGGGAAACAGCTCCCAAAACGAATCGTCGGTCACGAACTTCTTCATAGCAAATGCCTCCCTATCGAAAAAGCGCCCACTGCCGGCCACCTTCAAAGTCCTACGGTGCCGGCGCGTGGGCGCTTGCGCGTCGCCCACATCCGGAGATGCGGGCTCTCTATCGGTGCCCCATTCTACCACCGAACAGGGCGAACGGTCGCCTTAGCGACGAGCCTTAGCGAGATCCTCGAGCTGGACGCCGGGATAGCGCTTGTTGAAGTTATCGCGGAACTTCTGGGCGAGGTCGGCAGCGCAGCGGTCGTACTCCTCGCCATCGGCCCACGTGGAGCGCGGGGTGAGCAGGTCGGTCGGGACGCCCGGGCACGCCAGCGGCACGTCGACGTCGAACACATCGTCGTGACGATAGCCGGCGACATCGAGCTCGCCGGTCTGCGCGGCCTTGACCAGCGCACGGGTGTGGAACAGCGCGATGCGGTGACCCACGCCGTACGGGCCGCCGGTCCAGCCGGTGTTGACCAGGTAGACGCGCGTGTTGTTCTGCGCGATCTTCTCGCCCAGCAGGTAGGCGTAGGTCATGTGATCGAGCGGCATGAACGGCTCGCCGAACAGCGCGGAGAACGTGGGCTGCGGCTCCTTGACGCCCAGCTCGGTGCCGGCGACCTTGGCAGTGTAGCCGGTCAGGAAGTGGAACATCGCCTGCTCGCGGGAGAGCTTGGAGATCGGGGGCAGCACGCCGTAGGCGTCGGCGGTCAGGAAGAGCACGACGCTCGGAATCTCACCGGTGCCGGACTCGACCACACGCTCGATGTGCTCGAGCGGATAGGCGGCGCGGCCGTTCTCGGTGATGGAGCTGTCGGAGTAGATCGCGGCACGGGTGCGGCGATCGAGCTTGACGTTCTCGGAGACGCTGCCGAAGCGGATGGCGTCGAAGATGTCCGGCTCGCGCTCGCGCGTGAGGTCGATGGTCTTGGCGTAGCAGCCGCCCTCGATGTTGAACACGCCGCGCGGGCTCCAGCCGTGCTCGTCGTCGCCGATGAGCAGGCGATCGGGATCGGCGGACAGCGTCGTCTTGCCGGTGCCGGACAGGCCGAACAGGATGCAGGTCTTGCCGGTGGCGGGGTCGACGTTGGCCGAGCAGTGCATGGGCAGCACGCCGTCCTCGATGGGAAGCAGGTAGTTCATCATCGTGAAGACGGCCTTCTTGATCTCGCCGCAATAGCCGGTGCCGGCGACGACGATCTTCTTCTTGTTCATGTCGAGGATGACGGCGGCGGGCTCGACACCGTCGCGGTCGCGCGAGCACACGTAGGAGGGCGCAGCGAAGACCAGGATGTCGGGGCGGCCGAACACCTCGAGCTCATCGGCGGTGGGGCGCACGAGCATGTTCTGGATGAACAGCGCCTGGTGGGCACGCTCGCACACGACCATGACCTTGCGCGCGTACTGGCGGTCGGCACCCGCGTAGCCGCGGATGACGAAGAGGTGGCGGCGCTGAGACATGTAGCGCGTGACGTTCTTGCGGACGCGCTTGTAGGTCTTCTCGTCGATCGGCTTGTTGGTGGAGCTGTTCCAGTTGATGTTCCTCTCGGCATCGCCGGTGTCCACGATGTAGCGGTTCTCGGGCGAACGGCCGGTGAAGGCGCCCGTGCTCACGGACAGCGATCCGGTGGAGGTGAGGTAGCCCTCGTGGTGGGAGATGGCGTGCTCGATGAGCTTGGCAGGACTCCAGTCAACGTGCACGCGGTCGATATCGCAGTCGATACCGGACTCCAGCAGGATTGTCTCGATCATAGACAGCAACCTTTCCTACGCTGGCGCGCACCGGAAGGCGACGCGCCCCGATTGATACCGCGAAAAGTCTGGCATGCACCGCAAATATGGAGAAATGACGGCGCACTTCATTGATAATAGCCGGTTCGTTTGCGACTCGTATACCAAAATCGGGGCAAAAAACAGCGAAAGGACCTCACCAAGGCGTGCACGGCGCACCTTGACAGGACGCGCATTCCGTGCTTTCCCCTCGCCATGCATCCGGCTTCGCCCATGCGCCCCGTCAAGCAGACCGGAAAAGCCAAGTACATCGATGTGAAAACCGTGCACCGCCCGTACGCGCCCTCGACGAGGCCTCATACGGGGACGCTACGCGAAGGCCAGCGCGATGGCAGACATGGCGACCAGGAACCCCAGCACATAGGGCAGTACGGCGCGCAGCAGCTCGGCGTCTTTTCCCACCACGCGCACGGATGCGAGACCGATGGCGAGCGTCTGGGGCGACAGCATCTTGCCCGCCGCCACGCCCAGCTCGTTCAGGGCGACCATCCAGTACGGATCGGTACCGAGTGCCTCGGCGGCCTGGCTTTGGATAAGACCGAACAGCATGGCGGAGCTCGTGCCGGAGCCCGTGACGAACGCACCGACCATGCCGATCCAAGGCGCCACGAGCGGATAGAGCGAGCCGGTCACCGCGATGCAGAAGGAGGAGATGGACGAGATCATCCCGGCGTAGCCCATAACCTTGGAGCAACCGAGCACGGCGAGCATGGTAACGACCGTCGGCATCATCTGGCGCACGGTGGCCACGAACACGCGGCCCATCTGCCTTGCGCCGGCGCCCTGGATGCGCCCACCGACAATCGCAGCAACAAGGATCCAGACACCCGGCGTGTTCACCCACGAGAACGACAGCGACCCGGGGTTCTTCCCCGTGTAGATCGTGACCGTCGAGCTGAAGCGGGCAAGCCACTCGTTGACGGGCGGCACGAGCTTCGAGGAGCCCATGAGCAAGATGAAGATCAGGATGAACGTGGACCAGGCGGTCAGCGCACCGGCAAGGGAGACGGGCTCGCCTTCCTCGGTCTCAAGATGGAACCGCACGTCGAGCGCGCCGGCACGCTCGACGCGCATGCTGACAAGCGCCGTCGCCGCGAGCGAGCAGATGCTGCCCACCACCACGGCGAGCTCCGGTCCCACGAACGCCGCCACGACCGCCGTAGGCACGACAAACGAAGCGCCGGAAACCAAAGCGACCAACCCGACGCCGGCTAGACGCGTGCGCACCGTCGCCCGGTAGGCATCGTCGGCCCCCGCGACGAGCACGATCAGAAACGGCGCGACCATGAAGAAGGGGGCGAGCTGAAGCACTTCGACAAACGCAAGGCGCGCGGGGTCGAGCCCCACCAGCCCCGCCAGCGACACCGTCGGGATGCCGATGGAGCCGAAGGGCGTGGGCACGCCGTTGGCAAGCAGGCACATGAGCACCGCCGGCAGCGGCTTGTAGCCCAAGCCGACGAGCATGCCGGCAGGAATCGCCACCGCGGTCCCGAAACCCGCCATGCCCTCCATGAAGCCGCCGAAGCACCAGGCGACCAGCAGCGCGAGAATCCGCCGGTCGCTCGAGATGGAACAGATCATGCGGCTGATGGTGCCCATCGCGCCCGTGCTCACGCACAGGTTGTACGCGAAAACCGCGGCGATGATGACGAGCACGATCGGCCAAAGCGCCATGCAGAAGCCCTCAAGGCTCGCCGTCGCCACCTCCCGCGCCGGCAGATGCCACACGAGCAGCGCCAAGGCGCACGCAAGGGCAAACGAGCCGAGCGCAGCCTTCCAGGCAGGGAGCCTGAACACCAGCAGAACCACAACCAACCACAGGATGGGCAAGAGCGCCAAAGCGAACGCGAGCGAATCCATAGGCCCTCCCTCAAGGAAGCGAAACTAGGAAAATGGAAATGGAAAATTATTTTCCTCCCACCGGGAATAATAGCTCACCCTGCGCGTCCGACATGCGGGAACCCCATGCATTACCGGCATGTTTCGGTGCGATTTTGGCGACTGGCCCGGGCATGCTACCCTCTCGTATAACGTATTCAATCGGCACACCGAGGAGCTTCATGGCGATCTCACCGCTCGACAGGATTCGCGATCTCAAAGACGCGCGAGACGCCGCGCACACTACGGGCAAGCCCCGGTTCCGCCAGGCGCCCGAAGGCTCCGTGCCGGTCGGCGCCACCGTGCGCCGTCCCTCCTCATCCCGTCAGCCCGGCCCGATCGCCCGATTGATCAACCGCTGGTGGACGCGCCTTCTGGAGGCGATTTTTTCCGGCTCCTTCTCAGAGCAGGAGGCGCGCTATGAGGACGGCAGCACCGGGCGCGACTATCTGTGGAACACGCTCGGCACCGCCCTTTGGGGCTGCTCGTTTCCCGTGCTCACCATCGTGGCCACGCAGCTTGCGGGCGCCGAGGGCGCGGGCATGTTCTCCATGGCCTTCGTCGTGGGCACGCTGCTGATGATCGCCGCGAACTTCGGCGTGCGCAACTACCAGGTCTCCGATATCGACGAGACGAATTCGTTCTCCTCCTACCAGGCGCATCGATGGATCACCGGCATCGCCGCCCTCGTCGCCGGCACGCTCTACTGCACGCTGCGCTCCTATGACGCCTCGATGACGACCATCTGCCTGGGCGTGTTCACCTACAAGGTCGTCGACGGCATTGCCGACGTGTACGAGGGGCGCCTCCAGCAGGCCGACAAGCTCTATCTCGCCGGTATCAGCCAGACGGTCCGGTCCGCCTGCGCGATCGTCGCATTCGCCGTGCTGCTGCTCGTCACGCGAAGCCTGGAGGTCGCCTCCATCGCCATGGCGGTCGCCGCCGTCGCCTCGCTCGTGTTGCTGAGCGCGCCTTTGGCCCTGCTCGAGACCGACAAGTCGCGACCGATGGCAGTCGACGAGGTCACCCGTCTGTTCCGCCAAGGCGCTCCCCTGTTCGCCGCGCTGTTCCTGTTCAACCTCATCGAGAGCATGCCCAAGTTTGCGATGGAGGGCACGCTCGCCTACGAGAACCAGCTGTACTTCAACGCGCTCTACTTCCCTGCGCAGGGCATCTTGCTCACCGTCGGGTTCATCTACAAGCCCCAGCTCGTGCGCCTGGCGGGCATCTGGGCAAACCCGCGCCGCAGGCGCCGGTTCGACCTGGTCATCGCGGCCGTCATGTGCGTGGTGGTAGCGCTGTGCATCGCGACCGCCGCGATCATGGGCACGGTCGGCATTCCGTTCATGAGCTTTGCCTACGGTTTGGACTTCGAGCGGTTCCGCGCCCTGTCCTACCTCATGGTCGCCGCGGGAGGCATCACGGCGGCGATCGACTTCCTGTACGCCATCATCACGGTGCTGCGCCGTCAAGGCGACGTCATGCGCCTCTACTTGGTCGCCTTCATCGCCTCCGCCATCCTGCCGTTCGTGCTCGTGCGCATCCTCGGCCTCACGGGAGCGGTGGTGAGCTACCTGGTCGTCATGGCGGTGCTGCTCGCCCTGCTGGTCTGGCAGTACGCCCAGATCCGCCAGGAGATCACGCGCGCCCGCGACCCCTTCGCAAACTAGCGTGGCATTGTGCCCGACTCCATTTAACGCGTTCGCGCGCTATTCGCCCTCTTCGATGTCGGCGTAGAAAACGCGGCGGTCATCCAGACGCATGACGCCGACGCGGCCGACGGGCGCGCCGCCTGCAGCCGAGCAGTCGATATCGACGCGGTCGGCGACGCCACCGGTATCCCAGCTGGCACCGACCTCGACCATGCACGCCCGCCCATCTGGCGAAAGCACCGGCTCGCACATGTTGTTCGCATAGCGGTACAGCAGAATCGACGGCGTATGCCCCGCGATGACAACCGGCCCCGTCCCGTCGCGGCCGACCAGGCCCGTCGGCTCGCTCCAGAACTCGCCGCGAATCCAAAGCAGGTCCTCGGGATCTTGCGCCTCCATGCCGGCGCGCAGCACGTCTAACGGAACGCGCGCGAACCCCTCTTCGGGGCCGTAGCCCGCACAGGCGAGGTACCCGCGCAGCGCGAGCGCGTCGATGCCGGCATGACATAGCAGGTATGACCTATCCCCCACCTCGACAACATCCCACAGCGGCAGGTTCTCGATCCAGTTGAGCAGCTCGAGATATTCGTCGCGCGGAAGCGCATCGAGCCCCGCGGCGGTCGAGGAGCCGCCGTTCATCTCCCAGGTGAGCAAATCGAGCTGCTCGCCGGTGGCAAGGGCGGTGAGCAGCATGTCCTCGTGGTTGCCCAGCAGCACGCGGGCGCGAGGCAGGCCGTGCACCAGACGGAGCACGCCGACGGGATCCGGGCCGCGATCGACCATGTCGCCGAGCACGTAGACGGTATCGTCCGGGCCGGGAGCGGCGAGCTCGAGCGCCCGGTCGAGCGCCTTCAGATGGCCGTGCGCGTCCGAGGTCACAAAAGTCGCCACGCGTCGCCCCCTCACCTTAACCTTCAACTTGAACCTTATTGTAGCGCGACGGGGTGCCGCGCGCGAATCCGCCCTCCCCGTTCACGCCGTGCGCACGGATGCATAGGATCGCTGTCATTTCGTATACGTTACAGATGCCAACGAGATACTCCACTATGCTAGAGTAGTTCGAACCGATTCCCGTCTTTTGGAGGTTCATCCCGCATGGCGCGCGTGCATAACTTCTCCGCCGGACCCGCTGCGCTGCCCGCAAGCGTTCTGTCCGAGATCGCCGCAGAGCTGCCCGACTACCGCGGATGCGGCATGTCGGTTCTGGAGATGAGCCATCGATCTGCCGCCTATCAGCAGATCTTTGACGAGGCCGAGGCATGCCTGCGCCGCGTGCTGAACGTTCCCGACACCTACGCGGTTCTGTTTTTGCAGGGCGGCGCCACGCTTGAGTTCGCCGCGATTCCGCTGAACCTTATGCACACGGGGCGCGCCGGTTACGTCGTATCCGGACACTTCGCGAAAAAGGCCTGGCAGGAAGCGGCCAAGTACGGCGACGCCGTTTTGTTGGCGAGCAGCGAAGACACCGGCTTCGACCGCATCCCCGACCTCGCGCCCGTCAAGGCGCGCTGCCGCGAGGAGCGCTTCGATTACGTCCATATCTGCCAGAACAACACGATCTTCGGCACGATGTACCATGAGCTGCCCGACACCGGCGACATCCCGCTTGCAGCAGACGTCTCGAGCTGCTTTCTGTCCTTCCCGCTCGAAGTTGAACGCTACGGCCTGATCTACGCCGGCGCGCAGAAAAACGCGGGCCCCGCGGGCGTGACCGTTGTGATCGTCCGGCGCGACCTGCTGGAGGACCCGGCGCTCTCCATCTGCCCCTCCTATCTTGACTACCGCACGCAGGCGGCAAAGGGGTCCATGCTCAACACGCCCAACACGTTTGGTATCTATGCCTGCGGCAAGGTGTTCTCCTGGGTCGAGCAGACCGGTGGCCTCGCCGCCATGGAGCAGCGCAACCGCGCCAAAGCCGATGCGCTCTACCGCGTGCTCGACGAAAGCGAGGTGTTCTGCGGCACCGCGCGCCCCGGTTCCCGCTCGATCGCCAACGTCACGTTCCGCACGCCGACGCCCGAGCTCGACGCCGCCTTCGTCGCCGGCGCCCGCGCCCGCGGCATCGAGGGCATCGGCGGCCACCGCCTGGTCGGCGGCATGCGCGCAAGCATCTACAATGCCGTCACCATGGAATCTGTCGAGGCGCTTATCGACTACATGCGTGATTTCGAAGCGCAGCACGCCCCGTCGACACGATCGCGCTAGCCCGCATCCGCGGGCCCCACGCCGCATCTGGCAAAGGGGGCGTGCCGCTTTGTCAGGTCCGTATCGCGATGAAGAACGAAGGAGCTTATCCCATGCGCTATATCAAGACTATCGATGACATCACCAAAGACGGCGACGTCGAGTTCGGCGACGGCTACGAGTTCGTGGAGGAGACGGCCGACGCGGATGCCATCCTCATGCGCTCCACCGACCTGCACGGCTACGAGCTGCCCGACTCCATCCGCGCCATCGCGCGCTGCGGTGCCGGCGTGAACAACATCCCCATCGAGGAGTACGCGAAGCGCGGCGTCGTCGTGTTCAACTCCCCCGGCGCCAACGCCAACGCCGTCAAGGAGATCGTCATCGCCATGATGATCATGTCCAGCCGCGGTATCGTGCAGTCCATGGAGTGGGTGCGGGCCAACGCGGACGACCCCGACATCCTCGTAAACGCCGAGAAGGCCAAGAAGGCCTTCGTCGGCCACGAGCTCAAGGGCAAGCGCGTCGGCGTGATCGGCCTCGGCAACGTGGGATCCAAGGTCGCCAACGCCTGCGTCCACCTGGGGATGGATGTCTACGGCTACGATCCGTTCATCTCAGTCGAGCACGCGTGGGCCCTGTCCCAGGAGGTGCAGCGCGTGGGCACCCTCGAGGACCTCTGCCGCAACTGCGACTACCTCACGCTGCACGTCCCCTCCAAGGCCGACACCGTCAACATGATCTCCACCGAGCAGCTCGACCTGCTCGCACCCGGAGCCGTGCTCGTGAACTTCGCGCGCGAGACCATCGTGGACGAGGACGCGGTCGACACCGCCCTGCACAGCGGACGCCTCTCCTGGTTCGCCACCGACTTCGCCACGCCCAAGACCGTCCTCATGCCCAACACGTTCATCACCACGCACTCCGGCGCGGGCACCGGCGAGGCAGAGGCCAATTGCGCCGACATGGCCATCTCCGAGCTCAAGGACTACCTGGAAAACGGCAACATCGCGCACTCCGTGAACTACCCCGCCTGCTCCATGGGCAAGGCGCGCGCCGCATCCCGCATCGCCTGCCTGCACGCCAACGTGCCCAACATGATCGGCCAGATCACCCGCATCCTCGCCGACGACAACGCCAACGTCCAGCGCATGGTCAACGAGAGCGCCGGCGAGAACGCCTACACGATGTTCGATACCGACGAGCACCTCGACAGCTCCACCATCGAGGCCTTGAAGCGCATTCCCGCCGTCTACCGCGTGCGCGTGATCAAGTAGTCGCGTCGCCGCATACGTCGCATCGCGTACGGGGCCCTGTCCTACAATGTGGGACAGGGCCCTATCCGTCATCGAGCATGCAGGAGGTTGGCGTGGACGCGTGGAGCGTGGCACAGGAGCTGGTGCGTATCGACAGCACCGATCCGGGAGCATATGAGGGCGCGATCGGATGCGCGATCGCGTCGATGGTCGAGGCGCGCGTGGCCAAGCTGCCGGATGCCGTCAGGCGTCACGTCTCCCTTGAGCGGCTCGAAGTGCTGCCCGGCAGGAGCAACCTCATGGTGACGGTTCCGGGAACGGGCGCCGAGCCGCGCCTTGTCTACATCTGCCATATGGATACGGTCGTGACGGGCGATGGATGGTCGCCCGCAACCCCGCCGTTTGACGCCGTCGTACGCGACGACCGACTCTATGGCCGCGGCGCCTGCGACATGAAAAGCGGCCTTGCCTGCGCGCTCTCGGCGCTGTTCGGCCTTTTCGACGACATCGAGGCGCAAGGTTCGCTCCCCCGCCGCGGATTCTCGCTGATCTGCACGGTTGACGAGGAAGACCAGATGCGGGGCGCCGAGGCGGCCATCGAAGCGGGATGGGTGGGGTCGAGCGAATGGGTGCTCGACACCGAGCCGACCGATGGGCAGATCCAGGTGGCGCACAAGGGCCGCACCTGGTTCGAGCTGACGATGACCGGCGTCACCGCCCACGCCAGCCAACCGTGGGAAGGCGCCGACGCCGTCGCCGCCATGGCCGAGGCCATCTCGGAGATACGCCGGGCGTTCGCAGCCCTTCCCGCACACGACGAGCTCGGCCCCGCTACGGTCACATTCGGGCAGATCACCGGCGGCTATCAGCCCTATGTGGTACCGGATGCGTGCACGGCGTGGATCGACATGCGCCTCGTGCCGCCGACGGATACGCAGGCCGCCCGCCGCATCGTCACCGATGCAATCGACGCGGCAGAAGCCGCCGTGCCGGGCGCGCACGGCAGTTTCCGGATCACCGGCGACCGCCCCGCCATCGAGCGCGATCCCGCCTCCCCGCTGCTCGCCACGCTGTCCGACGCCGTCCGAGCTGCAACCGGACAACCTGCCGACATAGGGTTTTTCACCGGCTATACCGATACCGCCGTCATCGCCGGCATGTGCGCCAACCGCACCTGCCTGTCCTACGGGCCCGGATCGCTCGCGCTCGCCCACAAGCCCAACGAGTACGTGCCGAAAGCCGACGTGGTGCGCGTGGAGGCGGTGCTTCGGGCCCTCATGCGCAAAACGCTTTGGCAGACGGACTGATACGAGCTGCCAAGCGGGCGCTGTGTCCTAGGCGACCAGCAGCGCCATAAGCGGAATCGTGACGATCGAGGCGAAGACCGACAGGAACATGCCCTGCATCACCGGCTTGGCGTCCACGCCGTACATGAGGCAGTACAGGATGCCGTTCGTGGCGACGGGCATGGCTTGGCCGAGCACGATAACCGCCAACGTGAGCTGCGTGGGGGCGATACCGCGAAACGCGCAGAGCAGCAAAAGCGGCACGCCGACCAGACGCATGGCGCAGGCGACATAGGCGCGCCAGTTGGTCACCATCTCGCGGGCGGAATAGTTCGCCAGCGACGAGCCACAGATGAGCAGGGCAGCCGGGGTGGTGAACGCGCCGCAGTTGGACAGGCCGTCGCCCAGCACGCCCAGGTCGTTGACGCCGGCAAGCGCCATCGCGAGCACGACCACGCTGGCACCGAGCATGGGCGACAGCAGGCGCTTCGCGCTCTCGCGTGCAGCCTTCGCGGCGCCACCTTCGGGGATGCCCGAGATCATGAGGACGCCGGCGCTGCTGGAAAGGATGTACCACGGGATGTTGGCGATGGCGGCATAGAGCACCGCATCGGGCCCCAGCACCGCTCCGAGCACGGGAAACCCGATGAACCCGACGTTGCCGAACGCGATGACGAAGCTGTAGGCGCCGCTTTCGGGAGCGCACATGAGGCGCGGCACGACGAGGGCGGAGACCACCGCAATGACGTAGCCGACTGCCGATAGTCCCAGCAATTGGAGCAGCACTTCGGCAGCAGGCAGCTCCCGGTCGCACACGGACACCAAGATCATGCACGGAAGCGTGATGTTGATCACGAGCTTGGACAGCGCGCTGTCGAACTCGCCCCCCATGAAGCCGAGCTTGTGGGCGGCATAGCCGATGATGATGGGGATGGCGAGCGTCACCATCGTCAAAGCGGTGTCGATAAATCCCATATGAAGCACTATCTCCCGACGTTTCCAATGCGTAAGGTCTTCAGGATACACCCGCCCGCTGCGGTATCATGACGAGACAGCAAACCCGATTCGGCCAGAAAGGCACCGATATGCGCGTGCTTCCCTTCCCCTGCATTCGCCCCGTTCCCGCACATGCCGCCGAGGTCGCGGCGCTGCCCTACGACGTCTTCGACCGCGCAGAGGCTGTTGCGTACGTGCAGGGGCGGCCGCTGTCGTTTCTGAATATCGATCGTCCGGAGACGCAGTTCGCGCCCGATCAGGATATGTACGCACCGGAGGTCTACGCTCGCGCCGCCGAGCTGCTGCACGAGCGCCTGGACGATGGAACCTACATCGCCGATGCTAACCGCGCCTACTACATCTACGAGCTGCGCTGCGGCGCGCACACGCAAACGGGCCTGGTGGGCGTCTGCGCAATCGATGAGTATGAGGACGGGACCATCAAGCGCCACGAGCTCACGCGTGAGGACAAGGAGCGCGACCGCATCGAGCACATGCGCGCGCTGGGCTGTCAGACTGGCCCCATCTTTTTGACCTATCGCGACCAGCCCGTGCTGGACATCATCATCAACGCGGCAAAGGAATCCACGCCGATCTATCGCTTTACCGACGACGAGGGCGTGGAACAGACGGTGTGGGAAGTCGTGCGCGAAGATGCCGTCGAGGCGATTCATGCCATGTTCGCCCATGTGCCCTGCGCCTATATCGCCGACGGGCACCATCGCACCGCCTCGGCGGTGAAGGTCGCCCAAGCCATGCGCGACCAGGCGCGCAAGGACGGGACGCTCACCGGCAAGGAGCCGTTCAACTTCTTCCTGTCGGTGCTGTTCCCCGCAAGCCAGCTCGCGATCCTGCCGTACAACCGCGTGGTCGCCGATCGCTCGGGGCTTTCCGTCGACGAGCTGCTGAATCGCGTGCGCGCGGCAGGCTTCGACGTCATCGAGGCGGATGCCGCCGTAAAGCCCGAGACGGCAGGTGTGGTCGGCATGTTTACCGACGGCCGCTGGTGGCGCCTCGCCTTCAGTGAAGCGCTTGCCGCCGAGGTCGCCTCGGCGGATCCCGTGTCTGCCCTCGACGTGTCGGTTCTGCAGGAGCGTGTACTCGCTCCGATCATGGGTATCGGCGACGTGCGCACCGACCCGCGCATCAGCTTCGTGGGCGGCATCCGCGGAACCGACGAGCTCGAGCGACGGGCGGGCACGGAAGGCGTGGCATTCTCCATGCATGCGACATCCATCGACCAGCTGCTGTCCGTGGCAGACGCCGATATGCTCATGCCGCCCAAGTCCACTTGGTTCGAGCCCAAACTGCGCAGCGGCCTGTTCATCCACCGCATCGCGAAGTAGCGATTTGAGATCGCCCCATGCTTGGCTGGGGCGCAGAAACCATGTATAGCTCTGGGGCGCGGTTTTTCGGTGCCCCTCGCCAGTACGGACGGCACTGCTCGGCAAAACCGCAGGAACGAACTGGGCTTTTGTTGGGAGGTATCACCCGTGCCGGCGTTGGGCACCGAAAAACCGCGCCCCAGAACATCCGGACAACTTGGCGAACCCGGTTCGGTTCGTTTTTATCCATCGGGATTTCCCCGAACTGGTAGTATGGCGTCCGTTTATACATCGCAGCTGCACCCCTCCCACTCCGTTCAGTCAGAGGCGCGTGCAAGGGGAATCCGGATGCCTTGCCTGCAGAGGGCAATGGCTGAAAAAGCGCTCGGCCGCTCGCCCCGTGACCGGCCGAGCGCTTAGACGCGCCGAATCGTTGCGGCCTGCTACATGGCACGGTTGCGCGCAGCGGCAGCGCGCGCGGCGTCGATCACGGCCGCCCGCATCCCGCCGGCCTCGAGCGCGGCAACCGCCTCGATGGTCGTACCCGCCGGCGACGACACCATGTCCTTGAGCACCGCCGGATGCGTACCGGTCTCGAGCAGGTACTTTGCGGTGCCAAGTACGGCCTGCTCGGCGAAGGTATAGGCCTGGGCGCGCGGCATGCCCTCGGCCACCGCTGCATCGGCGAGCGCCTCGATGAACACGCACACGTACGCCGGCGAGCTGCCCGACGCCGCGATCACGGCGTCAATCAGATGCTCGGGCACGATCTCGGCGCGGCCGAAGCTCTCGAACAGCTCTCTGACGTGTGCGATCTCGTCAGCGGCCACGTTCGCGTTCGGCGTAAGCGAACTCATTCCGGCAAGCACCATCGCCGGCAGGTTGGGCATCACGCGCACGATCTTGCGCGTCTTGCCGAGCAGCCCCTCCAGGCGCTCGAGCGTCACGCCGGCGGCGATCGACACCACGAGGGCATCCGGAGCGACGGCGTCCGCAAACCCGCGCACCACACTGTCCAGATACTGCGGCTTGACCGCGATGAGCACGATGTGCGCGTCGCGCACCGCATCAACGTTGTCGCAGGTGCCCGAGCAACCGAGCTCTGCAGCAAGCCGCTGCTGCGAGGCCTCATTCACGTCGGACACGACGATGTCGAAAGGCGCTATGAGCCCCGCGGCGACGATGCCCTTGGCGATCGCGGTCCCCATGTTCCCGCATCCGATCAGCGCGAATTCCTTAGCCATATCGATCTCCTCTCCGACAAGATGGCACCAGGTCCAATCTTGTCGCTAAAACCCTTGCACCGTACGATTGATGATCTCGTCTTGCAGCTCACGACCCAAATTGCACCACTTCTCGGAAAAACCCGCAACGCGCACGATCAGGTCGCGATACGCCTCGGGATGCCGCTGCGCGTCGATGAGCGTCTCGCGATCGACGATGTTGAACTGGACATGATGGCCACCCATGTCGAAGTACGATCGCACGAGGTCGGCAAGGTTGTCCAGCCCGCGATCGCCAGCGATGGACGACGGCGTGAACTTCTGATTCAGCAGCGTGCCGCCCGTGGACGCATGGTCCATCTTGGCGCACGACTTGATGACGGCCGTAGGGCCGTTCACGTCGGCATGCGCCTCCGGCGAGATGCCGTCGCTCACCGGCTCGCCCGCCAAGCGACCCGAGGGCGAAGCGCCGGTGACCTCTCCGAAGTAGATGTGGCACGTCGTCGGCAGCATGTCGATGCGCCACTCGCCGCGACGCATGTTGGGTCGCCCGGTCACGCTGTCGCGGAAGCATGCGAACACCGCGCGCATGATGTCGTCGGCGTAGTCATCGTCGTTGCCGTACTTGGGCGTGCGGCGGCTCGCCAACACGCGAATGGGAGCGTCGGCATCGCCGGCAAAGTTGCGCGCAAGCGCCCCGAGCAGCTCATCCATCGTAAAGCGCGCATGGTCGTACACGTTGTACTTGATGGACGCCAGCGCATCGGTGATGGAGCCGATGCCCACGCCCTGCAGGTAGGTGGTGTTGTAGCGCGCGCCACCGGCGTTGTAATCCTCGCCGCGGGCGATGCAGTCCTCGGTCATGAGCGACATGAACGGCACCGGGTTCTCGCGCGCGCAGATCTGCGTGTTGATGTTGGAGCCGCGCACCTTGATGTCGATGAAGTGGTTCATCTGCCGCACGTAGGCATCGAAGAGCTCATCATAGGTAGCGAAACTTCGCGGATCGCCGGTTCGCAGGCCGATGAGCTTGCCCGTGCGCGGGTCGACGCCGTCGTTCAAGGTGATCTCAAGGATCTTGGGCAGATTGAAGTAACCGGTGAGCGGGTAGGCCTCGTAGCCCCAGCAGCCCGTCTCCACGCAGCCCGACGACCCGCCGCGACGCGCATCGGCGAGGCTCTTGCCCGCAGCGAGCAGCTCGTCGACGATCTCCTCGGTGTTGTAGAACGCCGGCTGCCCCCATCCCGCACGGGCGACCTCGCAGGCGCGACGCAAAAAACGCCGCGGCGTCTTGCGCGAGATCTGCACGTTGGAGTTGGGCTGGATGAACATCATCTCGTCCATGCAGTCCAAGATGAGATAGGAAACCTCGTTCACGCCGTCGGTACCCTCGGGCGTGATGCCGCCGGTGTTGATGTTGGCGAAGTCGCTGTAGGTGCCGGACTCCTTGAGCGTGACGCCCACTTTGGGCGGCGCGGGCTGGTTGTTGAACTTGACCCACAGGCACTCGAGCAGCTCGAGGGCGCGCTCGCGGGTGAGCTCGCCGGCCTCCACGTCGGCGCGGTAGTATCCGATTAGATGCTGGTCCAGGCGGCCCGGCGTGTAGGCATCCCACGGATTCGTCTCGCTCGTGATGGCCAGATGGATGAACCAGTAGCGCTGGATCCACTGCCAGAAGGTCCGCGGGCGGTCGCGTGCCACCGTGCGGCAGTTCTCCGCGATCTGGATGAGCTCGGCGGCGCGCGCGGCATCGGACTCCTCCGATGCCATGTGCTCGGCCAGCTCGGCGTAGCGCTCCGCCAGAATCGTGACCGCATCGAGGGCAATCAGCATGCCGTGGAGCTCGTCGCATTTGGCGACCGCGTGGTCGTCGGCCATATAGTCGAGCGCGTCGATCGCGGCCTGGATGTCCGCACGGATCTCGTCGAAGCCGGCACGAACGCCGCGCTCCGATCCCAGGCACGTATGCCCGCCGGCGCGCTGCTCGTAGAACTCGGTGAAGATCCCCGCCTCGAAGGCATCGTGCCAGGCGCTCGTCTGCGCACGCATGATCTTCTCGCGGCTCGCGCGGGTGCGCCAGTACGGGATGACGATGCCCGCCTGCGCGGCGAGGTCGTCGTCGGTCACGCGGAAGTTCACCTGCTCGCGGTCGTTCATGTTGTGCATGTCCGCCAGCGTGTGGCAGCACAGCTCCGGAAACGTGGGCGCCGCCTGGGGCCCGCGCCCCTTCTCGCCGACGATGAGCTCACCCGGCTCGATCGAGATGGTCTTGTTGGCAAAGTAGTCGCGCAGCACCATGCCCCGCAGCTCGGGCACGGACACGCTGCCCTCGTGGCGCAGGTACGTCGCGGTCTCGATAAGGGCGCGCTCCATGTCGAGATAGGGCTGCGTGGTCTCGGACTGATGGCGCAGACGCTTGATGCGCTCGTTCATGCCGCGGTCGTCGGCCCACGTAGCATGCGAGGTTGCCCGCATCGGCGCGCCGTGCGAGCGCACGGCGGCGAGCGCCGCATCGATCGCCTCGAGCTGCTGCGCCGCAATGTCATCAAAGCGGGTGATCGTCAAATCCGCCATCGTCTAGCCTCCCAGCCCCACATCGGTTAAGCCCTGTTCGACAAGCATGTGGACCAACCGATCCATCTGCTCTGCGGACGGAGCGCAAAACGCCTCCTGACCGGGCTCGATGCCGAGCCGCCGATACTTTCCCGTACCCGTTGTATGATACGGCAGCAAGCTCACGCGCGGAGCCCCAACCCGTTCGGTAACGCAGGCGGCAAGCGCGCGCATGGCCTCCTCGCTGTCGTTGACGGGGTGCACCACGGGCACACGGATCTCGACGACCGCGCCCGATCGCGCCAGAAACGCCAGATTATCCAGGATGGGCTCGTTCGAGACGCCGGTGACGCGTCGGTGGACCTCGTCGTCAAGCACCTTGAGATCGTAGAGCCACAGGTCCGCATACGGCAGCAGCCGCTCGATATGCCCGCGCGGTGCGAACCCGCAAGTGTCGATAGCGACGTGCACGCCCTCGTCATGGAGGGTGCGGCAGAGCCCCTCTAGGTAGTCGATATCCTGCACCAGGCACTCCCCGCCCGACAGCGTGACCCCGCCGCCAGAGCGCTCGAAGAACATTCGATCGGCAAGCAAGCGCTCGGCGAGCTCCGCGGCCGACGGCGCCGGAGAGCCGGCGAGCTCGCGGACATCCTCGGGACAGAAGTCGACGCACGCCCCGCAGGCGATACAGCGCGCGCGGTCCGTTCGGACACGCCCGGCGGCATCACGCGCGATGGCGGCCTGTGAACAGGCGGCGAGGCACATGCTGCACGATACGCAGCGGTCCTCATCGACCATGAGCTGCGGAGCAAACGACTGCGACTCGGGGTTGTGGCACCACGCGCAGCGCAGGGGGCATCCTTTGAAAAACACCGTCGTGCGGATGCCCGGCCCGTCGTGGGTCGAGAACCGCTGAATGTTGAAGATGAGGGGGCGCGAGGCCATCACCGTCTCCTTCGTATGGGAGCAGGACGGACACCATTTTCGCAGAAGTCTTCAGGCTCGTGATGCCCCGATTCGCCCTTGAACCCTATTGGGACAGCCCATTCATTGCGCCAGGTTCGCGAAGTGTGTGCTTCATTTTCGAGTCAGCGGGTACAGGGCATTCGTGTGACAGTAAATCAGCAGGTAGCTTAATTGCTACTGCAGTTGTATACAAAAGGTTTCCAAAACGAAGCGCACACTTCGCGACGTACAGACCTGATGCTACCGCCCGAAGCGCGATTTGCCCCCTCTCATGTGGCGCCATGCGATAGTGGCCCGTGATCGCACCATAGGACGCCGGGCAGTCCTCCTCAGGGGCATATTCGGGGCTTGCCAAAGACTTTGGGCAGGCTCTTGGTCGTGCGAACAGGCGATACGGGGCATACTGCACGTATCCCGAACTGCCCGAGACCGTTGGGGACCTGTTGAGACAAGGAGGCTGCCATGAACATCGGCGAGCGGATCCGTACCTGCCGCGAGGCATGCGGAATGTCGCAGGCGGAACTCGCCCGAGCGCTCTGGGTGTCGCGCAACACGATCTCAAACTGGGAATGCGGCACCACGGCCCCGGACATCGAAAGCTTCGTCCTCATGAGCGCGCTGTTTGGCATCTCGATCGATAGGATGGTCCGCGAAGATTCCGACGTCATGGCCCGCGCTCTGGAACGCGACCGGAATCACCTGCTGCTCGTAGGCGGCACAGAGGCACACGTCGAACAGGGCGCCAGCGATGACACGCCGACATGGCGCATCGACATGCCGTCCCCTGCGGACAATCCGGTCTTGGAAAGCTATCCCGCCATCGATGTCACCGCGCCGCCCGGTGCGACCGACTCGATCCGCCTGATTCGCCGTTGGGCTTGGTTCAACGCGGCGGGCTATCGCGTGGAGGAAGGTGGGCGCCCGATCGGGACGATCCGGCGCGGACGGGCGCTGTTCTATCCGTACTACGACGTGCGCATGGAGGGCTTCGGGCGCGTGCAGCTCAAGCGCGACCTCAAGGTTGCCGACGGCATCGCGACGGTCTACCGCCTTGAAGGCGAGGGTCTCTCCTTTGAAGGCAACGTGCTGGGTCCTGAATTCAGCGTGATGCGAAACGACGAGCCGCTCGTGCACGTTTGCGCGGTACCCGCAGGACGACACCTCGCCTTCTCGCTCGAGGTCGTCGACGAGGGAGCCCGGCCTCTCGCGCTCGGTGTCGCCCTCGCGATCCTGCTCATGCGAGATTACGACCGCAACCTCGTGCGCGATACGTGATGCCGCGCCGATGGCCCAAGTTGCCCCCAGCCCCTTTACAATGGTTGGGACACCGAACGCAACAGAAAGACTCCGAATGACCCGCACCCTGTACATCGATGCCGACGCGTGCCCCGTCACGCGCGAGGCGCTCGCCTGTGCGCGGCAGGCGCGCGTGCCCGTCGTCATCGTCGGCAACACCACGCAGAACCTCGCACGGCACATCCGCCGCAGCGATCCGCGCGATGCCGAGCATGCCCGCGGACGCGACGCCGCCCATCCGGGGTTTTGGGTCGAGGTGCTTGACGTGTCCATCGGTGCCGACAGCGCCGACTTCGCCATCGTCGAGCGCCTGCAGCCCGACGACGTCGTGGTCACGCAGGATATCGGTCTTGCCAGCATGGTGCTCGGACGCGGAGCGGCGGCCATCGGTGTGCGCGGCCACATCTACTCGCGCGCGACGATCGACATGGATCTGTTCATACGCCACGAGGAAAAGAAGGTCCGGCGCGCCGGCGGGCGCACAAGCGGACCCGCGGCCTTCACCGACGAGGACCGCGAACGTTTTTCCCGCAACCTCACCGAACTGCTTCGACGGGCACGGCGATAGCGAGCATCCGCCGCGTCTCCCGGGTACCGTCAAGATTCTTGCGCACTTTCCGACAGCCTAACTGACCCGCCTTCCGGTACGGCTACTCATCCAGCAGGGTCACGCCCAGGTAGCGCCGGGAGCCCCAGGAGCTCTCCGCAACGTACTTGAGCCTCGCGGTCACGAGCATGAGGGCCGACCTGCCGTCGGGGAAGGTGCCGACCACGCGCGTGCGTCTGCGAATCTCGCGGTTGAGGCGCTCGATGGCGTTGTTGGTCCTGATCCTCCGCCAGCGCTCGCGGGGGAACCTGGTGTACGCCAGCGTCTCGGCGTAGCCGTCCCTGACGACCATGGCGGCCTCCCTGAGCTTGGACTTCTCGAGTTCGGATGCAACCTCGAGGGCCTTGGCCTCGGCGGCCTCGCGCGACTCCATCGCGTGGATCGCCTTCAGCATGGCGGCGACCCTCGGGCGCCTGGTCTTCGGCACCCTCGCCAGAACGTTTCTGTAGAAGTGGACCGTGCGGCGCTGGTGGGCGGCCTCCGGGAAGACCTCGGCGATCGACCCCACCATGCCGGCGGCCTTGTCGCCCGTGAACATGCGGACCCCGCGCGGGCCGCGCGACCTTAGCCAGGAGAGGAGCTCCCGCCAGCACTCCGAGGACTCCGTGAAGCCCTCGGCCGCGCCTATGACCTCGCGGTAGCCGTCGTCGTCGACACCTATCGCCACCATCGCGGCCACGTTCTCGTAGGAGCCTCCCCAGCTGCGCTTGAGGTAGATCCCGTCAACGTAGACGTAGGGGCACGCCCGCTCGAGGGGCCCGTTCCCCCACGCCTCCACGGCCTCGAACGCCCTCTCGTTGAGGTTAGAGACGGTCGCCGCGGACACCGACGACCCCCACAGGATCTCGCCCACGCCCTCAATCCCGCGCGTCGAGACGCCGGCGAGGCACATCTCTATCATGGCCTCCTCGACGCTGGCCTCCCGGCGCCGGTAACGCTCGATGACCGCCGTGGTGAAGCGCATCCCCTTGAGCTTTGGCATGCGGATCGTGACCTCGCCGGACGTCGTCGTGAGCTTGCGCTCGTAATGGCCGGCGCGGCACGCCTCGCGATCAGCCGTCCGCTCGTAGCGCTCCGCGCCGACCAGGTCGTCGGCCTCCTCGTCCAGGAGGCCGTTGAGCATCTCCTCGACGGTCCTCCTGACGAGCTCGCGCAGGTCGGCCCTCAGCGACCCCTCGTTCAAAGATACAATGGAATCGGGCATGGCCTGCCTCCAATATGCTTCTTGTCTAGGCAACTCGAATCATACCGGGGCGGGCCGTGCCCTCCTTTCTTACCTGGACGCTATTCCGCTGTCAAAGTGCGCAAGAAATTGTACGTTGCCGTCTCCCGACCGTCAGCCGAGGATGAATCCCCAGACCACAGCGATCACATAGAGCAGCACAAGGATGATGGCGTTCTCACGCGCATTGCGGTTCGTGCGGAACAGCACGAGGAAGCCGACGCCAGCCGATACGAGCGTACCGGCCATGAGCGGCCCGAACCCGAGCACGCCCTCCAGATAGAGCTGGGTGATGACCACACTCGCCGCGCAATTGGGCACCAACCCCACAAGCGCGGAGGCGAACACCGCGAGCGCCTGATTGCCGGCGACGAACGACGCCAGCGCGCCCTCCCCCACCGTCTCGAGCACGGCGATGAGCGCCGCCGTGATCAGGAAGATGAACACCGTCACCTGCACGGTGTGCGAAACGGCACTTCTCACGATCGAGGACAGCGCACCGCTCCCATGGGCATGATCGTGCCCATGGGCATGATCGTGCCCATGGCCGTGGTCATGCCCATGGTCGTGACCGTGACCCGACTCCGACCCGTGGTCGTCATCGCAACCGCAATGGTCCTGCTCGCACAGCCGATGGATGCGCTCGGCGCCTTCGCCGGCAGCTGCCATCTCCTCGATAAGGTCACCCTCCGCGCCGCCGCGGGCAATCCGTCGAAGTGCCTCGTGAGCGCGCGCGTTCCGACGCAGCGCACGCAGCACGGCATCGATCGCCAGGCCCGTCACCGCGGCGATCGCGGCCTTGACGAGCAGCACGAACGCAAGTTGATCGGCGGCCATGCGCTCGGCGACCAGCAGCGGCAGCATCTCGTCGGACGTGGACAAAAACACCGCGACGAGCGTGCCGAGCGTGATGACACGACCAGCGTACAGCGTGGCGCCCATCGCGGAGAACCCGCACTGTGGGACGATACCGAGCACGGCGCCGATCACCGGCCCCGCCGCACCCGCCCGGCGCACGGCGGCGTTGACGCGCTCGCCCGCCGCATGCTCGAGCGCCTCGAGTACAAGGTAGGTGACGAGCAGAAACGGCACGAGCGGCAACGTGTCCTCGAAGGCGTGCTCGAGCACGTGAAGCAGAAGTTCCATGGAGCGGCGCTCCCTTTCGTATAATCGTTTTCCGGCAGATAAGGGTAATACCCTTTTCGCGCCCACGCGCGGCGCAAGCCGAAGTGAGGTATTGTATCTACGCAAGTTACATATGTCGAACTATTCATATGAACACGAGAGGTGACCACCGTGAACGTCAATCAGGCACTCGAATACTCGATGCAGCCCTTTATCCCCATGTTCATCTACGGTGACTACGACGCCATGGAATCCGAGCGCCAGCGCGGCGAAGAGGCCATGAAGGCGCTCATCGACGAATGGCGCACAAACGACGAGCCCAACTTCTCCTACGACGTGATCCTGGAGCTCGCCGACCGCAACCGCGAGCTGTGCGACCAGATCGGCGAGGCGCGCCTGCGCAACCTGTCCTCTCCCCTGCTCGCGCGCTCGCTTTCCGACGCCGACACCTGCGCGGGCATCAGCAAGCTGCAGGGCCGCGGCGCCAACGTGATCGCGCGAGCCGTCCGCGGCGACCGCGACGCCTACGCCGTCGAATGGGTGCGCAAGCCCATCAAGGGCTGCGTGCTGGGCATCGACATCGAGACCACCGGCCGTGCGCCGGAGCGCGGCTACATCATCAACGTGGGCTGGGAGATCATGGAGATGACGAGCGACGCCACGCCGCACGACGCCGAGGCCCACTACTGCGGTCTGCCCGAGATGTACCGCGAGGCCGGCGTGCCGCTGGCCGACATCCACCACATCGAGTGGGCGGATATCGACGGCAAGATCCCGTTCCGTCAGAACACGGCGCTCCACAAGACGCTGCTCAAGCTCATGAAGAAGTACCCCTACATGGCGCACAACGCCGCCTTCGAGGACTCTTGGTTCATGATGCACCTGCCCGGCTATGCCGAGCTGCGCCGTGCGGGTAAGATCATCCCCATCGACACGCGCCAGATCTGCCGCTCCATCGACGAGGAGGTCCGCACCCTGCCGCGTGAGAGCGCCCCGGCCTCGCTCGAGAACTGGGCGCGCCGCCGCGGCACGCTGGCCGCCGACGCCGACGAGCGCCATCTGGGCCTCGAGGACACCGACCTCATGCTGCGCACCGTGCAGGCGGAGTTCAACAGGAAGTCGATGTTCAAAGCCTAGCCACAGCAACAGCATGCATTCTGACGGGGTCCGGCTCTCACGCGAAGCCGGACCCCATACCCATATTCGATTATCTATTTCGAACTTGATTAATTTGATTATATAGAATATATAATCAACAATGGATAATGGCAACACATTGCACATTCGGTGAGCGGCATTGCTTGAAGGAGCCAGGATGCATACTATCTATGAGGACAGTACCCCGCACGCGACCCATGAATATGGAGCGAACCGGGCGGGGTCGTTTTCTATCTCGATGAAGCCACCCCTTTCCTTCGAAGAGCAAATTGACCTTATGATTGGCCGAGGCCTTATCGTCAATGACAGGCCTCTCGCAATAAGAAGACTCGCCGAATCGAATTACTATCGACTTCGTGGTTACTGGCTTACCTACGAAGGAGACAACCGATTCAAACCCGGTGTCACTTTCGAGCAAATCTGGGACACCTATGAACTTGACGCCGATCTCCGCAATTAGATGTGGCGTGCAATAGCACCTATAGAAATAAAAGCCAGAACGCAATTCGCGTACCACATGTCACGAGAATGCGGTCCCATCGCCCATAAGAACACTCGGTATTTCAGAAGCACTCAAGCTCATGCAAGGTCTATGGCATCACTCGCGCGAGAACGAAACAGGGCGCTGAAAGATGGTGTTCCCTGCGTTGTCCACAACATCGAAAAATACAGCGACCTTCCGATCTGGGCTGCCGTTGAAATCATGAGCATGGGTACCGTTTCACAGCTCTACGGAAATCTGAACCCCGCCAATAGCAACGTTGCAAAGCTGATTGCTCAAGACTTTAGGGTCAAACCCTTCTTGCTGAAAAGCTGGCTCAGACACCTGACGTATATCCGAAACATCTGCGGCCACCACAGCAGACTTTACAACCGCATCATAACGACACGCGCTAATCTGCTTAAAGCGGATTCCGGATACGATGGGGATAAGGAGTTCCCGACCCTCTTGGTGCTCAAGCGGATATACGAGCGCTCGTGGCCAGACAGATGGAGCATGCTGTTCGAAGACCTTTTGAACGCATTCGAGCAGCGTCCGGGCGTATCCCTTCTGCCAATGGGATTTCCAGAAAACTGGCAATCGATACTATCGAATGACGGGTAGCGTCGACCGAACACCCGCCGCTATTCCTCCGTCATCCCCAGGCGCGCCGACAGCTCGTCGTCGGGGATGTACTCCAGCAGGTCGCCGGGCTGGCAGTCGAGCGCCTGGCAGATGGCCTCGAGCGTCGAGAAGCGCACGGCGTTGATCTTGCCGGTCTTTAAGCGCGACAGGTTCACCTGCGAGATGCCGATGCGTTCCGACAGCTCCTTACTGGTCACTTTTCTGTCCGCGAGCACGCGGTCGAGTCTCGTCACGATCATGGGACCATCCTACAGCAGCCGGTCGTCCTGGTCTTGCAGGATGCAGCCGTACTCGAAGATGCGCGCAATCAGCAGGATGAAGATGCCGAGCACGAGCATCCACCAGTTGACGACACCCGGCTCCCACGGTCCCCATTCGAAACCGTTCGCGGCGTAGAACAGGTTGTATGCCGCCGTCGCGACGCCCAACCCGACGAGGTTGGGGACAACCGATGCCGCCACGGCAACCCATCCGAGCACGCAGATCTCACGCGTGCGCGCCCGCTCGAACGGTTTGCCTGTCTGTGCGATGTGTCTGAAGCAGCGCGCGCCGACGGCGAACATGCCGATGCCGAATGCGAGCGACGCGATCGTCGCAGCCGTCTGTGCGGCGTGGATGTTGCCCGCCTCGTCGGCAAGTTCGTAACGAGCCGAGGCGTCGTCGCCCCAAATCCGATCCGGGTCCTCTACCAGATACGACCGGATGGTGGAAAGACCGTTTTCGTCTGAAAAGCCGATACCGACGCACTCCCATCCGAGCATCTGGGGAATCCGGGCCGGTAGCGTAGCGGAAAACGCAGCGAGCTGCAGGAAGATGCCCACCGCACATGCCACCGCCCCGATACGGCAGAACCACAGCGCCGCGCGGGCAGCTTGGGAGATGTGCTCGAGCTGTCTCTCGCGCGACGCCTCGCGCTCGTTCATGGGCAACAACACCGCCGAGAAGGCCTTACCGATACTCATGGGAGCCTCCGATCTCCACGGGTTCCTCGGTAGCTTCAGTATACCCAAATCTTTAATGACTATCGTTAAATATTTTCAGAATTGCACGCACTCTCTGGCTATCAACGACTCTCCTCTCCTACAGTGATATTCGACTTGCCGCACAGAAGAAATGACTCTGTCATCCTGCTTTATTTCTGTTTGATAGTTGTTAGATAATATGAATTAGTTTTTCTCTTGCTATATATTAAGGACTCATCAATACTCATCATATGACCAAGATGCTCATCCTCTCACATAGCACCGCGCGCCTAATCCACCGCTTACCGCGCGACGCCCTGAAGCCCGAGCTTCTACACAAAGGAATCGCTGCGATTCGGGGCTCCGCTCCGAGCAAGAACGACCTGGCAGCCATCCGCACCAAACTCATGACACGGGGACTGGATGAAGAATCCGTCAGCACCCTCGAATTCACCGTTACGGAACCCAACAATTGCAGAAACCTTAACGGCGCGCGCGTTCACCTGCACGGAAAACCCATTCCCATCAGCGATCTTGTGTATCTTGGCGACGGTCTTTATGTCGTAGACATCCGTTTGTGTGCACTTCAGGCTGCTTGTCAAATGGATCTCGAAGAACTTGTCGAATACTATTACGAAATCTGCTCGGACTACGCCCTTCCACTCGTTGACGACGATTCGTATCAAACGCGGCCGCCTCTCACTTCCGTCCAGCTCCTCAGGGAATACTTCTCTCGTCAAAAGCATGAACATGGACTGCGGCTCGCCCGTCGGGCCGTTCGTTTTACACGCGATGGCGCGCGCTCGCCCATGGAAACCGCCCTCGCGCTGCTCTTCGTTTTGCCCAAATCTTGCGGAGGCCTCTCCATCCGCGACATCGAACTGAACTATTTCGTCCGCGTCAGCGACGCAGCGAGAAAAGTCACGCGGCGAGCTTATTTTTACTTTGACATCTATATCAAACGGGCGCGCCTCGATGTCGAGTACAACGGACGGATTCACGAAAGCGAGGACGCCGAGCCCATTGACGAGGAGCGCAAAAACGCCCTTGACGCCATGGGGTATCAGCTCGTCACATTCCGGAGGCAGTCGCTTTTCGATGCCGAGGCTTTTAAGAGGATCATGGTATCCGTGCGCAGAAGAGCTGGCATCGGACCGGCGCATCTACCGGAAGATTTCGATAAACGACAGGAGCAGCTCCGCAAGTTCGTGTTGCGCCGCTGGTTGAGCTCGGAAGACGACAGCCCGAACGAGAACGCAGGATGCATCTCCGACGAATCCGATCCATACATTGATGAGATTCCTACCGATGAAATGGATATCAACCAGGAGCTGCCGCCCGAGTGGGAGGACTTCGACGATATCCCGCCGGAGGACCGTTCGAATGACAATGCGCCCGAACAACCGGATGGAAAACCCAATGAGGACGGCCCCGGATATGAATGGGAATGATTCGAGAGAACTCAACTTGCTAGATTTGCACTTTTCGGGGGTTTCGAAGAGGACTGCGTAATTGACTGATTTGGCCATTTGCAAAATGGCAGGTAGATGAGTTGCGGGCAATGCTCAGCAACCGGACGTGCCTTCAATGCCCTCCGAAACCCCCGAAAAGTGCAAATCTAGCAAGTTGTCCCTACCGCCCGGCGAAATACAGCCAGAAAACCATTGACATATGAACAGACGCTCATATAATCAGAGTCGATAGAAATATGAACGATTGCTCATATGAAGAAAGGAGACTTCCATGAGCTCTTCTCAGAGACATGCGGATGAGAAGCAAGCTGCCGGCACAACCCATGAGCCGGAGCAGCTCGCAACCACCTGCTTGCCTGAGGACCTCCCCGACGAGGAACTCCTCTACGACCTGGCGGACCTGTTCAAGGTGTTCTCCGACACCACACGCATCAAGATCCTCTACGCCCTCATGGGCCGCGAGCTGTGCGTGGCCGATATCGCCGAGGCCACTTCGACCTCGCAGTCGGCGGTCTCCCACCAGCTGCGCATCTTGAAGCAGTCGCACTTGGTGAAGTTTCGCCGCGACGGCCGCAACATCAACTACTCGCTCGCCGACGACCACGTCTACACCATGCTCAACCAGGGCATGAGCCACATCTGCGAATAGCAAATACAGAAAGGAACCACCATGCGTAAGTCATTCAAGCTCGACGAGATCGATTGCGCCAACTGCGCCCAGAAGCTCGAAGACGCCATCTGCAAGCTCGACGGCGTCGAGCGCGCCAGCGTCAACTTCATGACCCAGAAGCTCACGCTCACCGCCGCCGATGACCGCTTCGATGAGGTGCTTGAGCGCGTAGTCAAGCTCACCGCTGACATCGAACCCGACTGCGAGATTCTGCGCTAGTCGGCGTCGCGCAGCAAAAAGCCGCCCGCGCGGGCAGGCGCGGGCGGCTTCGAATCAACCGGCACATCTCATACCGTTGACCCATCGAGTATAGAACACCCAGGTGATCGAACCATGAACAAGAAGCAGAAGCGCTGGAGAAACCGCATCCTTATCGCGCTCGCCATCTTCGCCGTCATCTTCGCGCTCGAGGAAACCGGCACCCTGACCTCGCTGTTCGGCACGCCGGGCGACGTGTACGCGAGCTTCGTGCTCTTCCTTATCCCCTACCTCATCGCGGGGCACGACGTGCTGCGCAAGGCGTGGCGCAACATCCGCCGCGGCCAGGCCTTCGACGAGGCCTTCCTCATGACCGTGGCCACCATCGGCGCGTTTGCCATGGTGCTGTTCCCCGAGACCGAGCCGCACATGGCCGAAGGCGCCGCAGTTATGCTGTTCTACCAGGTCGGCGAGCTCTTCCAGAGCTATGCCGTGGGCCAGAGCCGCAAGTCCATCAGCGCCATGATGGATATCGCGCCCGACTACGCCAACATCGAGCAGAACGGCCAGCTCGTCGAGGTCGATCCCGACGAGGTCCAGGTTGGCGACATCATCGTCGTCAAACCCGGCGAGCGCGTGCCCATCGACGGCGTCGTGACCGAGGGTATCTCGCAGCTCGACACCGCAGCGCTCACCGGCGAGTCCGTCCCGCGCCATGTGGAGCCGGGTGCTGACATCATCTCCGGCTGCATCAACATGACGGGCATCCTGCACATCCGCACGACCAAGCCGTTCGGCGAGTCCACGGTCTCGCGCATCCTCGAACTCGTGGAGAACGCGAGCGAGAAGAAGGCACGCACCGAGAACTTCATCACGCGCTTCGCACGCGTCTACACCCCCATCGTGACCATCTCCGCCGTGGTGCTCGCCGTGGCGCCCCCCATCCTCGGCATGGGCGCGTGGTCCGACTGGATCTTGCGCGGCCTGACGTTTCTGGTCGTCTCGTGCCCCTGCGCGCTGGTGATCTCGGTACCGCTGTCGTTTTTCGGCGGCATCGGCGGCGCCTCCAAGCTAGGCATCCTCGTGAAGGGCTCCAACTACCTCGAGCTGCTCTCAAAGGTAGACACCGTGGTGTTCGACAAGACGGGCACGCTCACCAACGGCACGTTCAACGTCGTGGCCATCCATCCCGAGTCCGGCGTGGACCCCGACTACGTGCTCTCGAACGCCGCCTACGCCGAGGCGTTCTCCGACCACCCCATCGCGCTCTCCATCCGCAAGGCGTACGCGGGCGAAATCGACCAGGCGCGCATCGCCGACGCGCACGAGGAGTCGGGCCACGGCGTCTCCGCGCAGGTGGACGAGCGCGTGGTCATGGTCGGCAACGACAAGCTCATGGCCGAGCACGGCATCGATTGGCACGAGTGCAAGCTCACGGGAACCATCCTGCACGTGACGGTGGACGGTGCCTACGTGGGTCACATCGTGATTGCCGACGTGGTGAAAGACGACGCCGAGCAGACGATTCGCGACCTGCACGCGGCGGGCGTGGCCAAGTGCGTCATGCTCACCGGTGACCGCCGCGACGTTGCCGAGGCCGTGGGCGCGAAACTCGGCTTGGACGAGGTGCACGCGCAGCTGTTGCCAGCCGACAAGGTGAGCGCCGTCGAGCGTCTGCTCAGCCTTGAGCACGGCGACGCCAAGCTCGCCTTCGTGGGCGACGGCATCAACGACGCACCCGTGCTCATGCGCGCCGACGTGGGCATCGCCATGGGCGCCATGGGGTCCGACGCCGCCATCGAGGCTGCCGACGTCGTACTGATGGACGATAAGCCGTCCAAGATCTCGCTCGCCATCCGCATCGCGCGCAAGACCATGCGCATCGTATGGCAGAACATCGTATTCGCGCTCGCGGTGAAGATCGGAATCCTGGTGCTTGCGGCGCTCGGCGTTGCCAACATGTGGCTCGCGGTGTTTGGCGATGTGGGCGTGGCGATGATCGCGATCTTGAACGCGATGAGGGCCATGCGGGTGAAGGGGGTCTAGTCCCACCGGATGCCCCACCGCATCCCCCTGCGCGCGCGTCCTCGGCTTCGCCTGCGGAATGCGCGCGCAGGGGGATGCGGTGGGGCATCCTGCGTTATCCCACACGCCATCGGCATCCACCGGACGAGCTGGCGGGTTAAATATGGCGAGGGCGAGCCTTTCGGCTCGCCCTCTTTGTGTGGGAGCGCTTCGCGCTCTGTTTGCCCAGCGTTAGTCGAGCACCTCGACGAGCTCGATCTCGAAGTTGAGGTCCTTGCCGGCCATCTCGTGGTTGGCGTCGATCACGACGCCCTCGGGCAGCACCTCGAGCACGACCGCGGGGATCGGCTGGCCCGCGGGGCCGGACAGGAACACGTGGTCACCAGTGTGAACCTGGTCGATGTTGGGAACCTGCTCGGCGGGGATGCGGAACACCAGCTCCTTGCGGTGCTGGCCATACGCCTGATCAGCGGGAATATGGACGGTCTTCTTCTCGCCCACCTCCATCTCCATGACCGCCGCGTCAAAGCCGGCGATCATCTGATGGGCGCCGCAGGTGAACTCAATGGGCTCACCGCGATCGTAGCTGCTGTCAAACTGCGTGCCGTCGTCGAGCGTGCCGCGGTAGTGGGCGCGAACCTTCTTGCCATCGTTGGACATGTACATCCTCGTTTCTGTAGCCGCTCGCACCCCGTCTGGACGCGAGCACATGGTGGTCACTATACCCCCGCGCGCGATGCGCGGGCAAACGGGCGACAGGCCCTCTAGTTCTCCATCTCGGTGTCGATGAGCTCGGCGAGCACCTCGCCCAGCTCATGGCCGGCAACGCGCATCATCTGCGGGAAGCGCGAGTAGTAGGTCATACCCGGCGTGGAATTGACCTCGTTGAACACGACCTCGCCCTCGGGCGTCACGAACAGGTCGACGCGGGCGAAACCGGAGCACCCGAGCGCCTCGTACACGGTGCGACCCGCCTCGCGCACGCGCGCCATGACGTCGGCGGGAAGCTCCGCCGGGCAGCGCAGCTCGGTGTTGGCGCCGGGATCCTTCTCGAGATGGATGCGGAAGAAGCCGTCGCCGGTGATGACGATCTCGTCGACCTCGCCCATCTTGGTGCCGTGGATCGCGTCGCCCATGATGGCGCAGCCGACCTCGACGCCGGTGATGGCTTCCTCGACGGCGACCTTCTCGTCCAGGGCGAACGCGGCGTCGAGCGCCTCGCGGTAGGCAGCCTCGTCGGCCGCTTTGGACACACCGATGGACGACCCGCCGCGTGCGGGCTTGACGAACACGGGGTATCCGCCGCACTTCTCGACCACGGCGAGGCACGCCTCGTCGCTCGCACCGCGGTAGAGCACCTCGCACTGGGGCGAGCGCACGCCGGCGGCAGCGGCAAGACGATGCGAGGCATCCTTGTCCATGCACACCGCGGACGCGAGCACGCCGCACCCCACATATGGAATGCCGCAAGCCTCGAGCGTACCCTGTACGGTGCCGTCCTCGCCGCCCTGGCCATGCAGCACGGGCAGGGCGATGTCCACGTCGAGCTCGGCGAACTCGTCTCCCACGAGCTCGAGCATGCCGCCGCGCGCGTCGGCGTCGCCACGGCCCGGGATGAGGACCACCGGGTTGATGTCGTGCTCCTCCCAGGCGCCGGTGACGATATCGGCGACATCGCCGGTGTAGTGGAACCAAGCGCCCTCGCGGTCGATGCCGATGAGCACCGGCTCGAAGCGGTCGCGCGGAAGCTGGGCGATAACGTTGTCGGCGGATTTGAGGGAGATATCGTGCTCGGTGGAGATGCCACCGAAGAGGACGGCAACCTTGATCATGGGATGCGTGCTCCTTCTGGTCGGGCGACACGAGGGGTCGCGCTTGCTGTGGCCCATCATTATAGCGAGCCGGACTTGCGACCTGCTCCCGTGCGCCCGACAGCGCCGGCCTGACCTCTGCAATCGCCTGCGGCATCATCGAGAATTCACGCCGCACGCACGAGCCGTCCATGCGGATACCCTACAATCGGGAGCGTTGTGCCGGTATTCATGCGCACGTCCCCGTAAGGAGCCATCTTGGTCGGAACAACCCATACGCTTTTTGTCGAAGCAGACGGCAGAAGGATCCCCGTCGCCGTCTCGCGCAAGCGTGTGCGCAACCTCAACCTGCGCATCCGCAGCGACGGAAGCGTGGCGCTGAGCATTCCCGCCCGTACGAGCTTGGTGGCGGCCCAAGCGTTTCTGGACGCAAAGGCGACATGGATACTGAAGCGAATACGACAGCGGGAGGACACCGGCCAGCGCCCGCAGCGCCCCCAAGACCTTGCGACCGTCCCGCTCTGGGGGACATTGATCCCGCTATCCGACGCCCTCGAGCGCGCCGGCATCCGCTTTGGTGCGGCGGCCAAGCCCTCGACATTCGGTGCGCCGGCCCCCGTCGAGCGCGACAGGCTCTCCCCCCTTTCCGCGGAGGAATACGACCTTCTCGTCGATGAGCTGTACCGTCGCGAGCTTGCACGCGCGCTACCCGAAGTGAGCGCACGCGCCGAGACGGCCATGGGCGTGAGCGCAAGCCGATGGAGCCTGCGCCGCATGAAGACCCGCTGGGGCTCCTGCACGCCCGCGACACGCGCCATCCGCATCAACACAAATCTCGCCGCCTACCCCCGCGCATGCCTGGAGTTCGTCGTCGCGCACGAGCTCACGCACCTGATGGAGCCCAGCCACAACGCACGGTTCCATATGCTGCTGGACATCTACTGCCCGCACAATCGCACGATGTCGGCGCTCCTCAAGCGCAGCGCTTGCGACGTCGCGAACGCCGCGGCGCCACCCCGACAAACTTGAACCCGACCACATCTTGTCGCTTATCGCGTGCGCTCGATCTCCACGGCGACGGTGCGCAGCGGCAGACCGACGGGCGCCCAGGGCTTCTCGATGCGCACGCGCACGCCGAGCAGCGCGTCGTAGCGCGACAGCAGCTGCGCGGCCACGCCCTCCGCTGCCGCCTCGATGAGCTTGAACGTATGCTCGCGCAGATACGCGTCGACGTCGTGGCACACCTTGCCGTAGTCGATCGACGCCGCGAGGTCGTCATGTCGACCGGCAGCATGCAGGTCGGCGTAGAGCGTGAGCGACACGACGAACTTCTGGCCGAGCGTGTTCTCCTCCGCATAGACTCCGTGGTTGGCAAAGACCTCGAGGCCGTCGACCTGGATCTTGTCGGCGCGCGAAAGGTCATCGTGCGTCACGCGCGCAAGTGCGGTGCGCGTAGCGGGAAGCCCCGTCTCGCGGCACGCGAGCTCGGCGCCCTCGACGGGCGTGGCGTTTTCCGGCAGATGCTTCTGATGCTTCTTGCCCATGGCGAATCGTCTCCTTCGTGGGAAAGGGGACCGCGCCCGTTTCCCGTTACCTGCAGATAGTGAGGTTCTGCTGCTCTTCAGGCCAGTTGCACTCCGGACGGGCGGGGCAGGCGAAGCAGGGTCTCGACAGCTTGTCGGCCCGATACAGCAGGCGGGAAAGCGGCGTTGCCGCGCCCATCCCATCACGGTGCGCGCCGATGGCGCCCGCGATCAGATCCTGCTCCTCACGCGAGAATGCATGGCCGTCATCTACCGTACCCATAATCTCGCGCGCGATGCGAACACCGGCGATATCATGCGGTTCTTTCATCTCGTATTGCGCCGCGCGCCCGATATCGTGCAGCAGGGCGGCAGCGTAGACCACGTCGCGGGAGAGCCCGTCCGCCGCATCCTCCTCCAGCGCAAGCATCCACATGATGCGCGCCACGTCCAGCAGATGCGTCAGGCCGTGTCGGCAGAAAACGCGGTCGCGCTCGAGCTCCTCGATGCGCATGAGCTGCTCTTGGTACAGAGGATGGCGCCAGATGGCATCGACGCGCGCCATCTCGGGCGCCCGTTTCACTACGCCCGCCCCAGCATCTGGAAGAAGCGCCGCTCGAGCGATGGATCGTCCTCGAAGGCGCCGCGACAGGCGCAGGTTATCGTGACCGTACCCGGCTTCTGGACGCCGCGCATGGTCATGCACATGTGCTCTGCCTCGATATGCACGATGACGCCCGCGCAGCCGAGCTCCTTCATGAGCGCATCGGCGATCTGAGAGGTCAGACGCTCCTGTAGCTGCAGGCGGCGCGCAAACACCTCGACGGTGCGCGCGAGCTTGGAAAGACCCGCCACGCGTCCGCAGGGGATGTATCCGATGGTCACCGTGCCGTAAAACGGCAGCAGATGATGCTCACACAGCGAGTAGAACGTGATGCCCCGCTCCACGACCATATCGTTTGAATCGATCTCGAACGTTCGGGACAGATGCGTCGAGGGATCTTGGTCCATACCGCATACGAGCTCGGCGTACATGCGGGCCACGCGCTCGGGCGTATCGATAAGGCCGTCGCGTTCGGGATCCTCACCGATGCCCTCGAGAAGCAGGCGCACCGCCTGCTGAACTTTTTCCTGATCGACCATGAACCCTCCCGAACAAACGCGTTATATGCCCGCTATCGTACCATGCATGTCGCCTGCCATCGCAGACGCCCGCCATAAGGGGCGGGCAGGCGCCTCACATCGAATGGGTGCTGTACACCTCTTCGTCGTGCCACAGGCAAATCGCCTGGTCAAGCGGCACGCCCCGCTCTTCCGCCTGCGCGCGCGTGGCGTTCAGGTCGATGAGGCGCTGGTTGGACGAACCGCGAAAACGCAGCGTGATGTCGTAGAGATCCTCCACCCACGGACCGTCGACCAAGATGTCGATGCAATCGAGCAGCCGGTCGGTCACCTCGGTGTGATGGCGCCCGCCGGGCAGGAGCTCGTCGAGCGTGTCGCCGGTGAAACACCAGATGGTCTTGCCGCATCCGCGCGGAAACCGCTCGCGCACGCGCTCGATGAAGTCGACGAGCCCCGCCTGGTTCTGGGGCTCCATAGGCTCGCCGCCCAGCAGCGTGAGCCCATCGACAAAAGCGGGCTCGAGGCTCGCAATGACCCGGTCGGCGACCTCGCAGGTGAAGGGCTCGCCCGCCGAAAAGCTCCAGGCGCCGGAGTTGAAGCATCCCGGGCAGCCGCGCGTGCAACCGGAGACGAACAGCGTCGTGCGCACGCCCTCGCCGTTGGCGATATCGGAATACTTGATCTCAGCGTAATTCACGCGTCAGCCTCCCTGCACAAAGGCGCACTGCTCCCTTCTCGGGAGAAGCGCGCCACCACGAACCGGGAACATGGAGCCACCCCTGTTTCCAGCACAAAAAGCTTTCGGGACGAGCACTCAGTCAGCGAGCGGGCAGCTGGCGAGGCGAGGTGGCCTGAACGAGGAGGGCATAGGGCTTTTGCCCATGCCCGACGAGTGAAGGTCAGATCGCCCGCCAGATGTCCGCGCAGCGTCGACTCAGTCCCGCGGTTCGGCAGAACCGCGGAACCTAACCTACAGATGCAGAACGCGGTCGCGGATCTCCTCGGTACGGCCCTGGTTCCAGAACTGGGTACCGATGTAGCCGCAGGTACGGCGTGCCACGTTGAGCTTCTCCTGGTCGCGGTTACCGCAGTTGGGGCACTCCCACACCAGCTTGCCGTCGTCCTCCACGATCTTGATCTCGCCGTCGTAGCCGCACACCTGGCAGTAATCGCTCTTGGTGTTGAGCTCGGCGTACATGATGTTGTCGTAGATGTACTGCATGACGCGGATGACGGCCTTGAGGTTGTCCTGCATGTTGGGCACCTCGACGTAGGAGATGGCGCCGCCGGGCGAAAGCTGCTGGAACTCGCTTTCGAACTTCAGCTTGCTGAACGCGTCGATCTCCTCGGACACGTGCACGTGGTAGGAGTTCGTGATGTAGCCCTTGTCCGTCACGCCGGGAATGATGCCGAAGCGGCGCTGCAGGCACTTGGCAAACTTGTAGGTGGTGGACTCGAGCGGCGTGCCGTAGAGCGAGAAGTCGATGTTGCTTGCGGCCTTCCACTCAGCGCACTTGTCGTTCATGTGCTGCATGACCGCCAGCGCGAAGCCCTTGCCGCGCTCGTCGGTATGCGAGGCGCCGGTCATGTACTTCACGCACTCGTACAGGCCCGCGTATCCCAGGCTGATCGTCGAGTAGCCGCCATAGAGCAGCTTGTCGATGGTCTCGCCCTTGTCCAGGCGCGCCAACGCGCCGTACTGCCACAGGATCGGCGCGGCGTCCGAGAGCGTCCCCTTCAGGCGCTCGTGACGGCACATGAGCGCACGGTGGCACAGCTCGAGGCGCTCGTCGAAGATCTCCCAGAAGCGGTCGTGGTCGCCGTGCGAGGACAGGGCAACGTCGGGCAGGTTGATGGTCACGACGCCCTGGTTGAAGCGGCCGTAGTACTTCGGCTTGCCGGGCTCGTAGTTCTTGGCGCGCGCCACGTTGTCAAAGCCGTTGCCCGAACGGTCGGGCGTCAGGAAGCTGCGGCACCCCATGCAGGTGTAGCAATCGCCGTTGCCCTCGGTCTCGCCCTTCGACAGCTTGAGCTTGCGCATCATCTTCTCGGAGATGTAGTCGGGGACCATGCGCTTGGCGGTGCACTTGGCGGCAAGCTGCGTGAGGTAGAAATACGGCGAGCCCTCGGCGACGTTGTCCTCCTCGAGCACGTAGATGAGCTTGGGGAACGCCGGGGTGATCCACACGCCTGCCTCGTTCTTCACGCCCTCGTAGCGCTGGCGCAGCGTCTCCTCGATGATCATGGCCAGATCGCGCTTCTCGGCCTCGGAGCGCGCCTCGTTGAGGTACATGAACACGGTCACGAACGGCGCCTGACCGTTGGTGGTCATGAGGGTGACGACCTGGTACTGGATGGTCTGAACGCCGCGGCGGATCTCGTCGCGCAGGCGCTCCTCGACGACGCTCGCGATCTTGTCCTCGGGCGCCGTCGCGCCGAGCTCGGCGAGCTCGCGCTCGACCTGGCCGCGAATCTTCTGGCGGGACACCTCGACGAAGGGGGCGAGGTGCGTGAGGCTGATGGACTGGCCACCGTACTGGCAGGAAGCGACCTGGGCGATGATCTGCGTGGCGATGTTGCAGGCGGTGGAGAAGCTGTGCGGGCGCTCGATGAGCGTGCCGGAGATGACCGTGCCGTTCTGCAGCATGTCCTCGAGGTTCACAAGATCGCAGTTGTGCATGTGCTGGGCGAAGTAATCCGAGTCGTGGAAGTGGATGATGCCCTCGTTGTGGGCCTCGACCACCTCCTGCGGCAGCAGCACGCGCTGCGTGAGGTCCTTGGAGACCTCGCCCGCCATGTAATCGCGCTGCACCGAGTTGACGGTCGGGTTCTTGTTGGAGTTCTCCTGCTTGACCTCTTCGTTGTTGCACTCGATGAGCGACAGGATCTTGTCGTCGGTCGTGTTCTTCTGGCGCTTCAGGCTCTGCACGTAGCGGTAGATGATGTAGTGGCGGGCGACCTCGAAGTGGTCGAGCGCCATGATCTCGTCCTCGACGAGGTCCTGAATCTCCTCGACCGAGACGGTGTGGCCGGCGTTCTCGCACGCCTCGGCAACATTCTGGGACGCGAACACGATCTCGCGCTCCGTCATGCGGTCCTGCTCTTTCACCTCGCGGTTGGCTCCGCGGATGGCATTCGTGATCTTGTCGATATCGAATGCGACCTCGGTGCCGTTGCGCTTGATGATCTTCATGCGTATGCCCTCTCGAATCCGTGGTAGCCCATCACCATGCGGCCACTCGCCGAAAGGGAACCCGATACCGGGTGCGGCTCCCCTGCGGCGAGTGGCGGCGGATACCTACTATACGTCACGCGATTCACTACATGGTGTTGGCTTTTTAGCGGCAGGACCCTATATCTTGTGTTTAGGCAGGTCATCGCTCGTGTGTTTTTTTCTTCACTCAAATCGATCGTTAAGCCGCGGCGGCAAACCGGAGAGCGTCACGGTTCTGACCAGCGCTTCGGCCTTTTGCCATCCGACGCGCCTGTCGAGAAAAATCCACAGGACGCGTCACGCGCTTCACATCAAATGATTCGACAAAAGGTCTTGACCAAGATATTGTGGACGCCGGAATCGGCGGTGCGGAGAGCGCGGACCGTCGGCATTCGACGCGGCGTCGTGTCACGCGTTCGCAACGGTGACAATCGTCGCCGGGCGAAGCGCAAGGCAGCCGAGCACAGGGGTACAATACAGCCTCACAAGGAGGAATCACCCATGACCGAATGGCTCGTCAGACACTTTGTCCGCAACTTCACCGACACCGCAGACCCCGTCGTGCGCACGCGCTACGGGCAGTTCGCCGGCATCGTCGGCATCGTGTGCAACGTCTTGCTCTGCATGGCGAAAGGCGCCATCGGCGTGCTCGCGGGCTCGGTATCCATCGTCGCCGACGCCGTCAACAACCTGTCGGATGCGGCGAGCAACATCGTGAGCCTGCTCGGCTTCAAGCTCGCGAGTCGGCCCGCCGACCCCGAGCACCCCTACGGCCATGGACGCTACGAGTATCTCGCCGGCCTCGTCGTGGCCGCGCTCGTGCTCGCGATTGGCATCAACCTCGTCGGCTCATCGATCGAGAAAATCCTGCACCCCACGCCCGTGGAGTTCAACGCCGTACTCGTCGCGATCCTGACGCTCTCCATTGTCGTGAAGCTGTGGATGGCCGCCTTCAACCGCTCAATCGGCCGGCGCATCGGCTCCGAGACACTCGAGGCGACCGCTGTCGACTCGCGCAACGACGTCATCTCGACATCCGCGGTACTGCTGTCCGCCGTCGTTGCCCATGTCGCCGATATCCAGCTCGACGGCATCGTCGGCGCAGCGGTCGGCCTGTTCATCGTATGGAGCGGCATCGGCCTCGTGCGCGACACCGTCAATCCCCTGCTCGGCCAGGCGCCCTCGCCCGAGCTCGTCGAGCACATCCGCGCCAAGATCATGTCCTACCCCGGCGTGCTGGGCACCCACGACCTCATGGTTCACGACTACGGTCCGGGGCGTCAGTTCGCGAGCGCCCACGTCGAGATGGCGGCGGAGGCGGACCCCCTCGAGAGCCATGACCTCATCGACAACATCGAGCAGGACTTCAAAAACGATGACGGGCTCGTCGTCACCCTGCATTACGACCCGATCGTGACCGACGACCCGACCGTCGCGAACATGCGCAATTGGATCGACCAGGCGGTGAAGATCATCGACCCGCGCATCACCATCCACGACCTGCGCTGCGTCCCCGGCCCCACGCATACCAACGTCATCTTTGACTGCGTGCGCCCGACCGACCTGCCGCTTTCCGAGGACGCGCTTCGCCGACGGGTCTCGGACATCGTGCGCGACCACTATCCGCGCACGATTCCCAAGATCACCATCGACGAAAGCTACGTGAGCTCCGCGCAGTGACCGCGTGACGCCGCTCGGGCGCTATTTCACAGGGCTGCAGAGACGTAGGTCTCCTCAATCTCATGAACGCGCCGGTACAGCCAGCGGTTCTGCGGCACGAGGATGCCGTGGCGCTCGGCAAGGCGGATGATGGTCCCCGCGAACTCCTCCACCTCGCTCGGCTTTTTATTGATGCGGTCCTGCGCCATCGAAGGCAAGCCATCAGGCGTCAACGACTCGAACATCGCGTACATCTGGCACAGGTCGTCCTCCGTCACATCGACGCCCTCCGCACGCGCCACCGCGAGCGCCTCGCGCATGGCGGCGATCAGACACCGGTGCTCCTCGCTCTCCGGCTTGCATACTGCGCCGTAATCGCATCCAAAGACCATGCAGGTCTGGTTGACGCCGACGTTGGTCATAAGCTTCGTCCACATGCGATGGCGGATGTCCTCCTCGACCGCATGCACGATTCCCGCACGGTCGAGAAACGCATCGATCGCCTCGACGACGCCCGGCGCCGTCTGGGGCGCGGCGCCGAAGCGGATCTCGCCCGGATGGGTATAGGTGAGCTCGCCGCCGATAAAAACCGCGTCCATACCCTGGGTGACGCTCAGCACCAGATGCTCCCAGCCGTAGCGCTTGGCGATGCGCTCCTCACTGGTCACACCGTTCAGCAGCGACATGATCGCCGTGTCGGGACCGACCAGGGGCGCCATGGTCTCAATCGCTGCACCAAGCCCCGTCGCCTTCACGGCCAAGATCACCAGATCGACCGGCTCGGCGCTGCTCGCAGGAATCGTCGCCATGTCGCACGGCTCGCCGTTGATGGTCACGACCTCTCCCGCATGGCGTGCAAAGCGCGCATCGTCCATGACGTAGACGACGGCGTCGTGCCCGACGTTTCGCGCGATCTTGCTGCCGTGCAGAAGTCCGACCGCACCCTTGCCGATGATGGCGACCCGCTCGATAGCCATGGTTCCTCCCTCATTCCATGACGCCGGCAACCGCTGGGCTGCGCGTCCTATCCATCCAACGTTTGACTGTATTTGACTGTATCGAAAGTCTACGCCAGCCGCACGCGCCGGCGCGCGCGGACGCCCCAGTTACTTCACGACCAAGATATCGCATTCCGTACGCACGCGCCGGCGCGCGCGGACGCCCCCAAGACATGTCGCCGCAATGCGGCGCGCATGGGCGCCACAGCGCCATGTCCGCTGTGCACGACACCGCGCCACCCTCACATCTTCACGCCGACCTGCACCTGGTGCGTGGTCGAATGCCGTCCCGATATGCATCTATGCAACGAGTCGAAACCATCGTGCTCATGAGGGGTGTGAACGTTCCCAGCCGGACATAGAATGAACGCGTTGAACCCCCATGCAGGCACAAGGAGAGGGATGGCCCATGGCGAACATGACGAAGACCACGGAGAGCGCAGCACCCGCCTCCCCCGCGACGGCACCGGACACGACTGCCGCCACCCCCGCAAGCAAACCCGCCATGCGCATGACCCGCGCCCGCGCCGACGCCATCTTCGCTGAGCGCATGGCGCGCCATCGCGATGAGCTGCGCTGGCTCTACATGGAGCTCTACGACAACGGCGATATGTTCGCCGAGCTCTGCGACGGGCTGAAGCGCTTCTTCGACGAGCGCGACAACAAGCTCAAGAAGCTCGACCTCGCACGCGAGGAGGCCGGCGCGTGGTACCGCGCGACCAACATGCTCGGCATGCAGATGTACATCGACAATTTCGCCGGCACCATCAAAGGCGTCGAGAAGAATCTCCCCTATATCGAGCGATGCGGCGTCAACTACATCCATCTCATGCCGTTCCTCGACACGCCCGCCGACAAGAGCCGCTCGGACGGCGGCTACGCGGTCTCGGATTTCCGACGCGTGAACCCCGCGCTCGGCACCATGGACGACCTCGCGCACCTCGCCTCAAAATGCCACGCACGCGGCATCAGCCTGTGCATGGACTTCGTCATGAACCACACCTCCGACGAGCATGAGTGGGCCCGGCGCGCCCGCGCCGGCGAGGGCGAGTACATGAGCCGCTACTTCTTCGTGCGCGATCAGGGCATCATCGACCGCTACACGCGCGACGTGCCGCAGGTCTTCCCCACCACCGCACCCGGCCACTTCACCTACCTGCCCGAACTTGACCAGTGCGTGATGACGCAGTTCTACCCCTACCAGTGGGATCTCAACTACCGCAACCCGCGCGTGTTCAACGAGATGATGTACAACTTCCTGTTCCTGGCAAACCAGGGCATCGACATCATCCGCATCGATGCGGTCCCCTACATCTGGAAGCAGCTCGGCACCAACTGCCGCAACCTCAAGCAGGTCCACACTATCGTGCGCATGATGCGCATGATCGGCGAGATCGTGTGCCCGGGCATCGTGCTTCTGGGCGAGGTCGTCATGGCGCCGGTGGAGGTCGCGCCGTACTTCGGCACCGTCGAGAAGCCCGAGTGCCACATGCTCTACAACGTGACCACCATGGCGACCACCTGGAATACCGTCGCGACGCGCGATGCGCGCCTGCTGCGCCAGCAGACCGACATCGTATGCTCGCTGCCCCGTAGCTACACCTTCCTCAACTATCTGCGCTGCCACGACGATATCGGCTGGGGCTTGGATTACGGGACGCTCTCGACGTGGGGCATGGCGGAAGTGCCGCACAAGGCGTACCTGAACGACTACTTCCAGGGCCATACGCCCGGCAGCGTCTCGCGCGGCGAGCTCTACAACGCCGACCCCGTCACGGGCGATGCGCGCTTCTGCGCCACCACCGCATCCATGTGCGGCATCGAGGCGGCCGGCTTCGAAGGCGACGACGAGGCGATGGAGGTTGCCATCCGCAAGGACATCATGTTGCACGCCTACATGTTCACGCAGTCGGGGCTGCCCATCATCTACAGCGGCGACGAAGTCGGCCAGGTCAATGACTACACCTACAAGGACGACCCCGAGAAGGCCGAGGACTCCCGCTACATCCACCGCGGCGCATTCGACTGGCGGCTTGCAGAGAACATCGACGGACCCGGGTCCGTCCAGCAGCGGATCTTTAACGCCTTGCGCACGCTTGAGGATATCCGCCGCAGCGAGCCGGTGTTCTCGGCCGATGCCGACGTGCGCACCAAGAACTACGACGACGCCTCGATCCTGTGGATCGTGCGCAGCTTCGGCGACAGGACGCTGCACGCCGTGTTCAACTTCAGCGACGACGCCAAGACGATCTGGATGCCCGAGGCTGCCGCATACACCGATCTGGTAGCCGGCACGACCGCCGAGGTCGCGACCGTCGATATGCCAAGCTGGGGTTTTGCCTGGATGCTGCGCTGAGAACGCGAGGGCTTCCTCTTTATCTCAAAAAAAAATGGTTTACGGTGCGGTTTACGGCGGGATGGCCGAGTATCATCGCCGACGCTCGAAGCAAACGCGCTGGTAGCGAGCTTGCGGTTTCAGCGGTCTACTCGGCAGGTCATCCATAAACCGAACCGTAAACGCACATGCGCTTCGCAGGGAGCGCCGAGCACCCCTGCGCGCGCTACCCCCGCGCGAAAAACGAGGCGTCGGCTTCGCGCCAGGGACGCAGGCGCGCGGGATCGACCTCCACGTGCGCCTGCTCGGCGACCTCGTGCCACTTGACGGTATAGCCCGCCCCGTGCGCGCAGAAGACCGAATCCGGCGTGTTGGGCAGATCGGCCTCCGGATCGTAGGCGGCCTCGGCAATCACGCGTTCCGCGTCGTGGCATTCCCGATACCCGGCATATTCGAGCGCCAGACGTCCAAGCCCCGCCGTGTAGCCCGTCACGTCGAGCGCGTACTCGCGCATCTCTGATGCCGGCGCGAATCCGACGAGCGTGGCGACCTCCCCCGCTGTCGCTGGCGGATCGAACGACGCCCCCATGCGCTGCAGGTCGGCGAGCGCCCGCCCGACCTTGTCCGCGGGCACCACCAGGCGGAAGCGGTACCAGGGTTCCAGCAGCTCGCACGCCCCCTGCTCGCGGGCGCACATGAGCGCTTGGCGGATGGCGCGGTAGGTCGCCTGCCGAAAGTCGCCGCCCTCGGTGTGCTTGGCATGCGCGCGACCGGCGAGCAGCGTGATGCGCACGTCAGCGAGCGGCGAGCCGGTCAGCACGCCGAGATGCTCGCGCTCGAGCACATGGGTGAGAATGAGCCGCTGCCAGTTGCGGTCGAGGTCGTCCTCCGAGCAGCGCGTACCGACCTCGATTCCCATCCCGCGCGGCAGGGGCTCGATAAGCAGGTGGGCCTCAGCGTAATGCCGAAGCGGCTCGAAGTGGCCGACACCCTCCGCGGGCGCGCGCAGCGTCTCTTTGTACAGAATGCCGCCCGGACCGAAATCGACGGCTAGACCGAAGCGCTCCGCGAGCACCTGCTGCACGACCTCGCGCTGCACGGCGCCCATGAGCTGCACGTGCACCTCTTGCAGATGCTCCTGCCAGCTCACGCCGAGCAGAGGGTCCTCATCGGCGAGTTCGCGCAGGGCGCGCACCACCGTATGCACGTCGTTCTCGCCGGGGAGCACCTGGTAGGACAGGACGGGGGCGAGCAGCGGCGCCAGACCCTGCGGCTCGGCACCGAGGGCGCTGCCCGGCATCACGTGCGAAAGACCCGTCACCGCGCAGATGCGCCCTGCGGGGACCTCCGTCACCGTTTGAAACGAATCGGCCTGGTAGATGCGGACCTGATCGATCTTTTCCTCCCATACCTCGCCATGGTCGGTGCCCGAGGCGAACATCTTGGCGCGCAGCACCCCGCCGGTGACCTTGAGCCATGCCAGCCGCTCGCCGCGCGACGAACGGCTCACCTTGTACACGCGCGCGGCGAACTCGTCGGGCCACGTGCGCTCGGGCATGAACGATGCGATACCGCGCAGCAGGTCCTCGACGCCGTCGCCGCGCAGCGCCGCCCCCGAAAACACGGGAAAGATGCGACGCTCGGCGACCAGACGGCGAAGCGTCGCGGGGGCGAGCGTGCCAGTCTCGAGATACTCATCGAGCGCCGCCTCGTCGGTCGCCGCGGCGTCCTCCGTTACGGACTCGTCGGCATCGAGCAGGGCCGCACCGTCCAGACACATCGGGTCAAGGCGCCCATGGACCTGCTGCATCAGCGCATCCGGATCGGCGGTGGCAAGGTCCATCTTGTTGACGAACAGGAATGTCGGCACCCGATAGCGCGCAAGCAGGTCCCACATGGTCTCGGTATGCCCCTGGACGCCGTCGTTTGCGCCGATTACGAGCACGGCGCAGTCGAGTGCGCGCAGCGTGCGCTCGGCCTCGGCGGAAAAGTCGACGTGCCCCGGGGCGTCGAGCAGCATGTAATGGAAGCCCTCGAAATCGAACGACGCCTGCGAGGAGAAAATCGTGATCCCGCGCTCGCGCTCCATGACATCGCTGTCCAGGTGCGCATCCCCGCGGTCGACGCGCCCGCGTGCGCGGATGGAGCCCGCTGCGAAGAGCATGGCTTCCGCCAGTGTCGTTTTGCCCGCGTCCACGTGGGCGACAAGCCCCACGACCGCCTGCTTCATGCGCGCCTCCTCGCTTTCGTATCGCGTCCACGATGGTAGCACGCTGAAGATGGCGAAACGCACGCCAAAACGGCAAGGCGGTCTCGGGCGACGTGGCCATTTTGCACGATAGTGCTCCCTCTGATCGATGGGGCAGCCCCTCCGAGCGCACTGGGGCTCGCCCGACTTCGCGAAGTGAGCGCTTCGTTTTGGATTCCTCGAGTGTCCCTCTGCTGCACAGCAAGGAATCCGCAGTTACACGAATTGCAACCTCTGCCGTATACAAAGGGTTTTCGATATGAAGCACTCACTTCGCGAACATCTCGATTCTGACACGGGGCAACTGCTGGTCCCCAGCGCGAGGCGCGCCACTCGCCGAAGGTATCGGCATCCGCCCATGGGCGCGATGGGAAAATGGAGCCGGCCGTCACCATCGCTGGCGAAAAGGGGATGAACCGGACACGTCCCCACCCGTCCGCCGGCACCCGGCGACGAAAGGAATGCCATGTTCGACCATCTCATCATCCATGCGTCCGACCCCGCCGCCATGGCTGCCTACTACGAGCGTGTGCTTGCGACCGTCGGTTATCACAAGGGCGTGGAGTACCCGGGCGGTACGCAGTTCGTCGACGACGAGACGGGTGACGCCGTCTGGATCTCGGCGGCCAAGGAGGGCATCGCCCCCGCGCCGAGCCATTACGCATGGCGCGCCAAGACCACCGACGACGTCCAGGAATTCTACGAGGCTGCGCTCGACGGCGGCACCGATAACGGCGCCCCGGGCCCGCGCGACTACCATCCTGGCTACTATGCCTGCTTCGTGCTCGACCCCGAGGGCAACAACATCGAGGCCGTGCTCCACGATTACATGGCGGACTGATGCGCCGGAACACCCCTCGCCCCAGGAGGCGCCCATGAACGACGACATCGCGCACATCGACGCCGAGTTCCGGCGCCGTTTCACCGATGAGACGGGTCGGGTTGCAACCATACCGCGCAAGGATGTCTATCGGCAGGCGTTGCTGCGCTATGCGACGAGCCGCTTCGAAGAGAACCGGACCTACACCGAGCAGGAGGTCAACTTCATCCTGCTGGATATCGTCGACGACCACGCGTGGCTGCGCCGCATGCTCGTCGACCTCGGATACCTCGAGCGCAGCAACGACGGCCGCGCATACCGCCGTGTTCCGGCATGACATGAGACACTTCGCGGGCAAAGGCACCGCCGGGCAGTCTGCTCATCGATCGACCCGCTCATTTTCGACTCGAAGCTTTACGCGAGCGTTACAGAGCCGTTGAGCCTTACGGGTACGATCGCGATACGCCTCGAAACCATTTCGGGAATCGAGCCGACGAAAGGAATGCCATGGTCGCCTTCGTCCGTCCGCCGACCAGCGATGAAATGCAATACGCTGGGGACATCATCCGCGGAAAGCGCTCCCGCGACGCGCTCATCATCGTGACCTTCACGGTTCTTGGCGCGATATTCGGCGTCGTCATCGGGTTTTCCGGCGCAGCCGCCCATGATGAGCCCGTCAACCCAGCGTTCGTCCTTGCCTGTCTCGGCATCGTCGCCGTCACATTCGCCATCGTCGCCACCATGGTTCTCTTTTCCTGCCGTTCCCTCAAGGCGGTATGCAAGGCATGGGCACCAGCGCGTGCTATTGTCGCCGTCGTCGGAATCATCGTCGCATACAAAGTATTCAACAACGTGCGTCTCTCTTTGTTTATGGGAACGACCGTCCAGCAAGTCGTCACCGTCAACGCTATGGGCCTCGTATTTGCCCTATTGTTCTTGAATCTCGGTGTCCGGCTCATCTTCCTCGTATATTGCATGGTCACCGGCCGAGACGAGGACGAGATCGTCACGCACAACATCTCGGCGAACCACGAGGAGGAGCGAAAGTAAGGGCTGCAAGCTATCGGCGAGACGATCGTGTGCCTGCCTTCTCGGGTACCATGGGGAAAAGATATTGAAGAAGTCGATGACCGACCTGTCAGTCTTTGAGATATGCCCGACCGGGCATACGACTGATCGGGGAAGCCGCCTTCGTCTCACTCTATCCGCCCTAGCGAAAGGCCGCCCATGAAGCTTCGCATCGCGATCATCGCGCTCGCCTGTCTCGGTGCCGTTGTCGGCATCGCCGGCTGCACGACCAACGGCACACGGCGCACCGAAGGAAGCGACGCAGGACAGCAAGAGGGACAGCAGGAGTTTGAGAGCACCGCGATGGTCCTTCGCCTGGGCGACGACAGCCTGCTGCTTGTCGACCGGGACACCGAGACGCCCTTCGTCCCGACCGCGATCGGCGACGCCGAGATCGTCGACATCGATGGCGCCGCCATCGCGCCTGAGGACCTCGAGCCCGGCAACGTCGTGCGCATAACCGGCAACGGCATCATGCTCGAGAGCTATCCCGGACAGTATCCCGGCATCACCCGCGTCGAGGTTATCGACGAAGGGGCGCCCGGGGACGCCGCCGCCTACGACGAGCTCGTCTCCCAGCTCTGGAGCGAGCCCGATCCCTCGCAGCCGGCAAGCGCCTCACTCGACTACACCACCGATCTCGCGGCGGTCTCGCTGATGCCCCTCACCAACGGCTTCACCTGGAGCTTTAAGGAGGACGGGCAGATGCAGACCGTCGTTGCCGACGTCCCCCACCCCACGCAGATCTCCCGCGACGACATCCCTGATGCGTGCATCGACGACGCCATCGAGGCCGCACTCGCCCTCGACCGCCCTGCCCGCTCGGTATCGGTCACGCGCTGGAGGGAGGACGCCATCGCGGCGGCTGCCGAGAAAGCCGGTTCCCCTTCGGATATCGATGCGGACGCGCTTTCCGGCGAGCAGGTCGAGGTAGCACTCGTCGACAGCACGGCAACGCTCACCATCGAGCCCGGTTGGCGCTATTGCGCGAAGGTCACCTTTGACGAGGGCACCGTGAGCTACGTGTTCACGGTGCGGTAAGCGAAAGGCTCGCCATGGACATCCTCGATGTTCGAGACATCGCGTTCGGCTATGGGCGCGCCAATATCTGGGAGCAGGTGACCTTCTCGCTCGCTGCGGGTGACGTCGCCCTGCTCGTCGGCCCCAACGGTGCGGGAAAATCCACGCTTCTGCGCTGCCTTGCGGGCTGGGAGCGGCTCCGCGAGGGCGCCATCCTGCTCAACGGCACCACGCTCGAACGCGCCAAGCCCGTCGAGCGAAGCCGCATGGCGTTCGTCGCGGACGTCCCCGCGTTCTACGACGACCTTACCGCATACGAGCATGTCGAGCTCTTGGGGCGGGCTAACGGCTGGGACGACGAGCGCTGGGACGAGGCCGACCGCCTGCTCGAGCGCTTCGGCATCGCGCGCTTTTGCGACCAGTATCCGCAAAGCTTCTCGCGGGGCATGCGCGAGAAGCTCGCCTGCACACTCGCCTTGGCCGTCCAGCCAGATCTTTTGATGCTCGACGAGCCCACCGGCCCGCTCGACCCCACCTCCGCGCGCGTGCTCGAGGAGGAGCTCGCCCGTGCCGCCGCTTGCGGCTGCGCCATAATCATGAGCTGCCACCATGCGCTCGAAACGCTCCAGCCCACCTGCATGCTCATGCTCAGGGACGGAAGGCTGGAGCATCTTGAAGGCCCCGTCGACGATGCGTTTTGGAAATCCGTATAGGTGACGATCATGTTCGATGGTCTTTCCACCATGCTTTGGCTCAAGCGCAAACACCTGCGCGCCTCCGCCAACTTCTGGCTGTGGGCGGCCGGTGCTGACTTGGACGACACGCGCGATTTGAGCGAACGAATCTACCTGCTCTACGTGGCGGTCATCGTCTGCGGATGCACTGTCGCGTGCTGGCTGTGGATATTGGGCCTCGTTACCGGATCCGCGCAGACCGACAGCCCCGAGATGGCAGCCGTCACCGCCGATATCGCCCCGCTCATCGCGGGAGCCGCCCTTGCGCTCCCCGTCTGCGCGGCAGCCCTGTGGTCAGTTCGCGCCGCCTGGCGTGCACCCTGGGCCGTCTCCGCGCCCGACGCCGCCTGGCTCGCGCAGACGCCCGTGGCACTTGCCGGCTGGAACCTCGTCGACCTCGTACCGCGAATGGCCGCGCGCTGCCTCATGGGAGGCGCTGCGGGCTACCTCGTCGCAGCCTTCGTCGCAACGGCGCTCGGCACCCAAACCGACCTCGTAACCTGCCTGCCCTACGCGATGACCGCAGGCCTGATGACGGGTGCGGCATATACCCTCGCCTGGATCGTTGGAGAGGTCCGTCTGCGCATGGTGGGCAGACGGCGCCTCGCCCTCGTCTGCGCCATCGCCGCGGCGGGCATCATGCTCGTCGTCACGACCGGTGCGCTCCTCCCCCGGTTCGCTGGCATTGCTCAAGCGCCGATCTTCGGCAAGCCCGGAGCATCCGCACCCATCGCTGCTGCAGCAGGTACGCTTCTGCTCGTCGCGACGAGCGCGGTCGTCGCCCGCACTCTACCTGCCTGCGCGCTCACGTGCGATGCCGGCGACGCCTCCGTCTACGCGGTGCGCCGCATGGCGGTCTACAACCCCAAGCTCTACCGCAGCCTCATCAAAAGCCGTCGCGCGGCGCGGCGTCGCCCTATCGGCCACATGCCATGCATCAGGGGAACGGCAACGGTCCTCGCGCGCTCCGCCATCTCGCTCGTTCGCAGATACGACATGCTGCCGCAGCTGCTGGGGGCTGGCGCCGTCCTGGCGCCGATGGGCGTCGCGTTGCTTTCCGGCTCCCTTGCCGAGATGAGCGCCGCGTCCGGCATGCTCGGAGGGGCAACGGGCGGGCGCATCCTCGGTGCCGCCTCATGGCTGCTGTTTGCGCTCTCCTGTTCCGAGCTCCCGCGCGCAATCGCCCGGACGTTCACCGACGATATGGGCAACCGCTTCATGCGCGACCACTTGCCTGTGTCGACGGCGGCGCTGCTCGCGCTGGACGCCCTTCCCGCGCTCGCCGTCACCGCCGCGGCATCGCTTCTCGTCTGCACCCCCATCGCATGGGGCTCGGGTATCGTCTCGGCGCTTGGCGCATTCTCGTCCGTGCTTGCCCTCGATATCGTGTTTGCGCTCTGCGGCGCGCTTGACGCAGCCGAGCGCACGCCGGGAAGACCGCGCCTATCCTGCGAAAGCGCACTGGGACTCACTGCGCTGGTCTCAGCTGCCGCCTGCGCCCTGATGCCGCCCGAGCTCGTCCCGTTCGCGTTCTGGGCGACTGCGGCAATCGTGGGCCTCGTCACCGTGACAGCACTCCGTTAGCCCTGGCAATCAGCTCAATTTTGTCGCGAAACGCAGGCGGCACCTCGTCACGCGCCGATACCGTGGAACACCACATCGAGCACGCCGTGGGCGAATGCCTCGGGGTCGCCCGCGGCATCGACCGCCTCGCCGGCGTATTCGGAGATCGCGAAGGCGCCGATGATGGCGACCGCCACCAGATGGCTGTTGGCATCCGGCTTGACGAGCCCCTCGACCTTGGCCCGCTCGAGCTGCGCCTCGAGCACCGCGATGATGCGCTCCATGCGCTCCTTGATGTGCGGAAGCACCTCGTGCTCCACATCCCAGATGCCATGGGCGAGCGCAAGCGTAAGCGCGCTGCCGGGACGGACCGCATGCGCGAGTGCGCCGACGAGCCCCAGAATCGAAGCGCGCGAGGAAGGAGCCTGGGCGACCGCGGCCTCGACGTCGGCGACAAGCCCTTCCATCGCCCGATCGAAGATCGCCTGCACAAGTGATCCCTTATCGGCGAAATAGTAGTAGAGGGCGCCTTTGGAGATGCCGCACCGATCGGACACCTCGCCGATCTGAAAGCCCGTACCGCCGCGCTCGACCATGAGCTGGGTTGCGGCGGCCATGATTTTCTCGCGCGTCGCGGCGCTCTTCGCCGTTTTGGCGCTCGCGCCACCCTGTTCCGTTCCGTCGGCCCGCTTCACCATACCGTCTCCTTCGCTCAGCTTATCCACCGGAAAGTGTAGCATCGCTTACGTTTTTTGAATTTTTTTCAAAAAACTTGGATGAGCGTGCATAAGAACCCATCCACTCGGATACAACATTCCAACACTTTGTCATCGAATCGTCGTGGGGGACGCCGTGGGTACCGTCTTGCAAATCTTCATCAGGGACCTTAAGCGCATCGCGCGCAATCCCGCCGCCATCGTCATCGCGCTCGGCGTGTGCATCATCCCGTCGCTGTACGCATGGATCAACATCCTGGCCAACTGGAACCCCTATGAGAACACGGGGACCGTGCCGGTGGAGGTCGTCATCGAGGACGAGGGCGCAACGGTGCCCGGGCTGGGAGACGTCAACGCCGGCGAGATGATCCGCGAACGGCTTGCAGAGAACCACCAGCTCGATTGGACCTTCTCCCCCAACGAGGACGATGCCGTGTCCGAGGTCGAGGCGGGCCGCGCCTATGCGGCGATCGTCATCCCCCGCGACTTCTCGGCGACACTCGCAGGCGTGGTCGACGGCAAGCCGAAGACGGCGGATATCGCCTACTACGTCAACGAGAAGACCAACGCCATCGCGCCCAAGGTGACCGACACCGGCGCGACCACGCTCGAGGCCCAGATTGAAAGCGAGTTCATGCGCGTGGTGGGCGATACCGTGGCCGACAAGCTCAAAGGGGCCGCCTCATCCGCGACCGCAAGCGTCGACCAGACGGCCCAGGATGCCGCGGGGAGCCTCCACGACACCGCGGCGGCACTCACCGCGCTGGCAGACGACTTGGACGGTGCGCAGCGGCGCATCGGATCGGCTCGACAGACCGTCGGGGACGCCCGGGGCGCCCTGGAGCAGATCGCCGACTCGACCTCGTCGCTTGCCGATTCGCTCGACCGCGCGCAGGACGCTCTCGGCACCGCGCGCTCCGGTACCCAGACGCTCGCAGGCCAGCTCGCAGGCGACATGGGCACCGACGCGAGAACCATCGCCGGCATCTCGTCGAAAGCCTCCTACGACATCGGAGAGCTCGCCGGAGACATCGGCTGGGCGCAGGGCAAGATCGATGCCGCCATCGCGCAGATCCGCGCCCTCAACGATACGGTGCGCAACCTCATGACCTCGCTTGAGAACGCCCGCGATGCAATCGAGGCGCTCGACGGCGCCGATCAAAACGGTCTGCGAACGCAAGCGCTCCAGCAGATCGATACGGAAATCGGCCTGCTTTCCGATCTATCCGACGAGCAGCTGGCCCAGCTCGACCGACTGCAGGAGCTATCAGACGACATCAAGGCGGCCGCCGATGGCGTGCGCGACCTGTCGAGCTCGTTGAACGGGAGCATTCAGGACGGAGCAGACGCCTTGAGCGACCTGCAGGCACAGCTTTCCGGCGTCATCGGACCGCAGATCTCGTCCTCACTCGATGCCTTCGCCGACGCGGGCGGGCGCCTGTCGGGCGCCGTGGGCTCAATCGCCCCGATCGCGTCGCAGGCCGCGTCGTCTCTCGACCAACTCGACGCCCTGCTCGCCCAGGCAGCCGACACCATCGAAGATACGTCCGCCTCGCTGCGGGAAGCTGCAACGGACATCGACGGGCTCGCCGCTGACATCGACACCCTCGGCGGCGCCGAGGCCTTCGCCGATCTGCGCGACCTTGTCCACCTCGACCCCACCGAGGTCGGTTCGTTCATGAGCGCACCGGCAGCCCTGGTCGCGCACGCGGTCTTCCCCGTGGATACCTATGGCGCGGGCGTGGCGCCGTTCTACACCAACCTGGCGCTGTGGGTCGGCGGCTTCGTGCTCGTCGCCATCTACAAACTGGAGGTCGACCCGGAAGGCCTCGGGGCCATCGCACCCTGGCAGGGCTTCTTCGGACGCTGGCTGCTGCTTGCGGTGCTGGGGCAGCTGCAGGCGATCATCTGCTGCGCAGGCGTGATCGCACTCGGCATCCAGTGCGTGGCGCCGGTCGCCTACGTCTTCGCAGGCATGGTCGAGTCGCTCATCTACGTGCTCATCGTCTATGCGCTCGCCGTCGCCTTCAAGCACATCGGCAAGGCGCTCGGCGTCCTGCTCGTGGTGCTGCAGATTCCGGGCACCTCGGGGACCTATCCCATCGAGATGATGCCGGGCTTTTTCCGCGCCCTGCACCCCTGGCTGCCCTTCACCTACGGCATCGACGCCATGCGCGAGGCGGTCGCCGGCTTTTACGGGGACTTCTACGCCCGCAGCTTGGCGACCCTGCTGCTGTTCGCGATACCGGCGCTGCTCGTCGGCATCGGCGCGCGGCGGCATCTCGTGGGCATCAACACCCTGTTCGACCGCAGGCTCGCCGAGACCGACCTCATGATCGCCGAGCATGATGTCGCCGAGGACGCGCTAGACAAGCGCGGCGGCGAGAGCTTCGTGAGCGCCGGCGCCTGGGTCGCCGACCCGCAGCGGGCAACGCGCTTCGAGCGTCGCTACCCCATGCTTATCGGCCGCGGGCTGGTCATCCTCGCCGTGGTGCCGGCGACCCTGCTGCTCGCCCTGCTGGCGCTTCCCGCCAAGTTCGCCCTGCTCATCTGTTGGATCGTATCGCTCACGGCGACGTGCGCCTACTTGATCACCGTCGAGTACCTGCATGAACGGGCGCGCAAGATCCTCGCCGACGACGCCGGGCGGGTACATCGCACGGCGTCATGCGACGGCTATGCCCGCCCATCCGCCCCCGTTCCCCCTATCTCCTGTCTCTTATACACATCT
>NZ_JAUDCO010000019.1 GCF_030373545.1 Collinsella tanakaei | reverse complement strand
CGGGATGGGTTGGATGGAACACGTCCCCATCTGACCCAGTCCCCGTCTAACCCATCTGATCCCAAGTTATCGCTGCGTGATGGTGGCGAGCTCGGCGGTGAGGTTCTTCACGGTCTGCGCGGTCTGAGCGCACGACGTCTCGCCCGTACCGGAGTCGTCGGCCGCGCCATCCTGGGTCACGCCCAGGTGCACGAACAGGGCACGCGACGCGATGGGCCAGCTCGAGCTGTCGCCCGACGCCAGGTCCGCCAGGTCGCCGTCCTCGTTCAGGCCGAAGCAGCCCGCCGAAGCGGAGCCGTTCACATCGGTGCCGCCCGCGCGCAGGCAGATGTTTCCGGTCTGGGGGTTCTCCACGTACTCGAGTATCGACATGCCGTCGTCATCCGCAACCGGGTTCGTCTTGCACACCATGGCCAAGCTGCCGGAATCCTCGACGTACTTCCACACCTCGACGGCGTAGTCGGCGGCCTGCGGACCATAGTCAGCCGCGCGCAGGGCATCCGAGCGCTCCTCAACGGAACCCGAGGTGGCAAAGGAGCGGTCGGTGCAATACGCGACCACCAGGTACTCGTCCCCATCGCCGAAATCGACCAGCTCGGCATAGCTCACGCCGGCGACCCACGCCAGATACTGCCCGTCATCGATCTGCATGACGGTGATCGACGCGTCGCCATAGGTGTCGACCAGGCCCGTGAGCTTGTCGCGAAATGCCTCGTACTTGCTGCGAACCGTCAGCTCGCCCATATCGTCGATGCCCGCCGGCGGCTCGACCGTCAGCACGTCGGGGATCTCGGCATCGCCCGACGCGCCCTGAGCCGCGTTGTCGTACACGAGCGGCGGCAAGTCGTAGACGGCGTCGTCGTGCTGCGCATCGACGATAGCCAGCCAATAGGTGCCCGCGGGCAGTTCGCCGAAGTCCGCCATGGTGAAGCCCTCGCCGCCGGTGACGTCGAGCGTGGGCATGTCGACGATGCTCTGCGCGGCACCCTCGGCGTTGTCGGCAGCCTTGACGCGCACCGTGTAGCGCTCGACCGGCTGCTCCGCGTCGAGCATGGGAACGACGCGCGTGTCACCCGTCACCGTGACCTCGTCGCTCGAGGCATATGCTGCCGTGAGCTCGGTCTTTCCCGAGACGGCGTCGGCGATGCCCGACGGTCCGCCCGCGAGCGCAAAGGCGGCAACGGCCGCCACGACGACCACGCAGGCGACGACCGCGGCGACAATCTTGCCGGTGTTGCGGGCCGGCGGCGGAGGCGCGACCCTGCCCGCGGACACGCCGCCCTGCGGGGTTACCGGCTGCCACGCTCCGCCTGCATAGGGCGCGCCTTGGGGACCCGTGGCACCCGTGTGCACCGCGGGCGCCTGCACGCCAGCTCCGGACACGGGGCCGTATGCCGGCGTGCCTTGCTGCGGGGTCTGTACGGCTCGAGCGCCCTGTGCTCCCCGTGCGCCCTGCAGGTCGCGCGGGGCGACCACCACAGTACCGGAGTCCCGCACCTCGGAATCGGGCGCGATGACCGTGGTGCCCTGGTGCGGTGCGGCGCCCGCGGGGGCAGGCCCCGCCTCGCCTTGTGCCGGCGCGGCGCCGACCCCCGCGGGAATCTCACCCGCCAGTCGAGCGCCGCAGATGAGGCAGTCCGTCTGCCCCGCCGAAACCGATGCGCCGCAGACGGGGCAGGAGAACTTCTCCACCTGCTCGCCTTCGTCCGCTAGGTCGATGGGTGCGACAGAAGAGAGGCCACCGGTCGGCCGCTTGAGGTCGATGAGCTTGCCGCACCCGGGGCACCGCAGCTTGCGCGCCTCGCGCGCGACCTCAGCGTGGATGTACTCCCCGCATTGGGGACATTCCATCGAGACAACCATGAGGTTCGCGTTGGCACGCGACGCCGAGCGGCCCTTCGCGGGGTTCGTGCGGCCGCCGGTGCCCGTGCCGCCCGTGGCGGGCGCATCTGCGCGGCCGGCGTCAAAGCCCAGCGGCGCTCCGCAGTTGGAGCAGGTTTTGCGGTTTCCATCCTGCTTGGCGCCGCAGTGCTTGCAAATCATCGGGCGCCCCCGTCGTGCAGGGCAAGCCCGGTCGCACCGGAACCGGATATCGCGCCGTCGGTCGCCGCTTCGGCTTCCGCCGCAGCGTTCACGCGCGCCTCCAGCAGATCGATCGTGTTGCGCACGATATCCACCGCGTCCTCTACGCACGTGACGTCGTCCTCGTCGACCGCATCGTTGGAGTAGTAGCGCGACAGGCCCTCGAGCGCACCCTCCTCGCTATCGCTCGCGTTGGCGAGCAGCACCGCGTCGCAGCTCCTCCAGTCCGTAAGCGCAGCGCGGTAGGCCTCCTCGTCCACCTGCTCGCCGCCCGTGAAATAGTGGATCTCGCCCGTGGGCCCGTTGTCGTTTTCGACCACGTCGACGACCATCGCGTTGACCACGCCGAAGCCATCTTCGGTCACGCCGTAGAAGTCGAGGGTCTCGCCGCCAAACGAATCCGTGTAGCCGCGCGTGCACAAAACCAGGTTGCCCGTCTCGGGGTTACGGGCGTACTCGAGGTAGGACAGGCCGACCACACCCGAGCCGGCACCGTTGGCAGCACCGTTCGAGATGCCGCGGAACAGCTGCATGAGCTCGCCGGACTCCTCGTCGTACTCCCAGATCTCGACGGTATAGACGCCGTAGCCGATGCCGTTCATCATCACGCGTGCGCCGGCGTCATCGATGTACGCGACGACCAGCCGCTGCGTGCCGTCGCCGAAGTCGACGAGCTCGGCGTAGGCAAGCCCGGAGATATAGGCCGTCCATGAGCCGAAGCCGCCGTCGACCGTCTTGACGCGCGCCTCGCCGTAGACGTCCTGGAGCTCTCGAATCTTATCGAGGAACAGCTGCGAGGCCTTGTCGGACGTGGCTATGGGATTGGGGTCGATGTAGACGGTGTCGTCGGGATTCTCGTCATCCACGGTGACGGGCGGCAGGGTCTGCTTGTCGCCGCCGTCCGGCTCGATAACCGGATAGTAGGTACCGTCGGGCGCATCCGACGGCAGGATATCGCGCATGGCGAAGCCTTCGACGCCCGTGACGTCGATCGCCGGGATGTCGTCGACCTCGATGCGGGAGCCCTCGTCATCGGTTGCGCGCACGAGGCGCACGACGTAGTGCTCGATCGGCGTGCCGTCGGCGGCGCGCGGCACGATGCGCGCGGTGCGACTGACCGCGATGGCCTCGGTGGAGCCGTAGGCTGCGGTGATGTCCTTCGCGCCGGCCGTGCCGCCCAACAGGAACACGGCAACGACGACGGCGATTACAACTGCGATCACGACCAGCACGATGGCGACGATCCTGCCGGTATGGCGCTTTTTGGGCGGGACGGGCGCCGGGGCGGGGGTGTATGCCGAGGCCGGGGCAGGCGCGGGTGCGTAACCCGGGGTCGGGGAGGGTGCGGAGGCGAAGCCGGGACCCGCGGCAGGAGCGGGGCCTGCAGTGGGCGCGGCAACGTCTACCTGCGGATTGCTTGCAGGCTGCCCGCCCGCGGTGGGCGAAGGCGCGCTAGCAATCGGCGCGCCGCATGACGGGCAGAACTTCGAGCCCTCTTTGTATTCGCTTCCACAGCGCGTGCAGTACATCGCAACCTCCCGCCGTCCGTTTCACACGATTAAATGTAACGCACTCCGAGTCTGCGGCGATTGCGCAATTTGCTCCAGGAGCGCTCGGCGCAAAGCGAAACGACACGGCACCAGATGCCGGGCGGCGGGCGCACGTCCCTTTCCGCAGCGCAAGGTGCCGGGTGACGGGCGCACGTCCCTTTCCGCAGGCCCAATCCGGCTCCGAGAGGGCTCTTCGATCGCTCGTGATTCGCAATGTGGTCACGGCGAGCCGATTACTGTCATTTCGAGCCGCCTGATTGAGACCTCGCAATCCCCTGTGATCCCCTGAGGAGCTGGGGATGCGCCTTTGGGGCCTGGAAGGCCCCAAAGGCGCAATATATTATATTGCGCCCAGCGGAATCGGGGGCGATCAGCGTCAGAGCGGGGCCATATCGGTGCCGCCGCGAGGAACCCGTCTGACAGTAATCGTGCCCTCGTGGCCACATCGCGAATCACGAACGTTCCGCGACCCAAAATAGATTGCGTTCGGGGGCGCATCAACCGCACTCGAGAGACAGACAGGCGCGCTCGGGGCGTATCGATCGCACTCGTGAGATCCATTGGCCGCGCTCAGGGGACGAACCTCAGGGGACGAACGCCTCCGCCTCGCGCCCTCGGCGTAATCAACCTGTTGGCGCATAACGTGCAACGATTGCTCGGTCGTGCCGCAATAGGGGGCGTTCGGGGGCGCACCTCCGAGCCCCATCCGCACCAGACCCGAACCCGAACCCACGAGCAAGCCGCACCTGTCCCGGAGCTGGGCACGCGTGTAGCTTGCGCCGGCTCCAAACCCGAACCAGTGTGCAGCTCACAGCGCTGCCCGCCACATGCTGAAGCCCAAATATGAACATAGCGATTCACGCCTCCCATGCGCACCCGAAGCGCTAAGGTGAGAGTTCGTACGCTGGTCCATAAGTCCGCGGAAGAAAGAAGGAAACCCATGTCCAACGCTATCACCAGCCCAGATCAGCCCCTTTACCAGCGCGAAGGGGCCTATATCCCCCGTGTGGCCGCCGTCCATGACATGTGCGGCTACGGCAAATGCTCGCTGGGAGTCGCCATCCCGGTGCTCTCGGCCGCCGGCTGCGACGTGTGCCCCGTCCCCACGTCGCTCTTCTCGTCGCACACCGCCTTCCCCGGCTGGTACATGCACGACACCACCGATATGCTGCCCGACTATCTCGCTGCCTGGAAGAACATCGGCGTCCAGATTGACGCCGTGTACTCCGGCTTCCTGGGCGCCCCCGAGCAGGTCGATCGCATCCGCGACCTGTACGCCATGTACCCCGAGGCCCTGCGCGTCGTGGATCCCGTTATGGCGGACCACGGCAAGGTGTACCCCACCTACACGCCCGAGCTGTGCCAGGCCATGGCCCAGCTCGCCGAGGGCGCCGACATCCTGACGCCCAACCTCACCGAGGCCGCCATCATTCTGGACGAGCCCATCGGCGACAGCTGGGCAGGCGAGAACATCGCCGACGACGAAGCTCACCGCATGGTGGACGCCCTGCTCGCCAAGGGAACCAAGACCGTTGTCCTCAAGGGCATCCAGCGCGGCGACGGCAAGATCCGCAACTTCGTGGGCACCGAAGGCGGCGCCTTCTTCGAGGTCGGCAACGAGTTTTTGCCCTATATGCTGCACGGCACCGGCGACCTGTATTGCTCCTGCCTGTTGGCCGCCGTCATGGCCGGCCGCACGCTCGAGGAGTCGGTGCGCTTCGCCGGCGACTTCGTGCACGATGCCATGCTCGTCTCCGCGGAGCAGCCGCAGTTCCGCGAGCGCGGCGTGTCGTTTGAGACCATGCTCGGCCGCATCGCCGACCTGCTCAAGTAAGTCAGGCCGCGCGAGACGCCGCATTGACCGAAACGTCCCGGTTCTCCCGCGTAAGGAGAACCGGGACGTTTTTTCATGCTCGGGGGCGGTGTCGCCGGGGGCGGTGTCGCCGGGGGCGGTGTAAATTCACCCTAGGGATTTTTTTGCATGGGGATGGGCCTTTGCCTGCGGTAAAGCCGCAGGCAAAGGCCCATCCC
>NZ_JAUDCO010000018.1 GCF_030373545.1 Collinsella tanakaei | reverse complement strand
CGGCGAAGAACTTCTGCGGCGTGTAGGTGCCGGAGGCCTTGAGCTCGTTTTTCTCATCGCGGATGCGCACGTCGAAGGACACCGGCGGCTCGCCGAGGCAGATGGCAAGGATGCGGTAGACACCATCGAGCAGCTCGCCCTTGAGGGCGGCGAGGCCGGCGGGATCGGTCCCCTCGGCGCATGCGTCCCGCAGGCGCTTGGCCCCATGGCGCAGGTAGCGGGTGAGGTACTGATTCATCGTGCCGGTGTTGGAGGAATGGAAGGTCTCCGGCATGGCCTCCTTGGGCACCACGCCGTACTTCTTGACCAGCGAACGGAACATGTCCCACTGTCCGCCGTCGCACATGGGGTCGGCAAGCAGGTAGGCGATCTCGCGGTCAGTCAGCGGCTGGTCGGCGGTGGCGATGATGTTCTCGAAGAACCAGTTGGAGCGCTCGTACTTATCCCAGAACAGGGGGTATGCCTGCGAGAGCTCAAAGGTTTTAAGGCCGAGCTTCTTCATGATGCGGAAGCGCATGGTGTTCAGGCTCGCGAACATCCAGCAGCGGCCAGAGTGCATCTGGTTGGTGACGTCGCCCTGGGCGAGCTGGACGTCAAAGGTGGTCGTTGCAAGGGCGGCAACTTGGGGGTTGCGTACCGCGGCGGCGATTCCCGAGCTGGTGACGGCGTTGCGAGCAATCAGGTTGCTGCGGTCGTCAATAAACGAGCGATGCGCTGCGGCGATCGTGTCCGGTGTGATCGCGAGGTCAGAGGCCATGGGCGTTTCCTTTCGATGCTTCGATACAGCCAACGGCGTATGGACAATACCGACAGGTAGCATACCGCCATGTGTCGAGACGCACGTCAAGAACACGTGCCCGTGAGCAAGCAACACATGACGTTCAAGAGGGGCCGCATCCATCGAAATCGAGCCTTGGAATATGCAGGCGAGCGGGTACAGCACGCATCGAGGGGCGGACGAACGCCGCACTTCACGAAGTGAGTGCTTGAATCTGAAGAGGGGGAGTAGAGCCGTTCATGACGGAGGCGCTACCTGCGGATTTGCCGGTGCCGACGTCGCTTATACTTGGCGCTCCCGATGTGAAGCACTCACTTCGTGATGTGCAATCACAATATGATTGAATTGCAATACAAAACAAAGCAACACAGGTGCGATTTGCCACATGCAGCGTACCGGCAGGCTGTCGACAGCGTACCGGCCGGCTCTTGGAAACGATAGCCGGCCGGTATCCCGTGGTGCCCAGGTCAAAGCTTCAGCGCAAGGTGGAGTCACAGCTGGGCTCGCCGCCCCTGCGATGCCAAGACGTCAGCTGAGCTGCTCGATGGTAAACAGTGGCTCATAGACGAGCTCTTCGGTGGTTCCCGCGTCGATGCTGGCGGAAAACGCCTGGGAGTTTCGCGCCAGCGCGTCCTTGAAGTCATCGACCGGCTCGATGCGGTACTCGTGGGTGAGCGTCGTGCCGTCAGCGAAGCTCGCCGTGACGGTGATGATGCGCCCCGCGAGTAGCTGCGCACCGTAGGCGATGGATTCAAAGCGGAATTCGTCGCTGTTGCCGGTTGCGCGGGACTCCTCGTGCAGTGCCTCAAATTCGTCGGGAAGCGCGAAGGTCATCTCAAGCGAGAACGTGCCGCCGTCAATCGTTCCGATGCGCTCGAGCATATCCTGCGTGATGGTCAGCTCCTGTCCGTGCATCTCCTCCAACGAACCATCGGGTGTTTGATAGCTTCTGCTGCCCAGATAGCAGAACTGGGCGGACTCGTCGCCGTCGATGCGGTAGTCAAGCTGCACGATGTCGTCCCCGTAGGCGCGAAGATCGATGTTGAAGACGTTGTGGCAGCTCATGCCGCTACCGTCATCATCGGGACCGGCGTCCCAGCTGCCCACGGAGTCCAGGAATCCGGGGCCGGCGAGCACCGTGTCGCTACGGTCCTCCACGGGCGTGCCGTCGGCATAGGCGGCAAGCACAAAGGCGGGCTGATCCGTTCCGGCAAGCGTTCCCGCGCTCGAGCTTTCCTCGGGTGCGCCGCCGCTCGCGGCGGCTCCGTCGCCTGCCTCGTTGGAGCTGATCGTCGACCACAGGGACCCGATCGCGGCGCATCCCAGTGCGACGCCGGCGGTGCAGGCGGCAAGCGCAAGGAAGCGCCGACGCGTATGCACGCTGCGCTCCACCCGCTTGGGCTGCTGCCGGGCTTCATCGCTATCTACGTGGGCGGTCGCATTTGCGCGTTGTGCCCGCTCGTGTGCGAGACGCTGCTGCAGAGCTGCGCGCATCTTAGGCGTAAGCGTGACCTCGCCCATGCACCGAACGTAGCTTTCCAGGGTGGTTGTCATGATTCCTCCTCTCCTTACGTGTGCGGACGCGTCTCGGAGCTCGGGGGACCGTGGGGCAGAATCTCACCACGGATGGTGGACGGGGACGAGTCGGGCCCATCGGACGCGGTGTCGGCGCTGGATGCGCTTAGGGCGTCGCGCAGGCGCGTGCGTGCGCGGAACAGCCGCGTGCGCACGGTGGCGGCGTTGATGCCGAGCAGCCGTGCGATTTCGGCAGCGCTGTTGCCCTCGACGTACGCGAGGTGGATCAAGAGCCGCTGGTCGTCGGAAAGGCTCGCGAGGGCGTCCCAAACCGGATGATCCCTCAGGTTGCGCAGGGCATCTTGCTCGGCGGAGTCGGATGAGAGGGCCTCGATGCCTAAGGCGCCCGGGCCGTCGTCAAGCCCTTCCACGCGCCGGTGCCAGGCGCTTTTGTGCATGTCATGACAGATGTTGATTGCCACGCGCAGCAGCCAGGCGCGCAGATGGGTTTCGTTTTCAAAGCGAGCCTCGCTGGTCAGCAGGCGTACGAAGGTCTCCTGGACGGCATCCTGCGCGTCGGCGGTGTTTCTCAGCTGATTCAGGGCAAGCCGGAACACGGCGTCGCCATGTTCGGCGACGGCGCAGTCCATGAATGCCTCGGAGCGCAAGGCTCCGCTTGTGGTGGGGTTTGTCATGCATATCACCTCCTCACATCGTATACGAGCTAGAAGGCGATTGCGTTTCAGCGGGTCGGCGGCCGGTCGAAACCCCGATTCGGCGCAAGCTTGCCAACGCATAGGACCCGCTGGTCCTTGCTCACGCTATACTTTGGTGGAGCGGGGATACATGACGGAAGAGGGCCATGGTGACGGAGATTCGCTCGACAGCGCAACTGAACGGGACGTGTCTGTCCGATGCGGCGCAGCGCGTGCTGCGCGTGCTCGAGGCCGCCGGCCTGGAGGCCTGGGTCGTCGGCGGATGGGTCCGCGACGCACTCATGGGCGGATCCGGTCATGACGTCGATCTGTGCTGCGCGGGAACGTGGCAGCAAAACGAGGCCGCACTCGAGGCGGCGGGCATTCAGGTGGTGGAGTCCGGCATCAAGTTCGGCGGTATCACGGCGGTGGTCGACGGTGAGCGCATCGAGGTCACGACGTACCGCTTGGACGGCTTCTACACCGACGGGCGCCATCCCGAGCATATTACGCAGGCGAGCCGCGTGGAGGACGACCTCGCGCGGCGCGACTTCACCGTCAACGCCATGGCCTGGCATCCCGAGCGCGGCCTGCTCGACCTGTATGACGGACAGGGAGACCTTGCGCGCAAAGTCATCCGCGCGGTGGGCGAGCCCCGCCGCCGCTTTGAGGAAGACGCCCTGCGCATGTTGCGCGCCGTGCGCTTCGCCTGCCGCTTGGACTTCCGCATCGAGCCCGCCACCGCCGAGGCACTCGCGGAGTGCGCCCCGCTGCTCGACGCCGTGGCGCGCGAGCGCGTGGGCATCGAGCTCGAAGGTATCCTCGTGACGGCCCATGGTGGCGACGCCTTGCTGCGCTACCCTGAGCTCATGTGCGCCGCGATCCCCGAGCTTGCGGTTTGCCGCGGTTTCGACCAGCGCAGCCCGTACCATGCCTACGACGTCTACGAGCACATCGCCCGCGTGCTCACAGTGGCCGGCGAGCTGTCGCGCTTCCGCATCGACGGCGGCGATCCCGACCAGCCGCCCTCGCCCTCGCTTATGTGGGCGGCGCTGCTGCATGATGTCGGCAAGCCCGGGACCTTTACCGTCGACGAGAACGGTCGCGGGCACTTCTACGGGCATCCCGAACTCGGTGCCACGATGGCGCGCGACATCATGCGGCGGCTTTCGTGTTCAAACGACCTGGTTCGCGACACCTGCCTGCTCATCCGCTACCATGACCGGCCCATGATGGCCGAGCGCGAGGACCTGCTCAAGGTGATGCAGACCTTCTCGGGCGAGGGGCTCAACACCGCCCGCCTCATGGGCGAGCTGTTCGACCTCAAGCGCGCCGATGCGCTCGGCAAGGCGCCGTCGTGCTTCTATTATGTCGAGGACATCGAGCGCATGCGCGAGATGGTGCGCGAACTCATCGCCAACCACGAGGCGTACAGCATGGAGACGCTCGCCCTCAAGGGGCGCGACCTGATCGCCGCCGGCGTGAAGCCGGGTCCGCGCGTGGGCGAGCTGCTTCGCCGCGCGCTCAAGGCGTCGATGAGCGGAGCGGTGCCCAACCGCACCGACGAGCTGTTGGCATACCTCGACCTCTAGGCGGAAAATAGCGAACTCCCTGCTGTTTCCCAGAGTCCCGCTTCGCTTGCGTGGAGTGGGGGCCATGGCTATCATGCTGTCAGCAATAGTGATACGCATGATGTGATTCGTAACACCAAGGGGGACGCCATGGACGTAGCTGACGGCGAATCGTGCTGCTCGCGCCGCGGGCTGCTCGCATCGGCGCTCGCCTGCGCTGCGACCGGGTTTCTTTCGGGTTGCGGGGCGTCTGCCGCAACGGACGGCGCCGCGTCGTCCATGGGGTCGGCGGCGCGCGCCACAAGCCAGGTTATCGTTGCCATGAACGCCGGCAGCGAGCCCGCTGCGGGGTTCGATCCGCTCGTGGCATGGGGCTGCGGCGAGCACGTGCACGAGCCGCTCATCCAGTCGACCCTCATCACCACCGACGAAGATCTCAACTTCGTCAACGACCTCGCCACCGACTACGTGTGCTCCGACGATGGGCTCGTCTGGACCTTCACTATCCGTGATGACGTGCGGTTCTCGGACGGCGAGCCGCTGAGCGCCGCTGACGTCGCCTTCACCGTCAACGCGGTGGCGCACGGCACTACCTCCGAGGCGGACCTCTCCATGGTCAAGGAGGCGGTGGCCGTCTCGGACACCGTGGTCGAGCTCCACCTGAACAAGCCCTACAACGCGCTGCTCTACACGCTGGCCGTGCTCGGTATCGTGCCGGAGCATGCCTACGGCGAGGACTACGGTGCCCATCCGGTCGGCTCGGGGCGCTATCTACTTGAGCAATGGAACCGCGGCCAGCAGGTCATCTTTCGGGCCAACCCCGATTACTACGGCGAGCCTCCGCTCATGGAGCGCGTCGTGGTGGTGTTCATGGACGAGGACGCCGCCCTCGCGGCGGTGCAGGCGGGCCAGGTTGACATCGCCTACACCTATGCGACCCACTCCGACCAGCGCTTCGAGGGCTATGAGCTCGTCTCGTACGGAACCGTGGATTCGCGCGGCATCTCGTTGCCGTGCGTGCCCGCGGGCGGCACGAAGGCGGACGGCGACAACGAGTACCCAACGGGCAACGACGTCACCTGCGACGTGGCCGTTCGCCGCGCGATCAATGAGGGTGTCGACCGGCAGACCATGATCGAGCACGTTCTCAACGGGTACGGCGAGGTCGCGTACAGCGTGGGCGACGGCATGCCGTGGTCGAGCGAGGACATGGCCGTGGCCTTCGACCGCGCGGCGGCCTGCGAGCTGCTCGACGAGGCCGGATGGGTGGCGGGCGACGATGGCGTGCGCGTTCGCGATGGCGTGCGCGCGGCTTTCGACCTGTGGTATTCCTCGGACGATTCGGTTCGTCAGGCCCTTGCCAACGAGTTCGCGAGCCAGATGGGCGAGCTCGGGATCGACGTCACGCCGCGCGGTGGAAGCTGGGACGAGATCTATCCGCATGAGTTTGAGCAGCCGGTCCTGTGGGGCTGGGGCTCTAATTCGCCCATCGAGGTGTACGAACTCAACTACTCGACGGGCTGGGGCAACTACGCGTGCTACGAGAGCGAGGCGGTCGACGCGTACCTCGACCTCGCACTCGCGCAGACCGATGTCGAGGCGTCCTACGCGTATTGGCAAAAGGCCCTGTGGGATGGCAGCGAAGGGGTCGCGCCGCAGGGGGCGGCCACGTGGTGCTGGATTGCCAACGTCGATCACTTGTACTTCAAGCGGACGGGACTCGACGTGGCGCGGCAGAAGCCCCATCCGCACGGACACGGCTGGTCGCTCGTCAACAACGTCGATCGCTGGAGTTGGGCGTAACGGGACTTTGCCGGTTGAGCCTGCGCCGCGTTGGGGCCCAGCGCAACCGGATACCGAGAACCCGGAAGGGAAGGTTCATGCTGCGGTTCGCAGTCGGACAGATCGTGCGCTTCGCATCGCTCATGGTCGCCGTGAGCGTTCTTACGTTCGCGCTGGTGAGCGCATCGCCCATCGACCCGGTTCAGGCCAATACCGGCCAGGCGGCGATGCTTTCCATGAGCGCGGAGAAGCGTGCGCAGCTCGCTGAGCGCTGGGGGGCCGACGAGCCCATGTGGGAGCGCTACACGGCATGGGCAAGCGACGCCGTGCGGGGCGATTGGGGCGAGAGCCTGCGCTTCAACGCGCCGGTTGCTGAGGTCGTTGCCGACCGCGTCGCAGGGTCGGCGCTGCTGCTCGTCTCGGCGTGGATCCTGTCGGGCGTTTTGGGCACGGCGCTCGGAATCATCGCGGGCGCGATGCGCGGCCGTGCTGTCGACCGGGTGATTCGAACCTATTGCTACCTGCTGTCGGCCACGCCGGCCTTCTGGCTCGCCATCCTTATGCTCATGGTGTTCGCTGTGCAGCTGGGGTGGTTTCCTATCGGGTTTTCGGTTCCCATCGGCCGGTCCGCCGCCACCGTCACGCTTGCTGAGCGCTTGCACCATCTGGTCCTTCCGGCGCTTACGCTGTCGGTGACCGGGGTGGCCAACATCGCGCTCCACACCCGTGAGAAGGCCGTCGACGTCATGACGAGCGACTACGCGCGCCTTGCCGCCGCGCGCGGCGAGGGTGTCTGGACCGTTATGCGCCGTCACGGTCTGCGGAATCTCCTGTTCCCGGCGATCACCCTGCAGTTTTCATCCATAAGCGAGATCGTGGGCGGTTCGGTGTTGGTGGAGCAGGTCTTTTCGTATCCCGGTCTCGGGCAGGCGACCGTTACGGCAGGGCTCGGGGGAGATGCGCCATTGCTGGTGGGGCTCGCGCTCGCCACGACGGCCCTCGTCTTTGTGGGCAACCTCGCCGCCAACCTGCTGTACGGCGTCGTCGATCCCCGCATGCGCGCGGAGGTGTCCCATGTGCGCGGCTGATCGTGCAAAGCGGGAGGTCGCTTGCAGCAGGTCTGTCGCTACGGACGGCGTCAGCTCCGTCACGGTGTTTCACGCGCCCGCGTCGCCGCGGTTCGGCTCCGGTCGCCGCGCCCTGCTCGCGGGGGCGGCGGTGTCAATCGCTGTGCTGTTTGCGGTGGTGGTTGCCGGCAGACTGCTTGAGCCCGCAGCCGTCGCGACGAACCTCGCAGACAAGAACCTCGCACCGGGTTTCGCCCATCTGTTCGGAACCGATTGGATGGGGCGCGATATGCTGGCGCGGACCGTCTCGGGGCTGGGAACCTCCATCGTGATCGGCCTTGTGTCCGCGGCCGTCTCCTCGATCATCGCCCTTGTCGTCGCGGCGATCGCGGCACTTGGGGGCGAGCGCGCGGACGCCGCCGTCAGCTGGCTTATCGACCTCACTATGGGCATTCCCCATATCGTGCTGCTTATCCTCATCAGCTACGCGCTCGGCCGCGGGGCGCTCGGGGTGTGCGTGGGCGTCGCGTGCACGCATTGGCCGAGCCTCGCCCGCGTGCTGCGCGCCGAGATCCTGCAGCTGCGCGCGCAGCCCTACCTTGCCTGCTCGCGTGCCCTCGGCGTTTCCCGCGTGCGCATCGCGCTCGCTCACGCGCTGCCCTCCGTGCTGCCGCAGTACCTCGTCGGCCTGGTGCTGCTGTTTCCCCATGCCATCCTGCACGAGGCGTCCATCACGTTTCTGGGCTTCGGCCTGTCGCCCGAGACGCCCGCCATCGGCGTCATCCTCTCCGAGGCCATGGGGTATCTGACCGCGGGTGCTTGGTGGCTCGCGGTGTTTCCCGGCGCGGCGCTGCTCGTCGTGGTCCTGCTGTTCGATCGCGTGGGCGCGGCCCTGCGCGACCTGATGTCGACCGAGGGGGTGCAGCGATGAGCGACGATATCGTGTCGACGCAGATGCCCGGTGACGGTGCCGGGACGCCTGCCCACGGACCCCACCGGGACCTGGGGTTCCATCATGGCCATTCCCATGCGGCATCATCGCATCATCCCGGGCGCCATCACCTGCTGTCCGTCGAGGGGCTGAGCGTTTCGTTTTCCATGTACGACACGGCGGCCTCCTATTGGAGCGCGCGCAAGGTGATGCGCACGCAGCTGCACGACCTGACGCTGTCGGTCCATGCGGGGGAGATCTTGGCTGTGGTGGGCGCGAGCGGTTCGGGAAAGACCCTGCTCGCCGATGCCCTGCTCGGTCTGTACGAGCCCAATGCACGGGTCGCCGGAACGATCTGGTTCGATGGCGAGCTCATGGACGCCGCCGGGCTCGCTCGCTTGCGCGGGCACGGCATCTCGTTGGTGCCTCAGAGTGTGTCGCACCTCGATCCGCTGATGCGGGTGGGGGAGCAGGTCATCGGCGCGTGTCAGGGGCGTGAGCGCGCCTGCCGCCGTGCGCGCATGCGGGCGCTGTTCGAGCGCTACGGGTTGGCTCCCGAGGTCGAGCGCATGTATCCCTTTGAGCTGTCGGGCGGCATGGCCCGTCGCGTGCTGCTCATGTGCGCGCTTATGGACGAGCCGAAGCTCATCGTCGCCGATGAACCGACGCCGGGCCTCGATATGGATCTTGCCGTGCATGCGCTCGATGACCTGAGGGCGTTTGCAGACGATGGGGGTGGCGTGCTGCTCATCACCCACGATATCGAGCTCGCCTTGCGCGTGGCCGACCGCGTTGCGATATTTCGCGATGGAACGGTGGTGGAGGAGACGGCCGTATCCAGCTTTGAGGTGCCCGAGCTGCTGCGCACGCCGTTCGCACGGGCGCTGTGGCAAGCGATGCCCGCTCACGGCATGTGCCTTGGGGACGATGGTCACGCAGAAGTGTGTGAGGAGGGGCGGCCATGAGTCTTCAGGCGACGGACATTGCCTTTGGGTACCCCGGTGCGGCGAAGCTGTACGAGGGGTTCTCGCTGACTGTTGAGGCGGGGGAGCGCGTAGCGCTATGTGGGCGCTCGGGCGTCGGCAAGACAACGCTGTGCCGCTTGCTTGCCGGCTATCTGCGTCCGCAGAACGGGGAGATCTGGGTTGATGGGGCGCCCTTGGCTGCGCGCGGGCAGCGGTCGGTCCAGCTTATTGGGCAGCATCCGGAGCAGGCGCTTGACCCGCGGATGCGCCTGGGTCGCTCACTTGCCGAAGGGGTATGCGGACTGCGGTATGACCAGGCGATCGAACGAGCGCGGACCTTAGGGCTGCTCGATGCGTTCGGTATTCGCGATGAGTGGCTGACCCGCTTTCCCCATGAGCTGTCCGGCGGCGAGCTCATGCGTTTCTGCATTGCGCGCGCGCTTTTGGCCGAGCCTGCCTACTTGATCTGCGATGAGATGACCGCCATGCTCGATGCCGTGACGCAGGCCGAGGTATGGCGTGCCATGCTCGCGATTGCGCGCGAGCGGAACATGGGGCTGGTGATCGTATCCCATTCTCCTGCTCTGCTCGATCGCATCGGTGTGCGCCGCGTGGACGTCCGATAGGGAGCGTTAAAACACCCTAGGGATTATTTTACATGGCATGCGAAAAATCGCATGCCATGTAAAATAATCCCTAGGGTGTTTTAACGTGGCCCGGGACGGCATCCGCTTGGCCTGTCGCGCTCCTTCATGAGTCATCCACAAGTTCAAGTTTTTCGAAAAATGGCCTTGCGCGGGTGTGGAAGTTCCCGTAATATCCTTCCTGCGCAAGCGGAAACGCACCGCGCACATGGCCCGTTCGTCTAGCGGTTTAGGACGCCGCCCTCTCAAGGCGGAGATCACCAGTTCGAATCTGGTACGGGCTACCACGAATGATCAGGGCTCCTCCGGGAGCCCTTTTTCGTGCCGCGGGACTTTGACGCGTGGGGACCCCGGCAGCTTCCGAGCGCCGCCCGGCGGAGAGGCGCCCCGGTCGTTCCCGGGCCCGGCGGGGTTAAAACACCCTAGGGATTATTTTGCATGGCATGCGATTTCTCGCATGCCATGCAAAATAATCCCTAGGGTGTTTTAACCCCGCCGGGGCAGAAGAGCGCTGGTCGCCCGATCGTTCCAAAAAACTTGGAATTGGGGCTTGCGCGGAGGGTTTTCGTACCGTAATATACTTTCTTGCGCAAAGCGGCAACGCGAGCGCGGATGCTCATTGGGATGTCGTCTAATGGCAGGACAGCGGATTCTGGTTCCGTCAATGGGGGTTCGACTCCCTCCATCCCAGCCATCCACTTGGCCCGTTCGTCTAGCGGTTTAGGACGCCGCCCTCTCAAGGCGGAGATCACCAGTTCGAATCTGGTACGGGCTACCACGAATGATCAGGGCTCCTCCGGGAGCCCTTTTTCGT
>NZ_JAUDCO010000017.1 GCF_030373545.1 Collinsella tanakaei | reverse complement strand
ATGGGGATGGGCCTTTGCCTGCGGTAAAGCCGCAGGCAAAGGCCCATCCCCATGCAAAAAAATCCCTAGGGTGAATTTACACGATGAGAAGATAAAACTAGGCGGCAATGGCGGCCAACACGGCGTCGTAGGCAGCTCGTACTTCGGATACCAGCGCGAAGGCCGCTGCGGCGTCGCCGGCGCGGAACAGGTCGCATTGGCGCGAGGTCAGCTCGAACAGCCCTGTCATCGACAGGTTGCCGCACACGCCCTTGAGCGCATGGGCGGCTTCGAAGCCGGCGTCAGCGTCGCCTGCCGCCGCAGCGTCCTCAAGCCGCGCCATGTTCTGGTCCGCGGCGAACTTCCCCAGCAGGCGATCCAGCAACGCTTGACTTCCCATCAGGCGGGCGAGCGCGTCGTCGACGTCGATTCCCGCGGCCCGAAGCTTCTCGTTATCCATGGTCACTCCCCTATCGCCCCGTCGGCTGGCCATCGGCGGCCGACCCATCAGTCACCGGCCCGGCCGCCGCGCCCCGTTCATACAGCGTGCAGATCTGCGGCTCCACCTCAAAGAAGCACGCGAGCAGCTCGGGATTGAACGTCCCGCACTCCCCGTCGCGGATCATCCGCAGCGACTCCTCGCGGGTAAACGCCGCCTTGTACACGCGCTTGTTGGTCAGCGCGTCGTACACGTCCGCAAGACTCACTACCTGCGCCCAAATGCTGATCTGGTCGCCCGCCAGCCCGTCGGGGTATCCACGCCCGTCCCAGCGCTCGTGATGGTGCCGCGCGATGTCAATCGCATAGCGGTACGCGCCCGTCCCGCGCATCTGCGGAATGCGCGCGAGCAGCTCGGCGCCCTGCACGGTATGGGTCTTCATGATCTCGAACTCCTCCGGCGTGAGCCGGCCGGGCTTGCAAAGGATGGCATCGGGAATGGCAATCTTGCCCACGTCGTGCATGATCGCAGCGAGCGCGATGTCGTCGATATCCTCGCTCGACAGCCCCTCGCCCAGATGGGTCTGGGTGAGCATGAGCTTCGTGATGTCGTGGATGCGCTGCACGTGGTCGCCGCTCTCGCCGTCGCGAAACTCGATGGCGGCTGACAGCGACTCGATCATGCCGCGGTTGAGCTCGATGATCTGCTCGGCGCGCTCAAGCAGCTGCAGGCGCTGGTCCTCGACGGTAAGCGACAAGCGCTTACGGGCTTCGAACAGCTCCACCACGGACTGCACTCGCTTGATCACCGCATAGGGCACGATGGGCTTGCCGATGAAGTCCATGACGCCCAGCGAATAGGCCTCCTCCATGACGGCGTTGCCGCGCTCGGCGGTGATGAGAAACACCGGCACGCGCTCCATGTAGCCCGCCGGGGCGAGGCGCTTGAGCACCTCGATGCCGTCGAGCACGGGCATCATGACGTCGAGCAGCACCGCGATGTAGCGCGCCGGGTCCGCTTCGATCTTATCGAGCGCCTCGCGGCCGTCGGCGGCCTCGTCGACCTCGTAGATGCCCTCGAACAGGTTGCTGAGAATCAGGCGGTTGATCTCCTCGTCGTCGACGATCAGAAGCCTGCCCGCGGCAGTACCGACCGGCTCCATCATGCACCGTCCTCCCCGTTGCACGGCGACGCGGCAGCGTCAGCCGTGCTCGCGCGCCGCTCGCGCACAGGCGCGGGCGGGCAGAACTCCTGAATCACCACGCGAGCCTTGCCCGCGCGCTTGGCGGCGTAGAGCGCCTCGTCGGCCTGGCGAAACGCCGTCTCGTAGGTCGCATCGGCGTCGCGCAGGATCACCGCGCCGGCGCTGCACTCCACGCGCTGGCCCACGAGCTTCTCGCACCGCTCCTCCAGCTGCAGGCGCACGGCGTCGAGCTTGCCCGCGATCACGCGCGGATCGGTAAGGCCGCGCGCGAGCACCATGAACTCGTCGCCGCCGAAGCGCCCCACCGCATCGCTGGAGCGAAAACAGCGCTGCAGGGCACCCGCCAGGGCGCGCAGAACCTCGTCGCCCGTATCGTGGCCAAAGCGGTCGTTGACAGCCTTGAAGTCGTCGATGTCGAGCATGATGACGCAGGCCGTCACATGGGGCGCCACCGACTCGAAGTAGCGCTGGGCGAGCGCCGTGAGCGCCCCTTTGTTGTAGATGCCCAACAGCCCGTCGCGTAGCGACAGGTTGCGGTAGCGCTCGCGCGCCTCGAAGTCCGCGACGCGCAGGTTGGTGGCAAGCTGCGACACGATCACCGACGCGCTCGCACCCACGAGGGCGCCGTACAGGTCGCGCTGGGCGAGCGCGAAGTCTTTGCACGCAAAGGACAGTGCCACGTACGCGACCTCGGTCACCATGACGACGCCCACGGGCATCGCCCACGGCAGCACGATCACGGCTGCCCAGGCGATGCAGACGGCCTGCATGAACGTCCCCGGCGCATCCGGCGTGAGCGTGCCGTCGATATACGCCACGAGCGCCAGGACCGCCAGCTGGCCGCCCAGGCACAGCGCCGCGGCCGTCCAGGGCCGCTCGCCCAGGGCGCGGCGCGCCCACGGGCACACGGCGGCGACCAGCACGCAGACGGAGATCAGCAGGAAGTGGACCGGTTCGGGCAGCCATCCGGGCGTGAGCGCGCAGGTAAGGCAAATGAACAGCAGCGCCAGCGCGCCCACCAGCAGGCAGGCCGTGCGCAGGCTGCGCAAGTTGAGGTCGACGATGGCGCGGCGGTCATCGGTGAAGTAGGCGCGCCGACGCCTGAACTGGGCAGCCAGACGGACGCTCGGTGCGTCGGAGCTCCGGGCGCGCGTATGCCCGCGTGCGCGATCCGTCATGGGCGTCCTCCTTTCGCCAAGCAGCGCCGCAGGGTGGTGAGCAGTTCATCCAAGTCTATCGGCTTGGCCACGTGCGCGTCCATGCCGCACTCCCGTGCGCGGGCGATGTCCTCGGCGAAGGCGTCGGCCGTCATGGCGATGATGGGCACGCGCGCGGCATCGTCGCGGTCGAGCGCGCGGATGGCCCGCGCCGCATCGTAGCCGCCCATGACGGGCATGCGGATGTCCATGAGAATCGCCGCGAAGGCGCCGGGCTCGGAGGCGGCGAAGGCGTCGACGGCCCCGCGGCCATCCTGCACCCAGATGACCTCGAGCCCGCAGCCGCCCAACAGCTCGCAGGCGATCTCGCCATTGATGTCGTTGTCCTCGACGAGCAGCACGCGCAGCCCGTCGAGCGACACCTCGCCGGCGCTCGCCTCATGCGCCTCGGCGTCGGGCGCGCAGGCAAGATCGAGCACGACGGTGAAGCAAGTGCCCTCGCCCACACGACTGCTGACCTCGATGGTGCCGCCCATGCCGTCCACGATGCGCTTGACGATGGCCATGCCCAGGCCCGTGCCCTCGGTCTTGTGCACGCGGGCGCGGTCCTCGCGCTCAAAGGAGTCGAACACCTTGCGCTGGAACTCCTCGGACATGCCGATGCCGGTGTCGCGCACGGTCAGGCGCGTGCGGACCAGGGCGCCGGCGCCCGCTACGGCACCAGCGCCCGGTACGGCCCCGTCGCCCGTCGCGGCACCAAAGCCCACCGCGGCCCCGTCCCCCTCCTGCTCCACGGCCAGCGTCACGCACCCGCCGTCGGACGTGAACTTCACCGCGTTGGACAGCAGGTTGATGAGCACCTGGCCCAGGCGCGTGCGGTCGACGAGCACCGTATCGCAGACGACGTCGCGCACGTCGACCTCAAAGCGCTGGCCTCGTGCGTCGGTCTGCGGGCGGATAACGCCCTCGGCGGCGCGCACGATGTCGGTCAGCCGCGCCGGCTCAAAGGAGAACTCCAGACGGCCGCTCTCGATGCGCGACATGTCCAGCACGTCGTTGATGAGCCCGAGCAGATGCGCGCTCGACGTCGAGATGGTATCCAGGCAGCGACGAACCGTCGCTTCGTCGGACGGGTCGTCGCGCGCGATCTTGGTCATGCCCACGATCGCGTTCATGGGCGTGCGGATGTCGTGGCTCATGTTGGACAGAAACTCGCTTTTCGCCCGGCTCGCCGCGTCGGCCTGCTCGCGCGCCTCGGCCAAGGCATCCATCTGGGCGCGCAGCAGCTTGAGGTAGCGCGTCAGCACGAAGGCGAGCACGACCAGGATGAACACGCAGCCGATCGCCGCGGCGGCAAACAGGTTCCACGCGAGCGCGTCGATGGGATCGTGCAGCACGCGGAAGGGCAGCACCGATACGATGAACCAGCTCGTGCCCTCCAGGGGTGCCAGATAGCTCGCGTAGCGCTCGCCGTTGACGTTGGAGACGTAAAACACGCTGTCGCCCGCGTCCATGATCGTCTTCAGACGGTCGGCAGTGATGTCGTAGGCGACCCCGGGCTGACCCTCGTTGACGCGCAGCAGCTCGAGGTAGGAGTCGTAGTGCAGGCTGCGGTTGCTGTTGAGGATGAAGCTGCCGTCGGCGCGGATAATGTGGGTGTACACCTCGGTCGCGGACACGTCGAGGGACAGGGCCTCGACCGTCTCGGTGAGCGGCACGCCGGCGACGAGCACGCGATCGCCGTCGCGCTCGCCCGAACCGTCGGCGCGCAGCAGGGGCTCGGCCAGCACGATCATGGTCTGGCCGTCATCCGAAATGCCCACGGTAACGGCGGCGTCGCCGGCAAGCGTATCGTGCACGAAGGCCTTGCGCTCATCGAGCGCAAGCTCGGGTCCCATGAGCACCGACGTGTCGTCGCCGTCCAGGATCGCCACGTAGCGAAAGCCGCGGCGCTCCGCCTCGTCCACAAACACGGCGCGACGCTCGGCGTCGGTGGCCTGCTCGTCGATCTCGGCCGAAAGCGAGACGCTCTCGAGCTCGGAGCGGTACAGGCGGATCTCGGACTGGAAGTTCAGACGGATCTGCGCGCTCATCTGCTCCATGAAGCCGCCGCTGACGCCGTCGATCGTAGTGTCGCTGCTGCGCATCACGAACAGCGAGACCGTCAGGAACACCGCGACGCACAGCGCGAGCAGGCCCGCCACGCCCAGCCGCAGCAGGCGCACCGACCCCTCGACACCGGCGGGCACCGCCGCCCGGCCCCGCGCGCCGGCCCCGGCACCCGCCGCGGCGCCGGCAGCGGCCCCGGCAATCCCGGCAGCCCGCTCGTCCCGATCCGTCCTCGCCCGGTCGCTCATGCCGCATCACCGTCCCTGCCACGACGCGCAAGCAAATCGCGCAGCGTGGTGCACAGCACCGTGAAGTCGATGGGCTTGGACACGTGCGCGTCCATGCCCGCCGCCGATGTCGCGGCGATGTCCTCGGCAAAGGCGTTGGCCGTCACGGCCACGATGGGCACGCGTGCGGCGTCCGGCCGGTCGAGGGCGCGGATGGCCCGCGCCGCCTCGCAGCCGTCCATGACGGGCATCTTCATATCCAGCAGGATGGCGTCGAATGTCCCGGGCTCGGAGGCCGCGAAGGCGTCGACCGCCTCGGCGCCGTTCCACGCCTGGGTCACCTCGGCGCCGGCAAACGACAGCTGCTCGCAGGCGATCTCCATGTTGATCTCGTTGTCCTCGGCAAGCAGGACGCGCACGCCCGCCAGCGCGCACGCCGGATCGTCGGCGGGCACGTCGGCCGCCACGGCGGCGCCCTCGGTGCACGGACTCGCGCCCTCGCCGGGGGCGGCGGCAAACGGCAGGACCACCGTGACCGTCGTGCCCTCGTTCAGCTTGCTTGCCACCTCGATGGTGCCGCCCATCTGCGTCACCAGGCTCTTGGTGATGGGCATGCCCAGGCCGGTGCCCGTGGCCTGCGGCGCGCCGAAGCGCTGCTCGCGGGCGTACATCTCAAAGATATGCGGCAGGTAGTCCTCGGACATGCCGATGCCGGTGTCCGCGACGCGGATGCGGTAGCTCGCCAGGTCGCCCTCGCCCTCCTGCTCCACGTCCACGCGGATCGCGTCGCCGCGCTCGGTGTACTTGAGCGCGTTGGACAGCAGGTTGTTGAGCACCTGCCCCAGGCGTGCCGGGTCGCCGAGCACCCAGCTGCGCTCAATGTCCATATCAAGCGTCAGCTCCTTGCCGCTCTCGTGCGCCTGGATCTCAAACGGCTCCACCGCGTCGCGCAGCACCGCCGCCAGATCCATGCGCTGCGTCACGAGCGACATCTTGCCGCTCTCCACGTGCGAGATGTCGAGAATGTCGTTGACGAGCGTCAGGAGCTGCTGGGCCGAGCGCTCGATGCGCTCCAGATAGCCGTCGGTCTTGGCCGCGTCCGTCACGTCGCGGCGCGCCAGGTCGGACAGGCCGATGATGGCGTTGAGCGGCGTGCGCATGTCGTGGCTCATGTTGTTGAAGAAGGCCTGCTTTTCCTCCATGCTGCTCTGGGCGGTGTCGAGCGCCCCCTCCAGATAGCGGCGCTCCTGCAACTGGCGGCGCTTGGCGCTGTCCACCTCGCGGAAGCACAGCACCACCTCGTCGGGCGACAGCGACTCGTCGTAGAGCACGCGCACGTTGACCCAGCGGTACCCCTCGCCAAAGCGGCGCTGGAAGTCGCCGCCGTAATCGCGCACGCGGTGTTCCACCAGCTGGCGGATGTTGGCGGCCGAGAAGCTCTCCTCAAACTCGCGGAACGTGTCCTCCTCGATGACCTCGCCTGCCACGCGCAGCAGGTCGTCGTAGGCGCCCGTAGTGGCGATGCGCTCGCGCACGTAGTCGGAGCCCTTGATCATCTCGTAGGTGCCTGCCCGGTAATCCACCAGGTAGATGGCATAGTAGGAGTTTCCCAGCACGCGCACGGTATCGTTGGTGCGCTGCATGCGCGCCGCACGGCGCACGTCGCGCCACGTCATGAGCAGGGCCGCGGCGATGAACACGACGGCCATGATGGCAAACAGGGTGAGCACCCACGACAGGCCGCCCACGATGGCCTTGTAGGGCGTGGTGACGATGGCGAGCCAGCCGTTATCCATGCGGGTGTAGCTGACCGCGCGCTCGCGGCCGTCCAGGTCGACGATGCGCGTCAGGTCGCCGTCGCTGAACTCGCCGGCGTCAATGCGCTCGACAAGCTCCTGCAGGTAGCCGGCCACCTCCTCGTCGCTGTGGCCATCGACCATGGATGAGCGCATGTAGAGCGGGTTGCCCACCGAGTCGCACAGGAACAGCGAAGTCGATTCGGGCAGCTCGAGCATGTCAAAGTGGAAGGAGAAGTTCTCGGGGTACAGGTCAAACGCCAGCACCGCGTCCACGCCCTCGCAGCGCTTGGCCACGGTCACGATGAACTGATCGGTGATGGCGTCGCGATACACATTGGAAAACGTCGTGACGCCGGGCTGCGCCACCGCGCGGCGGTACCACTCGCGCTGCGTCACATCAAAGGTGGGGTCGTCCACCCACTCGCCCACCGTGAGCACCTGGCCGTCGATGATGGCGTACACGTTGAGCGACTCGTCGGCCAGCACCGCGCGCAGGCGGTCGCAGTAGCTGCTCGCCCACGCCTCGAGCTCGGCCCAGGAGTTGCCCTCGGACACGCGCGTCTCGACCGAGGTGGCGCCAAAGTCGAGCAGCGTCTCGTAAACCGTCAGGTTGCCGGCCGACTCCGAGGCGTAGTAGCGCGACAGGGCGGCGTTGGACTCGTCGGCGTTGTTGACCAACGAGTCGTGCAGCACCGTGAGACCTCCCAAGGAGAAGGCCACGAAGAGGACGAGTATGCCGATGTTGAAGCCGAAGCTCCTCAGCGCTTGCGTGCGCCGGTGCGTGCTGTGACCCATACGACTCCGACCTGTTGAACAATCCGATTGCACCCATCATACCAACTTGCGCGGGGCTGCCCGGGGTGTCAGCGCCGTTGCGGCCAAACGGTAAAACAACAGCGCGGCCGGAGCGAGATGCCCCGGCCGCGCTGCGACCCGAATAACGCCCGGATGGGTCAGATGGGACGTGTTCCGTCCAACCCATCGTGGGCGATGTTGCCGGATGGGTCAGATGGAACACGTCCCCATCTGACCCATCTTGTGCCGCGTACCTTACGCGAGCAGCGCCGCGAGCTCGGCGCGGGAGGTGAAGCGACGGGACTCGCCGGTGGCGACGGTCACGACCTCGCCCTCCCATTTCTCGGAATCCTTTTCCGAGCCGTTGCGGTCGGCCGGCTTGAACTCCTCGGTGCGCACGACGTAGCGCCACGCAGGGGCGTCGTCGGAGGTGCGCGCCTCGGGCGCCTCCTCGCGGTCGAAGCCGTACTCGAGCGCGGTCAGGCGCGCGGCGATCTCGTCGGCCACGCGAGCGCCGGGCGCCAGCGCGGACACGCCGATCTCGGGGTTGTACATGCGGCCGTCGCCCACGTACACGGTGCGGATGCGCTGGCGACGATCCTTCTCAAACTTGACCGTCAGGCCCGCGCCGATAGCCACGAGGGCCCACCAGACCACGGAGACGACCAGGTCGAGCGGCTGGTCGACGGTGTTCAGGCCGAGGGAGTACCACAGCCACAACAGGAAGGCCGAAAGGACGACGATGATTGCGGTAACGATGACGTTGGACTTCTTCATGTCAGCTCACTCCTTCCTGCGTTACGCGTTGCGGTTGTCGGGATTGAGCACCTCGTCCTCGTAGGACTTGAGGGTGCCGGTGTACTTGCGACGACGCACGAGCACGACGGCGTCGTAGACCGCGGTGACGATGATGCCGAGCATCATGACCCAGTGGACCCAGCAGCTCTCATGGCTGACGGGCTTGGTGAGCGGGGTCTCGTCATCGCCAATGGTCTCGCCGCTGGCCAGCGGGTTGTCGTCGTCAGCGATGGTCTCCTCGGCCGGCTCGGGCTCGGGCTGCTCGGGAGCGTCAGCGATGATGCCGGTGGTGTCGTCGGCACCGCCCGCAGGCGCAACCGGCGTGCCGCCGCCCGGGGTCACCGGGGTATCGTCGCCACCGCCGCCACCAGGCGTATCGTCGCCACCGCCGGGGGCGCCGCCGCCGCCGGGCGCCGCCGTAATGGTGAACACGCCGTTGACGAACGCGAGCTCGTAGTTGCCGGCCAGGAAGGCGCCGTTGTCAGCGATGTCCAGGGTGTTCTGGACGATCTGGTAGGTGCCCACGGCCTCGCCCGGGGTACGGGCGATGGTGCCAGTCCAGCCGGGGGTCTCGCCCGCGAGGGCGCCCGTGTAGCGGGACGTCAGGGCGGGGTCGGCCGCGCCGGCAACCTTGGACTGGTTGTTGGCCGTAACCGTCAGGGTGAGCGGGGTCACCGTCGCCTGGACGGGAATGACCATCTCGCCGTAGTTGGCGTTGGAAGCCTTGACGTACACCGTGGTGCTGTCCGCCACGTTGGTGACGGTGGGCATGTCGGCGGTGTAGGTGCCGTCCTCGGTGAGCGAGTAGGTGATCTCCCAGGAGGCGTCGCGCTGCTGGCTCTCGGCCTTCTCAGTAACGACGGCGCTCGTCACGGCGTCGTGAGCCTGACCGTCGTAGGCACCGGAGTAGCCGCTGGCCGAGAGCGCGAAGCCCGTGACGCCAGCCTGCGTGATGGAGCCGATACCGGAGATGTTGCGCAGCTCGTAGTTGCGAGCGTCATCGCCGCTCAGCGTAACGTTGTTGATGCTGGCGACCAGGTCGCCGTCCTCGTGGACGTCTGCCTGAGCGAACTTGACGTTTTCGGGCGCGATAGTGGCAACCACGGCGTCGTTGGCGATGTAGGTGTCGCCGAGGTTGAGCGTAATGTCGCCGTCGTGGATGACGTCCTCGGTGCCGTCGTAAGTCTTGGTCTGCTCGGGAATGACCACGTCGAGCGGACGCGGGTCGATGTGGTAGACGCGCTCAACCTGGCCCGTGTAGTTACCCTCGCCGGTGATGACGACGTGGATGTCGCCCGTGACGTTGGTGAAGTCGTCAACCGTGTTGCCCTCGTCGTCCACATAGGTGACGGAGTAGCTGCCCTCAGGGAGCGGCTCGCCGTTCTCCTTATCCAGGACGGTCGGGGTCCACTGGTGCGGCTGGCCGTTGTAGATAACGGACTCGGGAGCGTCGGACACCCACACGCCGCCATAGGTCGGCTTGTCGGGATCGTCCGGATCGGGCTTGTCGTCCGGGTCGATGGACTGGGCGATGATCGTCAGCTTGCCCAGGTTCTCAGTGATGTTGTAGTTGTCAGCCTTATTGCCGACCCAATCGAGCTCATAGGTGTTGGTCTTGGTACCCTCGTTGGTGATCGTTCCGGTAACAGTGAAGATGGCGTCACCCTCAACCAGGCCCTTGATCTCGCCGGGTGCCGTAAGCGGGCTGCCGTCGTAGACCTTGGTGGCGGACTCGGTGGTTACCGTGAGGTCGATCTTACGGATCTGGTATTCGCGCTTAACCTCACCGGTGTAGCCATTCTGACCCTCGATGACGACGGTGATGGTCTTGACGTCTATGAAGTTGTCAACCTCGTTGCCATCCTCGTCAAGATAGGTGACGGTGTAGTTCTCCTCGGGGAGCGGGTTGCCGTCCTTGTCGAGCACGGTCGGGACCCACTGGTGCGGCTGGCCGTCGTAGTCGACGCTCTTCGGCTCATCGACCGTGACGCCGCTGTAGTACGGCTTGTCCTCGTCGCCGGGCTGCGGATAGTCCGGATCATCCGGATCAGGCAGCGGATCGTCGTCGGGGTTGATGGAGCTGCTGAACACCGTCAGCTTGCCCTCGACTTCGTCGATGTCGTAGTTGCCCGACTTCGTGCCCTCGTTGAGGGTGTACTCAAAGGTGTTGCTGGACGTGCCGACCGCAGTCTGGCCATCGCCATAGGTGTAGGTAGCGCCCTCTCCGTCGGCCCAGCCGTCGCCGGTGACCGTGACGTTCTCAGCCTTGAGCGGCGTACCGTCGTACAGCTTGATGGCAGAATCGGAGGTCAGCGTGACCTGGCGCTTGGAGATGGTAAGGGCGCCGAAGTCCGACGTGTCGACCGTGAACTGATCGGTCACGTCGTTGCCGTCAGGATCGACTACCTTGGCGGTACCGGCGATCGCGGTCGGGTAGTTGCCCGCGTCAACATTAGTGAGCGTAGAGCTCAGGCCTTCCACGGTGTACGTGATGCCGTTGAAGGTCAGGTTGTCAAACGTGACACCCTTGGCCGTGTGCTCCTTGCCGTCATAGAGATATTCAGCGTCGGGAGCAAAAGCGGTGATCTCGAACTTCTCGCCGTCGGGACGATCGGTGATGGTCAGCTTGCCGGTAATCGTAACCCTGTAGTTATTCTTATCGCCGCCCTGGATGTTCCAGGAAGCACCCTCGTCAAGCGTGGTGTACTCACCAGGCAGTTTGCCAGTAATGGTGGCCTTGACGACGAGATCCTCACCCTCAACAGCGCCCGTATTGTAGGTAACATCACTCTTCTGCGTAATGGTCAGCGTGTGATCAAGACCGTTATACACAGCGGTGTCTTCGCCGAAAACACTGATCTCAACAGGAGTGATGATCATCTGAGCAGTCTTAGCCTCAGAGGTCACACCGCCACGCGTCACAGTGATTTTGATTTCAGAAATGGTATCTGCAACGTTCTTAAAGGTCGGAGCGCCTTCAATCTCGCCATCAGCGTTGACAGTGCACTCGTACCTCTCCTCGCCCACGGTATAGGTAACCGTGTCGCCGGGATAGATGCCATGCACATCAACTGTCTTGTCCGTACCGTCGTAGACCCAAGATTTGCCGACAACGCTGAAATTGAAGAAGTCGGCCTTCCACTGCGCCGTGTAGGTGGCGTCGGCGGTGACGGTCTCGGCGACCCCGGGCTCCCAGCCGCCGAAGTCGTAGCCGG
>NZ_JAUDCO010000016.1 GCF_030373545.1 Collinsella tanakaei | reverse complement strand
CCCACGATGGGTTGGGAGGAACACGTCCCCAAATGACCCACGATGGGTTGGGAGGAACACGTCCCCAAATGACCCACGATGGGTTGGGAGGAACACGTCCCCAAATGACCCATTTTTAGTCGTCGGCTTTGGCTTCGTCGAGGTAGCTGTAGAAGCTGTACTTGGAGATGCCGAAGAACTCACAGGCCTTCTGGCTTGACTCGCGGATCAAAAACGCACCGCGCCGGTCCAGGTACCCGATCGCCCGCACGCGCTCCTCCTTGGTCATGAGCGCGGCCGGCTTGCCGACCACCTGCTCGCACTCGCGGAACAGGTCGTCGAGCAAATCTCCGATGTTCTTGGTGATGGGCTCGGGCTCGGCGACGCTGCCGTCGGTGCCGATGAGCGACCCCAGCGTGTTCGAGAACGCCGTCATGAGCGTGATGTCGAAGTTGATCGCCAGGATTCCGCACGGCCAGCCCGCTTCGTCGCGGATGAAGATCGTGCTCGACTTGAGCAGCTTGCCGTCCTCGGTCTTCGTGAGGTAGGGGGGACGGTCGTGCAGCTTGTCGGCATCGTCGTTTAAGGCTTCGAGCACCACATGGCTCGGGCCGTCGCCCAGCCGGCGTCCGCTGATGTGGCCGTTCTCGATCGCCACGATGGAATGGTCGAGGTCGTCGGCCTCCAGATCGTGCACCACGATCTCGCAGTTGGGGCCAAACTGCAAAGCGAGCCCATGGGCGAGCCGCTTATAGAATTCAATCTGTGCAGGAGTCATTCACGTAAGCTCCTTCCTAACTTTTTGTTAGGTTTATCCTGACAGAAATAGAGACATCGCACAATCCGCCCTTAAAAATACCGTTTAACGGCGGTTTTCTACCGGTCACATAACCTTACAAAGAGTCTGGACAATTTTCTCTTACATGTGATAAAACTTTCTCAGCAAAACTTTTTGTTTGGCCGCCTGATAAAAGTTAAGCCATCGGACGGAGCGGTCCGGAACCGGCGATGCGCGTATCTGCGGGGCCTTACAAAGGATCGGCAAAGGAGAATGCAAAGCATGGCCGAGACAATCAAATGGGTAGCGAACACCATGCCCAAGAGCGATGACGCTCACCTGGGCATCATGTCGCTCGAGCACGTGGGCGAGGCGCGCGCCTTCCACCAGAGCTTCCCGCAGTACAGCGTGACCCCGCTGGCGAAGCTCGATGCGCTCGCCGCCGACCTGGGACTCGCCAACCTGGCGGTCAAGGACGAGAGCTATCGCTTCGGCCTGAACGCCTTCAAGGTGCTGGGCGGGTCGTTTGCCATGGCGAGCTACATCGCCGAGAAGACCGGCAAGCCCGTGTCCGAGATGACCTACGACTACCTCACGAGCGAGGAGCTCGCCCGCGATTTCGGCCAAGCAACCTTCTTCACCGCCACCGACGGCAACCACGGCCGCGGCGTGGCGTGGGCCGCCAACAAGCTCGGCCAGAAGGCCGTCGTCCACATGCCCAAGGGTTCGGTGAAGAGCCGCTTTGACAACATCGCCGCCGAGGGCGCCCAGGTCACCATCGAGGACGTCAACTACGACGAGTGCGTCCGCATGGCTGCCGCCGAGGCCGAGGCCTGCGAGAACGGCGTCATCGTCCAGGACACCGCCTGGGACGGCTACGAGGAGATCCCCAGCTGGATCATGGAGGGCTACGGCACCATGGCCTCCGAGGCGGCCGAGCAGTACGCCGAGGCCGGCGTGGAGCGCCCGACGCACGTGTTCGTGCAGGCCGGCGTGGGCAGCCTCGCGGGCGCCGTGGTGGGCTACTTCGTGAACCGCTTCCCCGACAACCCGCCGACTTTCGTGGTCATGGAGGCCGATGAGGCCGCGTGCCTGTACAAGGGCGCGGTGGCCGGCGACGGCGAGCCCCGCATCGTGGACGGCGACATGCCCACGATCATGGCCGGCCTTGCCTGCGGCGAGCCCAACACGCTCGGCTGGGACATCCTGCGCAACCACGTGTCGGTCTTCGTTGCCTGCCCCAACTGGGTGGCCGCCAAGGGCATGCGCGTGCTCGGCGCCCCGCTGTCCGGCGACCCCCGCGTGATCTCCGGCGAGTCCGGCGCGGTGGGCACGGGCCTCATCACGACCCTCATGGAGTCCGACGAGTACGCCGACCTGCGCGAGGCCATCGGCCTGACCGCTGAGAGCTCGGTGCTGCTGTTCTCCACCGAAGGCGACACCGACCCGGTCAACTACCGCAAGGTCGTCTGGGACGGCGCCTACCCCGCCGAGTAAAAGGCGCCCCACACTAGGCGTCGCGAAGCGACGCGCCATCTTCCCTTCAAGCAACGAGAGAGGGTGGCAGATCGATTGAGTTGCAGCGCATGGTCGCCCGGGGACCCAAACCTCGAGGAAGTTGTCCATGCGAAGGCCCCGGCATATCCCGCCGCGCGAGTTCCGCAGCGCGAAGCGCGAGGATGTGTCCGAGCTCGGCGGGATATGCCGGGGCCGCCCGATACGTCCAACATCATCCAAAGAGAGGATTTGAGCCCCATGACCAAGGAACTTGACTTCGACGCCATCAAGCAGGCAGCCGCCAACTACGGCCCCGACATGACCGCCTTCCTGCGCGCCATGATCTCCCACCCGTCCGAGTCCTGTGAGGAGGGCGAGGTCGTCGCCTGCATCAAGGCCGAGATGGAGAAGCTGGGCTACGACAAGGTCGAGGTCGACGGCCTCGGCAACGTCATCGGCTGGATGGGCGAGGGCGACAAGATCATCGCCATCGACTCCCACATCGACACCGTCGGCATCGGCAACCGCGACAACTGGACCCACGACCCCTACGAGGGCTACGAGGACGACGAGGTCATCTACGGCCGCGGCGGCTCCGACCAGGAGGGCGGCATGGCTTCTGCCACCTACGCCGCCAAGATGATGAAGGACATGGGCCTCATCCCCGAGGGTTACAAGATCATGGTCGTCGGCTCCGTCCAGGAGGAGGACTGCGACGGCATGTGCTGGCAGTACATCGTCAACAAGTACTTCGACGGCCCCGAGGACGCGCGTGAGAAGATCGAGTTCGTGATCTCCACTGAGCCCACCGACGGCGGCATCTACCGCGGTCACCGCGGCCGCATGGAGATCCGCGTCGACGTCCACGGCATCTCCTGCCATGGCTCCGCGCCCGACCGCGGCGACAACGCCATCTACAAGATGGCCGACATCATCGCCGACGTTCGTGCCCTCAACAACAACGGCTGCGACGAGTCCACCGACATCAAGGGCCTCGTCAAGATGCTCGACCCCAAGTACAACCCCGAGCACTATCAGGACGCCCGCTTCCTGGGCCGTGGCACCTGCACCGTCTCCCAGATCTTCTACACCAGCCCCTCCCGCTGCGCCGTGGCCGACTCCTGTGCGATCTCCATCGACCGCCGCATGACCGCCGGCGAGACCTGGGACTCCTGCCTGCAGGAGATCCGCGACCTACCCGCCGTCAAGAAGTACGGTGAGGACGTCGAGGTCTCCATGTACATGTACGACCGTCCCAGCTGGAAGGGCACCGTCTACGAGACCGAGGCCTACTTCCCGACCTGGATCAACGCCGAGAACGCCGCGCACGTCCAGGCGCTCGTCGACGCCCACCACGAGCTGTACGGCACCGAGCGCATCGGCGTCGAGCAGTCCATGGACAAGCGCGCCGGCCGTCCGCTGACCGACAAGTGGACCTTCTCCACCAACTGCGTCTCCATCCAGGGCCGCTATGGCATCCCCTGCGTGGGCTTCGGCCCCGGCGCCGAGAGCCAGGCGCACGCGCCCAACGAGGTCACCTATAAACAGGACCTCGTGACCTGCGCCGCGCTCTACACCGCCGCCCTCAACCTGTACGATCCGTCCAAGAAGACCGGCGACGTCACCGTGTTCCGCGCCGGCGCCACGGATAACGACATCAAGTAGCCGCTCCTTTTGCCTGACCGGTGCCCGCGCGTTTTCCCCATGCTTTGCCGCGCGGGCCGGCCGGTCCTTGGCCCCAGCTCTCCCATGCCCCAAAAGGGTCAGGAGAAAACTGGGACATCTGGGATAGGCGTTCCGCTGCGTCCCATTTTTCTCCTGGCCCCGTTTAGGACATGGGGACAGGGGATGAACCCGTTTGCAAGTGCCCTGGCGCCCAGGGCTCAAGAGAGAGGATCTCACCATGGCTAAGACGTTCAACGAGTTGCTCGAGGACCTGTCCGGTCTCGACTTCTCCGGTATGTACGATGCCGACTTCCTGCACACCTGGGACAAGACCACCGACGAGCTGCGCGCCCTCTACGCCGTGGCCGCGGCCCTGCGCGACCTGCGCGAGCGCAACATCTCGTCCCGCGTGTTCGACTCCGGCCTCGCCGTCTCGCTGTTCCGCGACAACTCCACCCGCACCCGCTTCTCCTTCTCCAAGGCCACCAACCTGCTCGGTCTTGAGCTGCAGGACCTCGACGAGAAGAAGTCCCAGATCGCCCACGGCGAGACCGTTCGCGAGACCGCCACGATGATCTCCTTCATGGCCGACGTCATCGGCATCCGCGACGACATGTACATCGGTGCCGGCGACGCCTATATGGCCGAGGTCGCCGAGTCCGTCGACGAGGCCTATAAGGACGGCGTGCTCGACCATCGTCCGACGCTGATCTCCCTGCAGTCCGACTCCGACCACCCGACCCAGTCCTCCGCCGACATGCTCTACCTCATCGAGGAGTTCGGCGGCCTGGAGAACCTGCGCGGCAAGAAGGTTGCCGTGACCTGGGCCTACTCGCCCTCCTACGGCAAGCCGCTGTCCTGCCCGCAGTCGCTGATCACCCTGCTGCCGCGCTTCGGCATGGACGTGACGCTTGCCCATCCCGAGGGCTACGACCTCATGCCCGATCTGGTCGAGAAGGCCAAGGGTTACGCCGCCGAGTCCGGCTCCACCTTCAAGCAGGTCGGCACCATGGCCGAGGCCTTCGAGGGCGCCGACATCGTGATCCCCAAGAGCTGGGCCCCCTACGCCGCCATGGAGCAGCGCACGAAGCTGTACGCCGCCGGTGACGACGCGGGCATCGCCGCGCTCGAGAAGGAGCTGCTCGCCCAGAACGCCACCCACATGGATTGGTGCTCCACGCGCGAGCTCATGGCCAAGACCGCTCACGGCGACGACACCATCTTCATGCACCCGCTGCCCGCCGACATCTCCGGCGTCTCCTGCGAGCACGGCGAGGTCATGGCTGACGTCTTCGACATGCACCGCGTGGGCATGTACAAGGAGGCCAGCTACAAGCCGTACGCCATCGCCGCGATGATCTTCCTGCAGAAGTGCAAGAACCCCGTCGAGACCCTGCGCGCCCTCGAGGCCGCCGCGACCCCGCGCTGGAACCAGCAGTAAGGGGTTCCGCGGTTCTACCGAACCGCGGAACTGCTCGACGCTGCGCGGCTGTCTGGCGGGCGATCTGGCCTTCACTCGTCGGGCATGGCCTGAAGGCCTATGCCCTCCTCTTTCAAGGCGATCTGCCTCGCCAGTCAGCCGCTCGCTGACTGAGTACTCTACCTGGGACGGTTTCTCGTTCGCTGACTGAGCGCTCTATCTGCGGTTTTTGTGCTCGCTGGCCGAGCGCTTCGCCGGCGGCGTCGGTTTTTCCCTGCAGCTTCGTCGAGCTGCGAAATCCTATAGTCCTCTCTCGTGACGGCAGCGCCCGGATGGCGTCGGATGGCCCCGGGCGCTGCCGCGTTTTTGTTCACGCCCGACCCTTTGAAAGGTGGTATCCCATGTCCCGTCGCATCGTCGTCGCCCTGGGCGGCAACGCCTTGGGCTCCAACCTCCCCGAGCAGATGGCCGCCGTCAAGATCACGGCCCGCGCCATCGTCGACCTCATCGAGGAGGGCAACGAGGTCATCATCGTGCACGGCAACGGCCCGCAGGTGGGTATGATCGCCAACGCCATGGCCGAGCTCACCCGCTCCGACCCCGAGAAGTACATTCCCTGCCCGCTGTCGGTGTGCGGCGCCATGAGCCAGGGCTACATCGGCTACGACCTGCAGAACGCCCTGCGCGAGGAGATGCTCGACCGCGGCATGGACAAGGGCGTGGCCACGGTGCTCACCCAGATCCAGGTCGATCCGAACGACCCGGCGTTCGCCAACCCCACCAAACCCATCGGCCCGTTCATGAGCGAGGCGGAGGCCGCCGAGCTCACGCGCGACCGCGGCTACGAGTTCATGCACGACGAGAAGAAGGGCTACCGTCGCGTGGTCGCAAGCCCCAAGCCCGTGTCGATCGTGGAGCTCTCCACCATCGAGGCGCTCGTGGCGGCCAACCATGTCGTGGTCTGCTGCGGTGGCGGCGGCATCCCCGTGATGCCCACCGAGGGCCATCACCTCAAGGGCGCGGCGGCCGTCATCGACAAGGACTTCGCCGCCGAGAAGCTCGCCGAGCAGCTTGACGCCGATTCGCTCGTGATCCTTACCGCGGTGGAGAAGGTCGCCGTGGGCTTCGGGACCGACCACGAGGAGTGGCTCGATACCCTCACGCCCGAGCGCGCCGCCGAGCTGGGTGCGGCCGGCGAGTTCGGCACCGGCTCGATGCTGCCCAAGGTGCAGGCGGCTGCCGCCTTCGTGGAGAGCAAGGAGGGGCGCACGTCGCTCATCACCCTGCTCGAGAAGGCTGCCGACGGCCTGGCGGGCAAGACGGGCACCACGATCGCCCGCGCATAGCATCGTCTCTCCTTTCCAATGGGGTGCCCCGGGCGCGGGGCACCCCGTTTTGCTACTGTTGGGATTGGATACGACGAGACGTCCGGCGACGGGACGCGTCCGGCAAGGCGCAGCGCTTTGCCGGGTCGATAGCGGGAGGTAAGCGGATGAGGCTCGGGTGCGTGGTCATGGCCTGCGGCAAGGGCGCGCGCTTTGCCGCGGCGGGAGGGGCGGGCAACAAGCTGCTCGCGCCGCTGGCGGGCGAGCCGCTCATCCTGCGCACGCTCGCCTCGGTACCCGCCGAACGCTTTGAGGTCGTGGTCTCGACTTGCTGGTCCGAGGTTGCCGATGCGCTGAGGTGCACGTGCCCCGCTGCGCAGGTTGTCCGCCCGGAAGGGGAGCGGGCGACCCGACGGGCGTCGGCGTGCGCAGGTCTCGCTGTCGGCATGGCGCGCTGGGACGGCTGCCTGTTTTTGCCGGGCGACCAGCCACTCGTGTCCACGGAGAGCTTCCTTGCCCTGGCCGACGCCTTAGCTGCCGACCCCGCGCGGGCATATCGGCTCGCGTGGGATGGCGAGCCGGCGAGCCCCGTGCTGTTTCCCGCCTCGTGCTTCGAGGCGTTTTGGTCGGTGCCCGGCGACGACGGCGGGCGCTCGGTGCTTCGGGCGATGGGTGTCGAGGTGGCGCTGGTCGAGGCGCGGACGCCCGAGGAGCTGCTCGACGTGGACGCGCCCGCCGATCTGGCGTACATCGCGCGTCTTGCGGGATGCTAAGGAGGCCTCTCGGCCATCGGTGCCCCGTATGGACGGCCATGTGGCGGACGTTTTCGCACGAGGCCACGAAGTGAGTGCGTCGATTGCGGACCCCTTTGTATACCGCTCGCGTAGCAATTCGTCTAGCTGGGAAAACAGTACCGAGCAAGCCGGGTATACTCGCCTTATCCGCATCGAGGCACACACTTCGCGAAGGTCGGGTTTTCGAACCGCTCAGAAAGGAGCTTCGAACATGATCATCATCAAAAACGGTGCGCTTGTGACGCCCGAGGGCCTGCGCCGTGCCGATATCGCACTCGACGACGGCAAGATCGCCGCCATCGAGACCCATATCGAGCCCGCCGCGGGCGACACGGTCGAGAACGCCGCGGGCTGCTGGGTCTTCCCGGGCTTCATCGACGCGCACACGCACCTGCAGTGCTGGACCGGCATGGACTGGACGGCCGACAGCTTCGAGACCGGAACGCGTGCCGCCGCCTGCGGCGGCACCACCACGATCGTCGACTACGCCACCGCGGACCGCGGCGTGTCCATGGACGACGCGCTCGCCGAGTGGCACAAGCGCGCCGAGGGCGGGGCGGGCTGCACCGCCAACTACGGCTTCCATATGGCGATCGCCGAGTGGGGCGAGGACAGTCCGGAGCAGATGATGCGCATGCGCGACGCGGGCGTGAGCTCCTTCAAGACCTATCTGGCCTACGACCACTTGAAACTCACGGACGCCGAGACCCTGCGCTGCCTGGAGGTCGTGCGCGATCTGGACGCCGTGCTGTGCGTGCACTGCGAGAACGGCGACGTGGTGAACGAGCTGCAGCGCCAGGTGCTCGCCGCCGGTATCACCGGTCCGGAGGGCCATCCGCTGTCACGTCCCGCCGAGGCCGAGGCGGACGCCGTCTCGCGTCTGCTCTACCTGGCGAGCATCGTCGGCGCCAAGGTGAACGTCGTGCACCTGTCGAGTGCGCTCGGCCTTGCCGCCGTGCGCGCGGCGCGCGAGCGCGGCCAGCAGGGCATCTTCGTCGAGACCTGCCCGCAGTACCTCACGCTCGACGATACGCGCTATCTGGAGGAGGGCGACGACGGTTTCGCGGGGGCCAAGTACGTGATGAGCCCGCCGCTGCGCAAGCCGGCCGATGTCGCCGCCCTGCGCGGAGCGGTACTTGCCGGCGAGGTCGATTCCATCGCCACGGACCACTGCTCCTTCAACCTGCACGGCCAGAAGGACCGCGGCGTCGGCGACTTCACGAAGATCCCCAACGGCGGCCCGGGAATCGAGCACCGGCCTGTCGTGATGGCGACGACCTTTGAGGGGCAGCTTGGCCCCGTGGAGCTTATGCGCCTGATGAGCGAGGGGCCGGCGCGCGTGTTCGGCATGTGGCCGCGCAAGGGACGGCTCGCCGTGGGTGCCGACGCCGATGTGTGCGTGTGGGACCCCGCCGCGCGCTGGACGATTTCGGCGGCGACTCAGCAGCAGGCGGTCGACTACACCCCCTATGAGGGCATGGAGGCCCATGGCCGCGCGCATCTGGTGTACGTCAACGGCGTGCTCGCCGCGCGCGACGGCGCGCCCACCGGCGAGCGTCCGGGCACGTACGTGCGTCGCTAGACGGGTTGATTGGGGACGTGTTCCGTCCAACCCATTATGGGTCGTTTGGGGACGTGTTCAATCCAACCCATCTGACCCATCGGGATGGGTTGGACGGAACACGTCCCCATCTGACCCATGTCAGGCGAGGCGGACGAGCGCCTCGGCGCGCAGGCTGCCGGCGTAGATGGGGCAGGTGATGACCTCGGCGAGCTCGACCGCGAAGGCGCGCGCCGCGTCGAGTGCGCCCGTGTCCTCCACCTGGCTTACGATCACCAGGTCGTCGGGCATGCCCACGAGGCCCTCGGCCGCGATGCCGCGGGCCACGAGCGCGGGGCTGGCCGGTTCGTAGGGCGCACAGTCCGTCAGGCGGCGAAAGACCTGCGGCCGGTGCACAACGTCGTAGACGGGTGCGCCAAAGCCCGAGGCACCGACCACGTAGATGACGCGGGCGCAGCCGTCGGGTATGACGGGCTCGTATTCGTTATGGGCCTTGAAGGGCAGGCCGCGCGACCCGTCGGCCTCCACGAGGACGAAGTCAGCGGCATCGGCGAGCTCGCTCCACGCATCGGCGGGCGCGGCGAGCTTCCCTGTGCCTTCCTCCGGGATGCCGAGCTGGCAGAGCGCGGGCAGCGCGCCGCCTGCCGCGGCGCGCTGCCCGGCCAGGCCGCGTGCGCAGGCGATGTCCGCTGCCGGCAGCATGTGGGTCGAGGTCGCGAGGATCGCGGTCGACCCGCGCGCGGCGAGTCCGCGGCCTCCGCAGGCGAGCAGCGTCGATTTGCCACCGCCGCCGATGACGGCCGTAATGCCGGGTACCTGCTGCAGAAGATCGGTGAGGGCGTGGGTGCGATTGGGGTTCATATGCCTCGCCTCCGTGTGTTCGCGTACGCGTACAGACACGGTACCATGGTGGACGGGGGGCGCGCAGCTCCCGCGAGCGAAAGGACGAAACGGGCATGTTGGCTTTCATCCGAGGCGCCGGCGACCTGGCGACCGGCATCGCATTGCGCCTGCACCGCGCGGGCATCCAGGTGGTCATGGCCGATATCGCCGAGCCCACTTGCATTCGGCGCACGGTCGCGATGAGCGAGGCCATCCGATGCGGGAGCGCCCAGGTGGAAGACGTGCGCGGCAAGCTGGCGGCTTCGGTCGACGAGGCGCGCGCGATCACGGAGGCGGGCGACATCGCCGTCATGGTGGACCCCGAGGCGGCCTGCCTGGGCGAGCTTATGCCCGACGCGGTGGTCGACGCCATCCTCGCCAAGCGCAACCTGGGTACTTCCATGGACATGGCGCCGGTCGTGGTGGGCGTGGGACCTGGGTTCACCGCGGGCGTCGACTGCCATGCCGCAGTGGAGACCAAGCGCGGCCACTACCTGGGACGCGTGCTCTACAAGGGCTCGCCCATCGCCAACACGGGCGTGCCGGGCATCATCGCCGGCGTGGGCGCCGACCGCGTGCTGCGCGCGCCCGCCGACGGCCGGTTCGAGTGCATCCGTCGGATCGGCGATATCGTGCGGGCGGGCGAGGTCGTCGGCCGCGTGGCGGGAGAGCCCATGTTTGCGACGATCGACGGCGCCCTGCGCGGCCTCATCGCGCCCGGGGTGACGGTGCATGCGGGCATGAAGGCGGGCGACATCGATCCGCGCGGCGACGCGTCGTTCTGCGCGACGGTGTCCGACAAGGCGACCGCCGTGGGCGGCGGCGTGCTCGAGGCGATCTGCCACTTCGCCCTGCACGCCTAGCGGTCACCCGTCGCGGCACCCGGCAGGCCTTGTCGCCTGCCGATTCCGAAGAGCGCTTGGAGAGGATGGAGTCCTATGGAGAAAATCGAGATCGTCGACCGCCTGCTTGCCGCGCTGGATGCGGGCGAGCGCGCCGAGCTCGTCATCGTGATGGGGACGAAGGGGTCCTCGCCGCGCTCGGCGGGAGCCTGGATGGCCGTGTTCGCCGACGGCTCCTCGGCGGGCACCGTCGGCGGCGGCCGCGTGGAGGACATCGCGCTGCGCGAGGCGTCCAGGCTGCTTGCGGCAGGGCAGTCGCGCACCGTGAGCTACACCATGGGCGGCGCGTCGAGCGACACCGGCATGATCTGCGGCGGCCTGATCACCCTGTGCTACCTGCATGTCACCGCGACCCTCACGCCGGTGCTCGCATCCGTGCGCGACGTGCTCGCGACGCACGGAGAGGGTGTGCTCTCGCTCGATTTGAGCCCGCTGGGCGCGCAGCCCGGCGCCGCGGTTCACGGCGCGGATTCGGCACGCACGGTTGACGGGCCGTTGCCGCTGGCCGTGGAGTATCCCGAGAACCAGGGGGATATCGCCGCCGGCGTGGTGGGGGAGCGCTACCGCGAGCCCATCAGCCCCGAGGGCTTCACCTACATCTTCGGCTGCGGGCACGTGGGCCGCGCGCTGACCGCGGCGCTGTCTGCCGCCGGCTTTGCCGTCATCGCCTGCGACAACCGGCCCGAGATGCTGACCGCCGAGCTGCTGCCCGGCGCGCTTGAGCGCCGGCTCGTGGATTACGACGACCTCGCCGCGACGTGCGCCATCGGCAGGCGCGATTTCGTGGTGAGCGCCACCGCGGGTCACGGCAGCGACTACGAGGTCATCTCGCAGGCGCTCGCGGCCCATCCCTCGTACGTGGGCTGCCTGGGCAGCAAGCGCAAGACGGGCTTTGTACGCGACCGCCTGATTGCGGACGGGTTTTCCCCGCAGGATGCCGAGCGGCTGCACATGCCCATCGGCCTTCCCATCCACGCGGAGACGCCCGCCGAGATCGCCGTGAGCATCGCGGCCCAGATGATCGAGCATCGCCGCACCGTCTTGGCATGACAGGGGGCCGGCGTCTTGCCCAGACGGCAAACCGGCGCTTTTCCGAGATGCCTGCAGAATCGACGGAAAAAACGGGGGCACGCCACTGCTGGCGTGCCCCCGTTTGCGTAGGCGAATCTTGTCGCGCTCGGTGCGTTAGCGTCCGCCGCGCCTGCGCGCGAGCCCGGCACCGCTGGTCGCGCTCAGCGCGCCGAGAGCTGCCGCGATACCGACGGCCGCGATGGGGTCGCCGGTCTGCGGCAGGGCGCCTTCCGGCTCGTCCGTATCGGTCGCGGGCTGCTCGTCCTGCGGGCCCTCGGGTTTGGAGCCGGGGTCCTCGGGCTTCTCGTCCGGGTCGGTGCCCGGCTCCGGGTCGGTACCCGGCTCGGGGTCGGTACCCGGCTCGACATCCTCGCCCGTCACGTACGTGACGGTGCCGCTGAGGTCGGCTACCTGCTGCTCCCAGTCATCGGAGGCGACCAGCGCGCGCAGCGCCTGCTCGCAGGTGCCCCATTCCTGCACGAGCGCCATGTTCGCGAAGGCGGGGTACTCGTCGGTCGCACCGGGCAGGTAGCTGTTGATGGACACGGTGTAGGTGGCGTCCGGGTCAAAGGCGCGTCCGTCGGCGAGCTCGACCGAGACGATGCGCTCGCCATCGGCGGCGTCCCAATCGATTTCCATCGTGGCACCGCCCACCACCAGCACGCTGCCGGAATTGCCGGGCCAGCTGTACTGCATGGGGTCCTCGCCGTTCTCCAGCGCCTCGATCTGCGCGGCGAGGACGTCGCGGCACGCCTTGGAGATCGACAGCGAGTGCTCCAGGGTCTCGAGGATCTCCGCGCCGGTCAGCTCGTAGGTGGCAAGCGTGTTGCCGTAGGGCGAGATGGAGATGAGGTCGCCCGCGGTCACGTCGCCCGCAGGCACGCCGCCGCGGATGCCGCCGGCGTTCTCGAAGGCGAGGTCGGCCCCGGTCTGGGCCAGATAGGAGCCGGTCACCACGTGCCCGATGGGCATGTCCTCGGTGCGGATACGCTCCCAGCCGCCCGGCAGTTCGGTGGTCGAGTAGTCGTACGCGACGTCGCTCGTGCCCACGACCTCGCTCAGGATCCCCTCGGTCTGCGCGACGAGCTGGTCAGTCAGCTCCTCGACGGCGGCATCGGCCTGCTCGTAGCTGGATGCAGTGTCGATCTGGGTGCTCTCGGCCTTCATGACCGACCAGGTCCCGGTGTCGTCCTGTGCCACGTCCAAGGTCAAAGACCCGATCGTACCGAAGTAGTCGCCCGCGGGGCTCGAGGGCACCTCCACCACGGCGACCTCGCGGCTGTCGGCGGCACTCACCGTCTCGTCGATCGTCGCGTGTTCGTGGCCGGCGACGACGGCGTCGATGCCGGAGAGCTCGGCGGCGAAGCCCTCGGGATCGGTGTTGTGCGTAAGGCAGACGACGATGTCCGCGCCGGCCTCGCGTGCCTCGGCGGCGGCGTCGGTCGCCGCGACGACCGGGTTGGTGAACGCAAGGCCCTCGACGTTCGCGGCGGGCGTGGACGTGTAGAAGCCCTCATCGATCGCGCCCACGATGCCGACGGTGAGCTGCTCGCCGGCGACCTCGAGGTCGACCAGCTCGTAGCTCTGGTCGAAGAACGGCTCCCCGGTCGCGGCGTCCACCACGTTGGCGGCGAGCACCGACAGGTCGTGGTCGGCGTCGAGCTTGGCCAGGCGGTCGGCGCCGTAGCTCCAGTCGTGGTTGCCCGGCGTGGTCGCCACCACGCCCGCGGCGTCCATGAGCGCAGCGATGCTCTCGCCCTCGCTCACCGTGGCGAACGAGTTGCCGTGAAACGTGTCGCCCGCGTCGAGGACGATGGTGGCGTCGGGGTCGGTGCCGTTTGCGATACCGGCGAGCACGGCATAGGCGTTGACCTCGATCTCCTCCTCGGTCTGCGGGTCTACGACGTAGTCCACGGCGTAGTTGCCGTGCGTGTCGTTGACGTGCAGCACGGTGACGGTGCCGACGACCTCGTCGCCTTCGGCGAGCACCCGCGTCGGGCTTCCCGCGAGGGCGACCAGCGTGACAAGGAGTGCCCAGGCGAGCTGTGCCGCACGGAAGCGGAATCGCTTCGTATTCCGGATGTTCTCGTTGCTCATGCATGCTCCTCAAAAAGAGTGATTGCTCGGTTCTGACAGAGGGTTTCACATTACGGTTAAACCGATGGGAGGACAAGGGATGGTCGCCGCGATATGCGTGGGCGACCAGATGCAGGGGCACGAACGACCTGCCGGGCGGAACGAACGATGAATCGACCAAGGTGACTGGTCGCGTCGGGGCGGCTGCCGTGTGCGGCGGCTGGTCCGGTTCCCGTGCTGTCGGTGTGTCGGAGATGCGGCTCTTTTGTCAGGGCGAGGGGGGTTCGGCTATCATTGCCGGGTCATATCTACAGCTGAAAGGCCGCTCATGGAATTCGTCATCCTGTACCTGCTCGTCAACATCGCCGTCGGCGCCCTCGCCTGCTTTGCCGGCAAGCGCCTGTTCTACATCATGCTCGGCGCGCTCGTGTTCCTCGGCGTGCTCAACATCGGCCTGTCCTCGACGGACGGCTCTGCGGCCTCCATCGTCATCGCGGTCGTCTTGGGCATCGTGGCGGCGCTGCTGTCCAAGTACGTCTATAAGGCCGGCGTGTTTCTGGTCGGCGCCGTCGCCGGTGCCGCGCTCGGGTTTGTCGTGGGCATGCTGATGCCCGCCGAGATGAACGCGTATCTGGGCGTGATCATGGCGGTCGCGGCCCTGCTCGTCGGCCTTGCCGCCCTGCGCTGGTGCGATCTGTTCGTGCGCCTGGGTACCGCTTACACGGGCTCGACGTTTATGGTCTCCAACGTGCTGGCCGCGGTGCTGGCCTTCAGCGCCCTGGTGGAGCTGGCTGTTCCGGGTGACGCGCTGGCCACCTTCAACGCCCTGTCCTCCTATATCGGGGGCGAGTTCTCCGCGCTGTACGCCACGCCGATCCTCATCGGCACGATCGTGCTCACCATCGTCGGCGCCATCGTCCAGAAGCGCAGCGAGTAGCCGCATCTGCGACGGTTCCGGCGGCAAAATCGCCTCGGTTGAGGTTAAAACACCCTAGGGATTATTTTACATGGTGTATTCATTCGAATACACCATGTAAAATAATCCCTAGGGTGTTTTAACCTCCCGCAGCCCGAACCCCGAGACCCCGCGCCTGCCTTCACAGCCAGCCTGCCTTGTTGTCATACAATGGTTGGAAAACGGCGGCGACGACCCGGAGGATCAGATGTACTGCCAGCGTTGCGGGGCACAGATGCCCGACGGTACCAAGTTTTGCACGGCATGCGGATTCCCGATGGCCGCTGGCGAGGTGGCGCGCGACTCCGACGCCCCTGCGACGCAGCCCATGCCCGCCCCGACGCCGGTCCCAGCCCCGCCGCGCCGCCGGTCGACCGCTGCGGTGGTCGCGGGTATCGCTGTCGCGGCCGTGCTGATCATCGGAATCCCGGTCGCGCTGTTCGCAACCGGCGTCGTGAAGCTCCCCGGGCAGGACGAGGCGTCCGACGCCACGACTGTCGAGCTGGTCGGCGGCGCAAGCAATGACGCCGACGGGGAAGGGGAGAGCGCGCCTGCCGACGGGGTCGACGTCAACGATATCGGCGCGGTGGCCGAGCCGCCCGCCGCGGACAGCGAGCCGCAGCCCAGCTCCATTCCGCTCGACCTTTCCGATTCGGACGACTACGGCGCGATCAACCTGTTCATCTCCAATTTCACCGAACTCACCACGGGCTTCGGTGCGCGCGATCACTTTAATCGCGACGAGCCTTTGTCCGACGACCAGCGCGTCGAGATCATCACCTACATGCTGTACCACATGGCCTATAACGACAATCCCTATACAGAGGTCGTGCCGGCTGACGATCCCATGGCGGACGAGGGCTATGTCATGCGCGTCAAGTCGGACTACTTCATCGACCTTCTGGACCGCTACTTCGGCATCGAGTTCACGGAGAGCGAGCTTGCCTACGACAAGAACCCCGGTGAGACCCGGGCGCCGCTCGCGGACCGCGGAACGGCACGCGACGGGTGGTTCTACTACGTCTACGAGATGGGCGTCGCCTGGCCGAGTCAAGGCGTCGCCGCCGTGACGTCGGCCGAGGACTTGGGGTCCAACCGCTATCGCGTGACGTTCGACGTCTACAAGCCGTCCGATACGCTGATGCCCACCGACATCGCGATGGACACCTACGGCCTGCCGCTCGACAAGATGCTCGACGCGGTGGGCGCGAGCTCCACGCCTATCTACAGCGGCACGGCCATCGTGGAGGCGCGCCACGACGACGGCGAGCTCGCCTTCACGCTCTACCAGATGAACTGACGGCACCCGAACCGACGGCACCCGGGCGCGGGATGTAAATGTCCCCGGTTGCGGAGGGCATGGGATGTAAAAGCACCCGGCTGCAGGCGCGCGGGGGATGTAAATGCACCCTAGGGATTTTCTTGCACCGGCGCGGGA
>NZ_JAUDCO010000015.1 GCF_030373545.1 Collinsella tanakaei | reverse complement strand
CCCAACTTCCACGCAATGCGAACTCGAACCTAGCGGATGCGGCGCACCTCGACCTGTGAGCGATACTCCTCCACGTGCGCAAAGTCTCCCTGACCGGCGCACTCCACCACGTTGGCGCCGGTCGCCATCGCAAGGCGCAGCGCGTCCTCGACACAAGAGCGCTCTCGGTACCAGACCGACAGAAACGCTGCGAGCGTGGAGTCACCGGCGCATACCGTGGAGAGCACCTGCACCGACGCGGTGCAGCGTGCATACCATACGCCCGCGCCGTCGCTGAAGTACGCGCCGTTGCCGCCGAGCGTCAACAGCACCGCCTGCGCCCCCGCCGCATGCAAGGCATCCAGTGCACGAACCGCACCCGCATCGTCGCCCGCCGCAACCTCAAGACCGAAGATGTCACGCAGCTCATCGTCGTTGGGTTTGATGAGCAGCGGGCGCTCAGCGAGCAAATCGACAAGCTGGTCCGACGAGATATCGAGCACGACGTCAGCGCCGCGTTCCCCCGCCAAGCGGACGACACGCGCCAGAAAGTCGTCAGAGGTGCCCGGCGGCAGCGATCCCGAGATGGACAGGCACTCAAGGTCGTCGAGCGATTCGACTAAGCGCAGCATGGCCTCCTCGTCGCCAGGGGTGATCGCGGCACCTGCGTTCACCATGTTGTACTCGCAGTCCACGGCATTCAGGAACACATTGACGCGCGTGATACCGTCGGTCCATACCGGATGGACCTCCACGCCCTTGGCACGTGCGCCATCTACGATATAGCGCCCCGAGAATCCCGCGAAGAACCCCAAGATCGCCGTGTCCACGCCAAAGTGATGCAGGGCAAACGAAACATTCAGCCCTTTGCCGTTGGGGCTATACACCGCATCGCGCGTGCGGGTCACGCAGTTGGGCGCCAAGCCATCGCAGGAGATGTTGTAGTCGATCGCCGGGTTGGCGGTCAGGGTATAGATCATGGTCGCTCCTCGGAAGTGAACGGCGCACATAGCCCGCGCGCCGTCTCGGCGCATCACAACGAGAACCGCCCCGCCATCGGTGCGCGACGGCGGGGCGGCAACATGAAAGCAGCTCTCCGTGCAGCTTAGCGCGTCAGCTTCTCCACGCTGATGCGGCGGCTGTACTCGTCGACGTGGCTGAAGTCGCCCAGACCGACGCTCTCGGCGACGTTAGCGCCGGTGGCCAGCGCGAGCTTGAGCGCCTCCTCGACGTTGTCGCGGTTGTCGTACCACTTGTACAGGAATGCAGCGAGCGTGCAGTCACCAGCGCAGACGGAGGACACGAGCTTGATGTTGAACTCACGGCGGGCGTACCAGATATCCTCACCGTTGGAGAAGTAGGCGCTACCGCGGCTACCCATGGTGAGCAGGACGTTCTGAACGCCGGACTCGTGCGCCAGGGCAAGTGCGCGCTTGGCGTCATCGTGCGTGTCGATGCGCACGCCGTAGATCTCGCGCATCTCGTGGTGGTTCGGCTTGATGAGCAGCGGCTTCTTGGAGCACAGCTCCTTGAGCTTGGAGCTCGAGAGGTCGAGGACGACGTCGGCGTTGTGCGCCTGGGCGTGCGTGACGACCTGATCGAGGAAGTCGGCGGAAGCGCGCGGCGGCACCGAACCGGACACGATCAGGCAGTCGAGGCTGCCCGCGGTGTCGAGGATCTTGTAGAGCTCCTGCTCGCCCTGGGGCGTCAGCGGGGCGCCGGGATTCAGCACGCCGTACTCGTTCTCGCCGTCGTTGAGGTAGGTGTTGATGCGGGTGATGCCGTCGATCCACACCGGGCGGCACAGGCAGCCCATGTTCATGGTCTCCTCGACGATGTACTTGCCCGTGAAGCCGGCGAAGAAGCCGAGCGCAACCGAGTCGACGCCGAACTTCTTGAGAGCGAACGACACGTCGAGGCCCTTGCCGTTGGGCGTGTAGCTGGCGGAGCCGGAGCGGATGTTCTCGTTGGGCACAAGCGGGCCGCACGAGACGGTCATGTCCACAGCCGGGTTGGCAGTGAGCGTATAGAACATGTTCTCCCCTTTCCAAGGAGACCGCGCGGCGCCCGGTTCGATCCGGGGCCACGCGGTCACGTAAGACGTTATCTGAGGCGCGCTGCAACCATAACGTTTACGAAACGCTTACTTCTGGTTCGCCTCGAGCAGGGCCTTGACCTCGTCGGCCGTGGAGCATGCGAGCGCCTTCTCGGCGAGCTCCTGAGCCTCGGCGACGGTCCACTGCGAGATGGCCTTGCGGGTGCGCAGGATGCTGGGCGCGGAGGTGGAGAACTCGTCCATGCCCCACGCGATCAGCAGCGGCGTCAGCAGCGGGTCGGCAGCGGCCTCGCCGCACATGCCCACCATAATGCCCTCCTTGACGCCGGCCTCGATGATGTTCTTGATGGCGCGCAGGACCGCCGGATAGTACCAGCTGTACAGGTAGGCCACCTTGTCGTTGCCGCGGTCGGACGCCATGGTGTAGCCGGTCAGGTCGTTGGTGCCGATCGAGAAGAAGTCGGCCTCGCGGGCCAGCAGGTCGGGGATGTTCGCGGAGGCCGCGGTCTCGGTCATGATGCCGACCTCGATGTCCTCGTTGAACTTGCGACCCTCTTCGCGCAGCTCGGCCTTGCAGGTCTCGACAAGCTCCTTGACGGCACGGATCTCCTCGACGCAGGTGACCATGGGGACCATGATCTTGATGTCGCCGAAGGCGCTGGCGCGCAGCAGGGCGCGCAGCTGGACCTTGTACTCGTCAGGGTTGTCGAGGCAGTAGCGGATGGCGCGGTAACCCAGGAAGGGGTTCTCTTCCTTCATGAGCTTGAGATACGGAATCTCCTTGTCGCCGCCCACGTCGAGCGTGCGGATGATGACCGGGGCACCCTTCATGGCAACGGCGACCTTGCGGTAGGCGTCGAACTGCTCCTCCTCGGAGGGCAGCGACTTGGCGTCCATGAACAGGAACTCGGAACGGAACAGGCCGATGGCCTCGGCGTCGTGATCGAGCGCACCCTTCACGTCATCGGGGTTGCCGATGTTGCAGGCCATAATCTTCTTGTAGCCGTCGGCGGTGATCGTCGGCTTGCCGCGGAAGGCCTCGAGCGCGTTCTTCTCGGCGATGTACTCCTCGGCGCGCTTGGTGTAATCGGCCAGCGTCTCCTCGTCGGGATCGGCGATGACGGCGCCCTTGGAGCCGTCGACGATGGCGGTCATGCCGTTGTGCAGCGCACCGCAGGCGTTGGAGACCGACAGGACAGCCGGGATCTCGAGGGCGCGGGCGATGATCGCGGAGTGCGACGTGCGGCCACCGACCTCGGTGACGATACCGGCGACGTTCTTCTTGTCGATCGTGGCCGTCATGGACGGGGTCAGGTCGTGGATGACGATGACGGAGCCGGCGGGCAGCACCGACAGGTCGACGACCGGACGGCCCAGCAGCTCGGCGAGGATGCCGGTGCGGATGTCGGCGATGTCGGCAGCGCGCAGACGGAAGACCTCGTCGTCCATGGCCAAGAACATGTTCTCGAACATGGTGCTGGTCTCGGTCAGGGCCTGCTCGGCGCAGGTGCCGCCGTCGATAGCGGCCATGATGGCGCCACCGAGCTCGGGGTCCTGAGCGAGCGTGACGTGACCGGTCATGATCTCGGCCTCGGCCTCGCCGACGCTCTCCTTCATGTGCTCGGCCTGCGCCTCGGTCTTGGCGCAGAAGGTATCGAGAGCCGCCTGGAAGCGAGCCTTCTCGGCCTCGGTGTCCTCAACCGTATGCGGCGTGAACGTCAGATCGGGCTCAACGGCGACAACAACAGTGCCGATGCCGATGCCCTCGGATGCGTTTACTCCCTCGTACATGGAACTTCCTCTCCGTGCATGCCCGGCGCTCGAACCGGGCCCCCTGCCAAGAACGCGGGCGCCGCGAGCCCGCGACACCCGCGTCCGTATTACCCGTAATGGGAAAACCCCGCCGAGCCGGCGGGGTCATGTGTTCTGAGGGCGTTACTCGCCCAGGCCGCTCTTGATGAGATCGATGGCGGCAGCGAGGGCCTCGTTCTCGTCAGCGCCGTCGCAGCGGATCTCGACCTCGGTGCCGCAAGGGATGCCGGCAGCCATGAGGGCCATGGGGCTCTTGCCGTTGACGTCCTTGTCCGTGGTGTGGACGATGACGTCGCAGGCGAACTTGCCCATCGTGGAGGCGAACAGGCCGGCCGGACGCATGTGCAGACCCTGCGGGTTGATAAGGGTGACCTTCTCAGAAACCATATCTGACTCCTTCGTTGTTCTACGCGCGCCGGCGTGCGGTTCGGCAGCGCGACAAAGTACGAGCCTAGTTTACCGCATCGGGACGCCAACGGGGGCCAAAACGGCGAGAGCGGCAAAAACGTGGGCGCAAGGCCACGCCACGGGCGACTAGACGAATCGTGCGGTGACGAGCGAGGCGATTTCCTCGGGATCGTCGCTCGATTTGACCGAAGCTCGGAAGCCCTCGTCCATGAGGGCATCGGCGAGCTTGGAGAGCAGACGCAGGTGCGCCGCGGCGCCGTGGGACACGGGAACGAGCAGGGCTATGGCGACATGAACGGGCAGCTCGTCCATGGTATCCCAGCCCTCGATGCCATCCGCATCCTTTACGACCAGGACCGAGACGCACTCAATGGTCTCAGCCTTCGCGTGAGGAATCGCGAAGCCGTCCATCATGCCGGTCGTGCCCTCGACCTCGCGCCTGAGAAGCGCCTCTTTAAGCTCGTTGGCGTCGTGCGCCAAACCGAGTTCAACCGCGCGCCGCGCGATGAAATCCAGCGCACCGTCGCGATCTGCCAAGCTCTGATCTGTAGCGACATGGCACTCGGGCACCGGACCGGCGACCTCGGGGGCGTCCCCGCGGTCGGCGATGGCGCGCTGAGCGCGCTGCGCCAGCGAGGCGGTGGCGGCTGCGATGTCGAGACGCTTGAGCATCGATACCCTTTCCGTGCGATGCGGGCCGGTCAGCAAACGGGCGGACGCAAGCGCCCGCCCGTGCCTGATTGCAAGGTGCGCCATGTCGGATTCGAACCAACGACCTTGGGATTAGAAGTCCCCTGCTCTATCCAGCTGAGCTAATGGCGCATGCGAGAACAGTATAGACGATTGGACGCCGCGCGCGAGGGAGGATGGGAGGACATGGCTGCCGCGCGAGGGAAGATGGGGGGGGGACACGGCTGCCGCACGCGCCCTATCTTACGCGGAGCATGCTTGCCCATCTGCGCGATCGGGCGGCCGGCGCACGGCGGCCCGTGCGCCGGCTTATGACGAACAATGCGGGCCGACGGCACGATCGGGATGCACCGCATTGCCGTCCGTGCGCTCCGCTTCAGGCACGACGCGGCAGCCTGTTCGCGCCCACATGCGGGATGCGGCGACCCGCTCGTCTTCGCGTGCGAGATGCGCCGGCCCCGCTGCCCCCACATGTGGCATGTCGCCGTGCATCGCGCGACTCGCGGCTCGCGCAATCCTTACGCAGGGCGGTCTCTGTAACGGACACACGATGCGAGCTGCAATGAAACCGTAAGCATATCCTTGCGAATCTCTTAGGGTCGAATCCGTCGCGTTAAAACAGGGAACCAGTAGACGAAACGAGTCGTCTGGATTGGAGCCTGATGGACGAGACCTCGATGCGCACCTCGATCGCTGTGCTCATACCCTGCTACAACGAGGCGCAGACCGTGGCCAAGGTCGTGCATGACTTTGCCCGCGAGCTGCCCGAGGCAGCTATATATGTATACGACAACAACTCGACCGACGGGACCGCCGAGCTTGCGCGCGACGCGGGGGCGATCGTGCTTCACGAGTCGCGCCAGGGCAAGGGCAACGTCGTTCGCCAGATGTTTCGCGACATCGAGGCGGACTGCTACCTGATGGTGGACGGCGACGACACCTACCCCGCGCAAGCGGCGCGCGCCCTGTGCGATCCCATCTTGGAGGGACAGGCGGACATGACCGTGGGCGACCGCCTGTCCAACGGCACGTACGCCGAGCAGAACAAGCGCGCCTTTCACGGCTTTGGCAACAACCTCGTGCGGTTCATGATCAAGTGGATCTACGGCTATGCGTTCGACGACGTCATGACCGGGTACCGCGCGTTCTCGCGCACCTTCGTGAAGACGTTTCCCGTGCTCTCGGAGGGCTTTCAGATCGAGACCGAGCTGTCCATCCATGCGGTCGACCGGCGCTGGCGCATCCTCGATGTGCCCATCGAATACCGCGATCGACCGGCGGGTTCGGAGTCGAAGCTTGCCACCATCCCCGACGGGATCAAGGTCATGATGACCATCGGCTCGCTGTTTAAAAACTACCGTCCGCTGAAGTTCTTCACGCTGGTCGCCCTGGTCTTCCTGGCGCTTGGCCTCATCGCCGGCGTGCCGGTCATCCTCGAGTTTTTGCACACCGGCCTTGTGCCCCGCCTGCCGACGGCGCTGCTCGCCGCAGGACTTGTCTTCCTATGCGGCCTGTCGTTTGCAACCGGCCTCGTCCTCGACTCGGTCGCCAAGATGGACCGCAAGCAGTGGGAGCTCGCCGTGCTGCGCGAAAAGGAGCACGGCGCGCAGGCCTGATACGGCCCGATACATGATGCCTCTCGAGAGCAAAGCACGGTGGCGTGCCCGTGGGCGCGCCACCGTTAGTGCAACCGAACCCCATGGACGCTCGCAATCGGCCGCAGATTATGCCGATGTCGCTCGAGACGGGGCGGAACCCGATGCCTGCGAACGCTCGTGATCGCGATTGTGGTCACGACGATACGATTACTGTCGGCTCGAGGCCCGTGAAGCACGCCGAAAGGGCTGTGCGAGGCCCGTCCGTACTCCTAGCGCACTGTAACACCCTCGATGCCATGCCTATTGGTTATATTTCAGCCCATTATGTACGGGCAGCGCATGAGTCTCGCCTTCCCGGCGGCACGAAGCGATGCCGGGATGACAGGAATCGTCTCTTCGTGACCACGATGACGAAAACGAACGCGCCGCCCCCCGTGCGGCGCCTTGCAAAGCGCGCGGCGCATCATCGCAGACCGAGATAGTCCTCCCAAAACGCACGCGACGCGAAGCGATCGCGTGCGGCGCGCCACGCGCGCCGCACCTCTTTGCGCTCCGAGCGCCAACGTCGCATAAGCGTGCGCTGGCGCTGACGTATCGCACGGAACCGCGCGCGATCCATGTGACGCACGGCGCCCTTCGTGCGCGTGGGATCGAGCACGACAAGCGCCTCGCGGCGCACCGAGGACCCTTCGATCGTCGCTGGCCCGAACTTGACCACGTAGCCCGGACGCCTATCCAACAGAAAGCCTGGCAGATAGTGCTTATCGTAGGGCAGCGTGCGCAGCAGCTTCATGAGCAGACCGCCCGTACGCGGCGCAGACCCCCTACGGCTGAGCACCTCCGGCGTCACGCCGGCCGCCTCAACCACAGCGCGATCCATTTCGGAAACCGCGACCAGGTGCTCGTTGCGCGCCCCAAGCCCTGCCAAACGCGCGGCACCGTCGAGCGACGCCAGGCAATCGGGACCCTTGAGGTAATCCTCGAAGCCGTCGAGCAGCAGCTCGGCAGCACTGTAGTCCAGATCGCGCAAATCCTGACGAATCGTGCGCTGCAGGCGCGCCACAAACATGTCCTCGGAGGCGCAATCGTCCATCGCGATCATGGCCATGAAGTTCCGCACGTACTGATAGCAGTCAACCGACGCGCGGAAGCGCCCCTCAAAGCTCTCGTGCCACACGCAGATACCCGCCATCGTCATGTAGACGGGATCGTTGCGTATGCCAAACTCCACGTCGTCGCAGCGGATGAAAAACGGCATGGGCAAGCCGTTTGCAACGATGGCCGACACTGGAATGCAACTGTACCACCACGCCCCGTAGGCTCGTGGCACCTCTACCGAAGTCCGCTCGCTTACCAGCACATCCCTCAGCTTCGAGACGTCCAGGTCGCCTTTCGCCCGGCGGTACACGCCCGACTCGGCAACATAGGACACGTCCTCGACCTGCCGCGACGGCTCCTCAAGCGACAGCATGGCGCCGTTCAAAAAGGCCTGCCGGTACACCCCCTGCGCAAGCGATAGCAACGCGTGCGTGCGAATAAGGCTCTCCGGCAGGATGCGCACGTCGTCGTCCATGACGATGACGTGGGTAAACGCATCGGGGTCTGCGGTTGCAGCGAGCATGCCGCGCGCGCAGCCGCCCGAGCCGCCCGTATTGGCGTTGGGAATCACCGTGACCATGTCGTCCGACAGCGCCGCGGCATCCAGCGTGCGCCCGTTGTCCACGACGAACATGTGGAACCCGCCCAGCACCGGCAACCCTTCAGTGCGCAGGGCGCGCTTGACGAGCTCCATGTTCGCGGTGATGTAGGCCTCTTTTTGAAACGTGGTCGTGACCAGAGCGATCCGCACCGGGTTCATGCGCGCCGGGTCAGCCGCGGCGTACCAGGCCGCCTCGTGCAGCCAAAGCGACGACCCTTCGGCGGGCCGCAGCTCAAAGCCGACGAAGTCCTCGTCGGCGCAGGGCACCTCGACCTCAACCGCACGCGGCGACGCTGCCGGCGCATCCACCGTGCGCACCTCCACCGTCCGTGCGCTGTCGGCCCCGCAGGCGACGGCGCGCACCGCCAGCTCGCCCGCGCCGCACACTGCAGCGCGCAGCACGACACGTTCCACCCCGGCATAGCGATGCCATTTACCAGCGGAAAACCCGTTGAGATACGTCGTGAAGTCGACCGCCGAGCGCACCTCGAGCGCCTCGCGGCCGGCATCGTAGCGCGCCGCCCCATCTGCTCCGCGATAGTACAGCTCGGGATGGTCGACAGCGTGCCCATCGACGCACACGAGAACGTTGGCAAGCTTTACGTCACGTGTCATACCATGTCCTTCAAACTGCAACCGAACCGTCCGCGCCGCCGAAGCCGCCGGAACAACTCGATCGCCATCCTGCCCCACGGCCGCAATCACGCCATCTTGAGATAGCGCTTCCAGAACGCCGCCGAGGTTAGCTCGCCACGGCGCTCGCGGTACGCACGGATGACGTCTTTGCCGCAACGCCTGAACTGCCTCAGGTCCGCCTTGTAGCGCTTGACGATCTGTGCGTAGCGCTCGGGATCCTTGATGCGGATAGCGCCGCAGCGGTTATGCCAGTCGATGATGATCAAGTACTTCTTGCCGCGGATGACGCCTGCCGGGTACACCCAGCCCTCCACCGGAATGACCGCGTAGCCCTCGCCCTCGTTGACAAAAAGCTTCTGGCGGTTGTCGGTGGCAAAGTCGCTCAGGCGCTCGACCAGGCCGCGCGCCCGGTCGGAGTCGATGAACTGCCGGTCGATACGGGAGATGTAGAAGTCCGTCAGCCCCAGCTCGTGCGCCTGCGCCTCGAGCTCCTCAAATGGCACCAGCCGCTCCTTCATGCGGTTGGAATCCATGAACGTCCTTTCGGCCACGCCGGGCGTCGCCAGATAGTCGGGGCCCTTCATGAAGTCCTCGAAGCCATCAAGGCACAGCTCGGCGTTCTCGTAGCCAAACTTCTTGAGCTCCAGGCGAATGTTGTTGTGCAGCTCGTCCAAGAAGCCCTCTTTGGGCGCATGGCCGGCGGTGCACAGGGCGATCATGGTGTTGCGCGTGGTCTGGTAGCGCTCGACCGCCGCGTTGTAGCGCGCGTTGAACGGCATGTGCCAGACGCACAGCCCGCTCATGGTCATGAGCGTCGGCGCGCAGCGCACCCCGAACTCCACGTCGTCAAAGCGCACGAACACCGGCAACGGCAGGCCGTGGCGCTCGATCGCGGTCACGGGAATGCAGCAGTACCACCAGGCGGCATAGCGCTGACGAAGAGCCGCCACGTCCTTGGGCACGCGGAACAGCTCGTTGTAGACCAGGTCCTCGAACCTCGTCAGGCGCAGCGGCGGCTTGGCGGGCGCGAGCAGGCCGTTGGGCGCGAGCAGACCGGTGTCCTCCCACTGCTCGTCGGCGATCTCGTAGTTGAGCATGGCGCCGCTCACGAACGCATCGGCGTATTCGTCGTTGACGAGACGCAGCAGGTTGTAGGTGCGCTTGATGCTTTCGGGCGAGACGGCGACGTCGTCGTCCATGAGCAGCACGTGCGTGGCGCGAGGCTCCTGCTCCATGGCCTCGATCATCCCGCGCGCAAAGCCGCCGGCTCCGCCGACGTTGTCGTTGGGCGAGATAAAGACGTGCTCGCTCTGCAGGCGCTCGACATCCAGGGTGCGGCCGTTGTCGACCACGCGCATGGTGAAGTGATGAGCGATGTCCTCATCCGACTCCAGGATGCTGCGCTTGATAGCGGCGATATTGGCCTCGATGAACTCCTCTTTCTTAAAGGTCGTCGTCGCCAGGCACAGCTCCACGTCGCGCAGGGGCGCCGCGGGCTCGAGCGCGTAGTAGCACGCACCCACGTACACCGGGCCGTCGCAGGCGAGCTCGAAGCCGGCGAGCACCGCGTCGTAGCCCACCGAGAGCTCGAAGTCGTAGGTCGCCCATTCATCAGAAGCGGGGATCTGCACGGCGGTGTGCTCGAGCACCGTTGGGCGCGCGGAGAAGGCGTCGCCCGTCGTCTGACGGTAGACGCACGAGGCGCCCCTGAGCTCCAAATGGACGAAGAAGCGGCTCGCCGATGTGTAGCGCCGAAGCTTGAGAACCGACAGCGCGTTAAAGTAGGTCGTGAAGTCGTAGGTGCCCGCGCCGTACAGGCACCACTCCCCCGCCCGCTCGTCAAAGAAGACCGGGCGATCGGAGCGGCAATACAGGCCAGGATGGCTTACGGCACGCGGGTTTTGCTCGAGGATGATGTTCGCAAACTTGAACAGAGTCATGGATACTCCAGCAGGTAGTGGACCGATGCGAGCAATGATACCCACCGCGCGCGCAGGATTATTCTCGTCGGCACACGATGACATACCCCTTACACGCACGTGACGATACCGTGTGCGTTTCCCGGGTCGGCGCCTTACAGAACGTTGATGTATTTGCAGGCTTTGAAGAGGTGCGAGTGTGCACCGAGCGGAACGATGCCGCATGGGTACAGTGGTTCAGATGAAGCGAGCCCATCTCCGCCTGCCTGCGAGTACGGGCGAAACATGGGATGAAACGAACACGTCCCCAACCAACCCCTACGGAAGGCGAGCATGAATTTGAAGCTGTTTTGCGCCAAACGCACGAGCTATCTTGTCGCACTTGGTGTGCTCTCCTGCGCGCTGGCGGCGCTGAGCATCATCGCCGACGGGTACCGGGCGGGCAACTCCATAGCCGCACTCGTGCCGCTCTACGGATCGGTTGCGGGCGTTGCCGTCGCGGGCGCCAAGCAGGCGCTGCTCATCTTTGCGATCGGCGTCGGCTTGGGATACCTGTGGGAGCACGGCAGGCGGAACGGCACCGGTGACGACAGCCCAGCCGACACAGGGTGCGGGGCGCACGCCCGTGCGGCCGGCGACGAACCCCGTCCGTGGAACGTGCGCCTCGCGCTTATCGCCGCAGCCATCATCTTTGTGGCCTGGCTCCCCTGGATCGTGACGCACGCCCCGGGCACCATGCGCGACGACACCTTCCCCCAAGCCCTGCAATGGTTTGGCATCTACCCCTACTACACGCAGCATCCGGTCACGGACACGGTGATATTCGGGCTGTTCTGGTCGCTGGGCGACCTGCTCGGGTCCCGCGGACTGGGTCTGTTGTGCTACATCGTGGTTCAGGCGGCAGTGACGTCGCTGCTGTTTGGCGCCGTGGCCGCCTACCTGGATCGCGTGGGCGCGCCACGGCTGCTCATCGTGCTCGCCATCGTCTACTACGCGTTCTCGCGCGTCATCTACCAGCCGGTAGACACGATGTCCAAAGACGCGCTGAACGGTATGGCGTTCGTGGCGTTTTGCGTGTTGTTCTTTGAGGCGGTCCGCAGCGATTTCGCGCACCTGCGCTCCTGGCGCTTCTGCGCGGCGCTGTGCGCGAGCATCGTGCTGTGCGCCGTGACCAAGCGCACCATGCTCTACGTGATCGTGCTTGCCGTGGCGGCGACGATCGTCGTTCGACTCGTGCAGCGGCGGCCCGTGCGGCGGCTTGCGCTGAGCGTCGGGAGCTCGATCGTCATCGCGCTCGGTGTGTGGAACCCGCTGGTAAACGCCATCGTGAGTGCGGAGGCAAACCCTACGTATGAGATGTACTCCGTACCCGTGCAGCAGATTGCGCGCACGCTGCGGGAGCATCCGGACGCGCTTGATGCGAGCGATCGCGAGCGTCTCGAAGACTTTTTGGATGTGGAGCGCGCCTGCGAGGTGTACAATCCGTGGCGCTCAGACGAGGCAACATGGTGTGTCGTGAATGCGAGCCGCTTTCCGGCGTGCGCGGATATATGGCTCAAGCTGGGGCTGGAGTACCCCGGGTCGTATGCGGCGGCGGTGATGAACCTGACCGCCAACTGGTTCTCGCTCAACGCGACCATCGATTACGGACACGACGCGCAAGCTGAGCTGTTCACGCCCGAGCGCATGGATGCCTGGGAGAGCTTCTTCAGCTCTCGTGCAGAACTGGAGAGCTTCGTGGAGACGCTCGACTTGACGCAGACCGAAGGCCTTGCCGGCGCCCGCGCCGCGCTGGAAAGGTTGGATGCCGCCCAACGCAGCCTGGCGCCGATCAGCAGCTACGCCCTGTGGTGCACCGTGCTGCCACTCGTAACGCTCGTCTACTGCCTGTGCTGCGTAAGGGGCCGCGGCGCCGTGGTGGCGTGTGTCAGCCTGCTTGCCGTGTCCGCAGCGCTGCTGGTGTCATTCTTGGTGGGCCCAATCGCGCTGTACTGGTACACCATACCGTCCGTGTATATCGTACCGCTCGTGGTGGCCGTGCCGTTTGTGTCGAGGGGCGTGGAGGTTCTAAACAAGCAAGTCATGTAGACGACGTCTTCAGTGCGATGCACTAAAGCGTGCCCAGTTTTGCCACGTACTTGCGAATCACATCAACAAGAACGTCGACATCGGTAAAGTTGTCTTCGTTTTGGTTGGTCGCACGCCAGCGTCTCGCATTTGCCAAAGCCGTATCGGTCAACGAAAGCAGCTTGTCCATCGCGCAGGCATCGAGCCTTTTGGACTTTGAAGAATAGCCCGGCAGGTACTTTCCTAGGTGGTTCGCAGATGTCTGTACATCCTGACGTGGCGGATTCGCCTCAAAGTGAAGTAGCAGCCATCGCTCAAAAGAGGCAGAGCTTATTGCCCACTGGACAACCGACGTGCTCTCGCTCTTTGACGAAAAGCCTTCATCCGCGCGCTTCGCAAACCCCTTCCAGTCAGCTTTCCACTCAGTATCGGCAACGCCCCAGAACTGATCGAAAGAAACATCAGGCAGACCGCGCCTGTGGCCAGATTTTGCTTTTCGCAGCCAATCGGCTATTTCAGAAATAGCCGTCCCCTCGCTGCGAAAAACATGCAGCAGCGTCTTTGGAATATGATATGCACTCCGCAGGCCCTTAAAGTAGCCAAGCTCGGTTTCGCCCTCGACGCACATGCACAGGGCAAGCCGCCCAGACTTGCTCGGCGCGCCCCTCCTACCAACACGAGCCATGGCTGGTCCTGCCGACGAGGCGGTTGGGCACCGAGTAGCGCATGCGGTCGCACTGGACGTGGTAGTCGGGCGACACCTTGCACCGGCGCCACTCGTACAGCTCGAAGGGCTCTGCCGGCAGCGGGTTCAGCGCGGCCCTCTCCTCGCCGAAGAAGGCGTCGTCCCGGCAGCCCTCGCGCCTGGAGAAGGGGCGGGCGTTGAGCGCGTCGACGAGGCGGCGCACCTCGGCGTTCAGCTCATCGAAGGACGTGAACCTCTCCTCGGCCGGCGGCGCGAGCACCCACGTCTCGCAAAGGTCGACCGCCTTCTCGGCGGCCGCCTTGTCCCTGGGCCTCCGGGCACGCGCCGGAACCACCGCGCATCCGTAGTGCTCGGCCATCTCGAGGTAGGCGTCGTTGATCTTGATCGGCTCCGACTTGCGGCGCCTGTCGGTGGCGGTGGCGCACCTGTCGGGCACGAGGATGTCGGGCACGCCGCCGGCCGCCTGGAACGCGTGCACGTGGGCCGATATCCAGGACCGGCTGCGCATGTCGGGGAAGCACTCCGCATGCACCCACGCCGACCAGGGGAACGACGCCACGAACAGGTACGCCGGCGACCGTTTTCCCGTCACGGGGTCGAAGGCCGAGGCGGTGAGCCCGGCCCAGTCCACGAGCATCGTCCTGCCGGGCTCGTGCGCGATGCGCGCGACGAGGTCGTGCACGCCGGCGTACTCGCCGACCCTCCTGCAGAAGCCCGAGTAGCCGTAGAGTCTCTTGCCGCCGGGGTTACAATCGCAGTAGCGCGCCCACTGCAGCGCGAGGGTCATCTTCGGCACCCGCGCGAGCTGGTCGCAGACGCGCGCGTAGTCGTCTTCGCCGCGCTTCCCACGGCCGTCGGCGAAGAGGCCCGATACCTCGGCGTCGGTCATCGACTCCAGCCTCTCCTGGCCGATCCGCTCCTCCGCCATCTTGGCCGCGCACTTCGCGACCGTCGCCTTGCTGCACCTCAGGGCGCGGGCGGCCTCGTTCCAGCTCACCCCCTTCAGCAGCTGACGCATGATTTCCTTCTCAGTGGCCATACGGGCCTCCCTCCAACGGGCGAGGGCGCCCGGATGGCGCCCTCCTCGCTGAAAGGTTATCGGGTTCAACGGCCGGCACCGCATATGTGGAACGGCGGTACCGCTCTTGTAGAACGCCGGTACGAACTAGGTGCAGTACTCAGTTGTCCACCTCCTCATCGATAAGACCGTTGAGCGTGTTACCGACGGCCCTCCTGACGAGTTCACGCAAGTCGAGTCTTCAGGCCCCTCCTCGTTCAATGCTCCGATTGGCCCGGGCATGACATCATTCCAATATGCTTCTTGTCTAGACAATTAAGTATACCGGGCCGGGCTCCTCTCTCAAACTGGACGCCGCTCCGCCGTCAAGGTAGGCCGAAACCAATATGTTGCCCTCTCCAAAGAATCTTTCCTGTAAGCAACCCTGAAGTAAAGTGACCGCCGACTCAATTACCTCTAATAATCGGTTTCCAGCTCAATGACAAAAGCTTTTTCGAAAGCCACGTTAGAGACGGAACAGTAGACACAAAACAAGTGGCAAAAGATAAAAGCAACAAGATGCACAGGGTCAGGCAGGCACTATCGATGCTTCCAAGCATCAGATCATAAAAACCACCTATTTGCAGAGCTCCTCTAACAAATCGATGCAAAATATATATTTGAAGTGTTCTTTCTCCCAGAAACTTTAGCAGCCTATTCCTCTTTGGCGCAGCAGCGATACACCCTATAGATAGGGCAATTCCAAGAAGGTTAAGGATGATGTATCCAATTACGGCATTAAGTATGGGCAAATTTCCTGACGTATTTCCGTAAACCAGAAAGAAATAGTCAGAGATGCTTTCCCGAATACACAGAAAGATGCCTGTTGCAAATACTGCGAAAACAATTGCGAAAACTCGAACTTTACTATCACGGATTTTTGAAAGATCTGAAGTACTTAAATAGTATCCGCCAAAATAATACGGAAGGAAATGTGCCGTCCTACTTAAAGCTAAAAAATCGGTTTGTTCATGCTGAACGGTAGAAATCAGGCTTATAACTACAGCGATTGTTATACCATATGCTGGCTTAAGACGATCGAAGAAAGGCACTAGAATCATCCAAGATGCAAGACAAATGACATACCACGGTGCGGAAGAGAACGAAAGCAGCGAAGTGAGGGAAAGACTAGAACCCTCCATTAACCGCAAAAAGAAGCCATAGAGAATCCCGATCAAACAATATGTCAGGATTTTATTAATTCGTAAATGGCCTGAGCCATCAATCACATGCTTGCCGAATAAACCTGAAACAAATACAAAGAGGGGCATGTGAAACATGTAGATTGTATCATAAGTTATGCTAATTGGCTCGCCAACCTTATGAACCGGAAGTATAAAATGACCAACAACAACCAATACGATGAGGATTCCCTTAAGAGAGTCCAGCCATTCGACCCTTGTTCTACTAACTTCGGAGCTAGACATACGCGCCCGCCTCTTTCACGAACACTCAGTACTGCAATGCCATAACTATCGATGCAACAAATTAAACGGTCAAGCCTTCCCATTTTGTCGCGAAATAACGCAGCCACTTTTCAACGCAATATCCTTAAAAATAAGCGAGGCCTAGTCCGAAATAGCTCGAAAAAGGCCTCGCCAATCTATTCATCAGAATATATTATGAAAAGACTTTCTCGAAAATCTTCCTAGAAGCCTCTCCTCGCTCAAAAGAGCAGAAGCTGTCCCTAAAGCGACGATACGCATCGGCATATCTAGCACGAGTATCGCTAAGGTGAACAATGGCATCAATGACGTCTTCGGTCGTGGAGAGCAGCGGCCCAGGAGCCTCGGCTTCGAAATCGAGATTGAAGCCCCTCAGACGATCGCGATACTCCTCAAGATCATACGTATAGAAAAGAAGAGGTCGGTTGAGGACCGCATAGTCAAACATCAAAGAAGAGTAGTCAGTAATCGCGATATCTGAAATCAAAAACAGCTCTTCCATGCTGTTGATGAAACTAAGATTTACAACTCGCGAATCAAGCGAGGCCTCATCAAGGCCCGCAAGAGCAAACTGATGGACCCTGAGACCTATCTGATACTCATCGCCAAGCGCGTCGGCCATAGCCCCGAGGTCAAGACGGAGATCGAACTGGTCCCTCTTCCTCCAAGTCGGAGCGTATAGTATGAGCTTCTTATCGGTATCGATACCATACTTCTTCTTGAGCATGGCTATATCCTCTGGAGTGTTCATCTCAAAAAGAATGTCATTTCGAGGATACCCAGTTTCAAGGTACTTCTTCCTAAATGCGTAGCAGGAACGCGTAATGTCTTCCGCACGCTTGCTTTGAACCACAAGATAGTCCCAGCGATTGCATCGACGCAGGAATTTATCAACGTCCTTCTGAGTCGGCAGCTCGCCGGGTACATCCAGCCCCAACGTTTTGAGGGGGGTTCCATGCATGGTCTGAATCTCAATCTGGCCATTCTTCTTCTCATATGCGTCAATGAAATTGACGTTGTTGACCAGATACTTCGTTCTAGACATCACATAGAAGTATCTCCAGGAACCCTTGACGACCTTCGTCGCGGGCCCCTCAACGGGGATTCTTAGATCGTTAAGAGACCAGATTGAATGGTACTCAGGATGCTCAGAAGTGATGTAGCGATACAGCGCTCCGGGGTTGCAGTCTGTCTTTGCTCCCCAAGACGACTCAAACACTACCCATTTCTTCTTGAGCGGAAGGAGTCTCATAATGGGATAGAGATACTTCCTCACAAGACGGCGATTTCTCTTGGTCCTGTCCAGGAACTCGGGCAGATACTTTACCCAGAGACCAAAGTATGTCGTTCTAAAAGCAAACGTGTAGCTGTACGAATCGCATTGCACATTGTGAAGAACGTCGGATTTGTCCATTAAGCAGTACACGGGTAGAGATCCGTGCAACCCGGACCCGCTGTCATAATTGACGCGCAATTCATACGTATCAGCCCTAAGAAGCTCGACCTGATCCGGGGACGTGAAGTCTATGCGAGCGCTGATTGAAGAATTCTGTCGGTCCCCAGGCACAGATTCAAAAGGAATCCGGGTCCTCGCGCCATACCTTTTTCCGACAAACTCAACAGAGCTAACCGTCTGCGCAACACCATCTGGCAGTTCGATGTCGATACGCTCAGTTAGACCATCATTCACGCTGCTTGCGAGACAGCCGGGCTGAAGAATCTGAATACCGAGCCTTCCGTCAACAGTCGCAACGTAATGCAGGTACCTCCCATCCCCCATCTTTGAGAAAACGGGCATGGTGCAGAGGTACGGGTAGTCGAGCACAGTCCACGACTCAAGAGAATCATCAATTGGAAGAGATTCGTGGGACCCGTCAGAAAAAGAAACAGAGATCTCTTCACGAGAGAGGGCTTCGACATCTTCAGCTAGGGAAATGCAGGTAGTAATATCAAGGCACAAATCGAAGTTGAGGTCGTAATCAACGCTGATACGCTTATTGCCAACTCCAATAGCGTAAGGCCGGACATCAGTACCCTTATTTGGATTACCGATTCGCTGTGTGTTGCAGGTCAAACCAGGAATTGAGTAGTTGAAGGAGATCCGATACCTTCCGTCAGGCAACGACGCAAGACTACTGGGAGCAATCTCAAGGGAGTACGCATTAGGATTATGCACACGTCTTACTACTCTATGATATGCCCTACTGATTTGGACAGATGAGGTCTTGCCGGTTGATTCAAGATGAGCCTCACAAGCCAATACTGCCTCACCGGCAGCATTGATAATGTTCGCGCTCATTGCAACAGAGTCGGGGTCCTTGGTATTAATCCTAGGAACGAACATCTTTCCAGAAATAGTAATTCGATCAGCATCAAGCCTGACCGCTTTAATGTCGGACTTAGCCCCAGAATTCTTAAGCTCTTCCGTCATAGAAAAGAGATTACGATCATCAACCTTGAATGGGAAGTTGCCGTAGTAATTCCCATCCGAATCAAGACGTACCCCCAGGGTCTTCATACCCAGCTTCTCAAACTGAAGGACGTCCAGGACGGACTGAACATCACGCTTAGAGATGTAGTAATACTTGAGTCGGTCAATGGCCCTGATGCGTTCAAATGCGCGGGCATCAACACGAGGCAGATAATCGGCAAGGGCGTCGACCAGCGTCTTGCGATACTCATCATCGGCGCTAGCCAGCCTGTTGATGTACATCTTAAAATCAAGGTCAAGCCACTTAGTATCCTTGTAAAGATGCTGGTCGCGATCGCTAATGTTTTCATCAAAAAATGCGTCAACCATCTTCATAACGGCAAGCCTGTCAAGGAAGTTTGAGATTTCCTCCCTGCGCTGGGTAATTGAGGCCGAAGCTCCATCGCGAGCACGCCAGAGATAAACGACCTTGTTTAGGTAGGAAACGTTACGAGCCTTATAGTGGGCAGGGATAGTAACTGGAATGTCTTCATAAAGAATTCCCTCTGCCCAGTGAAGCTTCTCACGAAGATAGAACTCACGGTTGAAAAGCTTGTTCCAAGACGTAGAGTCGTAGAGGAGATCGGGGTTCTTCGTGATGTGCATGACCTCAGTGGCGTTCCTAAACGCTCGACGATGAAGGCCGCTTGAGAATGACTTCTTGGAATTAAACCTACGCACGTCACCGAGGACAATATCGCTATGGTTCTTCTCACCTAGCAGATACATCTCCTCGTAAGCATAATCCGGAACTATATCGTCAGAGTCAACGAAACAGATGTATTTTCCGTTGGCAAATGTAGCCCCGAAATTTCTGGCATGCCCCAAGCCAGCGTTGGGAATGTGAAAGCAACGAATATTAGGGTGCGCGTCAGCGTAACGCTGCGCGATGTCCCCGCTGCTATCAGTGGAGCCGTCATCGACAAGAATAATCTCTAAATCAGAAATTGTTTGGGCAATCAGGGAATCAAGGCACTCTTCGAGATACTCTTCGATATTGAAAATTGGAACGATAGCGCTGACCTTAACCACGAAATGCACCCCACAAAACCCTACAGAACAAATGTCGGAAAACAGACGATTTCTTATGATACACAGGATGAGACGTATTCGCCATTCCATGGAAAGACATCGTATACAGAACAGAAGTGCATGGATTTGTAAGCTTGCCAGAAAACCTCTGAACCAAAAAGCGGAAATCGAAAACTTGAATGTAGCCTCTCCTCAAAGGCGAGAAGACCAACCAGCTTATTGAGATAGCACGACTGAAATAGCGTAAAGGGTTTCTATTTGAGCAGACAGAATGAATTGGGAAACATAGGCGTATTCTAAGTTCACTTATATTGAAGAATAGCTGATTTGGAGAACGTATTATATATTGATTTTTTTTAGGAACACTACAGATAATAATCCAAAAGGACTTGAAGAACTAATGAACTCAGCTACGGACCCACCCGCAGTAAGTATCCTTAGAGAACCTATTTATTCTTTCGAAGGGAACCGAAGCCGACCATGAAGGCCATCATACCCGCGGCGGGCCTGGGCACCCGCTTTTTGCCCTCCACCAAGTGCACCCCCAAGGAGATGCT
>NZ_JAUDCO010000014.1 GCF_030373545.1 Collinsella tanakaei | reverse complement strand
GGGTTGGAGGGAACACGTCCCCAACCAACCCATCAATAAGAGGGGATATGACAATGAGCGACATCATGAGGCCCATTCCGTTTTCGAACCTGATGAACTGGGTGATGACCGAGCACGACGAGTCCGGCTCGATCTTCGGCGTGCGCAAGATCGTGCGCGCCAACGCCGCCGGCGCCCTGCCGATCTTCGACGAGAAGATCGAGACGCCCTTCGGCCCGGCCGCCGGTCCCAACACCCAGCTCGCGCAGAACATCATCGCTGCCTACGTGGCCGGCTCGCGCTTCTTCGAGCTCAAGACCGTCCAGGTCATGGATGGCGAGGAGCTGTCGGCCTGCGTGAACAAGCCCTGCATCACCGCCGCCGACGAGTGCTACAACTGCGAGTGGTCCACCGAGCTTACGGTGCCGCAGGCCTATGCCGAGTACGTCAAGGCGTGGTTCGCCTGCCACCTGATCGCCCGCGAGTACGGCCTGGGCGAACCCGACGGTTTCGTGTTCAACATGAGCGTGGGATACGATCTGGAGGGCATCAAGTCGCCGAAGGTCGACGCCTACATCGAGGGCATGAAGGACGCCTCCGGCTCCGAGGTGTGGGCCGAGTGCCGTGAGTGGGCGCTGGCGAACCTCGACCGCTTCCAGAACGTCGACGCCGCGTTTGTCGACTCCATCCCGGCGCGCGTGTCCAACTCCATCACCGAGTCCACGCTGCACGGCTGCCCGCCCGCCGAGATCGAGCGCATCGCCACCTATCTCATCACCGAGAAGAACCTCAACACCTACATCAAGTGCAACCCGACGCTTCTGGGCTACGACTTCGCCCGCGCGCGCCTGAACGAGCTCGGCTTCGACTACATCGCCTTCGATGACCGCCATTTCGTCGAGGACCTGCAGTGGGAAGACGCCGTGCCCATGTTCGAGCGCCTGATGGCCCTGTGCGCCGAGCGCGGCCTGGACTTCGGCGTCAAGCTCACCAACACCTTCCCGGTCGATGTGACCCGCGGCGAGCTGCCGAGCGACGAGATGTACATGTCCGGCCGCACGCTGTTCTCGCTCACCATCGAGGTGGCGCGCCGTATCACCGAGCAGTTCGACGGCAAGCTTCGCATCTCTTACTCCGGCGGCGCGACGGTCTACAACATCCGCTCGCTGTACGACGCGGGCATCTGGCCGATCACCATGGCGACCGACGTGCTCAAGCCCGGCGGCTATGAGCGCATGAGCCAGATCGCCGGCGAGTTCGAGAATCTGGACGGCCGCGCGTTCGAGGGCATCTCGCTCGACGCCGTCGTCGCGATCCAGCAGGATTCGCTCGTGAACCCGCTCTACCGCAACCCGCTGCGCAAGCTGCCGTCTGCCAAGGTGCCCGGCGGCACGCCGCTCATGGACTGCTTCACCGCGCCCTGCCGCACCGGCTGCCCCATCTCGCAGGACATCCCGGCCTATCTGGCCGCCGTGGAGGAGGGTCGCTTCGAGGACGCGTTCTCCATCATCATCGAGCGCAACGCCCTGCCGCACATCACCGGCACCATCTGCCCTCATCCCTGTGGCAAGAGCTGCGAGCGCGCCTTCTACGAGCCCGAGGGCGCCCAGATCCGCGCGAGCAAGCTGCGCGCCGCGCACGAGGCGTTCAGCAGCGTGCTGCCGCGCCTCAAGGCAGGGGCTTCCGAGAAGGTCTCCGAGAAGAACGTCGCCGTCATCGGCGGCGGCCCGGCCGGTCTTGCCGTGGCCTTCTTCCTGTCGCGCGCCGGCGTGCCCGTCACGATCTTCGAGGCCAAGGATTCGCTCGGCGGCATCGTGCGCCACGTGATCCCCGAGTTCCGCATCGCGAGCGCCGACATCGACGCCGACGTCGAGCTCTGCCGCGCCTTCGGCGTCGAGGTCAAGCTGGGTGCCCGCGTCGAGTCCATCGATGCCCTGCGCGCCGAGGGCTACACCGACGTCGTCGTGGCGACCGGCGCCTGGCTGCCCGGCTCCGCGGGCCTGGGCGAGGGTGCCGAGCTGGACGTCCTCGAGTTCCTCGAGGCCGCCAAGAAGGCTCCCGAGACCCTGTCGCTCGGTACCGACGTCGTGGTCATCGGCGCCGGCAACACCGCCATGGACGCCGCCCGCGTGGCCAAGCGCGCCGCCGGCGTGGAGAACGTCCGCTTGGTCTATCGCCGCACCAAGGCCCAGATGCCCGCCGACGAGGAGGAGCTGGACTTCGCGCTCGAAGACGGCGTCGAGTTCATGGAGCTGCTCGCCCTGGTGTCGCTGGCTGACGGCCAGCTCACCTGCAACGTCATGCGCCTCGGCGAGCCGGATGCCTCCGGCCGCCGCGCGCCCGAGCCGACCGGCGAGACCGTGACCGTGCCCGCCACCACCGTGATCTGCGCGGTGGGCGAGCGCATCGACGCATCGCTCTACGAGGGCGCCGGCGTCGAGGTCGACCGCCGCGGCCGCCCGGCCGGCGTTGCCACCGGCGTTGCCGGCGTGTGGGCCGCAGGCGACTGCCGCCGCGGTCCGGCGACCGTCGTCGAGGCCATCGCCGACGCCGCCGAGGTCGCCCGTGCGATTGCGAACGTCGACTTCAACCACTACGCGGACGCCAACGAGCAGCTGGACGTTGCGGCCTCCATCGCCAAGAAGGGCAACCTCTGCCGCGACAAGGCCAACTGCACCCACACCCGCTGCCTCGGCTGCGCCGCGGTGTGCGAGGTCTGCTGCGACGTGTGCCCCAACCGCGCCAACGTGGCGATCGAGGTGCCCGGCCTCGACAAGCAGCAGGTCGTCCACGTGGACGGTATGTGCAACGAGTGCGGCAACTGCGCCGTGTTCTGCCCGTACGAGACCGGCCGTCCCTACAAGGACAAGCTCACGCTGTTCTGGAGCGGCGACGACATGCTCGCCTCCGAGAACGACGGCTTCATGAAGCTCGCCGACGGCACGTTCTCCGTGCGCCTGGGCGGCGAGATCCGCGTCGTGGACGTGGACGACGCCGGCTGCGGCGTGCCCGACGCCGTGCGCCGCACCATCGCCGCGGTGCGCGACTCCTACAGCTACCTGTTCTGCGAGTAACGCCCGTCACGTATTCGGGGATGCCCCCGCGCCCGTGTCCCAAAAGGGGCCAGGAGCGTTTTGGGGCATCCCCGGTGTCCGGTATCGTCCCAATGGAGGGGAATCATGACCGAGACCACCCATCAGATCTGGGTCGCCGATGAGGGCTGCATCGGCTGCGGCATGTGCGAGCGCGTGTGCCCCTGCGGCGCCATGCACGTCGTCGACAAACAGGCCGCCATCGACTACACCCGCTGCATCTCCTGCGGCATGTGCGCGACCAAGTGCCCCAAGCACGTCATCCACGATACGCTCGGCATCTTCGCCGCAGCTGAATAGAGAGGGGTATCGCCATGGCAAAGCAGCCGGTGAGCTATACCTTCACCGTCAACGGCGTCGAGCGCACGGTCACCGAGAAGAAGCCGCTTCTGCGCTACCTGCGTGACGACCTGCACATCCATTCCGCCAAGGACGGCTGCTCGGAGGGCGCGTGCGGCACCTGCACGATCCTCGTGGACGACCACGCCGTCAAGGCCTGCGTGCTCACCACCGAGCTCGCCGCCGGCCGCGACATCGTGACCGTCGAGGGACTGCCCAAGGCGGAGCAGGAGGCCTTCGTCTACGCCTTCGGCGCGGTGGGCGCCGTGCAGTGCGGCTTCTGCATCCCCGGCATGGTGATGGCGGGCGCGGGTCTTATCCATAAGGTCGCCGATCCCACCGAGGACCAGATCAAGGAAGCCATCAAGGGCAACGTCTGCCGCTGCACGGGCTACAAGAAGATCATCGAGGGCATCTCGCTTGCCGCCGCCATCCTGCGCGGCGAGGCTGAAATCGACCCCGAGCTCGAGCGCGGCGAGCGCTACGGCGTGGGTGAGCGCGCCTTCCGCGTGGACGTGCGGCGCAAGGTGCTCGGCTACGGTAAATACCCCGATGACATCGACGAGACGGACTTCCCCGACCTCACGTACGCCTCCGCGGTGCGCTCCAAGTACCCGCGTGCCCGCGTGGTCAAGATCGATGCGGACCGCGCCCGCGCGCTGCCCGGCGTGCTCGCCGTCCTGACGGCGGCCGACGTGCCGGTGAACGCGGTGGGCCACCTCATCTACGACTGGGACGTCATGATCGCCGAGGGCGACATCACCCGCTGCGTGGGCGACGCCATCGCGCTCGTGGTGGCCGAGGACGCCGCCACGCTCGAGCGCGCCAAGAAGCTCGTCAAGATCACCTACGAGGAGCTCGAGCCCGTGCGCTCCATCGCCGAGGCCCGTGCCGAGGACGCCCCGGTGCTCCACGACAGGTTCCTGGCCTTCGGCAACTGGGTCGAGCTCGAGAACAACATCTGCCAGCAGCGCCACGTGGTCCGCGGCGACGCGGCGACGGCGCTCGCGAACTCCGCGCACAAGGTGACGCGCACCTTTACCACGCCCTTCACCGAGCACGCCTTCCTGGAGCCCGAGTGCGCCGTGGCCTTCCCCTACAAGGACGGCGTCAAGGTGTGCTCATCCGACCAGGGCGCCTACGACTCCCGCAAGGAGATCGCCCACATGCTCGGCTGGGATGCCACGCCCGAGCGCGTGGTCGTGGAGACCATGCTCGTGGGCGGCGGCTTCGGCGGCAAGGAGGACGTGTCCGTCCAGCATCTGGCGGCGCTCGCCGCGCTCGCGGTGAACCGTCCGGTCAAGTGCCGCCTCACGCGCGAGGAGTCCATCAAGTTCCACCCGAAGCGCCACGCCATGGAGGGCACGTTCACGCTCGGCTGCGACGAGAACGGCATCTTCACCGGTCTGGATTGCGAGATCAACTTCGACACGGGCGCCTACGCGTCGCTGTGCGGCCCGGTCCTCGAGCGCGCCTGCACGCACTCGGTGGGCCCGTACTGCTACCAGAACACCGACATCCGCGGCTATGGCTGGTACACCAACAACCCGCCGGCGGGTGCGTTCCGCGGCTTCGGCGTGTGCCAGAGCGAGTTCGCCCTGGAGATGCTCATCAACCTGCTGGCCGAGGAGGTCGGCATCAGCCCGTGGGAGATCCGCTACCGCAACGCCATCGAGCCGGGCAAGGTCCTGCCCAACGGTCAGATCGCCGACTGCTCGACGGCGCTCAAGGAGACCCTGCTCGCCGTGAAGGACGTCTTCGACGCGCATCCGGGTCACGCCGGCATCGCCTGCGCGATGAAGAACGCCGGCGTGGGCGTGGGCCTGCCCGACGCGGGCCGCTGCAAGATCCGCGTGGAGGACGGCCGCGCCGTGGTGTACTCGGCGACCTCCGACATCGGCCAGGGCTGCAACACTGTCTTTCTGCAGGACGTGGCCGAGGCCACGCGCCTGCCGCTGTCGCACATCGTCAACGGCGAGTGCTCCACCGAGAACGCACCGGACTCCGGCACCACCTCCGGCTCGCGCCAGACCCTCATCACCGGTGAGGCCGTGCGCGGCGCCGCCTTCCTGCTGCGCGACGCCATGCTGGCGGTCGAGGCGGGCGACGAGGTGCCGACCGGGCCCGTCGTGGCCCACGGTGACGGCTTTATCGTGGAGTATGCCGACGGCACGCCGTATGCGGGTCCGGGCTCCGCGGTGCACCCCGCCGACCCGACCACGTCGCTGGCGGCGCTCGAGGGTCGCGAGTTCTCCTACGAGTACCTGGAGAAGACCGACAAGCTGGGCGCTGATGTGCCCAACCCCAAGAGCCATGTGGCCTACGGCTACGCCACGCACGTCGTGATCCTGGACGACGACGGCCGCGTGACCGAGGTCCACGCCGCGCACGACTCCGGCAAGGTGGTGAACCCCATCGCCATCCAGGGCCAGATCGAGGGCGGCGTGCTCATGGGCATGGGCTACGCGCTGACCGAGGACTTCCCGCTGAAGGATGGCGTGCCGACCGCCAAGTTCGGTACGCTGGGGCTCTTCCGCTCCACGGACATTCCGTTCATCAACGCCATCTACGTGGAGAAAGACGAGCTACTGCCCGTGGGCTACGGCGCCAAGGGCATCGGCGAGATCGCCACGATCCCCACGGCCCAGGCCGTGGCGGGCGCCTACTACGCGCTCGACGGCGTCTACCGCACCAAGCTGCCACTGGAGGACACGTACTACACGCGCTAGGCGGATGATTGGGGACGTGTTCCGTTCAACCCATCTCGCGGCGCCCCGTTCGGCTTTCGTGCCGGGCGGGGTGCCGGTTTTTGTTCGGCCGACGGGGTGGGCGCGCTGCTGCGGGTCCCGGCCTTCGCATGGACCTCCGATGGCGGATGGAGATCGAGCCGTGCCTGTATGCCCCCCAACGCTCCTGGTTCCTTTTGGGGCAGCGGTTCCCTTCGGGACATCGCGAGGACGCGGACGCAGGTACAATCGTGCGTAGCGAGTGAGGGGAGCCTGCCGTGCCGTTTTCCATCGAGCGCAACGATATCGCGCGCGTTCACGCCGACGTGCTGGTCAATGCCGCCAACGAGCAGCTGGCGCCGGGCGGGGGCGTGTGCGGCGCGCTGTTTGCCGCGGCGGGTTTCGATCGCATGGACGCGGCGTGTCGCGCGATCGGCCATTGCCCCACGGGAGGCGCGGTTGCCACGCCCGGCTTCGACCTGCCATGCCGGTGGGTCGTGCACGCGGTCGGGCCGGTATGGCGCGGGGGCGCGCATGGCGAGGAACAGCAGCTCAGGTCGTGCTACCAAAGCATCTTTTCCGAGGTCGAGCGCCTGGGGGCGAGCTCGGTCGCCTTCCCGCTCATCTCGGCGGGCATCTACGGGTACCCGCAGTCCGAGGCGTTGCGCATCGCGCGCGAGGAGACGGCGGCCTTCCTCGACCGCGTTGACGACGACGTCCAGGTGACGCTCGTGGTGTTCAGCCGCGACGTGATCCGTGCCGGCGGCAGTCTGTTCGCCGATCTGCAGGAGTATATTGACGATGCCTATGTAGAGGCAAGTCCCCATATCCGTCGTCGTATGGAGGAGCGGGAGCGCCTGCCGGACTGGGTCTTCAAGGACGAGGCGATGGCCCCGGCTGTTCCTGCGCCGTCCGCCCAGATGCCTGCACCTTCATCCTCGTATACTGCGGCTGCACTCGAGTGCATGTCGTTTGGATCCGAGTCCCAGCCGAAGCCCGCCGATCTGGCGGACCTTCTCGACAACCTGGACGAGCCGTTTTCAACCACTTTGCTCGCCCTCATCGACGCGCGCGGCATAACGGATGCGCAGGTGTACAAGCGCGCCAACATCAGCCGACAGCTGTTCGCCAAGATACGTGCGAACGCGAGCTATCGGCCCACCAAGCCCACGGCGGTGGCGCTCGCGCTGGCCCTTGAGCTCGACTACGACCAGACGCAGGACCTGCTGTCGCGTGCGGGCCTCACGTTGTCGCACAGCAGCAAGTTCGACGTGATCATCGAGTTTTTCATCGACCGCGGCGTCTACGACATCTTCCGCGTCAACGAGGCACTGTTCGCCTACGACCAGCCGCTGCTGGGCTCGATGTAGGGAACCTGGTGCCGCCGGGATCGATGCGGGGGCTTTGGCGCTGCCGGGATCGATGCGGGGTTCCGCCCTTGCCGGGATCGATGTAGGCGCCCGGCTCTCGTTGGCATCGATGCGGGCGCACGTGCTCGAGCCTCCCGCCGCACTTGTCTGCTCTGAGCTGGGCATTCACTCGCGCAGTATCCCGCGCGCGATTTGTCGCCTGGCGGTTTACCTGCCGCGTGCTCCAGCCCGGTAATCTCCGAAGTGTCAAAAGGAAACCCCGACACCGAGGAGGCAACCATGAGCAAGCAGATGTTTGATAAGCGGGAAACGCACGACGGGAGTGTCGAGTATTCGCATAGGGGGAGCGAGGGCCGCGTGCGCCGCGATGGCACCGAGCGCAAGCGTCGCGACCGCACCGAAAAGACCGCCGACGAGCGGAGCCGCACCAACCGCACCGAGATCGTCTTCATCCTGGACGCGAGCGGGTCGATGAGCGGGCTGGAGCCCGATACGGTCGGCGGCTTCAACGCCATGATCGCCGAGAACCGCGAGGAGCCCGGCGAGGCGACCGTTTCGACCATCCTGTTCAACGAGAAGAGCCGCGTGCTGCACGACCGCGTGGACATCCGCAAGGTGCCGCGCCTCACGCGTAAACAATATCGCTGCTACGGCTGCACGGCGCTGCTGGACGCGGTGGGCGGCGCCATCAAGCACGTCGACCTCGTGCAGAGTATTTTGCCGGACGAGTACCGCGCCGACCGCGTGCTGTTCGCGATCACGACGGACGGCATGGAAAACGCGAGCCGCACGTTCACCTACCCGCGCGTCAAGCGCATGATCGAGGAGCATCGCAAGCGCGGCTGGGAGTTCCTGTTCATCGGCGCGAATATTGATTCAGCGGCAGAGGCCGAGCGTCTGGGCATCGCGCGCGAGTACGCTGCGGACTACCTGGCCGACGAGCAGGGGACCGAGGTCGTGTACCGCGCGATGTCGACGGCGATTGGGTTCGCCCGTGCGGCGGAGCCTTCGGCGCCGTTGCCGAATGAGTGGCGCTTCGGGTTGGACGAGGACATGCGCACGCGCGGCGGTCGGTCGTAGGGGCTTTTCGGACGAGTGCGGACGAGTGCGGGCTCGTGCGGTCGCTCGGCAGTGCACAGGCGAGCCCTGCCGAGTGCAGGCGAGCTCCCCTTAAGGGAAACGCAAGGCCCGCTGCACGAGGCATCCACCGACGTCCGGGGGTCGTTTGCGATAATCGTGGCATAAGCAATGCGGGCGCGCGGGCGGCGACGGTGCTGTCCGCGCGCGGCAAAGGAGGGGTGGGCGATGAGCCTTCTTGGCAACATCATCTGGATTCTGCTCGGCGGCATCTGGACGGCGATCGGCTGGCTGTTGCTGGGGATTGTCTTCTGCATCACCGTCGTGGGGATTCCCTTGGGGCTGCAGTGCTTCAAGATGGCGACGCTCACCCTCGCGCCGTTCGGCAAGACGATCGAATACGGCGGCGGTGCGCCGTCGTTTGTGGCGAACGTGTTCTGGGTGATCTTCGCCGGCATCCCGATGTGTATCGCCTATCTGATCGCCGGCGTGCTGAACTGCATCACGATCATCGGGATCCCGTTCGGGTTGCAGAGCTTCAAGATGGCAAAACTCTCGCTGCTGCCGTTCGGCGCATCCGTGCTCGGGTGAGGTTTGCGGGCAAGTGGATAGGTGCTCGGCGGCTTGCTGGGGCTCTGTACTGACAGCAGAAACTCCGTACTGACAGAACTTGGTTAAAACGCCCCGTTTGTGTCAATACAGGGTTCCGGCTGTTAATAGTGAGTTCTGCCTGTCAGTACGGAGCCCCGTGTCAGTACGGAGTTCCGCCTGTCAGTACGGAGCTCCGTGTCAGTACGGAGCTCCGCCTGCTGGCGATGTCCCATTTTGCTCCCGGCTCCTTTCGGGACATGGCCCGCGCCTTTGCAGCAAGGTTTCCAAGCCGTCCCCGACACGCGATGGAAACACAGGGGGTGTAAAGTTAGCCCCCAAACAGCGGCGCCGCCTGAGCGCCACCGTCGAGGGGTACCTTATGTTCGATTACTTCATGTCCATTCTGGCCGCACTGAACGACAACGTGCTGTGGGGCGTTCCCATGGTCGTGCTGATGCTCGGCACCGGCGTGTTTCTGCTCTTCATCACCAAGGGAGTCGTGTTCACGCGCTTCAACGTCGTGATGCGCTACACCACCAAGACGCTCTTCCAGCGCGTCGACCCGTCCGAGGCGGGTGAGGGCACCATCTCGCCGTTCCAGGCGGTGTGCACCGCGCTTGCCGCGACGCTCGGCACCGGCAACATCGTGGGCGTGGCGCTCGCGGTGGCTACGGGCGGCCCGGGCGCGATCTTCTGGCTGTGGCTCTCCGCGCTTGCGGGCATGGTCATCAAGTTTTGTGAGGTCACGCTGTCGGTGGCATACCGCACGCGCAACGAGCGCGGCGAGATCGTGGGCGGCCCCATGTACTACATCTCCCGCGGCCTGGGCATCACCTGGCTTGCGGTGCTGTTCGCCATCTTCGGCTTCCTCGCGTCGTTCGGCATCGGGGCGAGCGTGCAAGCCAACTCGCTTGCCGGCAGCGTGAATGCGACCTTCGGCGTGCCACTGCCCGTCATCGGCGCCGTCGTGGCGCTGCTCGCGGGCCTGGTCCTCATCGGCGGCATCACCCGCATCGCGCAGATCACCGAGAAGCTCGTGCCGTTTGCCGCCATCTTCTACCTCGTCGGCGCTGCAGCGGTGCTCGTCGTCAACGCCGCCGAGATCCCCGCGGCGATCGCCCATATCTTCCGCGACGCCTTCACGGGCACGGCGGCCACGGGCGGCTTTTTGGGCGCCACGGTCATGTACGCGTGCCGCGTCGGCATGTCGCGCGGCGTGTTCACGCACGAGGCGGGCATGGGCTCGGCGCCCATCGCACACGCCTCGGCAGACACCGATCATCCTGCGCGCCAGGGCCTGTGGGGCACATTCGAGGTGTTTTTCGACAGCATCGTCATGTGTACGGTCACGGGCCTGGTGATCCTGACCTCGGGGCTGTGGTGCGCCGACCCCATGATGTCCGAGGGTGCCATGAGCTCGGAGGCCTTTGGGCAGAGCATTCCCTTCGGCGAGTACATCGTGACGATCGGCCTCATGCTGTTCGCGTTCGCGACGCTCATCGCGTGGTACTACTACGGCGAAAAGTGCGTCGAGTACCTGTTCCGCCGCGTGCCTAAGGCGGGTCGCGTGGCCGTGCGCATCTACCAGGTCGCCTACGTCGCCATGGTGTTCGCGGGCTGCGTGGCGAACCTCGACGTGGTGTGGGAGTTCGCAGACTGCTTCAACGGCCTCATGGCGATCCCGAACCTCATCGCGCTGATCGCGCTCTCGCCCGTGATTCGCCGGCTTGCTGCGGACTTCTTCCGCGACCCCGACAGCCGCCGCCCGCGCGACACGGATTACAGCAAGTTGCTGGTGTTCCGCGACAAGTAACGGGTTGTTTGGGGACGTGTTCCTTTCAACCCCTTTTGGGTGCTGACAGCCGTCGCCGGCGGTGCTGTCGGACCTCGTCCGGGTGTTCCGTTCAACCCATTTTGGGCACTGACAGCCGAGACTCACTATTGACAGTCGGAACTCCCAACTGACACGAACGGCGCATTTCCGCTGCGTTCTGTCAGCTGGGAGTTCTTCGCGTCAGTACTGAGTTCCGAGTGTCAGCAGTGAGCTCCTTGCGCGGATCCCGATGCTTCCGCTCCGGCTTAGAAATGCTAAGCGTCAAGCTCGTCGAGCAGCTCGAGGCCTTCTTCGGCCGTCAGGCAGAGGTCGCCCATATGCCGCTTGAGCGCCGCGTCGTGGGTCATGAGGAGTTGGCAGCCGGCGGCGTCGAGCGACGCCAGGACAAGATCGTCCTCGAAGTCGTCGTGGATGCGCTTGTAGGTGAACGCGCCGAGTACTTCGGTACGGCCGATAGGCGCCACGAGGGCCTTTTCGAGCACGTTGCGCACGCAGCCCCAGGACACCTCGCGGGCCGCTGCGGCAATGTCGGGCGTGACGTCCTTTCCGGCGCGCCGTGTATCGAGCTTCATGAGGCTTGCCAGCTGGTAGGCGAGGTCCTTGAGCGAAAGCGAGGGGATGTGGAGCGCGATGTCCTCACGTTCGTACGCTTTCGCGATGAACGTGCTCACGGCGTCGTGATGCGCGCCGCGCGCGAGGAAGTAGTCAAGCCAGACGTTGGTGTCGACGAGGATCTTGATGGGGAGGCTGATGCCGGCGCGCGGGGAATCCGTCATGCGAGCCTCCATTTCTCGAGCTGTTCGGCGGCGGCAAGCTGGCGGAGCTCGTCGTAATCGATAGGGCTGTCCGCTGGTTCCTCTATGCCGACTTGCCGGTAGAAAGAGGAGACGAGTGCGGCACCTTCGGATGCGCGGTCTGGTGTGCCGTCCGTTGCGCTGGCGTCCCGATCGTCGCGCAACAGGTGTGTCAGGGCGGGCGGGAGCGTGCCCTGCACGGTGGCGAACTCCCACAGCGCACGCACGACCTGCGACGGGGTGTACCCGAGTTTGGCGATAACGGCATTGCCGGATGCTTTGAGAGCGGAGTCCATCCGGATGTTCATCTGTACCGCAGACATGCCTGCCTCCTGCTATATGAGTCGTATTGTTAGTATAGCAGCTAGCAAAACGTGTATTGGGCATCAAGACGGTCGGTTTACTTGCCTTCAGTTTGACGTGCGTTCTGTATGTTATGGATGCTGCGGCATGTGGGTAACAGAATCGAATGTATACTTTTCTATATATGGTAATAATTCCTGTACATTATAAAAGCAGTTGCGTACTAGCGGATAATAAGCGATGGAAAACGCATTAACCTGCGGGATATAATGCTAATAAGATTATAGATAAAGCTTGCTTTGGAGACATCAACATGCGTGTTAAGTATAAGGGATATTATTATGAGCTCCCCTTTTTTCGTGCTTTCGGATTTTACCTACGAAGCGCTTGGTTTCCGTTTCGTAGATTTGTAAGGGCTGTTAAGAGAACGATCTGCTCCCTCGGGAGCTGGGCCTCCACGCTTGCCGTCTTCGTTCCTATATGCGTCATTATCTTTTCTATTCTTCTCTTGAATGGAATGGTCAGTTTAGACGATGCAATTGTCGAGTTGGTCTCGATAATCTTGGGCTCTTTCCTGCTCTTAGCTATTAAAGAGATACGTGATTTTGAGGCGAAGCGCAGGACAATTCTTAGGAGGCAATGGGAGTACTATGACTCATGGCGTTATGAATTCACGGATACGCTGAGTGATTTTTTCCGACACCTTGGTTTGATAATATATGGTTACGCTTTTTTGAACTCAGTTGATGATTGGGAGGCGGCTTTCCAAAACTCAGTTAACTCGGAACCGACTGCAGAATACATCAATGGCGATATTGAGCATATTTCAGAGGTCGTTGCATCAATTATAAATACCGCACGTCAGGAAGGTTTTATTGATTGGAATGTCGAACAGGCAAATCGATTAGTCAAAGAGATTGAGCGGTTTGCTGTTGAGCTTGCGCAGAACGTCCAGTCAGGTGGCAGTATACGGCGAGAGGCAGGTTTATTAGGTGAATGCGCCACAGCTTTGCTTGGACTAGTGAGGCGCCCTTGGAGATACAGAAACGATATGGCTCATAGGGAACTAATGGAAAGGTACCTTAGCCAATACGGCGTTCGGATAGGACTGTAAGAATGGACGGAGGTCGAGAGAGGCTGGCATGGGTGAGATCCCCGTGTGAGTGCCTCGCACAGGGCATTCCGATTGGGCCTTTACGGTCCCTTCGGGGTGCCTTTTTGTTCTGAAACATGAAAGGGCCTGCAGAAGCAGATCCTTTCATGTTTTATGCGGCAAGCTCAAACATCGTTCGCTGAACCTTTAAGTAGTCGCGCAAGTTCTCAAGCGTGCCGTCGCTTGTTCGCGGTATCGAGACTGCCTTACCGTCGAAGTATCTGGAGTTGGCCGCGTGAAGCCGCTCGGTGTAGTCGCGAATCACACGTACGAGGTTTGCGAACGTCTCTCCCTCAATCTCGATCTTTACTTCCTTACCGCCAATCTTCTCGATGACGGTGTCGATGGCGTTGATTGCCTTGTCCAGTTTCTCCACATCGAGTGTGCCTTCGTCGATTGCTGACATGTAGCCAGCAAGCGCTTCGTTGAGTTCGGCGAAAGCGATTTTGTTTTGCCTGTCTTTCTTGAGCTGCCGATAAATCGTTGTCCCACCTGCAATGGCGACGGCAGCAACCGCCGCGCCAACGACGATGAGGGCATTTTTGTTGTTGCGCGTGGCGTTTTTCACCGATTTTGTTACGTTCAGCGCCTGGTCGCCTGTCTGCTCGATTTGTACTGGCTTAAGATGCTTGACGATTCTCCCCGCTTGATCGCGAATGATGCCGCCCCATTGGATGTACTCTCCCGTGAGTAGTTTTGAAGCGATTGTTGGTGGAACGTCGAAGGCGATTTGTTGAATTGGCATCTTTGCCCTCGTATTGCGAAAGTCTTTTTCAAATTGAAAAAGTGGGGCGCCCACAACTACCGAAGGGCGGCGGGGCGCCCTGCAGCCTCTCACTCCAAGCGCCAAAAAGGGTGCGAGTAGAGAGACCGAGACACATGTATTGTAGCCGCGCTTGGCCTGCGATGTAGCAATGAATCGCAGAGAAATATGTTGGCGCGCTGTTGAGGTGGTCTTCTTGATGGGGTTTCCGAATGTGGCGAGACGGAGATGATGGATGAGCCTATCGCGTCCAAGCTGAGCAGCCATTTTACGGTGAAATCGATTGCGTGCCGGGCGTACCGAGTCGATACTTTGCTGCTTAATCGAGAGTTCGAAGAGCAGAGGCCGGATTGCAACGGAAGCTTCGTGGAGAGGAAACGAGCAGGGTGACGTTCAGTCCGGTGCCGCCTGACACACCTTGCCGTGCCCGAGCTGTTGGTGGCGAGCCACATAAAGCCGTGGGCGGCATGCGATCCGACAACCGAGCGCCTGGCGGCGAGCAACGGCCTTCTGCTGGATGCCCTGCACGACCGTGCATTTGACCAGGGATTCATGACAATCGACCGCAACCTGCGCGTGCACATCGCATCATGCGTGCGCCGTGATGAAGCGTCGGAGCGGAATCTGTGGCGCTACGACGGGGTGCAGATCGATGCGCCCGCGATTCACCGACTGGCGCCGGAGTTCATCGAGTATCACAATGACGTGGTGTGTCGGGGGTAGGGGAACGCCGGGTGATGAATGTGTCAAAGTGATGAACGAAATCGTTTCCCGCATTACAAAAAATATACACAAAGTTAATTTGAAATTAAGCCCTGTCTGCCGTGCGAATATCGAATCATCTTCGCTTCAATTATCGAAGTTGAGAGGCGCTGCATCTCAACTTGAGCAAAATGGAGTCTTTCTATACAAGAAAAGATAGGATGACCTGCGACGGGCGTTCACGATCATGCCGTGCGTAGCTTTATGCTCTAATATAAAAAAGATTAGAAATATGCACATATTTTATTAGGCTTTCTAAAGAAAAGGCAATACTTATGAATTCTATTGCGGACAACGGGTATCACTTTAAGATAAATAAGCTTAATTTTAATGGGGATGTTCAAATTGAGCCCCGTAGAATCAACGTTATTATCGGGCCAAACAATTCCGGTAAAAGCAGGCTGCTGAAGGAGATCCGGTCCGAGATTCTTGGACACCCACGAAATTATGGCTTGCCAGATTATCCGCTGGCTGTACTCACAAGTATTCAACTCAATTTGCCAAAGGACGTTGGGGAATTCGTGAAGGCTTATGGGCCCCTCGACAAAATCGCCCTTCGAACTTCTGATGGCTGGCGTTCAAGGGGCTACTGTAGTTGTGGTATCCAAATAAACCCAGATGGATATTATTCCTATAGTGGCCAAGTAACAATTCCCGTGTCAGATGACCTGAAGCTGCAGGAAGTTCTGGAAGAATGCATCAATGCGCGCGATGGGCAATTCGAACAATTTGTTGGCCCTCTTTTCGTTAGCTATTCAGGGACAGAGGAGAGGCTAGTTCTATCAATTGGCGAGCCTGCTAGAGGGCTGGACAATTGTGATTACAACACGTTATCTGCGGCGCTAGATACTGACCCATATCTATACAGCATTTCAGATACTGTTATGAGTTTATTTGGAAAAGACGTCATACTTGATGTTTCTAGTAATCGACAAGTTGTAAGGCCTCTTGTGAGCGCTAGTTTCTCAGAATACAGAGAGAGTGTTTCTGGGACTCATGCCCCTGATAACACGCAGCTATCTAACGCCTCGCCCTTGAGTGAAGAGGGGGATGGATTTAGAAGCTTTGTTTCCGTTCTGGTTTCTATACTTGGAAATAAAAAGCCCGTGTATCTGCTTGATGAGCCTGAATCGTTTCTCCATCCCCCATTTGCTTTTGAGATGGGAAAAAAGATTGCGGCAATGGTCTCGAGTTCGGGTGCAAAAGAGAGCCAATTATTCATTGCGACCCATAGTTCGTATTTCATTCGCGGCGTGCTTTCGGAAATGAAGCGAGGCGGCCAGTCTGCAGAAGTGCAGATAATTCGATTAGCGAGAGAAGGTGATACAACACGGGCTAACGTAATAGAAACCGTTGACCTCGAAAAACTTATATCTACAACGGGTTTTACGCCAGCATATGTTGATGCGCTTTTTTCGGAAGTCGTAGTCTTGACGGAAGGCCCTCGAGATGCGGAATTGTTTGGGCAATTAGCTGCCAAGATGTTTCCCATGCAAGATATCCTGTTTGTTCCAGTGAACGGAAAGCAGAATTTTAAAAGCAAAATCGATTTCTATAAGAAGGCGGGTATTAAAGTCCGCATGGTCGCCGATTTTGATTTGCTTAAGACGGTGGATGAGCTTCAACGGGTTGTGGGAGCGGCTAATGTTCCAAATGTATTGGCTGAGCATGCCGTGAGTGCCGCGCAATCGCTGTACGATGCTATATCGAGCGAGATGAAGCCCCATCATTCAGAAAACCAGAATGAAAACCAGAATAGTGAGTGTGACGGTAAAGCGAGGCAGAACAACAAAACGCGCATTTCAAATGCGTACAAGTTTGTAAGTCTGGAATCAGTAAATGCATACGGCGAAGGTTTGTATGAGGAAATTGATGATATTATTACACAATTAATGAATTATGGCATCTTAATTATAAGGAGCGGAATACTTGAGAGTATTTTTCCAGAGATGTCCAAAACCAAAAACAAGGAGCATTCTGAAGACTGGTATTTTAAAGCGATAGATTACATTTCTAAAACAGAAGAAAAGGTTCTGCAAGAGGTGGCTTTCCCCAAAGATTTAAAAACCCTAGTAGAGCGGTAAAGCAATTCATTGGCGCACGTTCTGCAGCCCTCAACTTGTCCGGTCCCTGTGGGATAATAATTGCATTGTGTTGTTAACCGTCACGGCTTGTACCGGATTGGATGTGCGTCAATGCCGACTCTCAACTGGATGGGCAAGGAGAAGGTGGTCAACCACCACCGCGACGTCCCGTATCGCGTGCTCGAGCGCGTGCCCGAGAAGGGCGTGCTCGACAGCCACGGCTCGGACTGCGGGAACATGGTCATCCACGGCGATAACCTCGAGGCGCTGAAGGCGCTGCTGCCCGAGTACGAGGGAAAGGTCGACTGCGTCTACATCGATCCGCCGTACAACACCGGCAACGAGGGCTGGGTGTACAACGACAACGTCAACGACCCCCGCATCAGGAAGTGGCTCGGCCAGGTCGTGGGCAAGGAGGGCGAGGACTTCTCTCGTCACGACAAGTGGCTGTGCATGATGTACCCGAGGCTCCAGCTGCTAAGGAAGCTGCTTTCCCCGACGGGCGCCATCTTCATCAGCATCGACGACAATGAACTGTTCAACTTGAAGCTCATCTGCGATGAGATCTTCAGTCCCTCGTGCTTCGTTGCGGACATCTCCTGGCAGAGAACATACTCGATGCGCAATGACGTGAAGGGTATTGCCGCTGAAGTTGAGCATATGCTTGTCTACGGCGCCAGGCCGCAGTGGCAGCCTAATAAGCTTCCTCGGACTGAGGAAATGAACGCTCGCTTCTCGAATTCCGACAATGATCCGCGAGGAGACTGGCGTAGCATCGTTGCAAGCGCGCCGGGCGCCACTACGCATCAGGGTATGGTGTATGCAATACAAAATCCGGTAACGGGAAAGATGTGCTATCCGCCACGCGGGAGATGTTGGAGCCTTGGCCAACCTCAGATGCTTGCTGCCATGAACGAATGGTGTCCTTACAAGCTTGAGGAGATTGCCGATAAAGGGGAACGCGCCGAAGTGTGCAATGTATCTCCGGATGAGGTAAAGAATGATGTTTCAGCAATAATTCTTGACGTCCCTCTCGACGAGGCAAAAGAACGGGCTCTGAGCATCTATGAGAACAGCGTTCTTCCCGAGTTCTTCTTTTCCAGTAAGGGGAAGGGCGTTCTCTATCGAAAGGCTTACGTTGATGCCGTAGCGGGTCGTCCAGTTACGAACTTCTGGTCACATGAAGAGACTGGCCACACTGGTGAGGCATCGCGACTACTTAAGAAAATTTTCGATGGTAAAGTCGTGTTTGACACCCCCAAGCCACCTCGACTAATCGAGCGCATTCTTCATATTGCGACTGAGACTGATTCGCTGGTATTAGACTCCTTTGCCGGCTCCGGTACAACGGCGGAAGCGGTTCTTCGAAAGAACGCCGAAGACGGCGGACAGCGCAGATTCATCCTGATCGAGCTGAGCGAATACGCAGATACAACTACTGCCGAGCGCGTGCGTCGCGTCATACGCGGCTACGGCGAGGGAAGCAAGGCCGTCGGGGGCACCGACTCCGGCTTCTCCTACTACGAGCTCGGACCCGCGCTCTTCCGCAGCGACGGGACTCTGAGCCCGGACGTCACGCGCGCGGACCTCGCCCGCTACGTCTGGGCGACCGAGACCCGCGCGCCCTACGAGGATCTCACCGAAGAGCATCCCTACCTCCTCGGCGAGCACGCGCAGGCGGTTTACTACCTCGCCTGGGAGCCCGGCGAGGAGACCGCGCTCACCTACGACCTGCTGCGCGGCCTCCCGCGTAAGGGCTCGCCGACCGTGATCTGCGCGGACCGCTGCGCCATTGCGCCCGAGCGCCTTGACGAGATGGGGGTCGTCTTCAAGCGCGTGCCCGACCAGATAGCGAGGATCTAGCCATGGAGCTGAAGCAGTACCAGAGAGAAGTCCTCAAGGAGGTCGGCCGCTTCGCGAGGACGTACGCGATGACCAGGGACGCGGCGACGGCCTACGGCGTGTTCATGAACGCCGTCGGGCTCACGCCCGGTCAGGGCGGCGTCGAGCGCTACCGCGACGACCTCGGCGGCGCGCCGAAGGTTTGCGTCAAGGTGCCCACGGGCGGCGGGAAGACATTCATTGGCACATGCGCTATCGATGTGCTCTCGGACGCGTTGCCCTCACACGACGAAGTCGTTGTGTGGCTCGTGCCGAGGCGAGAAATTCTTGTGCAGACGCTTCGCAACTTTAGGAATCCCGAGCACTTCCTGCGCACGCGCCTTGATCGAGACTTCGCGGGACGCGTGGAGGTGCTCGACAAGGAGGACGGACTTAGGGGTCGTGCGTTCAGCGCCGCGACCGTGGGTGATCAGCTCACACTGTTCGTGCTTTCTTACGACTCATTCAAGAACAAAGATGGTCGCCGCGCCTACGCGGAGAACTCATCGCTTGCTGGGCTCACTACTTACCAGCGCGACACCGGTACGGCAGTTGACGTGGAAGGCGCAGACGATACGGCCCTCATCTCTGCCCTTGCCGGTACGAACCCGATTGTCATTGTGGACGAGAGCCACCACGCGAAAAGTAAGCTCTCGCTCGACATGCTGCGCAACCTCAACCCGCGCTTCGTGCTGGAGCTCACGGCGACTCCTGGCAAAGGCGCAAATGTGATTGCGCAGGCGACGGCGCGTCAGCTCAAGCGCGAGGAGATGGTGAAGCTTCCCGTGGTGGTGTATCGTCGTCCTGATAAGCGGACGACCATCGCCGACGCCGTCACGCTCCAGCACAGGCTCGAGGTCATCGCCGAGCAGGACGAAAAGAGGACCGGACGATACATCCGCCCCATCGTTCTTTTCCAGGCAGAGCGACGCGGAACTGAGGGCGCTGAGACCTACCAGAAGCTCAAAGAGAAGCTTATCGAGGGCGGCATTCCTGCCGAGCAGATAGCTGTGCGAACGGGCGACGTGGACGAGATCGGCGGTGCTGACCTCATGGCTCGCGAGTGCCCGATACGTTTCATCATCACTGTGGAGGCTCTCGCCGAGGGTTGGGATTGTCCCTTTGCCTACGCGCTTGCCACCGTGGCCAACAAGAGCTCGCAGGTGAGCGTCGAGCAAATCGTGGGTCGCGTGTTGAGGCAGCCTTACGCGGCGCGAGCCGACGCCCGTAGCCTCAACATCGCCTACGTGCTCACGGCTTCGGCGGACTTCGATGCGACACTCGAGCAGGTTGTTCGCGGCCTCAACGGGGTGGGCTTCTCGCAGGAGGATGTGGAGACCGCCGGGATGGCGCCCGCAGTACCCGCAAAGCAAGATCAGATTGATTTCCCGGATGTTCCGGAGAGCGACAGCGAGGACGGCGAGGGCAACGAGCTCGATCTCGACGGGCTCGACCTAAGCGTGCCCGATAATTCCGGCTCCGAGCCCACAACCGTGGACGACATCATCAACACCTCCAGCAACATCGAGGAGCGCTTCGAGGACGAAACCGACTCGGGTGATCCGGCTTCTCTGCTCGGTGGTCTAGGAGGGGGAATGAACGTGTACCGTATGCGCGAGGCGGTTGCCGACTCGGCGAGGGAGCTGTGCATTCCGCAGTTTATGGTTCGCGTGGACGGTGGCCTGTTCACCGATGCTGAGATCTGGAAGCCGCTCGATCGTGAGGACCTGCTCACTGACTTCAAGCTGTCCAAGTACGGTATCGACGGCGTTAAGATCAATCCCGACACCTTCTCTGAGGCACGTGAGGTTGATCTTGCCTCCGACTCCGACGAGTACCGCATCCGCTGGCTCGAGAACGACGTCAGGAAGAACATGGCGATGCTCTTCGCCAACATGACTGACGAGAGCAAGCGCGAGAGCTTGAAGGCGCTCGTCCTCCAGGCTATGTCGTCGCAGTTCAAGAACACCTTCGGGAGCACCCAACTCACGGGTTATATCTCTCGTGTGGTAGACGACATGGAGTCGCCTGTCGTGAACGCGTGCCTCCATAGCGTGGGTGGCGTCGCACGCGCCGTTACTAGCGCGGTGCGCGGGCTCGCTGACGACTTCTGCGAGGATCGCTTCGGCAAGCTTCTCTCGCGCGGCGACGTGCGGCTCGAGCCGGAGTACCGGTTCCCGGAATCCTTCGTCCAGGCAAGTCCCATGACCAGCTACGACAAAGGTCTCTACGAGGCCGAGGACGGACGTGTTGACGGCCTGGAACGCAAGATGGTGGATCTGCTCGCGAACAATAGACGCATCACGTGGTGGCACCGCGTGGTGGAGCGAAAGCCCGAGGAGTTCAGCATCAACGGGTTCATCAACCACTATCCGGACTTTCTCGCGCTGCGCGACGATGACGTGCTCATGGCAATCGAGACTAAGGGCGAGCACCTGGGCGAGGACGCCAGGCGCAAGCTGAGGCTTGGCACACGATGGGCTGATAGGGCAGGTAACGGATTCCGGTATTTCATGGTGTTCGAGCACGAAGCGCCGGACGCGGACAACGCGTTCACGCTGGCGGAGTTCGGCAGCGAGATTTTGGGGTAGGTGCGGGATCGCATAAACTGCAGGATCATCCCAACGTATATTTGCGATAGATTGGGTAGGTGGATATGGGAAGCGGGCGAAACGGCTTTGATGTCGACCGCGTTGTCATCGCGGGGTTTAAGCGCATTGGGGCTCCGCTGCTCGTTGATTTTGAGCGTGACCTCAACATTCTGGTCGGCGATAACGGTGCTGGTAAGAGCACCATACTCGAAGCCGTTCACCTCGCACTTACTGGCCTATATCGCGGCGAGCCAATCAGGAGGGCTCTCTCACAAGCGCTGTTCAATATCAATGCGGTCAACAGCTTCATTGAAAGAGCGGGTAGCAGAGATTTATCAGATCTGCCCAAGATAACAGTCGAGGTATTTCTAACTGGGGAAAATCTTAGTGAGACCAATGAGCTGTCAGGTGGCAACAACTCAACGAGCAGGAAAGCGTGTGGGTTCACTTTCTCCGTTGAGTTTGATGAAAAGTTTCGAGTTGAGCTCGAGGGCCTTCCTGACGGATGTCTCAAGAGCCTCCCCATCGAGTATTACGATGTGCGTTGGCTGACATTCGCGGGGGCCTTGATCACTCCAAGATCGATTCCCGTCCGCTCCGTAATGATCAATCCTACCGGGGAATGGCGTGGTGGTTGGGCTGATGAGCGCGCAGCGCGTACCCTTCTGGATGGATTGGATGAAGAGCACAGGATGGCTCTCGCCCAGAGCGCCCGTGCCTCGTTCGATACTTGGAACGCGGCGGAATCCCTTCGCGCTGCAAGCGCCTTCCTCCCCACGCTCAACTTCGATGACATGGGTGGCATCGACCTTGTGGCGGATTTCGGAACTTCGGAATCATGGAAGAAGAACCTCGTAGTTCGACTTGAGAGCGTTCCCTATAGTCACATCGGTGCGGGCTCCCAGAGCATGATTCAGGCGGGAATTGCGCTTGACAAGAGGCGTCCGGAAAAGACTACTATGCTGCTTTTCGAGGAGCCCGAGAATCACCTCTCGCATACCAATCTCAACCAGCTTGTTCACCTCATTTCCAGGGGTGCCGACGGTCGCAAGATTGTGATGACTACTCATTCGAGCTATGTGGCCAACATCCTTGGTCTCGAGAACATTCAGATTGTCGGGTCTTCGGAAGAGGGCTCGATGTGCGCACCGCTAAGCGGGCTTGATGGGCCAACGCTAAACTTCTTCAAGCGACTGCCCGGATATGATACCCTTCGCCTCGTTCTCGCCAAGTCGGCCATTCTCGTGGAGGGACCTTCCGACGAGCTTGTTGTCCAACTCGCATATCGGAAAACCCACGAGAACAGGCTCCCCATAGAGGATGGAATCGACGTTATTGCCGTCGGCAGTGGCTTCTTGCGCTTTCTCGAGCTCGCCTCCGCGATACAGAGACGGATCCTCGTTCTAACAGACAACGACGGGAACCCCGAGAGGCTTAGGAAAAAGTACCAGGCATATTATGGCTGTCCTAATGTCAACGTCAGCTTTGACGATGCGGTCTATCCACCCAATGACCCCAACGATGTTGACCACGAGAAGAAACTCAACTGGAATACCCTAGAAGCCGAGATATTGCGAGCAAATGGTCTAGATGCGATTAACTCCATTCTGGGCAAGGGCTATCCAGACGAAGCCAGCCTTCTCAAGTATATGGAGGGCAACAAGACGGAGGTTGCGCTCGCACTGTTCGAAGCATATGAATCCGTGAATGTTCCCGATTATATTACGAAGGGGCTGGGGTGGATTGACGGCAAGCTCTAATCCCTCGAAAAGGATCTATGTTGCCGGAGCAGGAACCGGCAAGACGAGCATGTTGCGCGAAATCGCCCTCGAGCGCTGCATCGATCGGAGGGTGCTATACCTGACATATACGGATGCGAATGCGGCGGAGTTCCGCGAGGCAATCGTCAGGCGAGTTGGGCACATGCCCGTCAACATTACAGTTATGACCTGGTTTTCCTTCCTGCTGATTCATGGGGTAAGGCCTTTTCCAGCCAGAGGGTTTAACCATCGCATTGATCGCATGCTGTTCAACGACCAGGATCCTCGCAATGCTCGGGGGGTCCAGCGAGGAGACGAGCGATACTACTGTCCACATCCTGGCGTCGCCTATAGGACAAGGCTTGCCGACCTTGCTTTTTTGTGCAACGAGCAGTGGGGTGGTGAAGTTGTCCAGAGGGTGTGCAACATCTTTGGAGCCATTCTTGTAGACGAGGCTCAGGACTTCGCGGGATACGACTATGATTTGCTCCATGCTCTGATGAAGCAGTCGAAGGAAATGGTAATCGTTGGCGATCCGAGACAACAGACGTATCGTACTGGTGCTAAGGCTAAGAACAAGGCCAACCCTGACATTTTCGACTTCTTTGTGAGGAATACGCAGTATACGGTCGATAGCACGACGCTCTCTGTTACCCACAGATGCTCCGACACCATAATCTCTCTCGCCAATCGCCTGTATGACGACTACCCTCCCGTCGCTCCAAGTGGGGACCGCGCTCGAGACCCTCGTGGGCGAGTCACCACCGTCAGCATATCGGAACTTAAAGGATGGGCTCTGTCGAGAAAGGCTCGGACTGTCGCCTTGGTCTGGGACAGCCGAACAACCGTGCCTTTGGGTTTTCCCGTAATGACCATGGGGGAATCGAAAGGTCTAACTCTCGAAGACGTAGTGATATTCCCTACTGGCGAGATGAAAAAATGGATAGAGAACAAGCCATCTAAGCTCAAAGGTCAAACCAAGGCAAAGTTTTACGTCGCCATGACGCGTGCCAGGGGCGACCTTTATTTCGTTGTCTAGTCCATCCTGTTACGTTGACCGGCTCTTTTCCGGATCGTATGCAAGTTGGATGAAGCTGCGATCCGCGAGGCTCGCAAAAACTCGGCCGAACCAAACATTCGATTTTCCAGGGCCCAGCACGAGTGGCATGCGGTTATGGACCGGGGAGGCGCTTGCGCTGGAGGCGGCAGCGGTAGAGAAGAGGCTGTCGGATTGTGTGCCGTCAAGATTCTTGCGCACCTCCGACATCTCCTAAGGCCCGTCACATGTTGAGCGATGCGGAGCTCGAGTAGGTGCTCAGAATGTGTAGCAGCCATACGTCCTGAGCGCGGCTTCGATCTGTCGAGAATAGTCGGCACGCGAGGGACCCGCTGGTCTTCCGATGCCTACCCTTCGACGCTCCAGTCTGGTTTATATCGACGCCATGCTTTCAGCGGCGTATTCATGCCGAAATCAAAAGCATCGTAGAGGACTATCCAGTCCGCGTAGTGCTCCGACAGCCACCAGTTTCGAACCTTCTCGTTTACCGCGCCAAAGAACTTCTCCATCATGACCCGAGGGGACAGAAGCTTCTCCGCGGGATCGAACTTCATTCCGATGAGGCTGTATTTGTCCGAGCCCTCTTCTAAATCAAGCTTCCTGCAGACCGTATCGAAGAACGCATCATTGAAGAAAACGCCGATTTCATGAGGATTATCTTTCTTTTCTATAGGGAAGTCGTCTGCACACACTCTTTTGAACCATCTCGTTACCCTATTGCTATTCGGATCGTCGAAGACCATGAGACGGTCACATTCCCAGCATTGCCAGATATCCAGGCTTCTGGTTTCCGGAGAAGAATCGAGCTCAAAAAACGCAAGATCATCCATATGATTTTGCAGCTCTTCCCATGGATAGAAGGTGCACTGCGGGTTGTTTTCGTCGCATCCATTCCACAGGATGTTCCCGCACGGGCATGCAAGTCTGGCCATTTGTTATCTCCTTTCCGGGTCCAAGTGCCTATTCCTTCTCCTGGTTTTCGATTGAATTAGAAGTGCCTGCGGGTATCGGTCATTCAAGAGCGATAACTTCATTTGTCGCAGGAAGCGGTGTCGCTGCGATTTCAGATTCGAGCGCCTGCATTACGTATTTGTGTCCCTAAATGAGCCTCTCAACGGGTGCGTATTTTGCCTAACTGCGCGGTTCCTTATTCACCTGAATCCGCTTCAAACTCCTTTTCCAACCGGACCATTTCGGCTTGAAGCACCGCAATCTTCTCAATCTGCCAGTCAATGTATCCGGGCCATTTTTCACGAGCGTTTTTGACGTCGTGTCTGTCGATATAAAAACGGATGCCTTTGTTCTTTGCCCTGTAGGGCGTGCCGGCAATGTTTAGGGCCTGCTCCAGCTCATTTTGGCGGGAAAGAACGAATTCGCCAAAATCGGCATCGTGGACGCAGCATTCTACGCCGATCCTCTTAAGCCTTGTGTTGATTAAGAGGACCAAATGGTATCTCTTCGAGTCCGCGTACAGCTCAAAGTAGTGTTTCGCTCGCGGATTCTGCGGCTTAAAGGTCTTCGAAAACACTTCATTCTTTGCAGTACGGTCAATGCACATTTGCCAAAATTCGAGCGAGATGCGGTCCGTCTCCGAAAGGCCTGCCTTAGACTTCTCCGCTCGTGCCCACTCGTTGGGCGACTCAACAACGTTAAAACGGGGCGCCATGGCGGAGTCACCGATGCGCCACACCTCAATCTCCACCAAGAAGAATGCGCAGTCGCTGTCCGTGTGCTCATTCAGCCACTCGATTGCCCGGCGATGCTCGTCGCGCGCGTGCGCAACAACCCAAATGACCACGCCGGCATCTTTACCTGACGCATAGGTGATGATTTTCCCCAAGTGGTCGTGGTTGGTGTCCTCAAGCTGATTCTCAATGACCACCTTGCGTTCCGCGCCGACCTCTTGGGCAAAGATGTCCACCGCAAACGACCCGACGGAGCTTTCCTGTTCGATGAGCTCAAGTTCGATGGAGCAGGCATCGCCCAGCAAAGAGAGGTTCTCTTCCTCCGCAAGCCACTTCGTGAAGTTCAGCGCCTCGTGCGGCCAGACGTCGCGCACGTTGACTTTCTCGATCTTTCCAAGTTTGGGCTGAGTCACCATGGTTCTTGCTTTCTATGCGGCTCGGGTATGGGCTGGCACAACTGTAGCATTGGTTTTAGCAAGGACGAGCGACACACTGGAGTCCTATGCACGTGGATGGGGGAACAAGTTAGAGAGAGGGTGTCGCTTTATGAAGCAGCCTGATAAGCATGTGCACGGCATCAAAGACGAGCGGGCGTCCACCTCGCTTTAGACGCCTGCGTCGCCCGACGCCACTACCATCTACCCCAGCCGGCGACCCATCCGACAACCTCCGCTGCCACGGCGTCCGCGCCCCGTTTCCATGCCACCCTGACGGGGATGACATGCTCGCGCTCGCAAAACCGATGGGACACCGGATCCCGCACGATGACGTACCGCTCGCGGCCATCCTCGGCAAAGGCGCGGCTCTCCGCCGGGTTGCCGTCCTCCTCGTCCACATAGCATCCCACGCCGACGACATGCCCGCACGCCGCATAAACCGCGTAGTCCACCCGTTCGTCACTTCCGTAATTGACGATATTCGTGCCGAATTCATGCGCGATTTCGATGACATCACCCACGGCAAGCGGTAGCGTCTCGATCTCCAGCCGATACGTTCCATCCGGCGCGCCGAGGATGCGCCCGCCGTCCGTGTCGGCATCTTCGCCATACGAAGGGCAGTACGTAAAGCCCTCGCACGTCTCGTCAACCAGAACAAGCGGATACGGCTCGCCGTTCACCAGTACTCGCACGGATCCCGCCGGCGTTACGAGCTCGTACGCCATATCGCCAAGCACCACGCGCGCCTCCATATACTTGCGCAGGCGCTCCACGTCGCGTGGGCGCACCTCGTCAAGACGCGCAAGTTGGGAGTTATGTCGTAGGTCGGCGATCTTCACGGCGCGCGCCACGGGGTTGTCCCGCAGCTGTCGTACGTAGTCCAGATAGGGGAGTGCCGGGTTGTGCGTAAGCAGGGTCAGCGCTTCCACGACGCGTTCGCACATCCCGATGCCCCGCAGGTCGTCGGGCGTTTTGCCACAGTCCTCCATGACGTCGTGCAACAGCGCGACGCACGTTTCGTCCTCGCCGCGCATCTGCTCCGCCAGATGGATGGGATGCAAGGCATAGGGCAGGCCCGTCTTGTCGAGCTGCCCCTCGTGACAAGCTAGGCAATAGCGCAGCGCGCGCTTGGTCGCGGGCGTGTACAGCATGGGACGCCTCCCTGTCGCTCGCAGCGTGTCCGGAATCCCATTATCGCGCAGGCGGCGGCAGGCGGGACGGCCGAGGCAGCACTATCGCCGCCGTTCGCTCTGCGGGACGTGGCAGGACAGCTGACCAATATGTCAGCCAAAGCCGCTGCAAGCACCAGCTCGCACGCTCACCCTACACATTCATCAACCCGCTGTTCCCCACCAAGATCGCCTTCGATGGATCCTCGGGCAGATACGCCACGGGCACGGTGCAACCCACGTGCGAGGGGATCTTGCCGTGCTTGCGCTGGCCGATGGGAATGGGGCCGAGCTTAATCGCCTCGCTGGTCAGCTTGACGGTCTCACGGCGCTCGTATGCCACGCCGCCGACCTCGTAGCGGACGTACACGGTGGTCGGGCGGTCCACGCTGCCCGGGCGCACGCGGACGATGGTGCCCACCGTCTGGCCGGTGTAGGTGCGTTCCTTGTGCGCGCGGACGCGCTTGGCGACCAGCAGCACGATGGCGGTCGTGCCGCCGCCGAGCAGTGCAATCAGCCCGAAGATCAACAGAATCATGGCCCCGTCGCTCACGGTGCGCTCCTCAAGACGGATCGTTCGATGCTGGCATTGTAGCGCGTGTGGACCGTCTGGTATCGATGCGAGCTTCGTGCCGTGTGCGTGCGGGCCGGCCACGCCGAGCCACTCAATCCGGCCGCGGGCGAGTGTGTCTGGGCTCTCTGCTGCCTTAATCGCTTCGTCGTCTCCAACTCTCACCCACTCGTTGAGCATAGCGCACTCCCACCGCACGCCCATCGCGCACCCGTGCTAAACTACTCGGCCGATTTTTCCGACCCCCATGCCAGCCTACGCTGTGCTCAGACGAAAGGAATCCCCTGTGGGCAACTTCGAGATCTACCGCCGTACCCTGCGGTTCTCCGTCGTGCGGCTCCTGCGTACCATCCTGTGCGTCGCCATCCTGGTCGCACTTCCCCTGATCGCGTTCTTCGCGACCGGCATCGCCGGCATCGACGAGACGATCCAGCTTGCCGCAACCGGTATCGCCTTCATCGTCGGCCTCATCATCTTCTACCTCATCGCGCATTTCGGAGGCTACCTGCTTACGGCCGGCCAGATCGCCATGATCACCCAAGGCGTCGCCCGCGGCACCCTGCCCGAGGACGTCTACGGCGAGGGCAAGCGCGCCGTCAAGCGCCGCTTCGCCACGGCGAGCATCTACTACGGCTTGCTGTCCATCACGCGTGCCATCACCAACGAGATCTCCTCCGGCATGAACGCGATCGCCCGTTCCGTCGACGGCGACAACGAGGGCGGCGCTGCCTCCATCGTGGCCGGCATCATCTCGGCGATCGTCGGCGTGGTGCTCGAGTACCTCAACTACTGCAGCCTGGGCTGGGTGTTCCTCCACGAGAACCAGTCGGCGTTCAAGAGCACCTGCGACGGCGCCGTCATCTACTTCCAGAACTGGAAGGTCCTCATGAAGAACTCCGCCAAGGTGATCGCGATCACGCTCGTGTCGCTCGCCATCATCGGCGGCGCGTTCTTCGGCGCGGCGTACCTGATCTTCGGCTCCATCGAGCCGCTCACGGCGATCCTTGCCGACATCGACGCGACCGCTACGTTTGAGGACGGCACCGCCGTTCCCGCAGGCACCTCGCTGCTCGTGCTGTGCGGCATCGTTGCTCTCGTGCTGTGGGGCGGCCTGCACGGCGCCTTCGTGAAGCCGTTCATCCTCGTGTCCGTCATGCGCCGCTACATCGAGGCCGGCCGCGCGAGCACGCCGCAGGTCGACGCGTACGGCAAGCTTGCCGGCATGTCCAAGGGCTTCAAGAAGGCCCTCGACCGCGTCGAGCAGGAGACCGCTCCCGCCGCGTAAGGCACGCGTGTCCGGGTTCGCGGCTGTCCCGCGGTCTCAGCCCTCAAGGTCCTGGTCGTCCGTTCACGGCATACAACGTCCCGCAGGTGCGCACCTTCGCGCGCCTGCGGGACGTTTTTTCATGGCGGTCTGCTGCCCCGCTCCTCCGTTGAGCGGATGCCGGTGCACGCTGCGCCCGGAGGGCTACAATGAGTTTCATCCGTATCGTCCCGCCCAGGCCATCCGAAAGGAAGCTGCACCATGCCCGCCCCATCCGCGTCCCGCATCAAGCTCATCATGACCGACATCGACGGCACCGTGATGCCCAAGGGCGCCCCTTCGGTGTCCGCGCGCACGGTGGCGGCGTTTCATGCGGCGCTCGATGCGGGGATGATCGTGGGCCCCGCGAGCGGGCGCGGGCGCGTGCAGATCGCGCCGTTCTTCCGCGGCGACGAGGCGTGCTGCGCCACGGCGATCGCCACCAACGGCCTTGAGGTCTACTGCGCCGGCGAGAAGATCTGCGAGCAGCGGCTGCCTGTCGATTGCCTGCGCGAGGCCTATGACGTCGTGAGCGAGGCGCCGGGCGCGGGCATGCTCGTGTTCGACGGGGCCACGCCCTACCTTGTCGCTGGCGACCGCGAGGTGCTGGCGAACATCTCGGTGCCCTATGCCCAGGCCGCCCTTGCGGCGGACGGTCTGCCCGACACGCCGGTGCTCAAGGCGAATATCTTTGTGGACGAGGACCGCGCCGGCACCGAGGCGTTTGTCGATATGCTCAACGAGCAGGTCGACGGCCTTGATTTCGACGTTCCCATGCCGGGCTTTACCAACATCATGCCCGCGGGCTGGAACAAGGGCAGCGCCCTGCGCGTGCTCTGCAAGCACCTGGGCGTGTCGACCGACGAGGTCGTGGTGTTCGGAGACGCGGGCAACGACTTGGCGATGTTCGAGGTCGCGGGGCATCCCGTCGCGGTGGGCAACGCCTCGCCGGACGCGACGGAGGCGGCGCGCTGGCACATCGGCCGCTGTGAGGACGATGCGGTGGCCGCGGCCATCGAGGCGCTGGCGGCGGGGGAGTGGCCGTTTACGGCGTAGCGCGACGGGCGCAAGGCGGCACCACGCGGGCGGGTTTGCATACGGCGGCGGATGGAAGCCGCGGCGGATAGGCTCGCGGCTGCGGGCTGGCGATCGGTTGGAAATCGATTGCGCGCGACGGCGGATAGCGGTTTCGGCCGGCGGCCTGCTACTCCTTGAGCGGGGCGAGGCCGACGGCGTAGAGCACGCCGAGGCCGACGATCAGCAGCGGTGCCATCGAGGCGCTGTAGACCACGATGACGGTGGGCAAGGCGAGCCCCTCGTCGACGCCGAGCGAGATGACCGGCACGACCGCCGCGACAAACAGGGCGAGCGCGAGCGTGGCCGGGATGAAGCAGCCCGACTTGATGGTACTCGTCACATGCGTCTTCTTCAGGTAGACGAACAGCAGGCCGCCTACCGCGCCGATGGCGTAGAGCAGCAGGGGAGCGGCGAGCACGATGCCCACGGTGCCGGGGACGGTCGCGAGCGCGGCGGCGCGGGTTGCCTCCGTGTCGCCCGTGTTGTACCAGGCAAGAAACGCGCAGCAGACCGCCGCGATGATGACCCACACGGCAAAGTTCGCAAGGAAGGTGGACTTCTTCATATCGCTCCCTCGACAGTTCGTGTCCCGACGAATTGATGTCGAGCCATTATATCGGCAGCGGTGTTCGCCATACCATGGTCCCCATGCCATACCTTATGGGTCATTTGGGGACGTGTTCCTCCCAACCCATCGCCATGAGTTGGAACCAGTTCATTTGGGGCCTGTTCGGCCTGGGCCATGTGGCGGCTGCGGGGTCGTTCTGGTTGTTCGCTCAGAATAGGCAGCGGTCGATGATGTCGCGGCCGCGGAGGGCATCGAGCCAGGGTTTGGGGATGCCCGCCTCGTCGTAGACGATGCCCGCCAGGCCTCCTGCCACCGCGGCGACGGTATCGGTGTCCTCGCCCAGGTTTACGGCGGCAAGCACGCAGGCGGCGTAGTCCGTCGTGGTGGCGAGACACCACAGGGCCGCCTCGAGGGTGTCGACCACATACCCGCTCGAGTGGATCTCGTCGCGGGGGAGATCGGCGATGCCGTGCAGGCGGGTAAACGGCACTGCGGTGTCCTCGATGCGGGCGATCGCATCGGCGACCGATATGCCGGCGGCAAGATCGCGCGCCAGGTGCACATAGGTCACGCACGCCCGGCACGACGTGGAATGCGCATGCGTTATGGCCGATACCTGCGCGATCTCGTCATCGGTGGCGTCAGAGAAGGCGAGCGGCAGGATACGCATGAGCGAGCCGTTGCCGTTGTCGTGCGTGCCGGTGGCACCCGTACCCGTGCGCAGGGCGGTTGCCGTGGTGCCGCCGATGTCGAACATACGGTGGTCGACGGCGTATTCGCCTCGCTCCATCCAGGCGACAAAGCGCCGGCGCATGTCATCGACATCCACCGCGCCTCCGGTTGCGCGCAGACTGTCGCAGGTGGCGAGCGTCATGGACGTATCGTCCGAAAACGTGCCCGCTGGCTGCCCATGAAAACCGCCGCCGACCATATCCTCGACGGCCTGATACGTGCCGCGTGCACGGAACTCATACGGCACGCCGAGCGCGTCACCGACCGCCAGCCCCACGATTGCATCCTTCAGCATGCACGCTCCTTCCGACAAGATGGTGCCAGGTACAATCTTGTCGCCCATGATAGGGAAGAGCTTCCATTACTCGGTAAACCCACCGTTGACATATGGGTCATTTGGGGACGTGTTCCTCCCAACCCATGCGGCCGCCCAGGCGGCCGCATGGGTTGGGAGGAACACCAGGGGCTTATTAAC
>NZ_JAUDCO010000013.1 GCF_030373545.1 Collinsella tanakaei | reverse complement strand
AGATGTGTATAAGAGACAGGCCCCCAGCAACGCGCCCGGCCCCCGCAACGCATCTGTCCCCCCCTGCAACGCACCCGGGCTCCTCTGCGCCAAGTGCACTCGTGCGGCGGCCTGCACTCAACCGCTTGCCGTCCAGAAGTAACCGCTCGCAAAAGTCACCGGGGAACGCGCCCGCCTCCTTTCGACCTTCGACTCATTCCCATTGCTCTCGCGTGCGTATAATAAAACTTAACCGATGAAAAATTGTTATCGCATCCCTTGGGCATGCGCGGCAGATGAACGGAGCGCCATGAACGCGACAGTCAAGAGCTTTGCACCTCTCGTCGACTTCCTCGAAGCCGTCTTGAGCTCCAACAGCGAGATCGCTCTGCACGACTTCTCCGATCCCGACCATTCCATCGTCGACATCCGCAACGCCCATGTCTCGGGCCGCAAAATCGGCGCACCCGCAACCGACCTTGCCATCAAGATCATGAACGGCGCCTATGCGGACCGCGATTTCGTGGCCGGCTACACCACGCGCAGCACGGGCAACAAGACGTTGCGCTCCGCCTCGTTCATCATCCGCGAAGATGGACGCTGCGTCGGCATGTTGTGCATCAACACCGATGTCTCGCTGCTGACGCGCCTTGACTCCGTGGTCCAGCAAATCGTCGAGGCCTATGGCGGCGTTCCGTCCACAGAGCGGCCGGCCGCCAGCGAGACGCCTGCGGCACCCGTGCTACCCATCCCTGCGATGGCCTCTGGCGCCCACGAGGTGGAGAGCCTGACCGACTCGACGCAGGACCTCATCGCCCGCAACATCGAGGACCTCGCTGCCGAGCGAGGCCTTGCCGTCGACAAGCTCGGCCAGGCAGAGCGTATCGACATCATCCGCGCGCTCAACGCCAACGGCATGTTCCTGCTCAAGGGCGCCGTGGCGAGCTGCGCCGAGACCATGGGAATCTCCGAGCCGAGCGTCTACCGCTATCTTCAGAAGGTGCGCAAGGAAGGCTAACCGCGCAAAACGGGTGGGCGGCGACGGCGCGTCGCGCTGTAGCTCCTTTATTTCAGGCAGAATCTTCCTTCCATTTTGAGAACCCCCGTTTAGGGGACGGTTTTGCTTGGACCTCAGAAGTAGACAAGATTTTGTCGACGCTCTGAGCTGGCCTTTTAAGATGGCAAGTCCACCGTATACCGAAGGGTGCCTCTCAAAACCGTCCCCTAAACGGGGGTTGTGCGATTCGTCCTTCCGATACTGGCTTGCAACCGGTACTCCCCCGTCGCCGTTCCCGCGACTTTGGCGCAACAACGGCCCCAAAACAGAGCAAGGGGCCATGCGTGCACATGGCCCCTTGCCTTCTCAGTCGGACATGTCGAGGCTTATCGCCTACAGCGCAGCGATGACCTCGATCTCGACCAGGCCGCCGGCGGGAAGCGCGCCCACCTGCACGGCGCTGCGCGCCGGGAACGGCTGGGAGAACTTGGAAGCGTAGATCTCGTTCACCTTGGCGAAGTCGGCGATGTCGGCCAAAAAGACCGTCGTCTTGACGACGTTGTCAAACGTCGCGCCCGCAGCAGCGAGCAGGGCCTCGACGTTGGCGAGCGACTGGGCGGCCTGCGCCTCGACGCCCTCGGGAAGCTTGCCGGTAGCCGGATCGATGCCGAGCTGGCCGGACAGGAAGACCATGTTGCCCGTCTTGATGCCCGCCGAATAGGGGCCGAGGGCTGCGGGGGCCTTGTCGGATGCGATAACGTTCTTGTCCATGATCTGCTCCTTTGTTGCAGGTTGCCTACGGTCGTCCACAACGGACGCCGGAATCCGGAGGCTATGGTGGACTTCGGCATCCGTTGCTTCACAGGGCCTAAAGCACGAACGGCCCGGCGCTTTCGCGCTGTCTCCGATGCTATCTCACGCTACCAGCAGTTGCAAGAAAATTATCACGTATGAGAAAGTTTTATCCGCAGACGGCAGCCAGGCGGCAGCGTATGGCTGTCATATGGGTGACGGGCGCCGGCATGGCGCGGGACACGTACCGTCCTGCCGGGTGGGAAACGGCGCACCGACACGCAAACGGCGCACCGTCACGGCAAGCGGCGCGCTGGCCTGTCGCGCGATAAAAGAGGCGCCCAGCTTCACCGCATCCGACATAGAGGGGACGCGCAGCTCCACCGCATCCGACAGGGAAAGCCCACCGTCCCGCTAAGGTTGCCATGGGGGGACGACTCGGCCATGTCAATACAGCGCATCTCCGGGCTTCGGCCCATGGCGAAATGGTACGGCTCGCGCGCCGCGCCCTTCCCGTTCGGCGGCGCACGCTATACTCATGAGCTGGAAAACCGCGATCGACCAGCCAGAAAGAGCCCTATGAGCACATCTGCCCCGGAGCGCCTCGCGCTCCCGCGCCACCCCGAACTTCTCTCCCCCGCCGGCGGACCGGAAGCGTTCGCCGCCGCCATCGCCGCGGGCGCCGACGCCATCTACTGCGGTATGGGCACCTTCAACGCGCGCCGCAAGGCGACGAACTTCACCGACGAGGCCTTCGAGGCCGCCTGCCGCACGGCACACCTCGCCGGCACGCGCGTTTACGTGACGGTGAACATCGTCATCAAGGACACCGAGATGGCCGAGGCCCTCGAGCTCATCCGCCGCTGCGCCGAGTTGGGCGCCGACGCCTTCATCATCCAGGACTGGGGCCTGTTCTTCGAGGTTCGCCGCCTCATGCCCGACCTCGAGCTCCACGTGTCCACGCAGGCCAACATCCACGATCTGCGCGGCGCCATCTGGTGCCGCGAGGCGGGCGCCGACCGCGTGACCCTTTCCCGCGAACTGTCGGTCCCCGAGATCGCGACCATCGCCGAGGCCGGCATCGACCTCGAGGTGTTCTCCCACGGCTCGATCTGCTTCTCGTATTCCGGCGTCTGCCTGCTGTCGAGCTTCGCCTGCGCCGGCCGCTCCGCCAACCGCGGCATGTGTGCGCAACCCTGCCGCCTGCCCTACGAGCTGCTCGACGAGAACGGCGAGGTCATCCCCACCCCGGGACGCGAGCGCGCGCTGTGCCCGCGCGACAACTGCACCGCCGACATGCTTCCCGAGCTGCTTGAAGCGGGCGCGGGCGCCCTCAAGCTCGAAGGGCGCATGAAGGCGCCCGACTACGTCTACTCCGTGACCCGCGCCTACCGCGAGGCCCTCGACGACGCTCTTTCCGGCTCCCCCGCGGACGCGGACGCCCTGCGCGAGCGCGCGCGACGCCTCAAGCGCTGCTTCAATCGCGACTTCACGAGCGCCTACCAGCACGGCACCTCGGGCAACGAGATGATGAGCTACGAGCGCTCGAACAACCGCGGCCAAACCGTGGGCGAGGTGATCGGCAGCAGGCGCGCCAACAACCCCGCCGGCCTACACCCGGATGACCGCCGCGTGCGCGCCGCCATCGTGCGCATCCGCCTGGATGAACCGGTGGGCGCGGGCGACCTGATCGAACTGCGCCACGACGACGAGTTCGACCGGTTCCTGACCGTGACGGTCCGCGAGGATGCCCCCGCCGGCTCCGTGATCGAATGCCGCGCCGCGCGCGCCATGCCGCAGGGCTCCCTCGCCCGCCTCATCCGCAGCCAGGCAGCCCTTGACGAGGCGTCCGCCGCCCTCCATCGCGGCATCCCCCGCAAGCGGGCAGTCGACGTGCGCATCGTCGCGCGCCTCGGCGAGCCGTTTGCCGTCGAACTTACCTGCACCGACGATCCGACCGCGACTGCCCGGGCCGAGGGCTTCGTCGTCGAAGCGGCACGCACCCGCGCTGTCGACGCCGACGACCTCATCGAGCACGTGGGCCGCATGGGCTCGTCACCCTTCGAGGCCGCACGGTTCGATGTCGAGTTGGACAAGGGATGCGGCATGGGCTTCTCGGCGGTTCACAAGGTGCGCGCCGCCGCCTGCGAGGCGCTCGAGCGCGTCCTGCTCGACGGCTACCGCACGCGTGCCGACCGCCTCGCCGCGCTGCCGCCGCTTGCGCAGACCGCCTATACCGCGACGAGCGCCGTCGACCGCGCTTCCGAAGCCAAAACCGAGCCCGAGATCTGTGCCATCGCCGCGACGGTCGAGGCCGCCCGTGCCGCGCGCGAAGCCGGTGCCGCGCGCGTCTATCTTGCAGCCGACGCTCTCGAGGCGGCCGGGCTGTCCTGCCGAGACGCTGTCGACGCCGGTATTATCCCCCTTTTGGACGAGGTCTGCCGAGCCGCCGACCAGCCGCGCCTCGACGCCTGGATCTGCGCCGGTGCCGCGGTCGCGGTCGGCAACATCAGCGAGCTCGCCTACGCTGCCGCGTGCGGCGCGGCCCCCGAGGTCCGCTCCTGCATACCCGTTCACAACGCCGCGTGCCTGCGCGCCCTCGAGCAGCACGGCGCCGCCGGCTTCTGGCTCTCCCCCGAGCTCACCCTCGACGAGATCGAGCGCATCGCGCCGACTGCCAGCTCGCCTGTGGGGCTCGTCGTCTCCGGCAAGCCGCGCGTCATGACGAGCGAGCACTGCATCCTGCAGGTCGCCGACGCCTGCATCCACGACTGCGCACGCTGCCGTCTGCGCGGCCGTGACCTCTCGCTGCGCAACATCGACGGCAAGGTGCTCCCCGTACGTACCGATATCCACGGCCGCTCGCGCCTCTACGACGGGGTTTCGCTCGACCTCACGCCCCAGATGCCGCGCCTTCTCAAAGCGGGCGTCACCCGCTTCGCCGTCGACGGCACGCTGCTTGCGCCCGACGAGCTTGCCGCCCTGGTCGAGCGAGCCGCCCGCGCGCTCGAAGCGGTCCGCGCCGGCCGCAAGCCCGCCCGGCGCCTTCCCGGCACAAGCGCCGGCTGCCTGTTCGTGGGAGTCGACTGATCGTGGACGCACCGACCATCCTGTACGAGAGCGACACGCTGCTCGCCGTGGACAAGCCTGCGGGCATCATCGTCCACGGCGACGGCACGGGCGCGCCGACCCTCACCGATGCCGTGCGCGTGCTGCTACGCGAACGTGGCGGGCAGGATGGCGATCGGCGCGCGGCCGATCTACAGGCGCTCCAGCGACTCGACCGTGAGACCTCCGGCATCGTCCTGTTCTCCGTCGACAAGTGCACCCAGGCGGCCTACGACCGCATGATCGCCGAGCACCGCATCACCAAGCGCTACCTCGCCGTCGTATGCGGCGCCCCTTCATGGCGCACGCGCACCTTCACGGGGCCGATTGGCCGCGACCGCCACGACGCACGGCGCATGCGCGTCAGCCGCACCGGCAAGCCGGCGACCACGCACGCCCGCGTCCTTGCCCAGACGCGCGTTCGCGGACGCATGCTCACCTTGCTCGATGTCGCCATCGAAACCGGCCGAAAGCACCAGATTCGCGTGCATCTATCCCATGCCGGCTTGGCAATCGCAGGCGACGCGCTGTACGGCACCGCCGACCCCGCTGGTCTGCTGCTCCATGCCGCCCACCTTTCGTTTGACGACCCGGTTGCCGGTGAGCCCATCGTCATCGACGCGCTCGTCCCCGACCGCATCCGCCGTCTGTTTCCCAACCTCAAAATGGGAAAATAGGGACAGACACTTTTTTCCCATGTAGTGCAGGCACTTTTTCCCACGTAGGAACAGCCACTTTTTCTCATGTAGGGCAGGTCCTTTCCACGCGTAGGCGCAGGCACTTTTCCCACGTCCCTTCTCAAGGGCGTTCGCTTTTCCGACCCTATCGCCGAAATCTCAGTCACCACCCTCGGGCCATGGGAGAATAGGGACTGTCCCCGATTTCCCACAGCAGGAGCGGATATGCGAAGCTACATGACCACCGGCGACGGGCAGCTGTCCTTTGCCGAGGAGACCCTCCGATGGCGCCATGACGACTCGAGCGAAGAGCGTCAGATCGTCTGCTATTCCGATGCGCCCCAGCAGCGCGTCATCGGGTTCGGAGCCGCTCTGACCGAGGCATCCGCCTGGGTGTTCGCACAGATGCCCGCCACGCTTCAAGACGAGGTGCTTGTCCGCTGCTTTGGCCCCGCTTCACTCGGGGGCAACGCCTACACCCTCTGCCGCACACATCTGCAAAGCTGCGACTTCGCGCGCGGCAACTACGCGTACGTATCGCGTCCGCGCCGCGGGCAGGATGTGCTCGACACCTTCACCATCGAACGCGACCGCAGCCTGCTCATTCCCTTCATCCGCTGCTGCCAGGCGTTGGCGCCCGAGCTTTCGCTCGTCGCGGCACCGTGGTCTCCCCCTGCGTTCATGAAGACGAACCGCTCCATGAATCACGGCGGAAAACTCCGTGCACGTTATGCCGACGCCTGGGCGCGCGTGCTCGCCCGGGCCGTCGCCGCCTGGCGCGCCGAGGGAATACCCATCGAGCGCCTTGCCGTCCAAAACGAGCCGATGGCGACCCAAACCTGGGATTCCTGCGTCTACACGGCACAGGAGGAGGCGCACTTCGCCGCCTATCACCTCAAGCCCGCCCTTGTCGCCGAGGGCCTGGACGATGTCAAGCTCCTCGCATGGGACCACAACAAGGAGCGGCTCGTATCCCGCATGCACGACATGGATAACGCGCTCGCAGCGGATGGCGGCCTTACCGCGTCATATGCCGGCGCCGCGTTCCACTGGTATACCGGCGACCACTCCGATGCCGTGCGGCTCGCTCGAACGCTGTATCCGGCGTGCGAGCTCATCCACACCGAGGGTTGCGCCGCGTTCTCCGCCGGCAAGGGGCAGACCGCCGCCACCGACGCCGAGCACTACGCGCACGACATGATCGGCGACCTCAACGCCGGGGCAAACGGCTACATCGACTGGAATATCCTGCTCGACGAGCAGGGCGGCCCCAACCATGTCGGCAACTTCTGCGACGCGCCGCTTATGTACGACCGCGCGTCCGAGCGCCTGATCGTTAACCGTAGCTTCGACTACATCGGTCACATCACGCGCTTCGTGCAGCCCGGCGCGCGCATCCTTCCCACCTCGAGCCACACCGATTGGCTTGAGACCCTTTGCGCCCTCAACCCAGATGGCACGCATACTCTGGTCATCCTCAACCGCACAGCACGCAACCGGCGCTCTACCGTGCGCGACGGCGCGCGTACCACGCAGATCGCGACCCCCGCGCACAGCATCCAGACCCTCATCTGGTAGTCGGGCCCACGCTGCTGAGTGTCTCATCCTCATCACCATCGCGAAGTGAGCGCGCCGTTTTGAACCCTTTTGTATACCACTGAGGTAGCAATTCTCTGAGCTGGGGTTTTGTCGATCACACCACGGTGTCTACCCGCCGATTCAAAAACGACGCACTCACTTCGCGACATAGCGCCGCTAAACCTGGAACCGCCCGCCGCAAACCTGGACCAAAACGCCGCGAACCCAGCCCGCCCGCGGCAAAACAAGGGCCTACCCGCCCCAAAAAAGAGCTCGCCGGCCGCAAACGCGGGCCCACCCACCCCAACCAAGCCCAACCAGCCCCTAACCCTGCCTCACCCACGGCAAAACACGAGCAGCGCGCCGGACCAGCCAAGTGCGCATGAAAAAAGCGCCCCTGGACCGAAGTCCAAGGGCGCCCATACGAGCGATATGCTCAGGCAGCTTAGAACTCAGCGCCGCACTTCTTGCAGACGCGCAGCTTGTTCTTGCCGTCCTTCTTGTGGCCAACGCGGGTGGCCTGGCCGCACTTGGGGCAGATGAGCATCACGTTGGAGGCGTCGATGGCAGCCTCCTGGGACACGATGCCACCCTGCTGGTTCTGCGCGGTGGGCTTCACGGCCTTCTTGACGATGGCCACGCCCTCGACGACAACCTTGCCCTCAGCGGGAAGCGCGCGCAGGACGGTGCCCGTCTTGCCGCGATCCTTGCCGGAGAGCACCTTGACGTTATCGCCCTTCTTGATGGACATAGACATAACGGTCTCCCCTAACTACAGGGTCTCGGGTGCAAGCGAGACGATCTTCATGTACTTCTTGTCACGAAGCTCACGAGCGACGGGCCCGAAGATACGGGTGCCGACGGGCGAGCCGTCCTTGTTGATGACGACGGCGGCGTTGTCATCAAAGCGGATGTAGGAGCCGTCCTTGCGGCGGATCTCCTTCACGGTGCGGACGACGACGCAACGGACGACGTCCTTCTTCTTGACGTTAGCGCCCGGGGTAGCCTCCTGGACGGCAGCGATGATCACGTCGCCGATGCCAGCGTAACGACGCTTGGAGCCACCGAGCACCTTGATGCAGCGAACCTTGCGCGCACCGGAGTTGTCAGCAACCGTGAGCATGGTTTGCATTTGAATCATGGTAGTTCCTCCGAATGAGAGATCGATGAGAGGTACGCCGGCCGTATGTGGCCTGTGTCAGCCGGCGCGGCGCACATCACCGAAAGAAGCGTACGGTCCTGTTACTTGGCGCGCTCGATGATGTCGACGAGACGCCAACGCTTCATCTTGGACAGAGGACGGGTCTCCATGATGCGAACGGTGTCGCCCACGCCGGCCGTGCACTCCTCGTCGTGCGCATGAAACTTCTTGGTGCTGGTCATCATCTTGCCGTACTTCGGGTGACGCTTGCGCTCCGTGGTCTGGACAACGATGGTCTTGTTGCCCGAGATGGAGACAACGACGCCCTGACGGACCTTGCGCGCGTTACGCTCAGTCGTTTCAGTCATGCTTCACTCCTGCGATTCTACTCGGTGGCAGCGGTCTTCTCCGCTGCGATCTGACGGGCGCGCTGCTCCGTGAGGACACGAGCGATGTCCTTCTTCACGGTCTTGACGCGAGCGGTGTTGTCCAGCTGGCTGGTGGCCATCTGGAAGCGAAGGTTGAAGAGCTCGGCGCGCATCTCCTTCAGCTTGTCAGCAAGCTGGGCGTCCGAAAGCTCACGAATCTCTGCGGGCTTCATTTACTTATCCTCCCCGTCGGAAGTAGCGCGGGTAATGATCTTGGTCTTGATCGGCAGCTTGTGCTGGGCCAGGCGGAGAGCCTCACGGGCGATCTCCTCGGAGACGCCCTCGACCTCGAACATGACGCGGCCGGGCTTGACGACGGCCACCCACTCCTCGGGATTACCCTTACCGGAACCCATGCGGGTCTCAGCGGGCTTCTTGGTGATGGGCTTGTCGGGGAAGATCGTGATGTAGACACGACCGCCACGCTTCATGTAGCGGGTCATGGCGACACGAGCAGCCTCGATCTGGCGGTTGGTGATCCAGTGGGCCTCGAGAGCCTGCAGGCCGATGGTGCCGAAATGCAGCTCGGTATGACCCTTGGCATGACCCTTCATGGAGCCACGCTGCACCTTACGGTGGAGAACACGCTTAGGGGCAAGCACTACTGACCCCTCCTCTCGGAATTACGACGGCGAGGACGCGAAGGACCCTCGAGGGCCGGGTTGGGGACCGGCTGGCCGGGGAGCTTCTCGCCCAGGTAGATCCAGACCTTCACGCCGCAGGCGCCCATGGTGGTGTGAGCGACGGCGGTGCCGTAGTCGATCTTGGCGCGAAGGGTGTGCAGAGGCACGCGACCCTCGCGGTACCACTCGCGACGGCCCATCTCGGCGCCGCCGAGACGACCGGAGCACTGGATACGGATGCCCTTGGCACCGGACTTGCGGGCGGTCTGGACGGCCTTGCGCATGGCGCGACGGAAGGCCACGCGGCCCTCGAGCTGCTCAGCGATGGACTGAGCGACCAGGGTGGCGTCGAGCTCGGGGCGCTTGATCTCGATGACGTCGACGGACAGGTGACCGCGGTCGACACCGACGACCTTCTCGAGGTCGTGACGGAGGTTGTCGATCTCGGCGCCCTTCTTGCCGATGACGATGCCGGGACGGGCGGTGTAGATGACGATCTTCACCTTGTCGCCGGCGCGCTCGATCTCCACGCGGGAGACGGCGGCACGGGACAGACGCTTCTTGAGGTACTTGCGGATCTCAAGGTCATTGCCGAGGGTCTCGGCGTAGTTCTTGCCGGCGTACCAGCGGGAACGCCAGTTCTCGGTGATGCCGAGACGGAAGCCGGTGGGGTAGACTTTCTGACCCATAGCTTAGGCCTCCTTTCCGGGAGCAACGACGATGGTGATGTGGCTCGTGCGCTTGAGGATGCGGGAAGCGGAGCCCTTGGCGCGAGGACGGATGCGCTTCAGCGTGGGGCCCTCGTCGACGTAGGCATACTTCACGACCAGGTTAGCGGCGCGCATGCCGTTGTTGTTCTCGGCGTTGGCCACGGCGGACTTGAGGACCTTCTCCACGTCCACGGCGACGGCGCGCTCGCAGAAGTGAAGGATGTCGAAGGCCTGGGCCACGGACTTGTTACGGATCAGATCGACCACCAGGCGAGCCTTGCTGGGGGACACGCGGACGTACTTGGCCGTCGCGCGGACCTCACGGGTCTCGGTGTCGGTAGACTTAGTTGCCATTTACGATGAACCCCCTATTTGGCCTTGTGGCCACGGAACGTACGAGTCGGCGCGAACTCGCCGAGCTTGTGACCGACCATGGACTCGGTGACGTACACGGGAACGTGCTTGCGGCCGTCGTGGACGGCGATGGTGTGACCAACCATCTCGGGGAAGATGGTGGACGCGCGGGACCAGGTCTTCACGACGTCCTTCTTGCCGGCCTCGTTCATCGCGACGATACGCGAGAGAAGGCGAGCTTCCACGAACGGGCCCTTTTTGAGACTTCTGCTCATAAGTGCTAACTCCTAAAACTCGGTATCGACTACTTGCGACGACGACGGATGATGAGGGCGTTGGAGACCTTCTTCTTGTTGCGGGTGCGATAGCCCTTGGTCGGCTTGCCCCACGGGGTAACAGAAGGACGGCCAGAGGTGTGGTTCTTGCCCTCGCCACCGCCGTGCGGGTGGTCAACCGGGTTCATGACCGTACCGCGGACGGTAGGACGGACGTTCATCTTGCGCTTACGGCCAGCCTTGCCGATGACGATGTTGGAGTGCTCGGCGTTGCCGACCTCACCGACGGTCGCGCGGCAGGTGAGCAGGATGCGGCGCATCTCGGAAGACGGCATGCGCACGATGGCGTACTTGCCCTCCTTGCCCATGAGCTGGCAGGCGGTGCCGGCGGAACGGGCGATCGCGGCGCCCTTGCCGGGCATGAACTCGATCGCGTGGATGAGCGTACCGACAGGGATCTCGGACAGCGGCATGGCGTTGCCCGGCTTGATGTCGGCGCCGGCGCCGGACAGGATCTGATCGCCGACCTTCAGGCCCTTCGGGGCCAGGATGTAGCGCTTCTCGCCGTCCACATAGTGGAGCAGGGCGATGCGGGCGGAGCGGTTGGGGTCGTACTCGATGGTCGCGACCTTGGCCGGGACGCCGTCCTTGTTGCGCTTGAAATCGATGACGCGGTAGCGACGCTTGACGCCGCCGCCCTGATGACGGGTCGTGATGCGACCCTGGTTGTTACGACCGGCCTTCTTGGGCAGGGGCTCGAGGAGCGACTTCTCGGGCTTGGTCGTCGTGATCTCGGAGAAGTCCGAGATCGTCTGCCAACGCCTGCCGGCGCTGGTCGGTTTGAGGTGCTTTACAGCCATTACCTATCCCTTTCGAATCTATCCGCTCGCCACCGCAAGCTGGGATGCGGGTGCGGTGACACCGGATGTACCACGGTACCGGGCGGCTCCATCTTATGGGCCCGGTACGCCTTTCCCCGCCGTCTGGCGGGATTGCGCTCGGGTCGAGTCTTAGGCCTGGTTGCCGAAGATCTCGATGGAATCGCCCTCGGCCACGGTGATGACGGCCTTCTTCCAGGAGCGGGTCTGGCCGGCGACGTAGCGCACGCGCTTGGTCTTGGGCTTGACGCGCAGGGTGTTGACGCGGACGACCTTCACGCCGAAGATCTCCTCGACAGCATCCTTGATCTGGTACTTGTTGGCGTCCTTGTGGACCTCGAACGTGTACTTGTTCTGCTCCATCTCAGAGTAGGAGCGCTCGGACACGATGGGGCGGATGATGATCTCGTGAGCGGTCATTTAAGCGAGCACCTCCCCGAAGTGAGTCGCGACGTCGGCGGGCATCAGCAGCGCACCGTTGTTGATGAGGTCATAGGTGTTGGCCTCGGACGGCGTGATGATGAACGTCTTGGGGATGTTGCGGAACGACAGGTAGGCGTTGATGTCGTCCTCGCGCACGATGATCGTGAGGCGCTTGCCCTCGAGGCCCAGGTTCTTGAGCAGGGCGACGGCGGCCTTGGTGGACGGCTTCTCGAAGCCATAGTCGTCGACGAGGACGAGCTCGTTGTCGCGCACCTTCGCGGAGAGCGCGGAGCGCATGGCGAGCTTGACCTCCTTGTTGTTCATACGCTTGGTGTACGTGCGGGGCTTCGGCCCGAAGATCACGCCACCGTGACGCCACTGGCCGGCGCGGGTCGAACCCTGACGGGCGCGACCGGTGCCCTTCTGGCGGTAGGGCTTCTTGCCGCCACCGGAGACCTCGGAACGGCCCTTGGTGGACTGGGTGCCCTGACGCCAAGAGGCCATCTGGCACTTGACGATGTGGTGCATGACGTGCATGTTCGGCTCGATGCCGAACACCGCGGAAGCGAGCTCGACCTCAGCGGCCGCCTTGCCCTCGCTGTTCTTTACTTCAAACTTAGACATTCTGTTCTCCTTGGTATGACGTTAGGACCAACTGGTACTAAGGGGCCCTTAGGCCATACGGATGGCGACCAGAGCGTTCTTGCCACCAGGGACAGCGCCCTTGATGAGCATGAGGTTCTGCTCGGCATCGATGCGGACAACGGTGAGGTTCTTCACGGTCACGCGCTCATCGCCCATGTGACCGGCCATCTTGACGCCCTTGAGGACGCGGGCGGGATAGGCGCACTGGCCGATGGAGCCCGGATGACGCTTGAAGTGGGAGCCGTGAGTCATAGGACCGCGACGCTGACCCCAGCGCTTGATGCGACCCTGGAAGCCCTTACCCTTGGAGGTGCCGATGACGTCGACCTTGGTGACGTCGGCGAAGTCGGCGACAGTGACGGTCTCGCCGACCTTGTGATCCTCGCCGTTCTCGACGCGGACCTCACGGAGGTAACGGACGGGCTCGACGCCGGCCTTGGCGAAGTGACCAGCCATGGGCTTGTTCACGTTCTTGGCCTTGATGTCGCCGAAGCCGATCTGGACGGCATCGTAGCCGTCGGTGGCCTTGGTTTTAACCTGCGAGACCGCGCAGGGGCCAGCCTGGATGACCGTGACGGGGACGACGTTGTCGTTCTCGTCCCACACCTGGGTCATACCGATCTTGCGGCCGAGAATCATGCTGATCATTCAATGATCCTAACTCTCGGTGGTCTTGGGACATTGCGTCCGCCCCTTGCGGACGCCCCTAGAGGACCACTACTGACGTGCGTGCTTCGAAGCTTTGCATCCCGACCGGCTCGCCCGTGCGCGGCAACCCATTCGCGCGCATACGCTGAGCAGGCAGAATCCTCCCCTATCGAGGCACAGCTTGATTAGTATACACGCGCACGGGCGTCTCCATGTTTTCTTAACATTGTTTTCGCAGGTCATCGCCGCCTGCTCGGTGTGATATCCGGTCGGGCAGGGGCTAAAACGCCCCACCGGGCCGGACGCACGGGTGCGGTGGCCTCCGGGGCGCACGGGGTGCGGCGCCCGCCGGGGCGCACGGGGTTAAAACACCCTAGGGATTATTTTACATGGCGTGTGTTTCTACACACGCCATGTAAAATAATCCCTAGGGTGTTTTAACCCCGTGCGCCCCGGTCCAACGGAGTGGTTGAGCCCCTCAATCCTGGTTGATGATGGCGGTGTTGGTAAACGTGCGCACGGTCGCGTCGAACTCGAACACGAGGATGCAGCAGTTCCCGAGCGGTACGTCCTGATCGCAGACGGCCAAGTGCTCCCATGCGCGCTTGAACTGCAGGGTCGCCGACCCGTGGCTCACCGCGAGCACCCGCGCGTCGTCGTCCACCTGCGCCATGATATCCGTCAGCGCGCCGACGATGCGCTCCCGCAGGACGCGACTCCCCTCGCCGCCGTAGGGCACGAGCGCCTCGCCCGGATCCCACAGCTCGCTGGGAACCTCGCTTGCCGGGCCAGACTCAAACGGACCGTAGCAGCGCTCCTGAAGATCCTCGACGAGCTCCACCTCGGGCACAGACGCACCAGCCGTCTGCAGGTCATTGCGTACGAGCTCGGCGGTGGTGCGGGCGCGTCCCAGCGGCGAGGAGCAGATGCGATCGAGCCGCACGTCCTGCTCGATCAACCACGCCGCGGCACCGTGAGCCTGTTCGACACCGAGCTCGGTCAGCGGCGCATCGCAACGACCCTGCACACGCCGCTGCAGGTTGAACTCCGTCTGTCCATGTCGCAACAGAAACAGCCTCGACATGCCTCTCCCCATCTCATCATCAACCACAGTCTTGCCGTCCCATTTTATGCCCATGGGTTTGTCTCATAAACAACCCTCTATCTGAGACAAACCCGTGGGCAAAAATCGAAGCCCCTCAGCAATGGCAACCGCCTGCCGCAAACGCGGCCGAAGGGCAACAACCCACCCCATCCGCCCGGCGACCCTAAGGGCCGATACGCAGGAAGCCCCGGGGTGCTTCCAAAGCGAACCGTTTGAGCGCCTTCAGGCGCGATCGGTTCGCGTGGAACACCCCGGGGCTTCCGGACAGTGCGTTAGGACCTTATCGCCTACAGCTTGATCTCGATGTCAACGCCGGCGGGCAGGTCGAGGCGCATGAGCGAGTCGACGGTGCCGCTGGTGGGGTCGAGGATGTCGATGAGGCGCTTGTGGGTGCGCATCTCGAACTGCTCACGGGAGTCCTTGTCCACGTGCGGGGAGCGGATAACCGTGTAGAGGTTGCGCTCGGTGGGCAGGGGGATGGGGCCGGACACGCGGGCACCGGTCTTCTGAGCGGTGTCGACGATGAGCTTAGCGGACTGGTCCACGACCTCGTGATCATAGCCCTTGAGGCGAATCCTGATCTTCTGGCTAGACAACGTTACCTCCAAATGGAATGCGAGGACGCCCTCGCGATGAAACTAGTACGTGCGAGGGGGCCTTAGGCGTTGCCGCCGGCCTTGGAGACGACCTCGTCCACGATGGACTTGGGCGCCGGCTCGTAGGAGTCGAACTGCATGGTGTAGGACGCGCGGCCCTGGGTCTGCGAACGCAGGTCCGTGGCGTAGCCGAACATCTCGCCCAGCGGCACCTTGGCGCGGATGAGCTTGGTGTTCTTGCGGTCCTCCATGCCCTCGATCTTGCCGCGACGGCCGGACAGGTTGCCCATGACGTCGCCCATGTACTGCTCGGGGGTCTCGACCTCGACAGACATGATCGGCTCGAGCAGCTGCGGGTCGGACTTCTTGAGAGCGTCCTTGATCGCCATGGAGCCGGCGATCTTGAAGGCGGCCTCGGAGGAGTCGACCTCGTGGTAGGAGCCGTCGAACAGGGTCACCTTGACGTCCAGCACGGGGAAGCCGGCGATGACACCGGTCTGCAGCGCCTCCTGGATGCCCTTGTCGATCGAGGGGATGTACTCCTTGGGCACGACACCGCCGACGATGGCGTTGACGAACTCATAGCCGAAGCCCTCTTCCATCTTCTCCAGCTTGATGACGGCGTGGCCGTACTGGCCGCGGCCGCCGGACTGGCGGACGAACTTGCCCTCGGCGCGGTCGACGTCGTGACCAGCGGTCTCGCGGTAGGCAACCTGGGGCTTACCGACGTTGGCCTCGACCTTGAACTCGCGGAGCAGGCGGTCGACGATGATCTCGAGGTGCAGCTCGCCCATGCCGGCGATGATGGTCTGGCCGGTCTCGTGGTTGGTGGACACCTGGAAGGTCGGGTCCTCCTCGGCGAGCTTGGTGAGCGCGAGGCTCATCTTGTCCTGCTCGGCCTTGGTCTTGGGCTCGATGGCGATGTCGATAACGGGCTTGGCGAACTCCATGGACTCGAGCACGATCTCGTGGCCCTCGGCGCACAGGGTGTCACCGGTGGTGGTGTTCTTGAAGCCCACGGCGGCGACGATGTCGCCGGCGGCGCAGGAGTCGCGGTCGATACGCTCGTTGGCGTTCATCTCGAGGATGCGGCCCAGACGCTCGCGCTGGCCGTTGGTGGCGTTCACGACATAGGAGCCGGACTCGGCCTGGCCGGAGTACACGCGGAAATAGGTGAGCTTACCGACGTAGGGGTCGGTCATGATCTTGAACGCGAGCGCGGAGAACGGCGCGTCGAAGTCCACCGGACGGGAATCCTCCTCGCCGTTGTCGGGGTTGGTGCCGACGATAGCGGGGATGTCGAGCGGGCTCGGCAGGTAGTCGACGACGGCGTCGAGCAGCTCCTGGACACCCTTGTTCTTGTAGGCGGAGCCCACGAGAACCGGGTTGAGCTCGTTGGAGAGGACGCCCTTGCGGATGGCGGCCTTGAGCATGTCGACAGGGATCTCCTCGTCCTCGAGGATCATCATCATGAGGTCGTCATCATAGTTGGCGGCGGCATCGAGCAGCTCGGCGCGCTTCTCCTCGGCGATCTCGGCGAACTCGGCGGGGATCTCGTCCATCGGCTCGGGGTAGGTCATGCCCTTGTCGTCGGCCTTGAAGTCCCATGCGGTCATGGTGACGAGGTCGATGACGCCCCAGAAGTTGTCCTCAGCGCCCATGGGGACCTGGATGGCCACGGCGTTGGCGTCGAGGCGATCCTTCATGGTCTCGATGGCGTTGAAGAAGTCGGCGCCGATGCGGTCATACTTGTTGATGAACGCGATGCGGGGGACGTTGTAGTTGTGAGCCTGACGCCACACGGTCTCGGACTGCGGCTGAACGCCGGCGACGGCGTCGAACACCGCGACAGCACCGTCGAGGACGCGCAGGGAGCGCTCGACCTCGGAGGTGAAGTCCACGTGACCCGGGGTGTCGATGATCTGGATGCGGTAGGTCTTGTCGTCCTTCTTCCAGAAGCAGGTGGTTGCCGCGGAGGTAATGGTTACGCCGCGCTCCTGCTCCTGAACCATCCAGTCCATGGTGGCAGCGCCCTCGTGCACCTCGCCGATCTTGTGGGTCTTGCCGGTGTAGTACAGGATGCGCTCGGTGGTCGTCGTCTTGCCGGCATCGATGTGGGCCATGATGCCGATGTTACGGGTTTCGGACAGCTTGTACTTAGGCTTAGCCATGAAAATCTATCCTTCCTGGATGTTACCAGCGGTAGTGCGAGAACGCGCGGTTCGCCTCGGCCATCTTGAAGACGTCCTCGCGACGCTTGACGGAAGCACCCACGCCGTTGGAGGCGTCGATGATCTCGTTGGCGAGACGCTCGGCCATGGTCTTCTCCTTGCGGGCACGCGCGAAGTTGACCATCCAGCGGATGGCGAGCTGGGTGGCACGACGGGAGTTGACCTCCATGGGCACCTGGTAGGTGGCGCCACCGACGCGCTTGGGCTTGACCTCGAGGGTCGGGCGGACGTTGTCCATGGCCTTCTTGAAGACGGCCAGGGCGTCCTGCTCGGTCTTGGCGGCGACCATGTCGAACGCACCGTAGACGATGCGCTCAGCGGTGGCCTTCTTGCCGTCGAGCAGGATCTTGTTGATGAGCTGGGTCACCAGGCGGTTGTTGTACACGGAATCCGGCTGGATCTCGCGATGAAGATTCTTAGTCTTGCGACGAGGCATAGTGTGTTTCTCCTCTGGTATCGGTTCGCATCGCGCGGCGGGCTCATGCGGCCCGGCGGATGCGCTCAACGGTTTTGATCAGACCTGATGCTACTTCTTGGGGCGCTTGGCACCGTAGCGCGAACGAGCCTTCATGCGGTTGTTCACGGGAGCGCAGTCGTAAGCGCCGCGGATGATCTTGTAGCGGACACCAGGGAGGTCGCGGACGCGGCCGCCGCGGACGAGCACGATGGAGTGCTCCTGCAGGTTGTGGCCCTCACCGGGGATGTAAGCGGTGACCTCGATGCCGTTGACCAGGCGAACACGGGCGACCTTGCGCAGAGCCGAGTTCGGCTTCTTGGGGGACGTGGTGAACACGCGGGTGCACACGCCGCGCTTCTGCGAGTTGTGCTGCAGAGCGGCGTTCTTGGACTTGGCCGGCTTGGACTTGCGGCCCTGACGAACCAGCTGGTTAATAGTAGGCAAAGCGTACTCCTTCTCGAAATGATTCCAGCTTTATACAAAGTGCAACGGCTTGAATCGAGGCGTCAGCATCCACCTTCGAAACACGCAGTTCGATAGGGTACGCGCGGGGGGCAGCGGTGTCAACAGACCACGCGTCCGGGCGTATCCTGATTTTGGGCCGATTGCGCGAAATCTCCACATGCCCATCGCGCGGGATGCTCAGTCGCACGATACGGCAGCGACCTGCGCGTGCGGTGCGCGCTTCGCGATGCCTGCACGTAGCCGCAGACGGGGGTCGGCTCTTTTGCGCCTCCAGCGGGCCTGCCTGTCTGCACGCCCCAACGCCGACGCGCCTATAATGGTGCAATCCGTATCCACCCGGCACCGTGCTCCGTATGCGCGCGGTCGCCGCACGAGGAGGTTTCGCATGAGGGTCATCATCCCCGTTGAATCCGAGCAGGGCCTGGCCGCCCCGCGCTCCGGCCACTTCGGCCATGCCGCCTACTTCACCATCGCCACGATCGAGAACGGCGAGGTCACGTCCGTCGAGACCATCAAGAACGTCGACCACGATCAGTTCGGCTGCGGCGGCGTCATCGACTTCGCGCTCTCGCAGAACGTCGACGCCATCATCGCGACCGGCATGGGCATGCCGCCCTACAGCCGCTTCACCGCCGCCGGCGTCGCGGTGTATGCCGAGCGCGAGACCCCGCTTGCCGGCGACGTGCTCGCCAAGTTCCTCGCGGGCGAGGTTGCGCTCATGGATCCCAACGCCGCCTGCCGTCACTAGGCTTGCGGTTTGCACACAGCACCCATGCGGGGCGGTCGGGAGCTTTCCCGGCCGCCCCGCTTTTGGTTCGCAGGGTCGCTGCGGCAGTGCGCGCTCCGATTTGACCTCGTGGGCCCCGCGGGCAAGCGTATGCAGGACGCGCGAACGCAAAAAGCCCGCCTCGCGGGGAGGCGGGCTCATGTAAGCGCGCAAACGGTGTGTCGGCGGCCGATTAGCGACGGCGGGTGATGGTCGCACCGGCAAAGGCGACAACGGAGCTCGCGACAGCCAGACCGCCCATGAGGAGCGCAGCGTCGCCGGTCTGGGCAAGGGTCTCGCCCTCGTCCTTCGCGCCGTCAGCCTCGGCCTCGGGCTTCTTGTCGCCAGGCTTCTGGTCGCCTGCGGGCTTCTGCTCGCCTGCGGGCTTCTGCTCGCCTGCGGGCTTTTGCTCGTCGCCAGGCTTCTGCTCGTCACCAGGCTTCTCGTCGTCACCGGGTTTCTTGTCGTCCTCAGGCTTCTGGTCGTCGCCGGGCTCCTCGGTCTGCTCATCGCTCTGGGCGACGACGTAGGTCGACAGGTGCGTGGTCGTAAAGCAGACGCAGCATTCTCGATCCAGGTCTCCATGGGCGTATACGTGCCGTCGTCAGTGATGTAGTAGACCTGAGCGTCGTTGAGGGCACCGGCGTTCGCCTGATCGTAGAACGGGAGGCGCACGGTCATCGTAAAGCCGTCCTCGGACGCAATCGAAATCTTTTGACCGTCACTGTCGACAAACGAGATATCGAAGACACCCATGATCTTGTTGCCCTGCTGCTCGATGGCGGCAACGCTGTCGGTAAGCGAGCCGGACGTCTCCGTGACCTCGTCCACCTTGAGGCTGGCGCCCACACTCACCAGGTTTCCGATGGCCTCGCCGCTGCCCGTGATATCGACGGAACCGTTGACGCTGCCGTCTTCGTCCACGAAGGTCAGCCTCGTGCTTTCGGCCCTGGAATCGATGATGCTCACGGTAAAGGTGCCGGTAAGGGTCTTATTGCCCGCCAGATCCTGAATGTTGATCGTCAGGGTGACGGTACCCGTGCCGTTGACCTTGAAGCCATACCCCTCCGGATACGGCTCGGCGATGGAGGAATCAGAGGAGAAGTACTTGACATCACCGATGTTGAGGAGGTCGTCCGTGCCGTCCTCACCCGTCATCAGGTAGCTCGACTGGATAACTTGGAAGTCGGGCGCAAGGTACTTCATGTCGACGATCTGCCCGTCGGTAGGCGACAGGAACTCGATGTCCGCAACGGGTTGGTAGTGATTGACCTGGTCGAGCATGGCATCATCGCTCGAGATGTCCTTCACGGTAACATGAACCTGGACGGCCTCATCGCTGCCCTGCGCATGGAGGGTGACGGTGGTCTCGCCGCCCTTCACGCCGTACAACGTGGCAAACGAGCCGTCGGTCAGATAGGGCTCGACGCAATCCCCCGTCTGCTCCACATTCGACACGTCGACCTGCAGGCCTGAGCCCTCACCGAAAAGCTCCTCGGCGGTGAAGATGTGATGGTCGGTAATGGACGAATCGCCGCCCTCGACCGGAATGACCGAGTGGCTCTTGCCGCAGATGGGGCAGGACGAAAGCGCGTAGAGCTGCACCTCGATAGCCGTATCGGCCTGCGTCGCGACCTGATCGGTCACCTGCGGCGTGGCCTCGCTCGCCTCGGCTGCCGGCTCGCCGTCCTAGGCAAAGACCGGCATCGCCGCGAACGCACCCGCGAACGCCAGGGCGCCGACGATGGCCACGGAGGCGAAGCGCTGCTTCAAATCCATGGTGGTTCCCCTTCTCTTTCGGCGGCTCCGAACGGCACGCGCCGACCTCCGACGCGCATGCGCGTCGGCCGAACAATCAGATATATCGATTCGCTGCGTCCGGGAATGCCCGTTCAAGAAGGCGTGCAGCATCGGTCGATGCGCCGTCACAATCGGCACGCGGTGGACCGAGCAGCACATCCTGCCCGCATGAACGTCGGCACGCGCGCACGTGCGCCTCAGCGGCCGGCGCGCACGTGCGCCACGAGCGCCTCGCGCATGGCGGCGCGATGGCGGCGGCTCACGGGTAGCTCGTCGCCGGTCACCATGCGCACGTCCGTCTTCCCGAGCGCGCTCACATGGTCGAGGTTCACCAGGACGCTCTGATGGCAGCGGGCGAACGACGCCGGCAGACTCCGCTGAAAGTCGCCGAGCTTGCCGTAGACCTCCACGACCTCACCCGCCAGATGCACACGTACCCGACGCCGATCGCTCTCGAGGTAGACGATGGAGGCCGGGTCGACCACCCGCTCCGCACCACGGACATGCAGCACCAAGGGGGCGGCCCGGCGCTCGCGCAGGCGCTTGAGCGCGTGGCCGAGTGCGGCGTCGACATCCGCCGCCTGGGCCGGCTTCTTGACGAAGCTCGCGTGGTCGGTGCGATAGACCTGCGTATGGTAGCTGTCGTAGGCGCTCACGTAGACCACCTGCACTGCCGTTCCCGCAAAGACCGCCTCGACCGCATCGATGCCGGTGGGCCCCTTTGCCTCGTCACTCAGGCGAATATCGACGAACGCGATGTCGGGAAGGGCTGTCGCCACAGCGCGCTCAAGCTCATCCACCCCGCCTGCGCGCACCTCGATCGCCAGCTCGAGCCACGCCTCGCGCGCGCAAGGCGAAGCCTCGATGAGCCGAGCGAGATCGGTTGCATCCTGCGCGCTGTCATCCATGACAAGCACGGCGATACGCGTCGCTTCACTGCTGGACATAATCTCTTCCCTCTCGATCAAGCTCCCAAACCGCACTCAGGCAGAACGTGTCGCCCGAGCGCCCGTATTCGACCGCGCCCGAATGACGCCGCACCACGCCCTCCACGATCGAAAGGCCCCAGCCGTGGCGCGGCAGCTCCTCCGACCCCTCACGAGCAGCGCGTTCATGCGAAGCCGCCAAAGGCACCGCCTTCGGTAGGCAGGAGTTGCGGCACGCGACGGAAACGAACCCGTGCGCCGTGCGGGCGGACAGCTCGATCCAACGAGTGCCGGACGGCAGCGCGCGACAGGCCTCGATGGCGTTGTCGAGCGCGTTGGCGATGACGGCGCAGAGCTCGACCGCGGGGGTCGCGATATCGAAGGGCAGCTGCGCCGAGACGCTTATGCGCACGCCCGCCGCCTCCGCCTCGTCGAGCTTGGACATGATGATGGCATCCGCCGCCGGATGCTGGCACACGTGGACGCGCGGCGCGGCGAGCAGCTCGCTCGCACCGGCAAGGTGGTCGCGCGCCGCAGCCCCATCGGCATGTTCAAGCGCCTCCTCCACCCAGGACAGCTCGCGCAGCAGCTGGGTACGGATCTCACGCGCCTCAGCTGTCGCGACGGCCATCCGTTCGTCGGCACGCTTCTGAGCGACCACCTGCTCCTCAAGAAGCCGCGTGCGCTCCTGCTCGTACTCGAGGTTCTCGGCATCCCACGCGCTTCGGTACAGCGACAGATTGCCCAGCGCGCTCACGACGCCGATTGCCGAGGCCATGCAGACCGGGACTTCCCAAAAGCCGCCCGGCTGCGCGATCGTAAAGAGCGCAAGGACGCACAGAAGCTGGCTTCCCGGCAGCAGCAGATTCCCCAGGCGTCGCGTGACGGGCACATCGCGCAGGGCGTGCCACAGATAGGCGGCCGACAGCATCAGGGCTGTGGTAGAGAGTGCGACCAGCGCGCCCGCCGTGCTCACGACACCCCACCGTCCTCGATCGCCCGCTTCAGCTCGCCGACATAACGGCGTGCCTCGTCCACCTCGCCCGCGTCCACAAGCCGCGCTACCGCTGTCAGATGGTTGCGCTGGTCGTGGCGAAACCGTGCGACGGCCTCGGCGGTGCCGATCTCGTCGCGCATGAGGGCAAGATGCGCCTCGAGACGCTCTTCGAGCTCCCGTGCCCGAAGCTGCTGAGCGCGACTTTTCACCGCCCGCACGAAGGAGCGCAGGCCGAATAGCGTGGCGGCAAAGCTCACCACCGCCGCCGGAATCAGCTTCAGATGGGCGCGATAGTCCTGCACATGCCCAAACGCCGGCGCATACATGAGCGCCAGCAGCTGTGCGGCAAGCAGCAGCAGGGTCGCGACATATACCGTACCCAGCCGTCCCGTCGCCGGCGTCGCATGCGCCAAGCGGCGCGTATAGGGCGACAGCACCGCGCCCGCCGCGATGAGCGTGCCGATGTAGACGATCCGCATGAATACAAGAAACGCCGAGTCGCCCAGCGCAAGGGCACCCACCGCGTACCCCAGCTTGGTGTACACGACGGTAAGCAGCACCTCGATCGCAATTACCAGCGCCAAGATCAGCACAGCGCACAAAGCCCGAATCGCGCGGCTGGCTCTCCAAAAGAGAAAGGGCACGATCGCGAAATAGAGCACGAAGAAGAAGATATTCACCGGCACGATGTCGAGCGATACCGAGTTCTTGAGGAGCAAGACGGGAAACTGGCTGACCGTCACCATCCAAAACGCCACCGGGTAACGCAGCGGCAGGAGCATGGAGGCGAGCCACGCGACCGCAAACGAGATCGCCAGCGCGAGCATCGCGTTCAGTGCGACAAGCATCCAAACCCCCTTCTTCGGTACCGTCCGCATGCGTTGGACAACGCTACCAAAACCGTACCGCGCACGTCTCCCCTACCGGCCGGCGTGTCATCATCGGTCGCGTTTCGGTCATAGTTGGTCGCACGGTACCGCACGCCCACACTACCTCCCCGCAGGTGAGGCGTGGCAATCATCCGAACGGGCGCGACGGGAGCAACCGGACGACTCCCCCTCATATGCGGCGAGCCCGCCTCCCCTGCCGGGAAGACGGGCTCGCGTCTGCGGTCACGCGTGGTGCGCGTCCGCGTTACTCCTCGTTGTCCTCTTCGGACGCGTCGTCGTTGTCGACCAGCTGGTTCAGCAGCTCGTCGAGGGACGCCATGTCCTCGTTGATGACGCCGGGAGCCGTCTCCTTCTTGGAGGAGTCGACCGGAGCGCCGAGCATCTCCTCGTCGGAGTCGAGGTGATGGCGCGGAGCGCTCGTGCCGAGCAGGATGTCGTCCGGGCCGTCCGGGCTGAACACCATCTGCAGCAGCTGGGAGAGGTCCTCCTCGTCCGCGACGTCGTCGTTGTTGTCAAGGATGTACAGGAGGTTGTGGGCCTCCAGACCGTCGCGCAGCTCCTCGATCGCCTTGGCGCCGATGCCGTCGATGCGCAGCAGGTCCTCCTCGGACTTGCCCACCAGATCGCCGACGGTCTCGATGCCGACCTCGCTGAACTTGTTGGTCCAGCGCTGGGACACGCCCAGGTCGTCAAACAGGTACAGGCGCGCATCCTCGGCGGAGATGGTGCGGCCGTTGCGGGTGAAGGAGCCGTCGCCGCCGCCGAACTCGTCGTAGCCCGTCCAGTCGAGCTGCTGGGGCAGCTGCTCGTCGAGCTCCTTGAGCTGATCGGGCGCCCAGTCGGGCAGCGTCTTGGCGTTGGGCGAGGTGGGGCCGTCGATGTCGACGTAGCCGTCGGCCGTGCGGTAGGTGAGGCCCGCGTTGGCGTACGGCTTGAGGCCGGTGCCGGCGGGGATCTTCTTGCCCACGATGACGTTGGACTTGAGGTCGAGCAGGTGGTCGACCTTGCCCTCGATGGCGGCCTCGGTCAGAACGCCCGCGGTGCGGATGAACGACGCGGAGGACAGCCAGGAGTCAATGGAGGACGCGACCTTGAGCGTACCCAGGATGGCGGGCTCGGCAGCCGGCGCGGTGCCGCCCCGACGGGCGACGCGCTCGACCTCGTCGGCGAACTCGTAGCGGTCCACGTACTGGCCGAGCAGGTACTTGGAATCACCGGGGTTGGTGATCTGGACGCGGCGCAGCATCTGGCGGGCGATGACCTCAATGTGCTTGTCGTTGAGGTCGACGCCCTGGCTGGTGTAGACGTCCTTCACGCTCTCCACGAAGGTGTGCATCGTGGACTCGATGTCGGTGAGCTTGCGCAGGTTGCGGAAGTTCACGAAGCCCTTAGTGATCTGGTCGCCGGCGCGAACCGTGCAGCCGTCCTCGATGCCGGGCATGAAGCGGACCGACGCGGGCACGCGCTTCTCGTCGAGGATGCGGCTGGCATCGTCGACGTCGGTGATGGTGAGGACGTACTCGGACTTCTCGGGCTTGATCGAGAGGTTGCCGGAGTACGGCGCCAGGTCGGCCTCGCGGCCCAGGATCTTCTCGTTGACGTTGCCGACGACGTCGAACATACGGCCGACCGTCGGCAGGCCCTGGGTGATGTCGTCGACGCCCGCGACGCCGCCGGAGTGAATGGTACGCATCGTCAGCTGCGTACCGGGCTCGCCGATGGACTGGGCGGCGATGATGCCGACCGCGGTGCCGATGGCGACCGGACGACGGGTGGACAGATCCCAGCCGTAGCACTTCTGGCACACGCCGTACTTGGAGCGGCAGGTGAGCAGCGCGCGCAGCTTCACCTTGGAAAGGCCGGCGTCGACCATCTTCTTGAGGTCGTCGACGCTCTCGATGTACTCGTCGGCGTGGAACAGCACGGTGCCGTCGGGGGCGACGACGTCCTCGATGAAGCAGCGGCCGACGAGATCGGCGTTGATGTCCTCGGTGCCGGGGATGATCAGGTTGTAGGTGACGCCCTCGGTCGTGCCGCAGTCCTCCTCGCGGACGATGACGTCCTGGGCCACGTCGACCAGACGACGGGTCAGGTAGCCGGAGTCCGACGTGTGGGACGCGGTGTCGACCAGGCCCTTACGGGCGCCGTAGGTGGAGATGAAGTACTCGAGCGGCAGCAGGCCCTCGCGGAAGTTGGCCTTAATGGGAAGGTCGATGGTCTCGCCGGACATGTCGGCCATGAGGCCGCGCATGCCGCCGAGCTGACGCAGCTGGGTCTTGGAGCCACGGGCGCCGGAGTCGGCCATCATGTAGATGGGGTTCTCCTCGTCGAACATGTCGAGCATCTTGGACGCGACCTCGTCGGTCGCAGCCGTCCACTCGTTGACGACCTCGATGTGGCGCTCCTGCTCGTTGATGAAGCCGTCCTCGTAGTACTCGTTGATCTGGTTGACGCGCTTCTGGGCGGCGTCGAGGATCTGCGGCTTGTCGTCGGGGATCAGGGCGTCCCACAGCGAGATGGTCAGGCCGGCGCGAGTCGCGAAGTGGAAGCCCGCGTACTTGATGGCGTCCAGGATCGGACCGACCTCGGCCTGCGGGTAGCGGTCGCAGCAGGCGGCAACGAGCTTGGAGACGTCGCCCTTGACCATCTTGTAGTTGATGAACTCGTAGTCGGCGGGCAGGCACTGGCGGTTGAAGATGATGCGGCCGATGGAGGTCTCGAAGCGCGCGGTCTTGCCGCCGGTCACGTCGTACTCCACCACGTCGTCGCGGCCGTTCATGACGCGGAACAGCTTGCGGCCGTCCTCGGTGAACACGTTGGCCTCATCGGCGCTCACGCGCACGACGATCTTGGCCTGCAGGTCGACCTCGGTACGGGCGTCATAGGCGTTGAGCGCGTCGTCGAAGCTGGCGAACACGTGACCCTCGCCGGACAGGCCGTCGCGGACCTGGGTGAGGTAGTACACGCCGATGATCATGTCCTGCGACGGGACGTTGACGGGCTTGCCCGACGCCGGCGAGCGCAGGTTGTTGGCGGACAGCATGAGCACGCGGGCCTCGGCCTGGGCCTGCTGGGACAGCGGCACGTGCACCGACATCTGGTCGCCGTCGAAGTCCGCGTTGAACGGGGCGCAGACGAGCGGATGCAGGTGGATGGCCTTGCCCTCGACGAGCACGGGCTCGAAGGCCTGGATGGACAGGCGGTGCAGGGTCGGGGCGCGGTTGAGCAGCACCAGACGGCCGTCGATGACCTCTTCCAGGATGTCCCACACGAAGCTGGCGGAGCGGTCGATGGCGCGCTTGGCGCCCTTGATGTTCTCGACCTTTCCGAGCTCGACCAGGCGCTTCATGACGAAGGGCTTGAACAGCTCGAGCGCCATGGTCTTGGGCAGACCGCACTGGTGCAGCTTGAGCTTGGGGTCGGTCACGATGACGGAACGGCCGGAGTAGTCGACGCGCTTACCGAGCAGGTTCTGGCGGAAGCGGCCCTGCTTGCCCTTGAGGGCCTCGGCGAGCGACTTGAGCGGACGGCCGCCACGGCCGGACACCGGGCGCCCACGGCGACCGTTGTCGAACAGGGCGTCCACGGCCTCCTGGAGCATCCGCTTCTCGTTGTTCACGATGATCGCGGGGGCGTCCAGGTCGAGCAGGCGCTTCAGGCGGTTGTTGCGGTTGATGACGCGACGGTACAGGTCGTTCAGGTCCGAGGCGGCGAAACGGCCGCCGTCGAGCTGCACCATCGGGCGCAGATCGGGCGGAATGACCGGGATGACGTCGAGGATCATGTTCGCGGGGTCGTTGCCGCCCTTGAGGAAGGCGTCGACGACCTCGAGGCGCTTGACGGCCTTCTCGCGCTTCTGCTTCTGGCCGTCCTCGTCGGCGATGATGGCCTTGAGCTTCTCCGCCTCGCTGGGCAGGTCGATGGCCGCGAGCAGGTCGCGGATGGCCTCGGCGCCCATGCCGCCCTCGAAGTACATGGAGTAGTAGCGCTTCATCTCGCGGAACAGCGGCTCGTCGGAGATGAGGTCGCGCTCGGTCAGCTGCATGAACGCCTGGAAGGCGTCGGAGCGCAGCTGCTTCTCGTCCTTGGTCTCCTCCTCGATGTCCACGATGCCCGCGGCGATCTCCTCGGGGGTGAGGGGCTCCTCATCGGAGAACTCGTCGAAGTTCTCGGGGTTGCCCTGCTCCTTCAAGCTCTCGATCTGGCGGGCGCACTCGGCGTCGATCTCCTCGAGGTCGGCGGCCAGCTCCTCGCGCAGGTCCTCGGCGTCGGCCTCGCGGGCCTCGTAGTCGACGTGCGTGATGATGTAGCTGGCGAAGTAGAGCACCTTCTCCAGGTCCTTGGACTTGATGTCCAGAAGACGGCTCATGGGGAAGCTCGTCGGACTCTTGAAGTACCAGATGTGGCTGACGGGGGCCGCCAGCTCGATGTGGCCCATGCGGTCGCGGCGGACCTTGGAGGTGGTCACCTCGACGCCGCAGCGCTCGCATACGATGCCCTTGAAGCGGATGCCCTTGTACTTGCCGCAGGAGCACTCCCAGTCCTTGGCGGGACCGAAGATCTTCTCGCAGAACAGGCCGTCCTTCTCGGGCTTAAGGGTACGGTAGTTGATGGTCTCGGGCTTCTTGACCTCGCCGTGGGACCACGAGCGGATCTGGTCGGCGGAGGCGAGCGAGATCTTTACCGCATCAAAATCAGTAGCTTCGAAATCTGCCACAGTCAACTACTCCTTATCGGTCGTGGTAGCGGCGAACGCGTCAAGCAGGGCGTCGACCGCGTCGGCGGAGGTGTCGGCCTCATCGATGGAGGGGAGGTCGGCGAGCACGTCGGAGACGTCGGCGTCAGCGGGCGCCTCGGGTGCGGCCGGCTCGGCGTCGGCGAGCGGCTCGATGTCGAGCGCGAGCGAACGGATCTCCTTGACGAGCACCTTGAAGGACTCGGGGATGCCGGCCATGGGGACGTTCTCGCCCTTGACGATCGCCTCGTAGGTCTTGACGCGGCCCACGGTGTCGTCGGACTTGACGGTCAGGATCTCCTGCAGCACGTTGGCGGCGCCGTAGGCGTACAGGGCCCAGACCTCCATCTCGCCGAAGCGCTGGCCGCCGAACTGCGCCTTGCCGCCCAGCGGCTGCTGGGTCACGAGGCTGTAGGGGCCCGTCGAGCGAGCGTGGATCTTGTCGTCGACCATGTGGCCGAGCTTCAGGATGTAGGACGTGCCGACGGTGATGGGCTCGCGGAACTCCTCGCCGGAGCGGCCGTCGTAGAGCTTGGTCTTGCCGCGCTCGTCGAGCTGCGTCACGAACTCGGGGCGCATGTGCTCGCCGTAGCGCTCGCGGGCAAGGTTGAGCATGTTGCGGTTCGCACGGCGGATGACCTCGGCGATCTCGTCCTCGGTCGCGCCGTCGAAGACCGGCGTCGCGGTGAAGAACGGACCCGGCACGTAGGTGTCGGACTCAGCCGAGTCGGGATCCCAGCCGCAGGCGGCGGCCCAGCCGAGGTGGCACTCGAGCAGCTGGCCGACGTTCATACGGGAGGGGACGCCCAGCGGGTTCAGGATGACGTCGACCGGGGTGCCGTCGGCCATGTAGGGCATGTCCTCGACGGGCAGGACCTCGCAGATGACGCCCTTGTTGCCGTGGCGGCCGGCGATCTTGTCGCCCTGCTGGATCTTGCGGCGCTGCGCGACGTAGACGCGCACCTGCTCGTTGACGCCGGGGGCCAGATCGTCGCCGGCCTCGCGGCTGAAGCGGACCACGTCGATGACGCGGCCGTAGGCGCCGTGCGGCATCTTGAGGGAGGTGTCGCGGACGTCGTGGGCCTTGGCACCGAAGATGGCGCGCAGCAGGCGCTCCTCGGCGGTCAGCGCGCTCTCGCCCTTGGGCGTGACCTTGCCGACCAGGATGTCACCGGGGCCGACCTCGGCGCCGATGCGGATGATGCCGTCCTCGTCGAGGTTCGCGAGCATGTCCTCGGACAGGTTCGGGATCTCGCGGGTGATCTCCTCGGGACCGAGCTTGGTGTCGCGCGCGTCGATCTCGTGGCGGGAGATGTTGATGGAGGTCAGCAGGTCCTCGGCCACGAGGCGCTCGGAGACGACGATGCCGTCCTCGTAGTTGAAGCCCTCCCACGGCATGTAGGCCACGACCAGGTTCTGGCCGAGCGCGAGCTCGCCGTGATCGGTCGAGGGGCCGTCGGCCAGGGGCTGGCCCTCCACGACCTCGTCGCCCACGCGGACGAGCGGGCGGTGGTTGATGCAGGTGGACTGGTTGGAGCGCTGATACTTGGGCAGGCGGTACTCCTCCAGGCCCTCAGAGCTCTTGACGGTGATCTTCGCGGCGTCGGCGAACACGACCTCGCCGGCGTGCTTGGCCAGGGTGACCTCGCCGGAGTCGATGGCGGCGCGGCGCTCCATGCCCGTGCCGACGTACGGCGCCACGGGGTGCAGCAGCGGCACGGCCTGACGCTGCATGTTGGCGCCCATGAGGGTACGCTTGGCGTCGTCGTGCTCGAGGAACGGAATGAGGGTCGCCGCGACGGAGAGCATCTGGCGCGGGCTCACGTCCATGTAGTCGACCTCGTCGACCGGGACGTCGGCGGGCACGCCGAACGAGCCGTCGAAGTCGCGGGTACGGGCGACGATGGTGTGGGCGCGCTCGACGGCGCCCTCGGCGTCGATGGAGACGAACTCGTTGGTCGCCGGGTCGACCGGGGTGTTGGCCGGGGCGATGATGTGGTTCTCCTCCTCATCAGCGGTCATCCAGTCGATCTGGTCGGTCACGCGGCCGTTCTCGACGCGACGATAGGGGGCCTCGATGAAGCCGTACTCGTTCACGCGGGCATAGAGCGCCAGCGAGCCGATCAGGCCGATGTTGGGGCCTTCGGGGGTCTCGATGGGGCACATGCGGCTGTAGTGCGAGTTGTGGACGTCGCGGACGGCGGTGGGCACGTTGGTGCGGCGGCTGGAGCCGGACTTGTGGCCCGCCAGGCCGCCGGGGCCGAGCGCGGACAGGCGGCGCTTGTGGGTGAGGCCGGTCAGGGGGTTGGCCTGGTCCATGAACTGGGACAGCTGCGAGGAGCCGAAGAACTCCTTGATGGCCGCCACGATCGGGCGGATGTTGATGAGGCTCTGCGGGGTGATCTCGTCGATGTCCTGGGAGCTCATGCGCTCGCGCACGACGCGCTCCATGCGGCTCATGCCGATGCGGAACTGGTTGGCGACGAGCTCGCCCACGGTGCGGATGCGGCGGTTGCCGAAGTGGTCGATGTCGTCGGTCTTGAAGCCGGGCTCGCCGGCGGCCAGGGCCAGCAGGTAGCGCAGGGTGGCGACGATGTCCTCGTCGGTGAGGATGGTCACGGCCTCCTCGGTGGTCAGGCCGAGCTTCTTGTTGACCTTGTAGCGGCCCACGCGCGCCAGGTCGTAGCGCTGGGGGTTGAACAGCAGGCCCTCGAGCAGGCTGCGGGAGGCGTCGACGGTGGGCGGCTCGCCCGGACGCAGGCGGCGGTAGATCTCGATGAGGGCGTCCTCGCGGGTGAGGGCGGTGTCGCGCTCGATGGTGCGCTTCACCACGTCGGAGTCGCCGAGCAGCTCGATGATCTCGTCGTTGGTGGGGGCGATGCCCAGGGCGCGCAGGAACATGGTAGCGGACTGCTTGCGCTTGCGGTCGATGGACACCACGAGCTGGTCGCGCTTGTCGACCTCGAACTCGAGCCACGCGCCGCGCGCAGGGATGACCTGCGCCTTGTAGACCTGCTTGCCGCCGTCCATCTCGGAGGAGTAGTACACGCCGGGCGAGCGGACGAGCTGGGAGACGACGATGCGCTCGGTGCCGTTGATGATGAAGGTGCCCTGGTCGGTCATCATGGGGAAGTCGCCCATGAAGACGAGCTGCTCCTTGATCTCACCGGTCTCCTTGTTGGTGAGGCGGACGTCGGTCAGCAGCGGAGCCTGATAGGTCATGTCCTTCTCGCGGCACTCCTCCACGCTGTGCGCGGGGTCGCCGAACTGATGCTCGCCGAACGTCACCTCCAGAACGTGGTTCTGGCTCTGGATGGGGCTCGACTCACGGAAGGCCTCGCGCAGGCCCTCATCCATAAAGCGGGTGAAGGACTGCTTCTGGACCGAGATGAGGTTGGGCAGCTCCATCGCCTCGGGAATCTTCCCGAAGTTGACGCGGGTGCGCTCTGTTGCCGTTACGGCCTGTGTAGACTTCTGCACCAGGTGTTTCCTCCTTCGCGGGAAAAACGGTTGGTCGGCCGCTCGTACGCGGGACGCCCGAGCGTGCCAGTTATCGCAACCTATTAGTTTAGCAGGTGCTTTTTTCTCGGCAAGAAAAGTCTTGACTACTCGAGACATTTGGAGTAGCCAAAAAGTTCCCCTAAAAACACGCAGGTAGATACCGCTAATACGAACATATGTTCATGGGTTTTCCGTGTAGCGGCCACAAGGGACGCTCCCCGCTTACTGGCAATCGCCCGCCGTTCGCGTGAAAGCTGGCTGGCATCGCCTGTCGCCGGGCGCGGGGGCGCCGGGCGCGGGGATGTGATTTCACCCTAGGGATTTTGTTACATCGGGCAGGGTAAGCCCTGCCCGATGTAACAAAATCCCTAGGGTGAAATCACATCCCCGCGCCCACGCAAACCCCTGCCCAAATCACATCCCCGCGCCCCTCTCCCACACGAAACCCTGTCCTACGTTCACGCGTGCGGTGGGTATACTGCGGACAACGGACGGGAGGTAGCGATGTTCAGTCCCTTCAAAGACGCGCACGGAGCACCCAAGGCGCTGGCAAATGTCACCTATGCCGACCTCGATCAGCTGCACGACCTCGAGGAGGGCTACGTCCTCGAGTTCAAGCGCAGCTACTCCCCCACCGTCGCCAAGAAGATCCCCAAGATCGTCGCCTCGTTTGCCAACTCCGCGGGCGGCTGGCTCGTCATCGGCATCGCCGACGACGACAAGTCGGTCTGCCCCGTGCCGCGCCTTGCGGCCGATTACAGCCAGATCATCGGCGAGCTGTGTCGGCGCCATATCTCGCCCACCCCGCGCATCGACGTGAGATTCATCGCCGACCCCGCCGCCCCCGATCAGGGCGTCATCGTCGTCCAGGTCATGGAGGGCGACTTCCCGCCCTATGTGGCCGACGGCGTCGTCGACGTCCGCGAGGGCTCGACTTCCGGGCCGGCGGCGAGCTCCGCCCTCGTCGAGCTCTACGGAAAGGCCACGCGGCGCCGGCTGGAGGTCTCCGCGTTCTGCCGGCGCACCGTCTTCTACGCCGATCCGAGCACGCCGCTGTTCAACCTCTACATGTTTCGCATGGGCAGGCGAAGCGCCGACACCCCGTCTCGCGCAGAGATCAACGCCCATGCGGACGCCATGCGGACAGGGTTCGGCAGGCTCGGCCTCGCATGCCGCGTGCACCATGCGCACGACTCGCTCATCTTCAGCATCCCCACCCGCGACGACCCGCGTGTTCCTCATTCGGCCATCGAGCTGTTCGCCGACGAGTCGATGAAGCTGTCGGTGCCGGCCGTGTTGCTCGAAGGAGAGGCCCGCGCCGCCGCCCAGACGGAGCTGTTCGAGGCCGCCAAGCTCAATAACGACGCCGATGAGGGGCTGCGCATCATGAGCGCCGCCGACACGCTCGCGCGCGTCACGCGCATGGCCTCTGTACTCGACCGCTACGTCCGGGCGCGCGGCGTGCCGTGGGCGCAATACGCCGTGGCCTACGAGCTCGAGAACCTCGCCGGCGTCGTCCTGTGGAGCAGCGAGCCGCTCTACCGTGACTATGTCCGCGAGCGGGGTCCGCTGTTTTGCGCCACCACCGACTGCCTGTCGCGCGTGCGCTACCTGGACGACGGGGCGCATGACGCCTTCCGCGCCCGGCAGTTTGCCGGCAGCCACTTCTTCGAGGCATGCGGTCTGCCGCTGGGCTCGCCCGACAAGCGGGACAACGCCCTTGTGGACGCCCTGCTGCGCGGCGCGCACGGAGCCGCCCGGTCGTAGTTGCGCGCCCCGCAACAAAAAGAGGGGCCGCACGACGCGACCCCTCTTCGCTGTCAGATGTGATGCAGGCGCAGGCGGCCTTAGTCCTCCTGAGCGTAGAAGCTCTTGAACGCACCGAACACGACGGCAGCCAGCGCGGCGCCGACAAGCGGGGCGAAGATGAAGACCCACACCTGCTCGAGCGCGACCGTATCGCCGTTGAACGCCATCATGAGCGCCGGGCCGAAGCTGCGCGCCGGGTTCACGGACGTGCCGGTCAGAGGAATGCCCGTGATGTGCACGAAGGCGAGGGTGAGGCCGATGACGATACCGGCGAAGTGACCGGTCTTGCCGTCAGCGGTCACGCCGAGGATGGTGAGCACGAACACGAACGTGAGGATGACCTCGACGACGAACGCGCCGATCTCGGAGATGCCCGAGGTGGATGCAGCGCCGTAGCCGTTGCAGCCCAGGCCGGTCGCGGCCACGCCGCCGAGCTCGGCGCAGCTGTTGATGACGAACATGAGCGCAGCGGCGGCAACGATCGCGCCGACGAACTGGGCGATCCAGTAGCCGAACAGATCGGTCATCGAGATGCGCTTGTCAACGAACTGACCAAAGGTCACCGCGGGGTTGATGTGGCAGCCCGAAACGTTGCCGATGGCGAAGGCCATCGCGACGATGGACAGGCCGAAGGCAAACGCGATGCCCAGGTTGCCAAGGGTGGCGCCGGCGACGGCGGCGCTGCCGCAGCCGAAGAACGTGAGCACGAACGTACCGAGCGCCTCAGCGCCGTACTTCTTCATAGACATGGATAGGTTCCCTCCTTCTCGTAGCACCGCCTCGGTCCGGCGGCACAAACGGTTGGCCATTTAACCAAAGCGGACGCTTCAGGACAATCGGAAATACCGGCGTTCAACCGTCATGTGAGGGTCGCTCCACCCATCTGGAGTGCGATGGCACTGTGAATTCTGGAGGAGCTGCCAGGCGCAATCTCACCCCTGGGATTTTGTTGCATCGGGCAGGGCAGGCCCTGCCCGATGCAACAAAATCCCAGGGGTGAGATTGCGCCTCTGCTACGAAAAGAGGGGCCGCGCCGTGCAGCCCCTCTTGGCATCGATAAATTCTGGATTTCTGAACGGAGGCTCCCGCCTAGCGCTTGAGCCCGCCGCGCTCCTCGACGGCCTCCCAGAACGCGTCGGCGAAGCGCGGGTCC
>NZ_JAUDCO010000012.1 GCF_030373545.1 Collinsella tanakaei | reverse complement strand
GGAATCCCGCGCTCCACGGGGTCTTCACAATTCGTCTGTTTTTCACTGATTGTTGCACTATATCTTGTGTTTTCAGACGCTTACCGCGCCATAGCTACCTTTTGCCGGGCTTTGGAGCTAGGAGAGCTCTCCCCTTGCTACGTCGCTTCCAGCATCGAGCAAATCATCGCGCAGCTCTACAGTCGGCGCCTCGGCGTACACACGGACAAGCGCTTCTGTTCCACTTGGCCTCAGCAGCAACCAGGACTCGTCTGCAAACTCAAGGCGCAGGCCATCCATATGGCTCACGCGAACCGGCTCGCGACCGGCAATCCGCTTGGGGTTGATGCCGGGCAGCATCGTCCGCAATACCTCGATCTGTTCGTTTTGCAGGCGAAGGTCGCGACGGGCGTAGCTCGTCTCGCCGAACGCTTCCTCAAACTCGCTCACAAGCTCGGCCAAGGTCTTGCCCGTCATGGCCATAAGCTCGCAGAGGAGCAGCGCCATCAGCAGGCCGTCGCGCTCGGGGAAGTGCTCCGGGATGCCGAAGCCGCCCGTCTCCTCGCCGCCCATCAGCACGCCGCCCTTGCGCATCTCCTCATATATATATCTGAAGCCAACCGGTTTGATGGCATAGCGGCAGCCGAGGGCATGCGCCACACGGCGGGTGAGAACCGATGAGGACAGGCCGAGCACGACGCGCCCGCTCATGCCGCGATGCTTGACCAGATGGCCCAAGATCAGCGAGAACAGCTTGTGCGCGTTGACGAAGCGACCGTGCTCATCGACCGCACCGATGCGATCGGCGTCGCCGTCGTTGATCAGTCCGACGCTGGCGCCCAGCTCGACAACCGCCTGCTCGCAATCGTCTACCCACGGCTCGATGGGCTCGGGGCGCATGTCGCGCATTCCCTCGTCATCGACACCGTGAATCTCGTCGACCGTGACGCCCAGACTGCGCAGGATGTCAGCCAAGTAGCCGCGGCCGGCTCCGTACATCGGGTCGTATACGACATGCAGGCCGGCGCGGGCGATTGCCTCGCCATCGACGAGGCCCTTCAGGTCCTCCAGATACGGCGTCGCAAAATCCTTGATCTCGATGGGTCCGCGCGCGTCCGTCGGGTCGCCGTCAATCTCCCGCTCGACCTCGGCGGCAAACTCAAACGAGCCCGCCCCGCCGTCGGAAGTACGGAACTTGATGCCCAGATAGTCCTCGGGATGATGCGACCCCGTCACCATGAGGCCGCCGCAGGAGCGCGCATCGCGCGCGATTGCCCACGAAAGTGCGGGTGTGGGCACGTAGCGGTCCGAAAGCCTGACGACCAAGCCGTGACCCGCGACGACGCGGGCGGCGAGACGGGCGAAGGATTCAGCGCCGGGACGCGTATCGTATCCGACATAGACGATGGCACCGGGCGCGGTCTGCGCCCACAGCGTGCCCGCGGCGTCGGCAACGCGTATCACGTTCTCCTCGTTGAACTCGCCGTCGCGACGAGCTCGCCATCCGTCGGTTCCAAAACGAATCATGGCGCTCATGGTCTGTATCGCTCCCGTGCTCCATATATATTACTAGGGCGGTATAACGAATAGGTTTTATACCCATCCCTTTCGTATGCAGTCACGGCAACGCAGGGGGTCGGCGCTATCGCACGCATTCCTCGAGATAACCCGAAAGGGCGCAAACGGTCAGGGGGTCACCGCCGCAGCACGGCCCGACGATTGTCGCGCCAGCGCGCACCCACTGCGCACAGGCCTCGACGAACTCATCCGCCCCGACGGGCCAGACAAGCTCTCCGTCCTCGTTGCGCCGCGGATCGCCGGCGTTGGGGCGCACCGAGACCGGCAGCGACGTCACCGCGACCATGCGACCGACCGCCTCGGCTGCTGCGGCGAGCGAGCAGCAATTGACGCCGACCGACGAGGCGCCCATCTTGGCCGCGAGGCGGCAGGCGTCCTCGATCGAAGCGCCATCGCTGTACAGGTTGCAGGCATCATCCACCGCAAAGCTCATGAGCACGGGCATGCCGCAGGCCACATCGAGTGCGCCGACAAGCGCGGGCTCGGCATCGTGAAGCGACGTAAACGTCTCGAGCATAAGAGCATGAGCCCCCGCATCGAGCAGGACATGCGCCTGTTCGCGGTACGCAGCGCGCACCGCCCGGTACTCAGGAGTATCCGTCTGTTCCCAGGTGAGTCCACACGGGCCGATCGAGCCCGCGACACAGGGGGCGCCCGGGCGGCGCGCGCACTCAACAGCGCGCTCGTTCACGCGCTCCATCGGCGCGTCCACCCCGTCCCGTTGCAGGGCCGGCGCGCTCGCCTGGAAGGTGTTGGTCAGCATGAGATCGGCCCCGACGGCGCGATACAGGCTGTGCAGACGAATGACTTCCTGCGGGTCGGCCACGTTCCAGTACGCCGTCGGGATGTCCCCGCCGCCTGTCTGGCGCATCAGCTCGGTACCCATGGGCCCCTGCATGAGCAGCACCTCGCTGCCAAGACGCTCGCCAAGCCACGAGGCGCCGAGCCGATCGTATCGGGAATCGTCAAGCGACGCGAGCGCCGAATATGCGGCGCGGCCCGACATGGGCTACTCCTCGCCGACCGTGATGCCCTGCTGCTCGAGGTAGGACATCCAACGCTGCATGGTGTCCTCGGACAGGGCGTGTTCCATCATGCACGCCTCGGCGTCCGCACGCTCGAACTCGACACCCAGCTCTTGGACGAGGAAGGTGCGAATCAGGCGATGGCGGTTCCACACGGCGCTGCCGAGCTCGCGGCCGGCATCGGTAAGGATGACCTTGCCGTAGTGGGACTGCTCCACCAGGCCCTGCTCCTTCAGGACGGTGACCGCCTTGTTGACCGACGCCTTGGAGACGCCGAGCTGCTGGGCGATGTCGACCGAGCGGATCCCCTCGCCGAGCGCGCCCTCGCGCTCAAGGCGAACCATGCACTCGAGATAGTCCTCGTTTGCCACGGTCAGATGCAGCTCGCGGGAAATGTCGGTGGTGTCCATATGGTCGTCCTCTCCATCGCATATCGCGTCTCAGTGTAGCGCATCGCCGGGGCGCAGGCATGGTTCCAAAGGGGAACGGAGCGAATCCGCGCGGCTGCAGCCGACAAGTTTGTGCCCGGCGTCATCTTGTCGGCGCTACATCTGGTTTTTACGGGTATATAGCACTATGATTTACATTGTCATACAACAAACTGGGGAGCCCCTATGGCACAATCGATTTTGAGCGTCCGCATGGACAGCGAAACCAAAGCTCAATTTGCAGCCTTCTGCAACGAAGTCGGCATGAGCGTCTCGACCGCCATCAACCTATTCGCCAAGCAGACGCTCCGCGAGGGTCGCATCCCCTTTACAATCGGCCTGTCCGATGATCAGCAGACCCGAAGAGCGCCCCTCCAATCGATCTTGAGCCTTTCTGCCATCAAAAGCATTGTCGAGGAAGAGGCCCGACGCTGCGCCGGCATATCCGCCGTCGTGCTGTTCGGCTCATACGCGCGAGGCGAGGCGACGCCGCAAAGCGACATCGATTTGCGCATCGTTTACGACGACGGTGAGCTCAGTCTTCTGGAGCTGTCGGCGTTTTCAGAAGCGATTCGCGAACGCACGGGGAAACATGTCGACATCGTATCAAGAGCGGATCTAGGTAATGACGAGTTCGCACATGCCATCGAACGCGAAGGGGTGATTCTTTATGAGCGCGAGGAACAGCGATGATGCACGCGTGGCTGAAATATACCGTGTCATACGGGAAACGAACGAGAGGGTCCGCGAGCTCAATCTGACAAAAGACGTTTTCGTTTCCGACGAATCCGCACAGGGCCGCATGAACGCCGACGGCATCTTCATGTGCGTCTTTCGCGTTGCCGAAGAGGCGGGAAACATGTCGAGCCGCGCAAAAGAAGCGTATCCTGACATACCTTGGAAAGCCATCCACGGCATGAGAAACATATTTGCGCATGATTACGGGAAACTCGACCGTTCAATCGTTTGGAGCGCGGTATCGGATGATTTCCCGAAACTCGAGGCGTTTTGCAGGCGATACGCCGCTGACCATGGCTTGAAGCTGTAGCGGCCCTAGCCGACAAGTTTGCACCCGGCACCATCTTGTCGCGACAGGAGGCGTTGGCAGTATTCGACGCGACGTTCACCCAGCAGCTCCACCTCGCGTTCGACTCGGTATTGGAACACAAAGCCGAGCTTCTCCTGCACGCGGCGCGAGCGCTCGTTGCCCCCATAGTATCCCGCCCAGATCGAGATAAGCCCGAGCTCATCAAAGCCGTATGCCACCACGGCCCGCGCCGCCTCCGTGGCATAGCCAAGGCCCCAGTGCGTTGCGCCAATCCAGTAACCGAGTTCCGCCTCATCGATACCCGCCATCTCCGAAGCGTCCTCGTGTTTAAGGGCGATGGCTCCCACAAGCGCCCCCGTGGTCCGCTCGACGATGGCAAAGCTGTCGGGCATCATCAAGACATTGTGAATGATCCCGGCGCTCTCCTCCACACTGCGATGGGGAGGCCAGCCCGCCGCCGGACCGACCCTCGGGTCGCGCGCGAGCTCAAATAGGGCATCGGCATCGTCTTCGCGCCAAGAGCGCAACAGCAAGCGATCGGTTTCCAGCATCTCCAACCTCCATCGGTATCTGCACAGCGACTTCATAGCATGCAATCGTAGCCGACAAGTTTGTACCTGGCACCATCTTGTCGCGTGCTACGCTGTAGGCGGATTTTATATCGGCGACGATCTTCTAAGGAGCTTCCCATGTCCGAATCGAACGAGCCCGACGTCCTATCTCGCTTTTTGAGGTACGTCGCCGTCAACACCCAGTCGAGCGACGAGCACAGCGACCGCGTGCCCTCCACCCCGTGCCAGTTTGACCTCGCGAACCTCTTGGCCGACGAGCTGCGCGCCATGGGGGCGCACGACGTCGAGGTCAGCGAGAACGCCTACGTCACCGCCCACATCCCCGCAAGCGAAGGCGCCGAGAACGCACCGAAGCTCGGCCTCATCGCCCACCTCGACACCACCGAGGCGGCGCCCGGAGCGAACGTCAAGCCCCATATCGTCGCCTACGAGGGTGGCGAGCTGGTATGCGGCATCGTCGACGGCGAGCCGGTGAGCATCTCCCCCGACCGCATCCCCGGCCTTGCCGCACTTGCCGGCGAGAACCTGATATGCACCGACGGCACCACGCTGCTCGGCGCCGACGACAAGGCCGGCGTCGCCGAGATCATGGCGCTCGCCGCGCGCCTGCTAACCGACCCGTCCATTCCCCATCCCGCCCTGGGCATCTGCTTCTGCCCCGACGAGGAGATCGGCCACGGCGCCGAGCTGCTCGATATTCCAGCGTTCGGCTGCACGTATGCCTACACCGTCGACGGCGGCCCGGTGGGCGAGATCGAATGGGAGTGCTTCAACGCCGCCGAGGCGACCGTGCGCTTCGAGGGCTTCTCAATCCATCCCGGCGACGCCAAAGACCGTATGGTGAACGCCGCCAACCTGTTCGTCGAGTACCACAACCTGCTCCCGAGCGTCGCGCGCCCCGAGCACACCGAGGGCTACGAGGGGTTCATCCACCTCTGCAGCGTATCGGGCACCGTCACCCACGCGACGGCGCGCTACATCGTCCGCGACCACAACGCCGCCAAGTTCCAGGCAAAGCTCGACCTCATGCAGCGCGCCTGCGATTTCATGAACGCCCAGCAGGACCAGGTTCGCGTGACCCTCGAAATCAAGCACGAATACCGCAACATGGCCGAGATCGTTGGCGACTATCCGCAGCTCATCGATGTCGCAAAGGAGGCTTTCAGCGCCTCGGACGTCGAGCCGCGCGTCATCCCCATCCGCGGGGGCACCGACGGCGCCCAGCTCTCGTTCCGCGGCCTGCCCTGCCCCAACCTCTCGACCGGCGCGTACTGCTGCCACGGCGTGAACGAGTTCATCCCCGTCTCCGCCCTGGTGAAGATGGTCGACGTGCTCGAGCAGCTGGTCAGGCGCTTCGCGTAGCCGATCCTTATCCACCCATGGCGAAGGGGGCGCACCTCCTTGCGGGCCCAACGTCTCCGGCAAGGCGGTGCGTCCCCTTTGTCGTTTCAGGGCGTTTCCGCGAAGAGCAGAAGCGGCACCGCAAAGCAGCGCGCCCTCCGTACAGCATAAAAGCGGGCTGACAAGGCGGCCCTTGTCAGCCCGGTGGCTATTCGGTCTCGAGCGAGGATTCCCCGACGTCGCTCTCGCTTTCGGTCCCCTCGGACTCGTCCTCTAAGTCCGAGCTGGTCGTGGCCTCGCCGTACACCCAGTCCTCGGACGAGTTGTTGGCAAGGTCGCCGGTCGTCGTGGAGCCCTCGCCGCCGGTGCCCATGGACTGCGGGCCCTGCGGATCCTTGCCGTCGTCCATGCGCTCCATCATCTCGGCGAGCGCTTCCTCGTGCACGAACACGTAGCTCTGGCCGTCCACGTAGGTGTCCTCGCCCGCCCACGACGGCAGGTTGGCCGACCAGATCTCGTCGGTGTCCATGCCGCGCATCGCGTTCACGAGCGTGACGATATCCTGGATGCTCAGGTCGGTGATCACCATGTTGGAAAGCGAATCGATGATGTCGACGATGTTGGTGACGTCCATCTCGTTGAGCATCTTGTTGGCAAGTGCCGAGAGCACCTGGCGCTGATGGCGCATGCGCGTGTAGTCGCCGTCGATGTACTGGTAGCGGGCGCGCGCATAGGTGAGCGCCGTCGCACCGTCCATGTGCTGATAGCCCGGCTCGATGACGATGTCCAGGTGAGCGGGGTCGTCCACGCCGTCGGTCGCGTTGATGTCTATACCGCCCACGGCGTCGATGAGCGCCTCCATGCCCTCGAAGTTGATCTCGGCGTAGTGCGAGATCTCGATGCCGCACAGCTCGTTGACGGCCTTGACGACGCCCTCGGCGCCATCGTAGGCGTGCGTGGCGTTGATCTTCATGGTCGAACCGTTGTACTCGACGCGCGTGTCGCGCGGAATCGAGACGAGCGCCACCTTCTTCTCGGTCGGGTCGATACGCGCCAGGATGATGGAGTCCGAACGATAGGTCTCCTCGCCGGGGCGCCCGTCGGTGCCGAGCAGCAGCATGTAGAAGGGATCGCGCGCGACGTCCGTGTCGACCAGGGTCATCAGCAGGTTGTTCGTGATGACCGACGAGTTGTTGAGGTTGCCGGCGATGCGGCTTACCCACAGGCCGGCGGCGGTGCCCACGCAGGCCAGCAGGCCCAGCACGGTCACCAGGATCACGCGGCGGATGCGCTTGCCGCGCCGACGCTGACGCGCGCGCTCGGAGTAGCGCGCGACGTTGTCGCGGCTATAGATGCGGCTCGCGGCGCCGGTACTCGGGCGCCGGGAATCCTGTACGGGTTTGTTTCTCATGGGGTACCTGCCCTATTCGTCCGTGGGGTCGGGGATGGTCGCGCGCTGCACGCAAGCGCCGAGGTCCTCGAGCTTCTTGACGAAGTGCTCGTAGCCGCGGTCGATGTGATGGATGGCGGAGACCTCGGTGTAGCCGTCGGCCACGAGGCCGGCGACCACGAGGGCCGCGCCACCGCGCAGGTCAGGCGAGACCACCTGGGCGCCCGAGAAGCCCTTGACGCCGTGGATCATGGCGTGGTGGCTCTCGATGCGGATGTCCGCGCCCATGCGGACCAGCTCAGAGGCGAACATGAAACGGTTCTCGAATATGTTCTCGGTGATGACCGAGCTGCCGTCCGCGAGCGCGGACAGCACCATGGCCTGAGCCTGCATATCGGTCGGGAAGCCCGGGAAGGGCAGCGTCTGGATATCGACCGGCAGGATGCGCTCGGCGCGCCTCACGCGCACACCGCCCTCGATGTGCTCGATATCGATGCCCATGAGCTCGAACTTCTTGATGACCATGCCCAGGTGGTTAGAGTTGAAGCCGCGCACCTCGATACCGTCCTCGCCGGCCGCGAGCGCACCGGCGACGATGAAGGTGCCCGCCTCGATGCGGTCGCCGATGACGCGGTGCGTCGTGGGGTGGAGCTCCTTGACGCCCTCGATCTGCACGACCGGGGTTCCGGCTCCGACGATCTTGGCGCCCATCGAATTGAGCATATTCGCCAAATCGACGATCTCGGGCTCGCGGGCGGCGTTGTCGATCACTGTGGTCCCGCGGGCGCGCACGGCCGCCATGATGAGGTTCTCGGTGGCGCCGACACTCGCGAACTCGAGCGTGACGTTGGCGCCGATCAGGCCCTCGGAGGCGTCGGCATGGATGTAGCCGTGGTCGGTGTCGAACTTCACGCCGAGGGCCTCGAGGCCCAGGATATGCATGTCGATCTTGCGGGCGCCGAGGTTGCAGCCACCGGGCATGGCGATCTTCGCGCGGCCGAAGCGGCCGAGCAGCGGACCCATGACCGCCGTCGAGGCGCGCATCTTGGCAACGAGCTCGTAGGGAGCCTCCCAGGAGTCGACGTTGGAGGTGTCGATCACCAGGCTGTGCTCGTCGGCGACCTCGATGGTCGCGCCCATGCGCTTGAGCACCTTGCCCATGACGTGCACGTCGGAGATGTTGGGCACGTTCTGGAGCGTCGTGACGCCCGGGGCCAGCAGGGTCGCGGCCATCAACTTGAGCGCGGAGTTCTTGGCGCCCGATACGCAGACGCTGCCGGCGAGGGCATGTCCACCTTCAACGCGAATGATATCCAAGCGTGATCCCCTTCGATATGAACATGCCCGGGAACTGTGCATCCCCGGGCATGATGAAAGCCTTGTGACCGCCTCCGCGCGCTATGACGTCTGCGCGTCGAGCAGCAGCCTGCACCATGCGATTTCATTATAAAGGTACGCACGGCGTGCATCGTTCTCTGACAAAACGCTCAACTGGTCTTCAAAACCTTGAAGTTTAGCTTGAACCCGAGCGACGTCGACCGCGTCCACGTCGGCGGCGCGTTCAGCGAGCACGATGACCTCGTCATCGGCGATCTGGGCATAGCCGCCGCTCACCGCGAAGCGGTGGTCGATCGTCCCCATGGCGGTATCGCTCACGCGGATGTAGCCGGAACCGAGCGTGCAGATCTCGCTCGCATGGCGCGCGGCCACGCCGAGCTCGCCGTCGGTCGACGGCAGGGCGACAAACGCCGCCTCGCCCTCGTAGGCGCTGGTTTCGGGGCAGACGATCCGCAGCTGCATGGCCATGTGCTACGCCCCCATCTTGGCGGCGCGCTCGCGCACGTCGTCGATCGTTCCGGCGTAGCGGAAGGCCTGCTCGGGCAGGTCGTCGCACTCACCGTCAACGATGGCGGCAAAGGAGCGGACGGTGTCCTCGATGTGGAGGTACACGCCGGGGTTGCCCGTGAACTTCTCGGCCACGTGGAAGGACTGGGACAGGAACTGCTGCAGCTTGCGCGCGCGGTCGACGGTGAGGCGCTGCTCCTCGGACAGCTCGTCCATACCGAGGATGGCGATGATGTCCTGCAGGTCGGAGTACTCCTGGAGGATCTCCTGGACCTTGACGGCGACGCGGTAGTGCTCCTCGCCCACGATGGAGGGGTCGAGCGCGTCGGACGAGGACGCCAGCGGGTCGATGGCCGGGTACAGGCCGAGCGCCGCGATGGAGCGCGACAGAACCGTCTGGGCGTCGAGGTGCGTGAAGGTGGTCGCAGGAGCCGGGTCGGTCAGGTCGTCGGCGGGCACGTAGACGGCCTGGACCGAAGTGATCGAACCGGTCTTGGTGGAGGTGATGCGCTCCTGCAGGTCGCCCATCTCGGTCGCCAGCGTGGGCTGGTAGCCGACGGCGGACGGCATGCGGCCGAGCAGGGCCGAGACCTCGGAGCCGGCCTGGGAGAAGCGGAAGATGTTGTCGATGAACAGCAGCACGTCCTGGCCGCGGTCGCGGAAGTACTCGGCCGTGGTGAGGCCGGCCAGACCGATGCGCAGGCGCGCTCCGGGCGGCTCGTTCATCTGGCCGTAGACCAGACAGGTCTTGTCGATGACGCCGGACTCGCTCATCTCGAGGTACAGGTCGGTGCCCTCGCGGGTGCGCTCGCCGACGCCCGTGAAGACCGAGGTGCCGTTGTGCTCCTGCGCCAGGTTGTTGATGAGCTCCTGGATGAGCACCGTCTTGCCCACGCCGGCGCCGCCGAACAGGCCGGTCTTGCCGCCGCGGATGTAGGGCTCGAGCAGGTCGACCGCCTTGATGCCGGTCTCGAAGATCTCGGTCTTGGTGGTCAGCTCGTCAAAGTGCGGAGCCGCGTGGTGGATGGGATAGTACTCCTCGATCTCGGGCATGGGCTTGCCGTCGACGGGCTTGCCCAGCACGTTCCAGATGCGGCCGAGCGTACCCGGGCCGACGGGCATCTGCATGGGCTCGCCGGTGTCGATGGCGGGGATGCCGCGCGTCAGGCCGTCGGTCGAGGTCATGGCGACCGTACGGACCACGCCGCCGGGAAGCTGGCTTTCAACCTCGAGGACGGTGCTCACGTGGCCCATGGGGGTCTCGGCCTCGACGGTCAGCGCGTTGTAGATCGCGGGGACCTGGCCTTCGAACTTGACGTCGACGACCGGGCCGACGATGCGGACGATGCGCCCCTCGCCTGCAGTGTGGTGGGAGACGGCATCCTTGATGTCGTTCATGTCGGTGCTCGAAGCCATTGCTACTCCTCCAATGCAGAGGCTCCGCCCACGATCTCGTTGATCTCGGTGGTGATGGAAGCCTGGCGAACACGGTTATAGGTACGGTTCAGGGTCGCGACGATCGCCGTCGCGTTCTCGGTCGCGGAGTGCATCGCCTTGCGGCGCGCACCCTGCTCGGAGGCGGCGGAATCGATCAGCGCCTGATGGATGACGGTCAGCACGTACGAGGGGACCAGACCGCCCAGCACGTGCGCCGCGGAGGGCACGAAGCTGAACGACGACGAGATGCGCTCGGGCGCATCGCTCTCGTTGCGGCGCGGGCCGCGCGCCAGCGCGACCGCCTCGGTGTCCAGCGGGAGCAGGCGCTCGACGCGCAGCTCCTGATCCACGCGATTGCGCGCATGGTGGTACACGACCTCGACGCGGTCGATGGTGCCCTGGGCGTAGCCGTCGCAGATGTAGCTCGCGATCATGCGGGCCTGCTCGAGCGTCGGCTCGGCCGAGGTGCCCTCGAAATGCATGATGCGGTTGGGGCGCGACGCGAAGTAGTCGCTCACCTTGCGACCGCAGGTGATGATCTCGCAGGCGACGCCGCGGCGCGCGCACGCAGACACGATCTTGTCGGTCTCGCGCTCGACGAGCACGTTGAAGCCGCCGGCAAGGCCACGGTCGGATGCGATCGCCACCACGAGCACGTTCTGCTCGTGGTCGTGCTTATGCAGCAGCGGGGCGTCACCAGCCGCCTCGGTATCCTGGGCGACCGTGAGCATGACGTCGGTCAGCGCCTTCTTGTACGGCTCGGCGCCGTAGGCGCGATCGAGCGCACGACGGATCTTGGCCGTCGAGACCATCTCCATCGTGCGCGTAATCTGCTTGGTGCTCGTGACCGAAGTGATTCGCTTTTTGATTTCGCGAAGGTTGGCCATGGAGCTTAGTTCTCCTCGGAATCAGAGCCGTCCTCGACGACCTGGGCGGCATGCTTGCCGACGAAATCCGCCTTGTAGTCGGAAATCATCTGCATGAGCTGCTCGTCCAGGTCGCCGGCGATCTTCTCGGAGCGCACGCGCTCGAGGAGTCGCCCGTAGCTGCTGTTCGCGTAGCTGACGAGCCCATCGCGGAACTCGAGCACCTGCGACAGGGGCAGATCGTCCAAGAAGCCCTTGTTGCCGGCGAACAGCACGAGGACCTGCTCGGCCACGTCGAACGGCTTGAAGCGCGACTGCTTGAGCAGCTCCGTCATGCGCGAGCCGTGAGTCAGCTGCTGCTGCGTGGCCGCGTCGAGGTCGCTGCCGAACTGCGCGAAGCCCGAAAGCTCCTGGTAGGAAGCCAGGTCAAGGCGCAGGTTGCCGGCCACCTGCTTCATGGACTTGATCTGCGCGGCGCCGCCGACGCGCGACACGGAGATGCCGACGTCGACCGCGGGGCGCTGTCCCTGGAAGAACAGGTCGCTCTGCAGGTAGATCTGACCATCGGTAATGGAGATGACGTTCGTCGGAATGTAGGCCGACACGTCGCCGTCCTGCGTCTCGATGAGGGGCAGCGCGGTCATAGAGCCCGAGCCGTTGGCCTCGGAGAGCTTGCAGGCACGCTCCAGCAGGCGCGAATGCAGGTAGAAGATGTCGCCGGGGTAGGCCTCGCGTCCGGGCGGACGGCGCAGCGTCAGCGACATCTGACGGTAGGCGACGGCCTGCTTGGACAGGTCATCGTAGATGACGAGCACGTGGCCGCCGGGGTTCTCGGCGCTCGCGGGCTTGCCGTCCACACCGTTGTACATGAAGAACTCACCGATCGCGGCGCCGGCCATGGGCGCGATGTACTGCATGGGCGCCGACTCGGCTGCGGTGGCCGAGACGATGACCGTGTAGTCGAGCGCGTGATGCTCCTCGAGCGTGGCGCGGATGTTGGCGACCGTGGAGGCCTTCTGGCCGATGGCCACGTAGATGCAGACCATGCCCTTGCCGCGCTGGTTGATGATGGCGTCGATGGCGATGGCCGTCTTGCCGACCTTGCGGTCGCCGATGATGAGCTCGCGCTGGCCGCGGCCGATGGGGATCATCGAGTCGATGGCGAGCAGGCCGGTCTGGACGGGCTCGCACACCGGGGTGCGGTCGATGACGCCGGGCGCCTTGAACTCGATGGGGCGATAGTGGGTCGTGCGGATCTCGCCGAGGCCGTCGATGGGCTCGCCGAGCGGGTTCACGACGCGGCCGAGCATGCCGCGGCCCACGGGGATGTCCATGATGTGGCCGGTGGTGCGGCACTCGTCGCCCTCCTTGATGACGGAGACGTTGCCGAACAGAACGGCGCCGACCTCGTCGCGCTCAAGGTTCTGGGCGAGACCGAACACCGTCTCCCCCGTCTCGCTGCTCTTAAACTCAAGCAGCTCGCCGGCCATGGCGCTGCGCAGGCCCGAGACGCGGGCGATGCCGTCTCCCACCTCATCGACGAGGGAGACCTCCTGCGTGTCGACGACCGCGTTGAGCGAATCGAGTTTCTTCGCGAGGGCCTGGGCTATGGTCTGGGCGTTAATGATCTCAGCCATTGCTGGCCTCACCTCCTAAAGTGAGCTGGGCTTCGCCGAGCGTCTTGCGCGCGGCGCGCAGCTGGGTCTTGACCGAGATGTCGCGGCGCTGGCCGCGAGCCTCGAGCACGATGCCGCCGATGATGGACGGGTCGACGCGCTCGATGAGCGACACGCGGCTGCCGAGCTGCTCCTCGCACATCGCGACGATCTGCGCGCGCAGCTCGTCGTCGAGCTCGACGGCGGTCGTGACGGTCACGCCCACGACGTCCTCATCGTCCTCGGTCATGGCGCGATAGGCCTCGGCGACCTGCGGCAACAGGTCGAGCTGGTCGCGCTCGACCATGGTCTTGACGACCGCGAGGATCTCGGGGCTCGCCTGGGAAAGAGCGCCGAGGGCGTCCAGGTCGGTAAAGACGCGACCCTCCGCCTTCGCAGCCTCGAGCAGGGCGCGGGCATAGGTCTCGAGGACCCTGTTCTCCCTACGGCTAGTTGGCATTCAGGCTACCTACCTCTTTGATGTAGCGCTCGATGAGGCGGCGCTGCTCGCCGTCCTCGTCCAGAGACTTCTCCACGATCTTGGAGGCCACGGAGACCGAGAGGTCGGCGATGGTGCCGGCAGCTTCGGAGTACAGCGAGCGGCGCTCCTCCTCGGCGTTCGCACGCGCCTTGGAGATGATGTCCTCGGCCTCGGTGTGCGCGGCGGCGAGGATGCGGGCGCGCTCGTGCTCGGCGTCCTGACGCGCGGCGAGCACGATCTCGGCGGCCTGGCGACGCGCGTCGGCGACGAGCTCGTCGGACGTCTTGCGGTCGTCGAGCGCCTTCTGCTTGGTGCGCTCGGCCTCCTCGAGGCTCTCCTCGATGCGGCGGCTGCGCTCGTCCATCATCGTCAGGACCTTGGGCCAAGCGATCTTGGCCAGCACGACCCAGATGATGAGAAAGGCGATGAGCGCGGGGATGAACTCCGCCATGTTGGGGATCAGAATCGACGGACCGCCGGCAGAGCCCTCGGCAAACGCCGGATTCGGGGCGACGAGCGCCACCGCGGCGATGGAGGCGGCTGCACCGGCAGCGCGGTTTGTAAGCTTCATGTTCCTCTCCTTACTCGACACGTGCGCGAGCGTTAGGAGATCAGCGTGACGACGAAGCCGATGAGGCCGAGCGCCTCGGTGAACGCGGACGCCAGAATGAAGACGGTGAACGCGCGACCCTGGACCTCGGGCTGGCGAGCCATAGCGCTCGTGGCGCCAAACGCCGCGAGGCCGATGGCCAGACCGGCACCGATAACACCGAGACCGTAACCGATAACTCCCACAATTCCTCCTTTGTCGTGCGCCTACCGGCGCAGGATACCCAAATATCTGACAGGGCCGCGACTGCGGCCCGCGTCAACAAGCGATATGCCCGATTAGTGCCCCTCGGCCTCGGCGATCTGGATATAGACCGCGGCGAGGACCGTGAAGACGTAGGCCTGGACGAACGCGACGATGAGCTCGACCGCGTAGATGATGAGCAGGATGGCGAGCCACGCCACGCTCGGCAGCGCGCCCAGCGCGTTCATAGCGCTGAAGTGCTCGAGCAGCGGCTCGGCGAACAGCGTGGCCATGATGGAGAACGAGCCCATGACGATGTGGCCGGCGAACATGTTGCAGAACAGACGGATGGCCAGCGTGATGGGGCGCAGCAGCAGCGAGAAGACCTCGATGACCCACACGAACACGTTCATGGGGAACATCACGCCCGCGGGCGCCAGGCTCTTGATGTAGCCGATCACGCCGTGCTTCTTGCACCCGTAGTACACGAAGTAAAGAAACGTGACGAGCGCGAGCGCGGCGGTGCAGCCGATGGCGCCGGTTCCGGGTTTGCAGCCGGGAATCAGGCCGATGAAGTTGTTGACCAGGATGAAGAAGAAGATCGTCGCCAAGAACGGGAAGTGGCGGCGCCACTCGGTGCCCACCACGCCCTTCGCGACGTCGTTCTCGACGTACTCGATCAGATACTCGACACCGTTGACGAACACGCCCTTGGGTACGAGCGCCTGGCGCTTGGCAAACGTCAGGATGATCGCCGCGAACACGATGGCGGCGATGAGCAACCACACCGAGTACTGCGTGAGGCCTGCCCCCAGATCGCCCACCACGGGCATGGAGGAGAACTCGGAGACCAGATGGTTGATCTCTTCGGGCAGCTTGGAAAACGCGTCCAAGATTCCACCTTTCTTTGGCCGTCGGCTGCGCCGGCGCCCACGACTAATCGGTCTTCGCGAGGACCGCGATGGCGAGGCCGATCCAGCCGATGAAAAAGCCGATCAGCTCGCCTGCGACGAATGCGACGAGCGCCCCCGGTGCGAGCAGGTGAACCACGACGACACCCACGAACAGGATGACGAACGAGGCCCCTACGCCCACCATGCCTTTGGTCATGCTCGCGTCGCTCACGCGGCGCAGTACGGGCACGACGGCCAAAAACAGCGGGACGAACGCGAACAGGCTAAGAAGGACGCCGACGGCGAGCGCCGGTCCGTGCGCGGCAAGATCGAATGCGAGCGCAGGGTCGAACTCGGACATCGGGCTCCCTTCTTGGCGCTGTGCCCCCTGAAAAACAGGGTGCGCATACGTCGTGTGACTAGTATAGGCAAGGAATTCGAAAATTCAATGTGCGTAAACGAAGCGGACACATTGGAAAAGCAGCGGGCTCGCGCCGGCCATCTCACCTGTCCAGCGTGCCGAAGATGCGGTCGCCGGCATCGCCCAGGCCCGGAACGATATAGGCGTCGTCGTTGAGGCCCTCGTCCACCGAGCAGGTGTAGATGTGCACGTCCGGATCCGCCTCGAGCACGGCCGCGAGCCCTTCGGGCGCCGCCACGATGCTCAAGAAGCGGATGTCCGTCGCACCCTGGGAACGCAGATACTGCAGGGCGGCCGAGGCCGACCCGCCGGTGGCGAGCATGGGGTCGACAACCAGGCACAGGCGCTCGGCGATATCTCCGGGCAGCTTGGCGTAGTACTCGTGGGGCTCGTGCGTCACCTCGTCGCGGTACATGCCCACGTGGCCCACGCGCGCGGCGGGCACCAGGTCGAGCACGCCGTCGACCATGCCTAGACCCGCGCGCAGGATGGGGATGACGGCGAGCTTGCGCCCGGCGACGCAGCGGGCGGTCGTCGGGCAGATAGGGGTCTCGATCTGCACGTCGGCAAGCGGCAGGTCGCGCGTCGCCTCGTAGCACTCCAAGCGCGCGAGCTCGCGCACCAGGTCGCGGAACTGCTTGGTGCCCGTCGTGCGGTCGCGCAGGATGGAGAGCTTGTGCTGCACGAGCGGGTGGTCGACCACCGTCACGCGCGAGGAGTCGAAATCACATGCCATACCAAAGCCTTTCTATACGAGACGCCCGGGTCCTGCCGATCGGCGAGCCCGGGCGTCAAAACATCATCGCTTAAGCGCCGGCATCGCCTAGTCCAGCGCCATGACCTTCGCGACGCGGTCCGCATGACGGCCGCCCTCAAACGGCGCGGTCAGAAACACGCGGATGATCTCCTCGTTGACCTCGGGCTCGACGAAACGGCCCGACAGGCACAAGACGTTGCCGTCGTTGTGGCGACGGAACAGGTCGGCGAACTCAGGCGTCGTGATCGAGGAGGCGCGGATGCCGGCGACCTTGTCGGCGGCGAGCGCCATGCCGATACCCGTGCCGCACACGAGGATGCCGCGGTCGGCGGTACCCGATGCAACCGCCTCGGCCACCTTCACCGCATAGTCGGAATAGTCGACGCGATCGTCGGAGTCGGGGCCCATATCCATGACCTCGACCTCAGGCTCACCTACGAGGAAGGCGACAAGGACCTGCTTTTGTTCGAATCCGGCATGGTCTGAGGCGATCGCTACGCGCATGGCAGGTGTCCTTTCGATTCGACGGCGTGACGGGCGCGCCAGGCGCCCTCATCTCACTCTATCACGGTTCGGGTCCGCGCTACGGCGTCGTGCCAGCCTGCGAGGTAGCGAGCGGTATCCTCCGCGTCGCCCTGCGGCTCGAAACGCCTGCCGCGTGCGTGGTTCTGCGCAAGCTCCTCGCGGTCCTCCCAATACCCGACGGCAAGGCCGGCGAGATAGGCCGCGCCGAGCGCCGTCGTCTCGACGGACTCGCTCTGAACGACCGGGATGCCGAGCAGATCGGACTGGAACTGCATGATGAACTCGTTGCGCGACGCGGCGCCGTCCACCGACAGGCTCTCGAGCTTCACACCGGCGTCCGCCTCCATGGCGTGCAGGACGTCATAGCTCTGGTAGGCCATGGATTCGCAGGCTGCGCGCACGATCGTCGCGCGGTCGGATGCGGCCGTGAGTCCCGCGATGATGCCGCGCGCCGTCGGGTCCCACCAGGGCGAGCCCAGGCCGCTGAAGGCCGGCACCAGGTAGCAGCCGGCGTTGTCGGACAGCGAGCGCGCGATATCGGCCGTCTCGGCGGCGTCCGTGATGATGGCGAGCTTGTCGCGCAGCCACTGGATCACCGAGCCCGCATGGAAGATCGACCCCTCCAGGGCGTAGGACACCTTGCCGCCCTCGGCGATGCCGATCGTCGCGATGAGGCCGTTGTCCGAGCGCACCACCTCGTCGCCGGTATTCATGAGCATGAAGCAGCCGGTGCCGTAGGTGTTCTTCGTGTCGCCGCGCTCAAAGCAGCAATGGCCGAAAAACGACGCCTGCTGGTCGCCCGCGACGCCGGTGATGGGCGGCATGTGGGTCATGACCTCGCTCGAGACATGGCCGAAATCGCCCGAGCTCCAGCGCACCTCGGGCAGCATGGAGCGCGGGATGTCGAGCATGGCGAGCAGCTCGTCGTCCCAGTCGAGCGTATGGATGTTGAACAGCATGGTGCGGCTCGCGTTGGTGTAATCCGTCGCGTACACCGTCCCGCCGGTCAGGTTGTAGATCAGCCAGGTGTCGACCGTGCCGAACATGAGCTCGCCGGCCTCGGCCGCCTCGCGCGCCCCGCTGACGTTGTCCAAGATCCACTTGATCTTGGTCGCCGAGAAGTACGGGTCGAGCTTGAGGCCCGTCTTCTCGCGGATCATCTCCTCGTACCCCGCCTCGACGAGCCCCTCGACGATGGGGGCGGTGCGGCGGCACTGCCAGCCGATGGCGTTGTAGATGGGCTGACCGCTGTCGCGATCCCAGACCACGCAGGTCTCGCGCTGGTTGGAGATGCCGATCGCCGCGATGCGGTCGGAGTGGATGCCGCTTTTGAACTGCACCTCCGCCATGACCGCGATCTGCGACGCGAGGATCTCCATGGGATCCTGCTCGACCCAGCCCGATGCGGGATAGGAGACCGAAATCGGCTTGGACGCCTGGGCGACGATGTCGTCGTACTCGTCGACGATCAGGGCCCTCACCGACGTCGTGCCCGAATCGAGCGCCATGATGTAGCTGCTGCCCGGCACCGTGAACGCGTGGTCGGCGAGGTTGAGTTCGGCGAGGTTGAAAGACATCGGGCGCTCCCTTCAGCGCTGAGCGGATTCGAGGGCCGCATGGATGCGTTCGTCGGAAAGGGCGCCGTGGCGCACGATCTCGAGCTTCCCGTGCACGAATGAGACGATGGTCGAGGCATCGCGACACGTCGTCGCGCCGGCGTCCAGCGCGACGTCCACACCGGCGAGAATGCGCGGCTCCACCTCGTCAAACGAGGTGGGCGCAGGCGCGCCGTGCGTGTTCGCGCTCGTCACCGCGAGCGGGGATTTGCACATGTGAACAAGTGCGCGCACCACCGGCGAGGCCGATGCGCGCAAGGCGACCGTCCCGTCCGCCGCCTGCATGAACGCGGGCACGTTCGGAGCCGACCGCACGATCAGCGTGAGCGCGCCGGGCCAAAACGCCTGCGCCAGCGCCCGCGTCTCGTCGGAGACGTCCACACCGTACTCGTCGAGCGCCTCGGGACCGCCGACGAGCCACGGCACGGTCTGCTCGATGTCGCGCCGCTTGAGTGAGAAGATCCTGCGGTAGCCGCTGCCCTCGGCGGGCAGCTCGTCGGACTGCGCATACGCCGCCACCGAGACGCCGACGCCGTAGACGGTCTCGGTCGGCACGAGCGCCAGCGCGCCCGCGCGCAGCATCATGGCCGCGTCACATGCAGCGAGCGGGTGAGGGCACGCATCGCCTGCCACTCTATATATCCGCTGCATGGCGGCCTCCCTCATCGCATGACAAAAACGTTTTACCGCCGACGTGCGACAGCGGCGGTTCGAAGCATTGTCTCACGCGACGGCGCCTCATGCGGCCGCATCTCAAACCCACCGGATAAACGGGAAACAGCGTTCGGCAAAGGGTGCCGAGCGAGTGCGAGCGCGCGATCTCGACCGCTCAGCGTTGCGCGAAGCGGGCGCGAGCGGCAGCGACCACCGCCTCGGGAACGCGAGCCAAGATGAAGCGCGGGCGACCGGGCAGGTCGCGCGCGATGCGCACGTCCTCGAAGCCCGCCGCACGGCAGATGTCGGCCGCCGCGTCGAGCGTCGTCTCGTGGAGCTCGCAGGCCAGAAGACCTCCTGCCCGCAGCATGCTCGGCGCCGCGTTGACCAGGCGCCGGAAGATATCCAGGCCGTCCTCACCGCCCTCGAGGGCAAGATGCGGCTCGAAGCGCGCAACCTCGTCGGGCAGGATGCGCATGACCGAGGTCGGGATGTAGGGCGGGTTGGACACGAGCACGTCAAACGTCCCCCACTCGGTTTGGCGATCGAGCGGGGCGACCAGGTTGCCCTCTCGGAAATCCACCACTTCGGGCGCAATGCCGAGCGCATCGCGATTGCGGATCGCCAAGGCGACGGCACGCGGCTCGATATCCGTCGCGATGCACGTCACGCGCCCCGGGCGCTCGAGGGCGAGCGACAGCGAGATGCAGCCCGTGCCGCAGCCCACCTCGAGCACATGCGAGACGCGCGGCTCGGCGTCGGGCTCGGGAGCCTTTTTATCATCGCTCTCAGCCTCGGGCGCCTCGGTCTCGTCGGCGGCGTCAGCGCCCTCGCCCGTCTCAGCGTCGGCAGACGCGACATCGCCCGCTTCGCTCGCCGCGGCGCGGGCCGCCTCGGCAGCCGCCGCCCGCTCGGCCTCGCGCGCCGCCTCGACCTCGGCGTTCCACGGCAGCGGCGCGCGCTTCACAGCCCCGGGGCGCCCCATCTCCCCGATCACCTCGCGATCAAGATAGGTCAGGACCTCCTCGACCAGCATCTCGGTCTCGGGACGGGGAATCAGCACGCCCGGCTCGCAGGCGACCTCGATGGCGCGAAACGCGGTGTTCCCCACGATGTACTGGAGCGGCTCGCCCTTGGCACGGCGGACGACGGCCTCGTGCATCCGGGAAAGCTCATCGGGCGAAAGCGGCTTGGCGAAATCCGTATACAGCTGTATGCGCTTCAGTCCCGTCACCGAGCTCAGCAGCCATTCGGCAGAGATCCTCGGGTTCTCGATTCCCTTGGATTCAAGGTATCCGTTCGTCCAGTCAAGGCAACGCTTGACAGTCCAGGTCTCCTCCATGGTCCGCTCCGTCTCCACAGGCCGTCGTTTCCAAGCGATTCTATAGCACCGCTCGCCGCCGGCGGCCCGCAACCCCAAATTGCAGTTCTTTCAGCTCAAAAGAGCTGCGCACGCCACGCGACCCGACAACATCCCCTTCCCCGTCCGACCACGACACGGAGATGCCCGGTCGCTCCCCACAAAAAAGCCTCCCATCTCTCGGACGTCTTTTTCCATGTCCAAGAAATGGGAGGCATGTGCCCAAAATGGGAGGCGACTCAGAAGCGACGGCGCCGATCAGGCGGCACCGCGCTCCACCTATCAGGCCAAAACGGCGACAGTCAGATCGTCACGGACCTGGACGCGACCGTCGGCAAGCAGCTGGACCACATGCGGGTACAGCTCGTGCTCGATCTCGTGAATGTGGGCCTCGAGCTCCTCGACATCCCAGCCCTCCTCGACCGGCAGCGCGCGCTGCGCGATGATGGGGCCCGCATCATAGGCGGCGTTGGCAAAGTGCACCGTCACGCCCGTGACCTTCACGCCGCGCTGATACGCGTCGTCGATGGCATGCGCGCCCGGGAAGCTCGGCAGCAGCGCCGGATGCAGGTTCACGATGCGGTTGGGGAACGACGCCAGCAGCGGGGCGCGCACCATGCGCATGTAGCCCGCCATGATGACGTACTCGACGCCATGCGCCAGCAGCTCGTGAGCAATCACCTCGTCGGCCGCGATGGGATCGGCGTAGATCTCCTTGGAGAGGGTGAGCGTCTGGATGCCCGCCTCCTCGGCGCGCTTGAGGCCGAAGGCGGAGGGGCGGCTCGACACCACGAGCTCGACCGTAGCGTTCAGCGACCCGTCGGCGATGCGGTCGATGAGCGCCTGCAGGTTGGTGCCGGAGCCCGAGATGAGCACGCCGATCTTGAGCGGCTCGAGCTCGCCCGACGTGCGCGCAGCGGCGCGGGCGGCCTGGATCTCGTTGCTGTCGATGACGTGGGGCTCCTCGTCGACCGGCTCCAGCGACTCCAGGGAGTCCTTCACCGCACGGGCCAGCTCGCCGTCGACGTTCGCGCTGAAAAACGCGTCGCTCGGCAGGGCCTCGGGCGGCAGACCCGCCTCCTCGACCAGACGGCGATACTCGTCGCTACTGCTCATCGGAGTACACCACCTTGCCGGTGCCGGGCACGCAGGCGCCTACGCGGAACGGATGCTCGCCCAGCTCTTCGAGGGCGACGGTGACGGCGGCCTCGTCCTCGGGCGCGCAGATGATGCACAGGCCGACACCCATGTTGAAGGTCTTGCACGCCTCGTTGGGGGCGAGCTCGGCCTGGTTGGAGATGTAGGTGATGACGGGCGGCACGTCCCAGCCCATCTCGGCGCCGTTGCGCGTCACCACGGCATCGACGTCGTCGGCCAGCGCGCGGTTGAGGTTCTCGGTGATGCCGCCGCCCGTGATGTGGGCAAGCGCATGGACCGGGGCGCCACCGCGCAGCAGATCGAGGATAGGCTTCACGTAGATGCGCGTGGGCGCGAGCAGCGCGTCGGCAAGCGACAGGCCGTCGGCGACCTCGATTGCCTCGAGCTCGGCCTTCTTGGCCGCGGCCTCGGGCGTGCCGGGCACGACGCCGTCGACGCCGATTACCTTGCGCACGAGGGAGTAGCCGTTGGAGTGAACGCCGGTGGAGGGCAGGCCCAAAATGACGTCACCGGGACGGACGTTTGCCGGATCGAGCATCTTGGGGCGGTCGACGACGCCCACCGCGAAACCGGCCAGGTCGTAGTCATCGGGGCGCATGACGCCGGGGTGCTCGGCCATCTCGCCGCCCACGAGCGCGCAGCCCGCGAGCTTGCAGCCGTCGGCGACGCCGCGCACGATCTTGGCCATATGCTCGGCCTCGATGTGGCCGATGGCGATGTAGTCGAGGAAGAACAGGGGCTCGGCGCCCGAGGCGAGAATGTCGTTCACGCACATGGCGACCAGGTCCTGGCCCACGGTCTCGTGGCGGTCGAGGATCTGGGCGAGGACGAGCTTGGTGCCCACGCCGTCGGTGCCCGAGATGAGGATGGGGTCCTCCATGTCCTTCAGCGCCGCAGCGGAGAACAGGCCCCCGAAGCCGCCGATACCGCCGATGACCTCAGGCCGGTTGGTCTCGGCCACCATCTGCTTGATCGCGTCGACCGCGCGCCCGCCCTCGGCGGTGTCGACGCCGGCGTCCTCGTAGGTCACATGCTTGGTGTTCTCGCTCATGCGAATCCTTTCGAAAGAAGGCTCAACCTGCACCCCATGATAGCAGGCTCGCTCACGCCAGCAGCCGCGCACAGCGTGTGAAATTAGGGCAGACGTTTTTCGCCAACGAGGTGTGGGGCGCAAAGGTGTCGTCGCCCCTCTCCTCATTTCACGTGCACGAAGGGCTGGCTGCGCGATGCCAAGGGGTCGAGCGGTGCAGAAATGGGTCGGTTGGGGACGTGTTCCGTCCAACTCATTTGCGGGCCTCCTTCGCCCGCGCCTCCTGGCCCCGTTTTTTGCAGAGGGGGCAGCGCGCTTTTCTGCAGAATGGGTTGAACGGAACACGTCCCCAACCGACCCATTTGCACTACCCCCCGTTTAGGGGACGGTTTTGGAGGGGCCCTTCGGGTAGACGGCGCCCTCGCCCTGTAAAACCAGCAGGTAGATGAGGTGCGCGAATTCGGCCTACTCGGGACCCCGACGCAAAACCGTCCCCTAAACGGGGGTACCGCAAATGTGGACGTTCCGGGCGGCGAAAAAGGGGCCGTCCGGCCCTGTCGCACTCTCGTGTACGGGAGGCTACGCCTCGTGCTCCGCCTCCCAGCTGTGATCGAAGCGCTTCTCGACGACGACGTCGCGGGGAAGCACGGGGTTTTCGGTCAGATTGCAGGGATCGTAGCCGGGCATGAACTTGTCGCGACCGAAGCTCTCGGGGATGGCCACCGGATAGACCCCGGTAAAGCACGCCGTGCAGTAGCCCCGCGCAGGACCATCCTCCCCCACTTGGACACCGAGGGCGGGAACGCAGGCGAGCAGCCCCTGGACGGACAAGAACGCCAGCGAGTCGGCGCCGATAAAGGCGCGAATCTCCTCGACCGACCGATTGGCGCTGATGAGCTGCGCCTGCACGTCGGTATCGATGCCGTAAAAGCAGGGCCACACGACCTCGGGCGAGTTGATGCGCACGTGCACCTCGGCCGCGCCCGCATCGCGCAGCATCTTGACCAGTTGCACCATCGTCGTGCCGCGGACGATGGAGTCGTCGATCACCACCAGGCGCTTGCCGGCGATGTTGTCGCGCAAGGGGTTGAGCTTCATGCGCACGCCCATCGCGCGCAGCTCCTGGGTGGGCTGGATGAACGTCCTCGCAACGTAGCGGTTCTTGATCAGGCCCTCGCCGAACGGGATGCCGCTCTCGCGCGCGTAGCCCTCGGCCGGCGGCATGCCCGAATCCGGCACGCCGATGACCATGTCGGCGTCGACGGGCGCCTCGATCGCCAGGCGGCGGCCCATGTCGTAGCGGCACGCGTAGACGGACTTGCCGCCCATGATGGAATCGGGGCGCGCGAAGTAGACCTGCTCGAAGATGCACTCGGCGCTCTCCGGCGCCGCGGGGACGCCCTGCTCCGAGACGAGCCCGTCGGCCGAGATGCGCAGGATCTCGCCGGGCCGGATATCGCGCACGTAATGGGCGCCGACGATGTCGAGGGCGCAGGTCTCGGACGCGACAACCCAGCCGGCGGCGGAGCCGTCAGGACAGAAATGGGTTGGATGGAACACGTCCCCATCTGACCCAGAATGGGTTGAATGGAACACGTCCCCATCTGACCCATCGCCTGCTAGGATCTTGCCGAGCACGAGGGGACGGATGCCGTGCGGATCACGGAACGCATAGAGCGCCTGCTCGTTGATGAGCGTCATGGCGTAGCCGCCGCGAATGAGCTCCATGGTCTTGCGGATGCCCTCGCGCAGGTGATGCGAGCGCTGGGTGAAATAGCCGATGAGCTTGGTGGCCACCTCGGAATCCGAATTGGACAGGAAGGGGACGCCGAGCTCGATGAGCTGACGGCGCAGCTCATCGGTGTTGACGAGGGTCCCGTTATGCGCGAGCGCGGTGATGACGTCGCCGATCGTGGAGAGGTGGGGCTGCGCAGCCTCCCAGCTCTTGGCGCCCGCCGTGCCGTAGCGCACGTGGCCGACGGCGAGCTGGCCGGGAAGCGACGATAGGTCCGCATCGGAGAACACCTGGTCGATCAGGCCAAGATCCTTGCGGACCATGACCGTCCCGCCGTCGCCGACGGCGATACCGGCGGATTCCTGACCGCGGTGCTGAAGGGCCTTGAGGCCAAAATACGTGATGCGCGCAACATCGCGCCCCGGGGCCCACACGCCGAAGACGCCGCATTCCTCGTGCAGGACATCATCGTTGAGCATCGCGTCTGCCATGGATTTCTCCGCCTTCCTGTCGACAACACGCACATTATGGCACGCGCTGCATGCACACCGACGCGACGTCGGGCCTTGCAGCGGATTCTTAACGCAGCGGTATGGCGGCGCGGGACTAGAGTGCAGGTTTTTGCAGATGGGGGGCGTAATTTCACCCTAGGGATTTTGTTGCATCGGGCAGCCCCGAAGGCTGCCCGATGCAACAAAATCCCTAGGGTGAAATTACGCCCAGGGCGGGAATGGGTCAGATGGAACACGTCCCCATCTGACCCATCCGCCGAGCAATTACGCCCCCACCCGCCCTGGTTCCGCGCGCCCGTCATGTCGCGGGTCCCGTGAATGAGACGGGTGCGGTGGGGTATGATGCAGCGCACACCGCTGATAAGGAGCGCGAACCCGTGAGCACGACAACCGACACCGCCCCGCGCCAAGACATGGGACTTCCCGGCAACGACCTCGACCCCAAGGTCGAGACGCCCGAGGAGCGCAAGCGCATACCCCGCCTCATCAAGGTCTACGGCATCCTGTGCCTGCTGAGCGGCCTGGCCACGCTCGCGCTGGGCGTCATCCTCATCGTGCTCGTGACGCTCGTCCTCGTGCGCGACCCCAGCCTGCTCAGCGTAGCCCGCGACCCGACGCTCACCATCGTCGTGACCTCGTTGAACGTGCTGCTCTCGCTCGCCGGCTCCGCGCTGCTCGTCCGCTTCGGCTACTCGCTGCTCAAGAACCGTCGCCGCAATGCCGCCATCTGGTCGGAGGTGCTCATCGCCATCACCTTCGCGCAGATCATCATCTCCATCATGCTCGACGGTATCGGCTACCAGCTCATCCAACCTGCAATCCAACTCGTCATCCTGCTCGTCATCTCGGTCACAATCGACCCCTCGCTTCGCCAGGAGCGCGAGCTGCAGAAACGTCTGCAGGACATGCAGGACCGCGAAGCTGCCGAGGAGGGCATGCTCGGCCGCGATACGACCGGCGAGGGCTACATCAAGCTCAACTTCTTCAACCTGTTCTGGGTTTTCATGGTCTGTAGCGTCATCGGGCTCGTGCTCGAGGTCATCTGGCACATGACGGTGGTCGACCCCGGCGTATACCAGGACCGCGCGGGCCTGCTGTTCGGCCCCTTCTCCCCCATTTACGGCGTGGGCGCCGTGCTCATGACCACCGCCCTCAACCGCTTCTACCGCAAAAACGTGCTCATCATCTTCTTGGTGAGCGCCGCGATCGGCGGCGCGTTCGAGTACGCGGTCAGCTGGTTCATGCAGACGGCCTTTGGTGCCGTGGCCTGGGATTACACCGGCGCGATGATCTTCGGGGTGATTCCCGATCCCATCGCCGCCCTGTGCGGCGGGCGCACCTCGACCATGTTCGCGAGCATCTGGGGCATCCTGGGTCTCGTGTGGATCAAACTGCTGCTTCCGCGTCTGCTCAAGCTCATCAACCTCATCCCCTGGAAGGCGCGCTACTCCCTCACCTCGCTGTGCGCCGTGCTCATGCTGGTCAACGCCGTCATGACGCTGCAGGCGCTGGACTGCTGGTTCGAGCGCGTCAGCGACATCGCCCCCTCCTCGCCGGTCGAGGAGTTCTATGCCAGCCACTTTGACAACAGCTACATGGAGCACCGGTTCCAGAGCATGACCATCCATCCGGACAACTCCGGCCGTATGGACACCGGCTCCGTCGCGCCGAAGGCGTAGACGTCCCAAATGGGGGCGTGGAAAAAGAGGCGTATGATCGGCGCCCCGAGGGGCCAGCGTGTCCCAAAAGGGGCCAGGAGAAAATTGGGGCATGATCGCCGGTAGGCGAAGGGATGAGGGTGCCCCGAAGGACCAGAAGGAACATGTGCGCCGCGTCGTCGAGGTGTGGACGCCTGCTGCGCAAGCGTTATGCCAGCAGCGCGGTGCCCTGCGGCACCGCAATCGCCACGCCGACGGCGCAGGCGCTATGCCGGCAGCTCGACCTCGGTGACGCACTCGTCTTTGAGCCGGCAGACGAGCGCCTGGAGGGCTTCGACCACATGCGGGCGGATGTCGCCGCCGATAAGCACGAGCATGATGTCGTCGCCCACGGCAAGCTCGCCCTCGTTGAGCCAGACGCGCACGTAGCCGATGCCAGGCATTGCGCGCGCCGCGGCCACCGCGGCATCGACCGCATCCGCATCGTAGGAGAAGCGCATGCCTGCGACGCGCTCGCCCGGGCGCAGCCCGCACGGTGGCGCCTCGCTGCCGCGCACCTCGGATTTAGGCGTCGCGCGCACCGTTCCGTTGTGGACAAGGTACATACCGCACGAATCCGCCGACGGGTCGGCTTTGGCCTCGGCGAGCCAGGAGTCGATAGAGGGCATGGTTGCCACAGGAGCACCTTTCGGTCGATTTACCGCTGGCAGCACGCCCGGACGCGCCCGCGCCGCGCCGCCACACAGAACGGCCCGATTGTACCGCCGAAGACTCCGCGTCCGCTTTGTAAACCATCCGTAAAGACGTCACATCGTTCATTTGCACGACTGACCCCACGTAGGCGCACCGCCCGTCGCGCCACGACCTCTTTATTTTCATGCACGCGTCCCGCGAAAGCTTATTTTCATCTTACGAAGCGTTTAACAATTTTGGCAGGTAGACCCCTAATCTTGAGCATGCCGGCAATGCACCGCATTCCACGAAAGAGGGGAACCGCTATGTCATCTATCGCCGAACGTGGGGCCACGCAGCCCCAGAAGCTGATGGTCTTCGTCCTATCCATGTCCCTGTACGGTTTGGCCACGCTCATCTCCGAGCTCATTCCGTCGATTCAGATCGGCATCGTCGAGCTGTCCGTCGAGTTCTTCCTGTTTATCCCGCTCACCTTGGCCATGCTCTTCGACCCGCTGTCCGCTGCCCTAGGCGCCGCGACCGGTGAGCTTGTGTTTTCCGAGATCATGCTTGGCCAGTTCGGCGGCTTGGGCGAGCTCGAGAAGTTCCTGACCGTGACCATCGGCGTCTACATCGCCGGCCTCATGGTTCGCAACCCCAAGAGCGTCAAGCAGGTCGCCATCGCCGCTATCACCGGTCCGGCCATCCAGCTCGCCATGAGCGCGGTGGTCGACATCGTGAAGGTCCAGGTCGCCGTGGACGACTTCGAAGCCGTCGCAGGCCTCCCTGAGTCGGTCTTTGCCACCGAGGGCTTCGCGTTCCTGAACGATCTGTGCTTCTCGGGTATCCTGTTCTGCCTGCTGCCCACCCTATTTTTGGTGCCGCGCCTGTACGGCAAGATCGAGCCGCTGCTGGGCTGCAAGCCGCGCACGGCTGACAACGATGCGGCTCCTGCCCTGAGCGGCCGTGTCATCGGCTGGTCGGTCGTGGGCTTCATCGTCGCCATCGTGGTCGCCTGCGTCTCCAAGGCCGGCATGTCCATCATCGAGTGGGAAGCTGAGTGGGCCGAAAGCCAGACGGCCATCTTCGCCGGCATCGCCGTGGCGGCCGTCGTCGCACTCGTCGCCGCCTTCTGGGCACGTCGCTCCGCTCAGCTTAAGAACGCGTAGAGGAGCCGACGCGTGTCTGCTGTAACCCTGACGGATGTCACCTTCACCTATCCCGGAGCAGCAGCCCCGACCCTCCGGCATGTCGACCTCGACGTGCCGGAGGGCGATTTTCTCGCCATCATGGGCGCGAACGGCTGCGGAAAGTCCACGCTCTGCAAGACGATGAACGGCCTCATTCCCCAGTTCATCGTCGGCGACCTCACCGGGTCCATCACGGTGTGTGGCACGGATGCCGCCACCGCGCAAATCGGCGAGCTCGCGCAGCGCATCGGATACGTCTACCAGGACTTCGAAAACCAGCTCGTGCGCCCTACCGTCTTGGACGAGGCGTCCTTCGCCTGCCTGAACTACGCGTTTGACGACTATCTCGAGCGCGGCATGCGCGCACTCGAGCTGTGCGGCCTCGCCGAGCGCGCGGACTCCTACATCTGGCAGCTGTCCGGAGGCCAAAAGCACCTCCTCGCGCTTGCGGGCGCCATCGCACTCGGCCCCGACATCATCGTGCTTGACGAGCCGGTCGCCCAGCTCGACCCCTACCACGCACGCCAGACGTACGAGGTCCTGCGCGATCTCAACGAAAACCACGGCAAGACGATCATCGTCATCGAGCACCATACCGACTTCATCGCCGAGTACTGCTCGTCGGCTGCGCTCATGCACGACGGCGCCATCGCTTGGACCCTTCCCGCGCACGAGGCGCTCCAGCGAATCGAGGACCTGGAGGCGAGCGACGTGCACCCGCCGCAGATCGCCCTCGCCGGCCGTGAGCTTCAGCGCGTCGGGGCGCTCGCCGAGCATGCGCCGCTCCCCACGACCGTCGAGGAGGGCTTCGCTGCGTTTGCGAATGTCCCGTTCGTGCCGCCCCATAGCGCGGATTGCAAGAAGCAGGTGGAAGCCTCAAGCGTTCCGGCGGTGTCCTTTCGCGGCGTCGATGTGAGCTACCGCAGCGTCAAGGGCGAACCCCGAAACGTCTTCCGCGGCCTTGACCTTGACATCCGCCAGGGTGAGAAGATCGCACTCGTCGGCTCCAACGGCGCCGGAAAATCCACGCTCATGAAGCTCATGTGCGGCCTGGTCAAACCGCAGACAGGCGAAGTGCTGCTCAACGGCACGCCGACGCGCGACTTAGGGCCCGACGAGCTCTCCGAGACCATCTCGCTTGTCTATCAAAATCCCGAGCAGATGTTTATCAAGGACTCGATCCGCGCCGATATCGAGTTCGCCATGCGCGCACGCGGTGTCGCGGACGCGCGGCAGCGCGCGGAGGAGCTGCTCGCGCGCTTCCGCCTGGCTGAGCTCGCGGACCGCGATGGCCGCCTGATGTCCGGAGGCCAGATGCGACGCGCCTCGCTCGCCATCGGCATTGCGCTCGACCCGCCTGTGCTGCTGTTGGATGAGCCGACCGCCAACCTCGACATCGGAACGCGTCAGGAGATCATCGGGCTCGTGGCGGACCTGCGCGGCGTGACGGACACCGTCGTCATCGCCACCCATGACATGCAGCTCGTATGCCAGTTTGCCGACCGCATCATCGTGCTGTGCGACGGCGAGGTCATCGGCGACGGCACGCCCGACGAGATCTTCATGGACGCCGCGGTGGTCGCCCGCTCGGGCATCCGCCCACCCGAGATCTTCGCGATGGGGCAGGCGCTCGACTGCAGCGCGGCCTGCTATACCCTAAATGACTTCCTTGCCTGCTTCCCCGCATGGCGCGAGCGGCAGGCGGGCAGACGGGAAGGTGATGACGCATGATCGAAAAGCTCTCTGAAAACGTCATGGATAAGGTTTCCATCGACTTTTTGCGCGACCAGGTGCTTAAAAACGCCTACGGCAACGATGACACGCCCATCGCCAAGCTCGATCCGCGCGTCCTTCTGCTGTGGTACCTCTTTTTCGGCCTGGCGCCGTGGTTCATAAGCGATGTCGCCATCTTGCTGGGGATGTTCCTGTTCACCGCCGCCACGACGCGTCTGGCGCGCGTGGCGCCGCTCGTGCTGTTCGTCTTCGCGCTCGGCGTCTTCTCGCAGACGGGCTATATGTTCATCGTGTCGCTGTTCTTCGGCGGCAATCTGTCGACGCTCATCCCGCTGCTCGTGCTGACGCTCAAAGTCGCCACGGTCTCGCTTGCAAGCATCACGGTGTTTTCGGGGCTCGATCCCGACAAGCTCTCGAACGGCCTGCTGTGGTTCGGGTGCCCCGAGCGCCTGTCCTTCTCGATCGGTTTTGCCTACCGCATCCTGCCCATCCTCATGGAGGAGCTGCAAAACATCCTGCTTTCCTTCCGCCTGCGCGGGCGCGCGCCCGCGCACGAGACGCTCGGTGGAAAGGTGCGTTGGATTATCTACCAGGTGAAGACCATCGTGCAGTCGTTCTATCCGCTCATGCTCAACACCGCCAAGCGCTCCCGCACCACCGTCGAGGCGCTTGAGCTCAAGGGGTATCGCTACGCCGCGACCAACATGAAGGTGCTCAAGATCAAGCTCTCGTCGCTACACGCCGGACGTCGGGAGGCCATCTTCGCAACCGTTAGCGCGCTATGGGTCGCGCTCTGCTTCGCCGCACCCCGCATCCTGGAGGTTCTCTCGTGATCATCGATTTCCATACCCACGGCAAACTCGCCAAGTACCTCGCCTTCTCGCCCGACTACACCGACTGGCTGTTCGCCTCGGCAAAGCGTGCCGGGCTGGACGCTCTTTGCCTCACCGAGCATTTCAACACCCAGGGCTTCCAGCAGGTGTACGCCGATATCTCGTCGCGCTATCCGCGCGTGGGCGACGCCTTTGACGTCAACGGCCTGTTGGTGTTTCCCGGCATGGAGGTCGACATCGCTGAGCGCGGCCACACCCTCGTGCTTGGCCCCATGGAGGACATCCTGGCGTTTAACCGCGCGCTTGAACCGCATAAAGCGAAGGATGCGTTCCTGCCCTTCGATGAGCTGGCCGATGAGGTGGAGCGCCGCGGGCTGCACTTTGGGGCAGGCCACCCCTTCCGCGCCCCGGGGCGCATCCCCGAGCTCACCTGCGACCAGCTGCGTCGCTTTGAGTTTGTCGACCTGAACGGTAAGGACCTGAGCCACGACCGCACGCGCACCGTCGAGCGGACCTACGCCTTCGCCCAGCGCATAGGCGGTGTTCCCGTTGTCTCGGGGTCGGACACGCACCAGGCGTTCCAGTACGGCTGCGTCGTCACGCGCATGGCGCACCCCTGCTCGACGTTTGATGAGCTGTTCGAGCAGGTGCACGAGCGCGCCTATCAGATCGAGTTCGCCGAGGACCTTGAGTTCCGCGTCCTTACGGCGGCCACCCTCAAGCGCGCGCTCAAGGAGATCGACCGCTTGGGCGGCAGCTACGTGGAGACGATTCTCGCCGGCCCTGCCGCATAGGATCGCTGACGCCGACGTCGCCGCATAGGGCCGCCGGCTCCGCCGTCGCATAGGGCTACCGGCCCCGCCGTCGCCGCCGAGCCGAGCGGCCAGCGCTCATCTGCCCTTCCCATGAAAGGACCCGTATGTCGCCGATATCGTTGTTCAAGCAAGGAATTGCCTATACCCAGGCAGAACACGCCATCATCGACTTCATCTCGTCCAACCCCACCGAGTTTTTGGTCATGCCCATCCAGCAGCTTGCCGCACGCCTGGGCGTATCTGATGCCACGGTCTCCCGGTTTGCACGGCACGCCGGCTTTCGGGATTTTAAAGAGCTCAAGGGGGCAGTTGCGGCAAGTACGTTGGGGCCGGCAGAGAAGATCGCGGCAAGCATCGAGGGCGGGACGTCATCCGCTGCGGCTTTTTTGAAGGGGCAGCAGGGATACCTCGACATCACGGCGCAACGCCTCGACGCCGATGCGTTCGGACGCGCCGCACGCGCGCTGGCAGATGCAAAGCTCGTGCTCATCCATGGCAAGGGCGCTGCCGTTGCCTGCGCCGAGCTGCTGCGCTTTCGCTTGGCGCGCTTCGGGAAGCGCGTCGAGATGCTGCCGGCGGGAGGATCTGAACTGTTCGAGGGGCTCGTGCACGCGCGTCGGGACAGCGCGCTGGTGACCTTCGGGTTCTCACGGTTGCCTGCCGAAAGCCGCGTAGCCATCGAGCATGCGAACGCCGTCGGCGCGACTTCGGTGCTTTTTACCAGCAGGGCGCTGCGCGAGGCCAACGCCCACGCTGACATCGAGCTTGTCGTGTACCGGGGCGAACCGCTCGAATACCATTCCATGACCAGCGCCATCGCGTTGGTCGACGCACTCGTCGTCGCCGTCGCGGCCCATCTCGACGGGACGGCGACCGACGAACTTGAACGGCTTCGCACGCTCAAGCGCCGCTACGAGGGCACGCTGCCCAGATAGCGGTCGGCGGAGCCGTAAGGATAGCCAGGCGGTTTCGCGGGCGCGGCGCGGCGCAGTGCCACGGGCCAGGCAGGTCCGACCGACCCGCCTTGGGTTCGCGCTGTCGGACGAGCGTGCCCTTCGCTGCGCGGAGCTCGGGCGCCCGGCCTACTGCCGCGCGGTCTCGGCGTCCACAGACAGCACCATGACGGCGCGCGTCGTGCGGGGGATGATCTCGCCCGCGCAGGTGATCAGGCTCATGACCTTGTCGGTCGAGCCGATTCGCTCCTGAGCGTCGGGCGCCTGCGCCTTGGCGTAGGTATAGATGTCCTCGAGGTAGGCCTGGAGCGATTCGCCCTCACCCGTGAAGTTAGGCGTGCGCGCGTCGAGGTATGTGTCCTCGACCTGCGCGGTGAACAGCGGCGTCATGGTGTAGGTCGCGTCGCGCGTGATGTAGTAGACCTTCCCGATCTTGTCGAAGTCGGCCTGGTTGGTGGTGTTGTCGATGACCTTCAGCATGGAGCCGTCGTACATGTGGTGCCCGTACAACGTGGTCTGCTGGTCGACCATACCCGGCGCGGTGTCGTCCATGTCCATGAAGATCGTGCCCGAACCGTTGCCCGACAGGTCGAACAGCGTGGTCAGGTACGTGGTGTTGTCATCGGTCTGGACGACCGGGTAGTTGACCACGGTGCCCGGGATATACAGCCAGCCCACAACGTCGGGATTGATCTCGGCAAGCGCGTCAAAGTCGACGTCCGGGACGCCGTCGCCCTCGTCGGAGGAGACCGCGTACTGTTGGATCTCGCTGTAGGCCTCCTGCGCCTGGCGGTAGCCGATCTGGGCGGACACGAAGATGCCCGCGGCGACGATAAGCAGGATAATGCCGAGCACGATCAAAACGATGGAGAGCTTCGAGCCGCCGCGACGCTCGCCGCCGTCATCGCGGGAGCGGCGCTTGCCGCGCGGACCGCGGGGAGGCTCGCCGCCTACGGCGACCGGGCTCTGGACGGCATGGGAGCGCGCGGCGTCGGAAGCTGCGGCGCGATCGGTGCGGGCGGCCCGTGCGGTGCGGGCAGCCTGCGCGGAGACCGGGATGGATGCGGTCACCGAGGTGTCGTTCTCGGGATCGGCGGGCTGGTTGTCGAGCGCGGGGATGCGGCGGCTGAAGGTACGCGAGACCGCCTGGGGCGTGGGCGCGGTTGCGGCGGGTGCGGCCTGGGGCGCCGGGACCGCGGACGCGGCGGGGGCAGACGCGGGCACGGCCGGGGTGGCCTGGGGCGCCGCCGTGCGATACGCGGGCATGGTGCCCGCGGATGCCGCCGGAGCCGAAGCCGGCGTACGGGCCGAAACAGCGGACGGACGCGGACCTGAGGTTGCCGCCGAGCCCGCATTGCGTTTGGAGGAGCTCGCGATGGCGACCCACTGCTCGGTCGTCATAGGCGAGGCAGCGGCGCGACGGGCCGGAGCGGCCGCCCCGGCGGACGCGAAGCGGGAACCGGCGGGGCGGGCATCTGCCGCAGCGCCGGCAGCGGGCTGACCGGCTGCCGAAGCGGAGGCGAAGCGCCTTCCCGCCGGGCGAGCCGTCGCCTGGGGCGTCGCGGAGTCAGCCGGCGCAGTCGGCATCGAAGCGGGATGCGCGGCGTTTGCGGAGGCGAAGCGCGAACCGGCCGGGCGCCCCGCTGCAGGGGCCGTTGCAGGCGCAGGGCCCGCAAAGCGGGAACCGGCGGGGCGGGCAACGGGGTCGGACGCCTGCGACGCACGAACCCCGGCAAAATGGCTTCCGGCCGGAACCATGCGTGTTTTCGGCGCAGATGCGGGAGCGGAAACGGCGCCCGCCGTCGGCGTGGGAACGCGACCCGCGGCGTCGGATGCAGGGGTGGACGCAGGCGCGTCAGCAGACGCGTTGCACCCGGATGCACCCTGCGCGTCGTCCAAGATGTCGAGGCCGTCCATTAGACCCATGGTCGTCGCCTTTCTCTGCGCTCAGCGAACGTGTTCTCAGTGTGCTGACGAGGTGTTACGCCTCGGCCATCTCGCGCTTGAGGTCCTCGACCACCGCGCGGTACTCGGGCATGGTGGCGCCCAGGATCTGCGTGGCGTAGATCGCCGCGTTCTTGGCGCCGTTGATGGCCACGCAGGCCACCGGCACGCCGGAGGGCATCTGCACCATGGACAGCAGGGAATCCAAGCCGCCCAGGTCACTCGTCTTCATGGGGACGCCGATGACCGGCAGCGGCGTGAACGCAGCGACGACACCGCCCAGGTGCGCGGCCTTGCCGGCGGCGGCGACGATCACCTTGATGCCGCGCTCGGCTGCGGAACCGGCCCACTCGTGAACCTTGTCGGGTGTGCGGTGGGCGCTGGCGATGACCAGCTCGTAGGGAACGCCCAGGCGCTCGAGCTCAGCCGTGCAGCCCTCCATGGTGGGAAGGTCGGACTTGGAACCCATGATGATGCCCACAAGCGGGGTCTTGTCGGCGGTATCTGCCATGATGTGCCTCCTGTTGAGAGCGGCGGCGGGCGGAGTGCCCGTCCCTTAACTACGAACTATCCCAGTATAGCCGCGCCCGCACGGCACGGTCCTGTGTGCGCAGGATATCGGCTATTTCTTCTTATGCGGGCGCTTCTTGCGGGCCGTGTTCGACCGCCCGGTGGAACCACCTTGCTCCCGGCGCGAACGAACTGCATAGAACCCCGCGCCGAAAAACGCCGCGAGCGCCACAACGAGCAAATAGATCAGCGGGTTGGACGAGCCAGTCTGCTGCTGGACCGTCAGAATCGCAAGAAGCACCTGTTGCATGGAAACCCCTTTCATGTGCATACACGAAGAGTGTACCCGGACACGGCCCGACGCACGCCCCTCGACAGCGCGAAATGGCGCCTGGCGTTTTTCACCTCGGTGCGACCCCGTTTCCGAGCCGAGCGACCGTGAAAACGCCGGCGCGAGACGAGCCGGAAATCACTACCCCCGTTTAGAAGACGGTTTTGCGAAGGGTCCTCAAGTACCGGTGCCCTGAGCATCAGAAAATCAGCAGGTAGAAAGCTTGCCGTTTCAGGCTCTACTCGAGTGGCCGGCTCAGAACCGTCCCCTAAACGGGGGTACCGTTTTTTGCGAACGTCTTTCGGCGGAAACGCGCCGCTGACGGAAAAGACACCTGCCCTCATTTCACGTCCGGCGCCGCTGGCGCGGCAGCCAAAAAAGCGGCGCGCTGCGGGAACGTGCCCCGCAGCGCGCCGCGTGTCGCCAGGTTGTCGCCCGTGCTAGATCTCGTACTGCGGCAGATCCTGCAGCGCGATGACCTCCATACCGGAGCCCTCGCCGGCAGCGCCCGCCTGCTCGACAGCCTCGACGGCAGCCACGAAGGCGTTGGCCGCCGACAGCGCCGTCAGGCAGGTCACGCCGCGGCGCACGGCCTCGGTGCGCACGATGTAGCCGTCGCCGCGCGACCCGGGTCCGTACGGCGTGTTGATGATGAAGGCGATCTCGCCTGCGGCGATCATGTCGCCCACGTTGGGGTGCGGGCCGCTGATCTTCTCCACGACCTCGCACTTCACGTTTCCGCCCGCCAGCACGCGTGCCGTACCCGCCGTCGAGCAGATATCAAATCCCAGGTAGCGCAGGATGCGCGCAAGCGACAGGATGTGGCGCTTGTCGCGGTCGTTCACCGAGATGAACACCTTGCCGCTGCCGGGACGGGGCAGCTCGTAGCTGATAGCGAGCTGCGACTTGGCGTACGCCTCCGGGTAGCTCTGCGCGATACCCATGACCTCGCCGGTCGACTTCATCTCGGGGCCAAGCACCACGTCGGCGCCGGGGAAGCGTCCCCACGGCATGACGGCTTCCTTCATGCAGAACCAGTCGAGCGGCCGGTCGTCGGCGGGAAGCCCCAGGTCGGCGATCTTCTCGCCCGCCATGATGCAGGCGGCCGCCTTGGCCAGCGGCACGCCCGTGGCCTTGGAGATAAACGGCACCGTGCGGCTCGCGCGCGGGTTGGCCTCGATAACGTAGACGGTCTCGCCGCGGATGGCGTACTGCACGTTTACCAGGCCGCGCACGCCGAGCGCGAGCGCAATGCGGCGCGTGGTCTCGCGCAGCTTCTCTACCAAACTCTCCGAGAACGAGAACGGCGGAATGCAGGTTGCCGAGTCGCCGGAGTGGATGCCCGCCTCCTCGATGTGCTCCAGGATGCCGCCGATGTAGACCTCCTCGCCGTCGCACAGGGCGTCGACGTCGGACTCGATCGCGCCCTCGAGGAAGCGGTCGAGGTAGACTGGGTAGTCGGGGCTGATGCGCGCGGCCTCGGCCATGTACTCGCGCAGGTGCTCCGCGTCGTAGGCGATCATCATGCCGCGGCCACCCAGCACGTAGGAGGGGCGCACGAGCAGCGGATAGCCGATGCGCGCCGCGACCTGCTCGGCCTCCTCGAAGCTCGTTGCCATGCCCGCCGGCGGGTACATGATGCCCAGGCGGTCGAGCAGAGCGCTGAAGCGTTCGCGGTCCTCGGCCCAATCGATGGCATCGGGCTGCGTGCCCATCACGTGCACGCCCGACTCGGTCAGCATGCGCGCCAGCTTGAGCGGCGTCTGCCCGCCGAGCGTGACCACCACGCCGTCGGGGCGCTCGACATCCACGATGTCCATGACGTCCTCGTAGGTCAGCGGCTCAAAGTACAGACGGTCCGAGGTGTCGTAGTCGGTGGACACCGTCTCGGGGTTGCAGTTGACCATGATGGTCTCGAAGCCGCGGTCGGCCAGCGCGTAACTCGCGTGCACGCAGCAGTAGTCGAACTCGATGCCCTGGCCGATGCGGTTGGGACCCGCGCCCAAGATCATGGCCTTGGGGCGCGAGGCGGGCGTGACCTCGTCGGGTGCGCAGGCGCGGCGGGCGGCAAGCCCCGCGCGCAGCGGCGTCTCGTAGGTCTTGTAGTGGTACTCCGTGGCGCTCGCGAACTCGGCGGCGCAGGTGTCGACCGTCTTCATGGACGGCACGACGCCCAGACCCTTGCGGTAGGCGCGCACGAAGCGCTCGTCGGAACCCGTGAGCCAGGCGATCTCGGCGTCGCTCGCGCCATACTGCTTGAGCAGGCGCATGGCGTCGGCGTCGATGTCCTCCACGCGCAGACCGCGCACGGTCTCGCGCACCGCCACCATGTCGGCCAGGCGCGCGAGGAACCACGGGTCGATGCCGCACAGGTCGTGCAGGCGCTCGACCGTCCAGCCGCGACGCAGGGCCTCGACGACCGCATGGATGCGCCCCTCGGTAGGCGTGGCGACCTCGCGGGACAGCTCGTCGTCGGACAGGTCGCCAAGGTCGTCGGAGGGCGAAAGCAGGCCCGCGCGTCCGTCCTCGAGCGAGCGCATGGCCTTGCCGAACGCCTCCTCGAAGGTGCGGCCGATGGCCATAATCTCGCCCACGGCCTTCATGCGCGTGGACAGCGTCGTGTCGGTGCCCTTGAACTTCTCGAACGCAAAGCGCGGCACCTTGACCACGCAGTAGTCGATGGACGGCTCGAAGCACGCCGGCGTGGCGCGCGTGATGTCGTTGACGATCTCGTCGAGGGTGTAGCCCACGGCCAGGCGCGCGGCGGCCTTGGCGATGGGGAAACCGGTGGCCTTGGAGGCGAGCGCCGAAGAGCGCGACACGCGCGGGTTCATCTCGATGACGATGAGGCGGCCGGTCGCGGGGTTCACCGCGAACTGCACGTTGGAGCCGCCGGTCTCGACGCCCACCTTCTCGAGGATGGCGAGCGACGCGGTGCGCATGCGCTGGTACTCCAGGTCGGACAGCGTCTGGGCGGGGGCGACGGTGATGGAGTCGCCGGTATGCACGCCCATGGGGTCGAGGTTCTCGATGGAGCACACGATGATGCCGTTGCCGGCGCGGTCGCGCATGACCTCCATCTCGTACTCTTTCCAGCCCTCGATGGACTCCTCCACGAGCACCTCGCCGGCGGGCGACAGCTCGAGGCCCTGGGAGACGATCTCTTTGAGCTCGGCCTCGTCGTGGGCGATGCCGCCGCCCGCGCCGCCCAAGGTGAAGCTCGGGCGCAGCACGCAGGGGTAGCCCACGCGCGCGACGATGTCCAGGGCGTCCTGGACCGAGTAGGCGTAACCCGAGCGCGCGACCTCGAGGCCGATCTCGTCCATGGCCTCGTTGAACAGCTTGCGGTCCTCGCCGCGCTCGATGGCGGCCAGATCGCAGCCGATCATCTCGACGCCGTATTTGTCGAGCGTGCCGTTTTTGGCGAGCTCGACCGCCGCGTTCAGGCCGGTCTGGCCGCCGAGCGTGGGCAGCAGCGCATCGGGGTGCTCGCGGGCGATGACGCGCTCCACGAACTCGGCCGTGATGGGCTCGACGTAGGTGCGGTCGGCAAGGCCGGGATCGGTCATGATGGTCGCGGGGTTGGAGTTGACGAGGACGACCTCGTACCCCTCCTCCTTCAGCACCTTGCAGGCCTGGGCGCCGGAGTAGTCGAACTCGCAGGCCTGGCCGATCACGATGGGGCCGGAGCCGATGACGAGGATTCTCTTGATATCTTCACGTTTGGGCATGGGAACCTCTTCTCTATCCCTTCGGCCTGCTCAAGTGCCGAATCTCGGCGCTTGCTCGTCGGTCGCCGCGCGCTATGCGGGCTTCCTCCTCGTTCGTGCCGGTCTTCGGCACGCAGGCAGGCCGTCTCCGTTGGTTGGGTGGGTTGATTGGGGACGTGGGTTGATTGGGGACGTGTTCCTTCCAACCCCTTTTGGGTTGGTTGGGGACGGATTCGTCCCGGCCCCTGGGCGACGTGCCCGCTCCCCTCCCCCCGCACAGGCAAAAGGGGTTGGAACGAACACGTCCCCATCTGACCCATTACTCGCTGGCGAAAACCCAGCCGGCGAGGCGGTCGGTGGCGATGTCGATGTTCAGGTAGTCCGGCTCGCCATCCATGAGACGCGCGAAGGCCGTGAACAGGTAGTGCGCGTCGGTGGGGCCGGGCGCGGCCTCGGGATGGTACTGCACGCTGAAGGCCGGCTTGTCGAGCAGCTGAATGCCCTCGGCCGTGCCGTCGTTGAGGTTCACGTGCGTGAGGCGAATGCGGCCGAAGCGCTCGTTGGACACGACGGGTGCGATGCCGCGCTCGACCCAGAAGCGCAGGTCGCCGTCGGCGGGATGCTCGGCGACGCCGCCCGAGAGCTCGGGGACGAGCTCGCCGAGCGTCGGGAACACCAGGCCGAAGCCGTGATTTTGCGCGGTGATCTCCACGCGGCGCGACAGCAGGTTCATGACCGGCTGGTTGCCGCCGCGGTGGCCAAACTTGAGCTTTTCCATCGTGGCGCCGCACGCGAGGCTGATCATCTGGTGCCCCAGGCAGATGCCGAACAGCGGCACGCGCCCGATAAGCTTCTCCACCTGGGAGTAGGTCTTGTCGACCGCATCCGGGTCGCCCGGGCCGTTGGAGAGAAAGACGCCGTCGGGCTCAAGCGCGAGCACATCCTCGGCTGGCGTGTCCCACGGCACCACGGTCAGGTCGCAGCCGACGCGGGCGAGCCCCTCCAGGATGCCCCGCTTGATGCCGCAGTCGTAGGCGACGACGCGGTAGCGCCCGGCCTCGGCCGCGGGGGCGGAAGCAAACGCGTGCTGCGCAGGCAGGTCGGCAGCCGTATAGGCATGCGGCTCGGCGCAGCTCACGGTGCGCACGAGGTTCTGGCCGACCAGGCTCGGCGCGGCCTCGAGCAGCGCCGCGAGCTCGGTCAGCTCGAAGACCTCGGTGGACACGATGCCCTTCTGGGCACCGTGGTCGCGCAGGTGACGCACGAGCGCGCGCGTGTCCACGCCCTCGATCGCCACGATTCCCTGCTGCTCGAGGTAGGCGGGGACGCTCAGACTGCTGCGCCAGTTGGAGGGCGTCGCGCACATGTCGTGCACGACCATGCCGCGCAGCGCCGGGGCGTCCGCGGCGCGCTCGGGACTGCCGGGATAGGCGCTCTGCACGTCGGCGGGATCGATGCCGTAGTTGCCGATCTGCGGGTAGGTCATGGTCACGATCTGGCCGGCGTAGCTCGGGTCGGTCAGGACCTCGAAGTAGCCCTCCAGCGAGGTGTTGAAGCAAACTTCGCCGGTCGAGGTGCCGGCCGCTCCGCACGCGCGGCCGTAAAAAACGGTCCCGTCCTCCAGCATGAGGATAGCGGGACCGCGATAGCCTTTGCTTGTCTGTTGGATGATGCGTTGCGCGAGCTCGCTCGGCGCAGCCTTCTGCGCGCCGACGCCCGCTGTCGTGTTCAGCGTGGTGCCAAGTTCCATGTTCTCTCCTTTTCGGTCTCTCGGTACCGGCTTAAAGGTCGGAAATGCTTTGGCGTATTGTAGGCGTTTTTTCGCGAGCAAGAGACAGGGATGCAGAAGTATTCACGCAGCGGAAAAGATGGTGCACTTTTATTCAGGAGTTGCCGCGATTTGGTGAAGATGCCTGCTCGCGGGCGGTGTGGGTCAGATGGGGACGTGTTCCATCCAACCCATCGGGGGTCTGCCCCCGATGGGTTGGATCTGTCTCTTATACACATCT
>NZ_JAUDCO010000011.1 GCF_030373545.1 Collinsella tanakaei | reverse complement strand
TCCTCGCAAGCGGACATGGCTCAGTTGGTAGAGCACAACCTTGCCAAGGTTGGGGTCGCGGGTTCGAGCCCCGTTGTCCGCTCCATCGCATGATTCGAGCCGGTTTTCAAATCGGCTCTTTTCATATCAGGCGAAGTGGCCAAGTGGTAAGGCAGAGGCCTGCAAAGCCTTTACCCCCGGTTCGAATCCGGGCTTCGCCTCCAGGGATACTGATAGGGCTCCGGCAGCGGGGCCCTTCTTTTTTGGAAACCGGATTCGAACCGCGCTGGCGGCGCGGAGCAGCCCCCGAAACCCCTACCCCCGTTTAGGGGACGGTTTTCATAGCATCCTTCAAGTAGACGGGTTGATATAAGTACTAGACTCGCTGGTCAAGGCATTGCCCAGTTCGGGTGTACTCGGCACTCGCTTCAAAAACCGTCCCCTAAACGGGGTTACGGTTTAACCCGAGGTGTCGCAATACGCCTTTGGCGCTTCTCCGCACGATCGGATACTTTGAACAACGTGTGCAGAGCAAAATGCTTCTTGCGCCGCCCCCCGAAATCGCGTATAGTACATCCTCGCAAGCGGACATGGCTCAGTTGGTAGAGCACAACCTTGCCAAGGTTGGGGTCGCGGGTTCGAGCCCCGTTGTCCGCTCCATCGCATGCAAGGAGCCGGTTTTCTACAATCGGCTCTTTTCATATTCGGCGACGTGGCCAAGTGGTAAGGCAGAGGCCTGCAAAGCCTTTACCCCCGGTTCGAATCCGGGCGTCGCCTCCAGAGAAACTGACTGGGCTCCGGTGACGGGGCCCTTTCGTTTTTGGAAAACCGGATTCGAACCGCGCTGGCGGCGCGAGCGTGAAGCGGGCGCGCGAGCGCCCGTAGCGAGCGGGCGAGGGCGCGGTCAGCGCCCGAAGCCGGTGCGGGCGCCGCGAGGCGCACGCGGAATCCGGGCGTCGCCTCCAGAGAAACTGACAGGGCTCCGATGACGGGGCCCTTTCGTTTTTTGAGAAACCGGGTTCGAACCTTGAGAAACCGGGTTCGAACCGCGCTGGCGGCGCGAGCGTGAAGCGGGCGCGGCCAGCGCCCGCAGCCGGCACGGGCGCCGCGAGGCGCACGCGGAATCCGGGCGTCGCCTCCAGAACGCATCAGGGGTCCGGAAGGACCCCCTGATGCGTTCGCATCTATGCCGCCCTGTCCGGAGCCCCCGTCTCGTTCAGCAGCTTGATGAGGCGCACCAGGGTACCCGTCGTGTCCCGTCGACGGCGCACCTCGACGCTATCCACCAGCATGCGCATAAGCCTGATACCGCGACCGCGCTCGACGCTTTCGCGCGGCTCCTCGTCCGGAGCGATCTCGTAGCCGCAGCCGCAGTCACGCACCTCGATCACAACGCGATCGGGATAGGCCATCACCATCATCGTGCAGCCGGCGCCGTTTCCACCATGGTCGTAGGCGTTCGAGAGCGCCTCGCCCACGGCAAGCGCCGTATCGAACCGGTCGTTTTGGCTCATGGGCAGCGCGGAGATCATGTCGGCTATGCGGTGCCGATAGTACCCGAGATTTTCCACGCCCTCGCGGACGGACACGCTCTTGCTCCAGAGCGGCAGCTCGCCCGGCTTGAGCACGGGCACCGGCGGACGCACGGCGGCGGTCACATGCAGGGCATCCAACAGACGTGCGATCTGAATGGAACGCGTCACGCCCGGCGATGTGTTGACAAGGGACAGCATGCCCCCCAGCCGAGCGAGTTCGCGGGAGCGCGAAAGCAAGCAGGCGATCCCCGAGGAATCGATATAGGTGACATCCTGGCAGTTCACCAAGATACGGCGAACGCCCGACTCGACGAGTGCGTCGATCTGGCTGCGCAGGGACGCAACGGTCGAGATATCGATATCCCTCACCGGCGAGATGACCGCTATGTCATTCCATTCGTTCATACGCTCATGGTTCCCCGTTCATGCGCACCTATTCATGCAGGAGCCCTGTTGCGCAACCCAAAGGCGCCCAATGGCGCATCGCGGCCGCCATCATGCATCGAACCGCAACGCCACGAGCGCGATGTCGTCATCCAGCGTCGAGGAGGTGAACTCGTCCAGCTGATCGAGCACGCTCGCGCACAGGCCGTGCACACCGGATGCGGACTCGTGAAGCACCAAGTCGAACAGGCGCCGCTCGCCGAAGAACTCGCCCGATGCGTCCCTGGCCTCGATCGCCCCGTCTGTGTACATGAACAGGATGTCCCCGGCGGAAAACGAGAACACGCCGCTCTCGTACGCCATGGACTCAAACGCGCCCACCACACCCGACTGGACGCTGAGAAGCTCCATTTCGCCCACTGCATCGGCATCGGAAGAGCCGGGTACGGCGGGGTGGATGAGCACCGTCGGCGGGTGCCCGGCGGAACAGTAGGTCGCCACGTGCGAGCGCAAATCGATCTTTGCCACGAACATGGTGGCGAACGTCTCGACCCGCGAGAAGCTCATGAGCATGTTGTTGAGCGAGCGCACCATGTGCTGCGGGCTCGCGCCCTCCCACGCGTACGCGGTGAGTGCGGTCTTGACCAAGGCGGACATGGAGGCGGCCTCAACGCCCTTGCCCGACACATCGCCGAGCACCATGACCGCGCGGTCGTCGGGCAGACGGATGAGCGTGTAGAAGTCGCCGCCGACCATGGCCTGCTGCGTGGCGGACGAGTAGAGGGAGTCGGTGGTGATACCCGGAACGCTCCCCAGGCTGTTTCTCATCCCCACCTGCAGCGTCTGGGCGATACGCCGCTCCGAGTTCGCCTTCTGCATGCCCTGGCACATGATCTCGAAATCGTGCGCCAAGCGGACGAGGTAGTCGTACTCAAGATTGTCGATGGGCTCCTGCGTGCTGTCGCGCAGAAGGAGCACCATGCGGGGCACGCCGCCCTCGGCGGCATCCTCCCCCGCCTCGCCCTCGTCGTCTGCGCCCGCGTCGGCAAACGTCTCACGGAGGTCAAAGAACACGCCTTGGCTCGGCAGCCCGCGCGAGGCGAGCCACTCGCCCGCCCAGGTGGTCGTATCGACGCGCACCAGGCGCACGGTCCGCAGGTCCTCGGGAGCGCAGGACCAGGCGCTCTGGTCGTGGACGAGCGGTATGCGGTCCAAGGGGTCCACGCGCGCTGCAGGGGCCGTGGTCGAGAAGAACATCTCCTCGATGGTCCCCGGAAGGCACACGCGACTGCCGCCCTCAAAGTCGAGGACGTAGCAATGGTGCTGGGTATCGGGCAGGATGGCGCACACACGGCACTGCAGAACCCGATGGACCTCATCGGTCATCCCGTCCCACACGGCACGACGGCTCATGTTCTGGGAGAACATGAACTCCCTCGTGCGGTTGAGCGAACGCGTGAGCTCCTCGGTGCGCTGCGAGCGCAGACTGCTCACCAGGCCGACGAGCTCGATCGAAAGATAGTCGCAGATGACCTCGAGCACGCGAGCATCGAGGGCGCGCGGCAGGCGCGGCCGCTTCCACCCGAGCTCGAGGATGCCGAGCACCTGGGTACCGAAAAACACGGGAACCGCGATAAGCGTACGGTAAGGTGGCATGTTCTCGACACGAAGGCGCGTGCTCTCACGGGTATCGATGTCATAAAAGACATTCGAATCGGCGCCCCTCCCATACGACGAGGGAACGATCGCCAGGTTGCACGTGCGCTGCTCGCGCAGCACATAGGTGGGAACGCCGGCGCCGAAGGGAATGAACTCGGGAACGTAGTCGCGCGTCAGGCCGTAGCTGATGCCGCGCAGCTTGAATCCTCCGCTCTCGGAGAAGTAGATCGAGGAGCCATCGGCATCGAGGGTCTCGACGAGCTTGTTGAGAACGGCGTCCAGAAGCGACGGAAGGTCCTTGGAGCCCGCAGCGGTCATGATGACCGAGAGCGTGCCCGAAAGCCTTCTGTTGACGGCCTGAAGCTCTTTGAGGAGGCGCTGCGTCTGCCGATCGTGCGCGTACTGCTCCTCGAGGCTCCGCACGACCATGAGAACGCGCTTGCCCCCATGGGAAAACGGTCCGAACGTGCGCGCCGAGACCTCGGACGCACGCACCGAGACGGGTATGAACGAACCTTCGGGCAGCTTGAGACGACAGGTGGACGCCCGACCGTCCAGCGAGAAGGGAAACGACCCGCCGGGGGCACGCTCGAAAGCCTCGCTGTACAGATAGTCCTTGATGTCCTGCCCGACGATGCGCTGCCGCGCCTGCTCGACAAGCGAAAGCATCTGCTGGTTCACATGGAGCACCGTGCCGTCACGCTCGCAGAGCGCGACGGCATCGCTTGTCAGCTCGACCAGGTTCGCAACCTCGCCGAATGCGCTTTTGTCCTTGGACTCCACTTGAGCACCCCCATCGCACGGCCCACAGGCGCCGTGGCGCTCGGGCCGAGAATCCTCGTGCCGTATATCATGACATGTCCGATGGGTAAAAAGAAAGCCTCCCGAACGGAGGCTCGAAGAATTCGATGGTGTCGGAGGCGGGACTTGAACCCGCATGACCGAAAAGTGGTCACTAGCACCTCAAGCTAGCGCGTCTGCCAATTCCGCCACTCCGACTTGCTTTGCAGCGAGAAAGATATTAACCCAAGTCCGCGACTCTTTGCAAGAACTTTTTTCCAAATCGGGCAAATCGCGTGACGGGTCGCTCCTGCAAATCATAACAGCGCAGGTAGACACCTATACAAGCTCGGCTTCATCCAGATGTGCATAGCCAAAGGAGTCAAAGGGAAGGCGCTCGATGGCCCGCGTGCCCACATGCGCCCGCGCACCGAAGAGATAGGGGATCACCGGGCAGTCGCGCGCCACGATATCCTCCGCCTGCTGGAGCAACGACGTGCGCTCGGCAGCGCGCCGCTCAGAACGGGCCTCGTCAATGAGCTCGTCGACCTGCTCGTCGGCGAAGCGGGAGTAGTTGGAACCCCCGATGCACGACGAGTGGAACAGCGGGAATAAAACGTTATCCATGCTCATGGCATCCATCGTCCAGTCGACGCGGGCGAGCTGGAAGTTGCCGTCGGCAAGGCGGGCATGCAGGTCTTCGAACTCGACCGGCTCGAGGGCGCAGGTGACGCCGACGGCCTCGAGGTCGCGGGCGATCGCCTCCATGGCGTTCTCGTGTCCCCCGCCCGAGCCGAAGACCAACGAGATCTCGACGCCGCGCTCGCCGTCGGCACCGCGCGGGCAGGTGGCGTCGAGCAGATCGGATGCCGCTTGGGCATCGTAGACGGCATAGGGCCACGCCTCAGGGCGATAGCCGGGAACCATGGGCGCGACGATACCGTCGGCGGGCATCCGCGCGTCGCGAAACACGCTCTTGACGAGCCCGTCACGGTCGATCGCCATCGATAGCGCGCGGCGGAAGGCGGGACTGTCAAACGGTTCGGTAGCGGTGTTGCATACCAGATACGAGACGACGGGACTCGCGGCCAAGACGGTATGGCGACCCCGGTTGAGCTCCAGGCGCTCGTCGTCCGAAGACTTCCAGTCTGCGGCGTTGGCGTCCACGTTTTCTATCGGGCAGCCTGAGACGGCGACATCGCCCGCCTCAAACGCGCGGTACACCTCGGAGAAGCGATCGAAGACAAGAAACGTCACGCGCTCGAGCGAGGGCGCGGCGAGCGCGTACCCGTCGTAGCGCACGAGCGATATCTCCTCATCGCCCTGCTCGTACGGCGACTCGAGCATGAAGGGACCGTTACCGATCGGAAGACGGGCGAACCCTTCCGGGTCGTCGTCGGCAGCCGCAGGCACCGGGGCCAGGCACAACGCTGCCGCGACGAAGGGGAAATCGGCATAGGGCTCGGCGAGCTTCACGATGAGCGTCCGGTCGTCGGGACAGGTGACGCCGGACAGCCCCCATGCGTCACCGGCGCGAAACGCCTCATAGCCCTCGACAAGGGAGAGCAGGTAGGAACGGTCCGCAACAGGGGCCGCGGCATCCGAAACCGCGGCGCCCGGGGACGCCAAGCGCTCCCACGCCCGCTTGAAATCGGACGCGCGCACCGGGGTGCCGTCGTGGAACGTCGCGTCCCTGAGCGCGAACGTGAACGTCATTTGGTCCTCGGACGCCTCGTAGCGCTCGGCAGCCAGGCACGTCAGGGTCCCCGTCTCGCAGTCGAAGCGCGTCAGCGGGTCGAACAGCTGGTGGGCAACCTGCTCGCCCGACGCGTCGACCACGCGATAGGGATCGATTGCCGCCGGCGCCACAAGACCGAACGCAAGCGATGCGGCCTTCTGCGCGGCGAGGGCGTCGCTGCCCTCGCTCGCCTGCCCCTCCCCCGCCTCAGTGCCCGTACAGCCCGCAAGCGGAACGAGCGCCGACAGCGCAAGCATGCGGACAAGGGCGTCCCTGCGGCTGATGGGGTGGGTAGCGGGATCGGACATGGCGGATTGCTCCTAACGAATAGGCCTGACGCGGACGGGGCCACGGTTTTTCAGGTATTGTCCCGCACGGCACCGCATCGTTTCAAGCGCGACGGCGCGACCGCGCCCCAAGCATGCAAAATGACCCGAATTCGCACGCGGCGAATCCGGGTCACATAAAAGCTCCTGGGCGCGGCGAGCGCTACAGGTCGATATGGGTCTCCCTGATGGGGAACGGACGGGCGCAATGGCATGCGCAGAAGTGTCCGGGTGCGACCTCCTTGAGCTCGGGCTGCTCGCTGGAGCACGCCGGCTGGGCGATCGGGCAGCGCGTATGGAAACGGCAGCCGGTCGGAGGATCGATCGGCGACGGCGGGTCGCCGGCCAGGATGATGCGCTCGCGGGTCTTCTGCACGTCCGGATCGGGCACCGGGACCGCCGAGAGCAGAGACTGCGTGTACGGATGGTGGGGCTCGGTGTAGAGCGTCTTCCAGTCGGAGAGCTCGACCATCTTGCCCAGGTACATGACGGCCACGCGGTCGGAGATGTGCTGGACGACGGACAGGTCGTGCGCAATGAACAGGTAAGCGGTGCCGTACTTGTTCTGCAGCTCCTTGAGCAGGTTCAGGACCTGCGCCTGGATGGATACGTCGAGCGCCGAGACCGGCTCGTCGCAGATGATCAGCTTCGGCTTGAGCGCGAAGGCGCGGGCGATGCCGATACGCTGGCGCTGACCGCCGGAGAACTCGTGCGGGTAGCGGTTGATGTGCTCGGGGTTCAGACCGACGACGTCGAGGAGCTCGCGCACCGTGCGCATGCGCTCCTCCTTGGTGCCCACGTTGTGGATGGTCATGGGCTCGGAGACGATCTCGCCGATCGTCATGCGCGGGTTGAGCGACGCGTAGGGATCCTGGAAGATGAACTGCATCTCGCGGCGCATCGCCTTGAGCTCCTTGTGGCTCATGGCGGCGATATCCTGGCCCTGGAAGTACACCTTGCCCGCCGTGGGCTTGGTCAGGCGCATGATGCAGCGGCCGGTCGTGGACTTGCCGCAGCCGGACTCACCGACCAGACCGAAGGTCTCGCCGGCGTGGATCTCGAACGAGACATCGTTTACCGCGGAGACGACGCGCTTGGAGAAGCGGCTGGCGAGCATGCCGGCCTCGGCGGGAAACTCCTTGGTGAGGTGCTCGACCTTGAGCAGAGGCATGTTATCGGTGTTCGAGGCCATCTTATGCCTCACCTCCCATCTGGCTCTCATCGAGCGTGTCGGGCGTACCCGTGGCGATCTTGCCACGCGAACGCGAGGTGTCCGGCGCAAGCTTCAGGAAGTCCGGATCGTCGGCGAAGTGGCACGCGGAGTAGTGGCCGGTCTCGGTCACGACGTGCTCGGGCAGCTTCTCATGGCAGATGTCCACGGCATATGGGCAGCGCGGGGCGAACGGGCAGCCGGAAGGCAGGTTCACGAGCGACGGCGGATTGCCGTTGATCGGCGTGAGCGGCTTCTTCTCGTCGGTCGCCTGCTCGGGAATGGAGCGGATGAGACCCCACGTGTAGGGGTGGCGGCTGTCGTAGAAGATCTCGTCTGCCGTGCCGAACTCCACGGGGCGACCGGCGTACATGACCATGATCTTGTCGGCCATGTCGGCCACGACGCCCAGGTCGTGCGTGATCATGATGATCGCGTTGCCGTTCTTGGCCTGCATCTCCTGCATGAGTTCGATGATCTGCGCCTGGATGGTCACATCGAGGGCCGTCGTGGGCTCGTCGGCGATGAGGATGTCCGGGTCGCAGGCGAGCGCCATGGCGATCATGACGCGCTGGCGCATACCGCCCGAGAACTGATGCGGGTACTCGTTGACGCGCTTCTCGGGGTTCGGGATGCCCACGAGGCGCAAAAGCTCGGTGGCGCGCTCGAGCGCCTGCTCCTTGGTGTAGCCGCGATGTAGGCGCAGTCCCTCGCCCACCTGACGGCCGATCTTGTAGACCGGGTTCAGGGAGGTCATGGGGTCCTGGAAGATCATGGCGATGTCGTTGCCGCGCACGTGCTGCATCTGCTCTTCGGTCATGTCGAGCAGGGACTCGCCACGATAGTAGACGTGGCCGCCCTCGATCTTGCCCGGAGGCATATCGATGAGGCCCATGAGCGTCATGGCGGTCACGGACTTGCCGGAACCGGACTCGCCCACCACGCCGAGGGTCTCGCCGCGATCGAGCGTGTAGGACACGCCGTCGACCGCATGGACGATGCCGTCCTCGGTGTGGAAGTACATCTTGAGGTTGTCGACCTCGAGCAGGTGCTTGCCCTCGGGAATGGGCTTCGTCTTGAGGTCGACGTAGTTCGTATTCTTCTTCTTGGCCATGGCGTTACGCGTCCTTCATCTTGACATCGAGGGCATCGCGCAGGCCGTCGCCCAGCAGGGTGAAGGCGAGCACGGTGGTGAGGATGGCGAGACCGGGCATGATCATCATCCACGGAGCCGTCGTCAGGAAGGTCTGGCCCTCCTGGATCATGGCGCCCCACGAAGGCTGCGGCGGCGTCACGCCCATGCCGAGGTACGAAAGGGCGGCCTCGGTGAGGATGGCGGAGCCGATGTTCATCGTGGCGTACACGACGATCGAGGCTACGGAGTTCGGGAAGATGTGACGCGCGACGATGCGGACGTCAGAGGCGCCCATGGCGCGCGCGGCGTCGACGTAGTCGTTCTCCTTGACCGACAGGATCGCGGAGCGGAACACGCGGGCGATACTCGGCCAACCGAGGATACCGATGGCGATGAACACGTTTTGGATGCCGTTGCCGATGACCGCGATCATCGCGATGACGAACAGCGTGTACGGGAACGCCAGGAAGATGTCGGCCAGACGCATGATGATGGTGTCGAAGATGCCGCCGTAGTAGGCCGCGAGCGCACCCATCACCAGACCGATGGCCGTCGAGATCGCCGTGGCGATGATGCCGACGGACAGCGAGATGCGCGAGCCGTAGATGACGCGGCACAGGATGTCACGGCCGGTGACGTCGGTGCCGAAGGGATGCTCGAGCGAGGGCGCGAGCAGTGTGTTCTTGGACATCTCCGCGGTGCTTGCGTACAGCGGGTCACCGAGCAGCTGCTGGGCCCACAGATCGCAGGTGAGCGCGATGATGGCCACTAACACGATCCAGATGACCGCGATGACGGCGAGCTTGTTGCGGCGCAGGCGCTTCCAGGCGTCGCCCCACAGGGTGCGGCTCGCGCCGTCGCCCGTCGTCGCCTTCGAGACCGTATGCATGGTCACCGTCCCCGCCTCGGGGATAGGCTTCGGGTACTTCATGGTTTGCCTCCTATCCCTCGTTCTTGGAGCTGCCCAGGCGGATGCGCGGATCCAGGAAGGCGTAGCTCACGTCGACGATCAGGTTGATGACCATAACCACCACGACGATGATGGTCACGCCGCCCATGACGATGGGCCAGTCGCGCGCCGTGATGGCGCGGTAGATCTCGTAGCCGACACCCGGCCAGTTGAAGACCGTCTCGGTCAGGATCGCGCCGGCGAGCATGCCGCCGAAGTCGATGCCGATGTAGGTGACGACCGGAATCAGCGCGTTTTTGAGCGCGTGGTGCACGATGATGTCGCGCTTGGACAGACCCTTGGCCTTAGCCGTGCGGATGTAGTCCTGGTTCATGACGTCCAGCAGCTGCGAGCGCATGATGCGCGCCGTGTAGGCCGTCGAGACCGCCGCCAGCGTGAAGGCGGGCAGGATGTAGTGCATCCAGTCGTAGTACGGCGAGCTCGGTCCGCCCGCGCCCGAGATGGGCATGGAGAAGGCGCCGCCCGTCCACTGCTTCATGAGGATGCCGAAGAACCATTGCAGGAGCATGCCGAGCCAGAACGCCGGGATCGCCACCATGATGGAGGTGAACAGCGTGACGAGGATGTCCCAGAACGAATAGCGCTTGATCGCCGATAGCACGCCCGCGCCGATACCCATGATCGCCTCGAGCGCGATGGCGCATGCGGCAAGACGGACCGTATAGGGATACTTCTGCGCGAAGATGCTCGTGACGGAGACCTTCTTCTGATACGACGTGCCGAGGTCGCCGTGGAACAGCTTGTTCATGTAGTTGAAGTAGCGATCGACGAGCGAGGTCGGGATGTACTCCCCGTTCTCGTCGCGCAGGGCCTTGCCGTTCTCATCCACCTGAATGAGGTGGTTGTTGATGCGCATGATCTCCTCGGTCTGCTCCGGAACGGCGCGGCCGCCGGTGATCAACCTGATGGGGTCGCCGGGCACGACGTTTTGCAGCACAAAGAGGATGATCGTGACACCGAGGAAGACCGGGATGAACTGAAGCACGCGCTTCGCGATGTAAGTTCCCATGTAGTTCCCCTCTTACCGTAATTCAACAAGCGCGCCGACCCTTCCGGGTCGGCGCTTGCTATCAGGCGTACGTTGTACGCGAAAACACTAGGCCGAAACGAGCTCGGTCTTGGACATATCCGCCTTCTTCTGCGGGTCAAGGTAGAACTTGGCCACGTTATCGCCCACGACCGTGGTGTGGGTGTAGAACATCAGCGGGATCATCCAGCACTGCTCGCCAAGCTCGGCGTCGAGCTTCTGGTACTTGGCGATACGCTCGTCGTCATCGATCGTGGCGCGGGCCTCGAGCAGGGCGGCGTCGATGGCGTCGTCACCGATCTGGGAGTAGTTGTCACCCGAGGTCGAGAAGAACAGCGGGTACATGAAGTTGTCCATGATCGGGTAGTCAGCGACCCAGCCGCAGCGGCCGATCTCGTAGTCGCCGGAGCTGTAGCGGTTGAGGATCGTGGCCCACTCGTTGGTGTCGGCCTCGGCCTCGATGCCGACCTCCTTGAGGGAGGCCATGACGACGTCCATGATCTCCTTGTGGCCGCCGTCCTGGTTGTAGGTCAGCGTGATGGTGGGATAGTTGCCGTCAGGATAGATCTCCTCGAGAAGCGCCTTGGCAGCATCCTGGTCGAACTTGCAGTACGGCCACACGCCCTCCTCGTAACCGGCGATTCCGGGCGGGACGATGTTGTCGGCCGGGGTGCGGGTGCCGTGGAAGACCTCCTCGCAGATGGCCTCGCGGTTGATGGCCATGGAGACGGCCTGGCGGAACTTCACGTTGTCCCACGGAGCCTGCGCGCAGTTGATGGTCAGATAGTAGGTGGAGGGCTCGCCGCCGAGCAGCAGCTGGTGATCCGGAGTGGCGGTGTAGCCGTCCTCGGACTCGCCGTAGGTCTCGCGGGCATCGGGGATCTGGGTGGCGGGCACGTCGCAGACGTCGAGGTTGCCGGCCTGGAACTCGCGGTAGGCGGTCTCCACGTCCTTCTGGATGACGAAGTTCACGCCGTCGAGGATGGCCTTGTCGCCATAGTAGTCATCGTAGCGGACGATGTTGATGTACTGGCCGTCCTCCCAGTTGCCGTCCATCTTGAACGGGCCGTTGCCGATCGGCGACAGGAAGAAGGTCTGGAAGTCCTCGAGCGCGACCTCGGGAACCGGCACGAGCGCCGGGTGGGAGGCGACGTAGGGGAAGTCAGCGTAGCTGTAGGCGAGCTTGACGACGAGGGTGTTGTCATCCGGGCAGGTGACGCCGGTCAGCTCGTCGGCCTCACCGGCGGTGAAGGCGTCGTAGCCGTCGACCATGGCCAGGTGATAACCGATGCCCGAGGGGCTCTCGGGGTTGGTCTCGGGGTTCAGGATGCGCTCCCAGCCGCGCTTCCAGTCAGCGGCGACCACGGTGTCGCCGTTGTGGAAGGTCGTGCCCTCCTTGAGGTGGAAGGTGAACTCGGTGGCGTCGTCGTTGACCTCCCAGGAGTCGCACGCGAGGGCCTTGATCTCGCCCTTCTCGAAGTCGTACTGGGTCAGGGAGTCGAACAGCTGGAAGCCGACCTGCGTGCCCTGGTCCTCCATCAGGTTGTACGGATCGATGGAGACGGGGTTGTTGATGTAGTAACGCAGGGTGCCGCCCGAGGCGCCCTCTCCGCTCGTGCTACCAGCGGCGCTGGGGTTACCCTTCTGGCCGCAGCCAGCGAGTACGCCGAGCACGCCCGTTGCCAGAGCGCCACCGACGAACGCGCGGCGGCCCATCGGCTTGTTCATGAATTCAGCCATGCCATCCTCCTTAATACAGGTACGGTGCGGGGTGGACCCCGCCCATGTAACGTTGGAATCGCATGGGTCCAGGCTGACAGGCCCATGCTTGCAACGTAGGCAATACCTTAACCCAACTTGACCGCAGTAAAGCGCTCATTTTGGGTAAACAGCAGATATTTCTTTAGGCAGAAAAAGCAATTGCGTGCAGGTTTTAAAAAATGACCACCACTTTAATGCATAAAAGCAGCAGTTTTGTGGATGCGTCGTCTGCCCTGCTCGCCCGGCGGCGCCGGTGGCCGTGCCGGACCCTTGAGCAAAGTTTTACAATTCGGCAACATTGCCCGACAAGATGGTGCCAGGTACAAACTTGTCACCCGACAAGATGGCAAGATGGTGCCAGGTACAAACTTGTCACCCGACAAGATGGCAAGATGGTGCCAGGTACAAACTTGTCGCTTCGCAAAACAGGGGCCGCTGTGACGGCCCCTGCCAAGATGCTTGGTTTTTCCAGCGACGCCCGCTTAGATGCCCACGATGCCCTGAGGGAAGAAGAACATGGCGAGCACGACGCACGCGGCGAAGACGACGGCCACGATGACGGTGAGCTTGTCGAGGTTCTGCTCCATGATGCCGGTGGCGGCGCTGGCGTTATACAGCGAGCTGGCGATCATGTCGGACACGCCGGTGCCCTTGCCGGAATGCATGAGGACGAGCGCGATAAGCGCGAGCGTGGACAGTGCCCACACAACGAAAAGCAAAATCTGGAACGGACCCACAGGGACACTCCTTCTACGTACGTACGAACAGTCCGTATGGTACCACACCGCCCGCCCCCGCACCCAATCGCCACATGGGTTGGTTGGGGACGTGGGTTGGTTGGGGACGTGTTCCGTTCAACCCAAAAGGGGTTGGTTGGGGACGTGTTCCGCTCAACCCAAAAGGGGTTGAAAGGAACACGTCCCCAACCGACCCAACCGACCCATAGCGCACTAATCTTTTGTTACACGGGAGATGGTGTTATGACCAATGCCCGTGAGACGTTCCAGCTGCTTCACTGTTATGCCGGCCGCACGAAGCGACCGCAGCGCCTCATTCCGTTGCATCTTTCCCATTTCCTTCAGCTTCGCTGGATCCATATCTCCCAGCGTATAGCGTGCCACCTCGAGTGAGTCTTCATCGGACACCCGTTTCGTCGTCCGATAGCAGCATGAATCGAATCTTCCGTCTTCGGAAAAGCGCAGGAAACCTTCAACTCCCCCGACCATGTCGAGTACCGTCTCCGTATCTGCAACCCCCGCGCAGCTAAGGTACTCTCCATAGCTGCTCCACCGATACGCATCAGCAGAACCCACGCCAGCCTTGGCAGGATTATCATGAATATAGCGAACCGCCTGAAGAAGCTGGCCGTCACTTGTTATGGGAACGCTTGTAAATCTACCTTGAAACACTGAGCCAACATGGCCTGACTTTTCGTTAAAGTAGCGTGCATACGCCGTGGAAATCGCATGCATGAAGTGACTCAGCGAATCCTTTGGGTCATCAACCAGCAAGTGGACATGGTTGCTCATGAGGCACCACGCAATGATTCTCACGCCGTCGGTCGCCGATTTCGCCTTGAGCTGTTTCAAGAACACCAGACGGTCTGAATCGTCTTCAAAAATAAGCTGCTTGCCGTTTCCCCGCAGCACAACATGGTAATAGCCGGATTCCGAATACTCTCGAGACGTTCTTGGCATGGAAACACCCCTTTCCCGACGGCGCCGAGCGCGAAGAATGGGTTGGGAGGAACACGTCCCCAATCAACCCATCCCAAGCTTTCCGAACAGGGTGTTCATACCCTTTATTTCCGCAGGTAGTATGGCGTTTCTATGTGTTGGGTTCCGGTAAGGATTCGCCGGTTTCCGAAAGGTCGAACGGAGCACGTCCCCAACGACCCCAAAATGGGTTGAACGGAGCACGTCCCCAACGAACCCAAAATGGGTTGGAAGGAACACGTCCCCAATCAACCCATAATAAAGGGGGGCCGCCGACTTTGCGCGTCAGCGGCCCCCAAAATGGGTTGGAACGAACACGTCCCCAACGAACCCCTATTCCTCGGTGGCGAGAACGCGGCCGGTCATCTCGGGCGAGGGCTCGAGACCGGCGAGCGTGAGCATCGTCGGGGCGATGTCGGACAAGCGTCCGTCCTCGATGCCGGTGAGCTTGGCGGCCGGATCGACCACGATGAACGGCACGCGGTTGGTGGTGTGCGCCGTGAACGGGTGCTTCTCGCCCTCGGCGTCCACGTCGAACATGTGGTCCGCGTTGCCATGGTCAGCGGTAATCAGAGCGAAGCCGCCCTTGGCGAGGATCGCCGGAATCACACGGGACAGACCGTCGTCAACGGCCTCGACAGCCTTGACCGCCGCATCGAACACGCCGGTGTGACCAACCATGTCGCAGTTGGCGTAGTTGACGATGTAGAAGTCAGCGCGGTCCTCATTGATGGCGGCCACGAGCTTCTCGGTGACCTCGGGTTCGCTCATCTCGGGCTGCAGGTCGTAGGTTGCAACCTTCGGCGAGGGCACGAGCACGCGCTCCTCCCCCTCCTTGGGCTCCTCGACGCCGCCGTTCAGGAAGAACGTCACGTGGGCGTACTTCTCGGTCTCGGCGGTGTGCAGCTGCTTCAAGCCGTTCTGGGCGATGACGTCGGCGAGCACGTTCTCGGGGAACGTCTTGGGGAAGGCCACCTCGACGTTCTTGAACGTGTCGTCGTACTCCGTCATGGTCACGAAATGCGACAGCTTGGGCGCAACCTTGCGCTCGAAGCCATCGAAGTCGTCCTCGGTAAACGCACGCGTCATCTCGCGGGCGCGATCGGGACGGAAGTTGAAGAAGACCATGGCGTCGCCGTCATGCACGCCCTCGTTGTGGCAGGCAAACGGCTCGACGAACTCATCGCCGCGCTCGTCGCGCTCGTAGTATGCCTTCACGCCCTCGACCGGGTCGGTATCGGACTCGCTCGGCAGCGTGATGACATCATAGGCGCGCTCGACGCGCTCCCAACGGTTGTCGCGGTCCATGGCCCAGTAGCGGCCGGAGACCGTGGCGATGCGGGCGTCGACGCCCGCATAGGTGGAGAGCGCCTCGAGGTTCTGCTTCAGGGTCTCGATGTAGCCGGCACCGGAATGCGGGTCGACATCGCGGCCGTCCATGAAGCAGTGGAAGCGGATGCGCTCGACGCCGTGGATGGCGGCGATGGCGGAGAGGTTCTCACCGTGGCGCTGCATGGAGTGCACGCCGCCCGGGGACACGAGGCCCAGCAGGTGCAGGGTGCCGCCGTTCTTGGCGACATCGTCCATGGCGCGGGCGAGCGTCTCGTTCTCCTGGATCGAACCGTCCTTGATGGAGTTGTTGATGCGCGACAGCTCCTGGAACACGATGCGGCCGGCACCGATGTTCAGGTGGCCGACCTCGGAGTTGCCCATCTGGCCGTCGGGAAGGCCGACGTCCTCACCGGACGCGCCGAGGGTGGTGTGGGGATACTGCTCGTACAGGCTATCCAGAAACGGCGTGTTGGCGGCGGCCACGGCGTTATCGGCGCCCTCGGGCGCCAGGCCGCAGCCGTCCATGATCACGAGCAGGGCGGGAAGATGCTTAGCCATGCGCTACTCCCCCGCCTTCTCAACCATGGCAGCGAAGTCATCGGCCTTGAGCGAGGCACCGCCCACGAGGGCGCCGTCGACGTCCTCCTCAGCGAGGAAGCCGGCGATGTTCTCGGGCTTGGCCGAACCGCCGTACAGCACGCGGATGCCACCGGCGAGCTCCTCACCGAAGATCTCGACGAGGGTGGCGCGGATGGCGCCGCAGACCTCCTGGGCATCGGCCGCCGTGGCGGTCTTGCCCGTGCCGATGGCCCAGATGGGCTCATAGGCGATGACCAGCTGGTCGGCGGACTCGATGGCCACGCCCTCCAGGCCGGCGCGAATCTGCGCGGTCACGAACGCGACGTGCTCGCCGGCCTCACGGGTCTCGAGCGACTCGCCGCAGCAGAAGATCGGGGTGATGCCGGCGGCGATGAGCGCTTTGGCCTTCTTGTTCTCGTCGGCGTCGGTCTCATGGAAGTAGTCGCGGCGCTCGGAGTGACCGATGATGCAGTACTCGGCGTCCACGGACTTCAGCATGGCGCAGGAGGTCTCACCGGTGTAGGCGCCCTTCTCCTCCCAGTACACGTTCTGGGCACCGAGCTTGATGGCGCTGTCGGCGATCTTGTGGGACGCGCAGGCCAGATCGATGGTGGGCGGGCAGATGACGACCTCGACGCCGTTGCCCGCGGGGACCTTCTCGACGAGCGCCTCCGCCAGCTCCTTGGCGGCGGGCACGTCGTTGTTCATCTTCCAGTTGCCTGCAATGAGGCGGGTGCGGCTACTCGGCATCGTTGAGGGCCTCCACTCCGGGAAGGGCCTTGCCCTCGACGAGCTCCATGGAAGCGCCACCGCCGGTGGAGATCCAGCTCATCTTGTCAGCAAGGTCGAACTTGTTGATAGCGGCCACGGAGTCGCCGCCGCCGATGATCGAGGTGCAATCGGAGTCGGCCACGGCGCGGGCGACAGCCTCGGTGCCGTGAGCGAACTGATCCATCTCGAACACGCCCATGGGGCCGTTCCAGAACACGGTCTTGGCGCCGGCGATGGCCTCGGCGTACAGGGCCTCGGTCTTGGGGCCGATGTCCATGCCCATGCGGTCATCGGGAATCTTGTCGGAGTCGACGACCTCGCCGACAGCGTCCTCGCCGAAGTGGTCGGCAACGATGTTGTCCACGGGAAGCAGGATCTTGACGCCCTTGTCCTCGGCCTTCTTGAGCATCTCGCCGGCGCGCTCGACCCAGTCCTCCTCCTTGAGGGAGGTGCCGACGGTGTAACCCTTGGCGAGGAAGAAGGTGTAGGCCATGCCGCCACCGATGATCAGGGTGTCAGCGGAGTCGATCAGGTGATCGAGAACGCCGATCTTGGAGGACACCTTGGAGCCGCCGACGATGGCGACGAAGGGACGCTCGGGCTCGGCAAAGATGCCGGTCAGGGTGTCGACCTCCTTCTCGAGCAGGAAGCCGGCGACAGCGGGCAGGTACGCGGCCGGGCCCACCACGGAACCCTGGGCGCGGTGCGCGGTGCCGAAGGCGTCGAGCACGAAGACGTCGCCGTAGGAGGCGAGGATCTTGCCGATCTCGGGGTCGTTCTTCTTCTCGCGCTTGTCGAAGCGGACGTTCTCGAGCACGAGGATGTCGCCCGGCTCGAGGGCGGCGACGGCCTCGGCGGCCTTCTCGCCGTAGGTGTCCTCGACGAACTTGACGTCATAGCCGGTGAGCTCGGCGAGCTTGTCGGCAGCAGGCTTCAGGGACAGCGCCGGCTCGAAACCGTCGCCCTTGGGACGGCCGAGGTGGCTCATGAGGATGATCTTGGCGTTGTGCTCCTTGAGGTACTGGATGGTGGGGATGGCGGCGCGCACGCGGGTGTCGTCGGTCACGACGCCGTCCTTCAGGGGCACGTTGAAGTCGACACGCATGAGAACGCGCTTGCCGTCGACGTCGATGTCGCGGACGGTCTTCTTGGTGAAAGCCATGGCAACTTACCTTTCTCTTTCGGGCCCGCGCATCGCGGAGCCCTAAATAAGAAGGGCGCGGCCTTTGGGGCATACGCCTTCAAGGCCGCGCCCTCTCAACACAAGACGCTGGAAGCTCTAGGGGCGGATGTTAGCCGATGAACTTCTCGAAGTACTTGATGGTGCGGACCATCTGAGAGGTGTAGGAGTTCTCGTTGTCATACCAGGAGACAACCTGCACCAGGGTCTGGCCGTTGCCCAGATCGGAGCACATGGTCTGGGTGGCGTCGAAGATGGAGCCGTGGGTCTCGCCGATGATGTCAGTGGAGACGATGTCGTCGGTGTTGTAGGCGAAGGTCTCGGGGATGGTCTCGGCGTAGGCCTTCATGGCGGCGTTGACCTCGTCAGCGGTGACCTGCTTGTCGACGACGGCGTAGAGGTTGGTCAGCGAGCCGGTCGGGGTCGGGACGCGCTGGGCGGCACCGATGAGCTTGCCGTTGAGCTCGGGCAGGACCAGGCCGATGGCCTTGGCGGCACCCGTGCTGTTGGGGACGATGTTGACAGCGCAGGCGCGGCTGCGGCGCTTGTTGCCCTTGCGCTGCGGGCCGTCGAGCGGCATCTGGTCGCCGGTCCAGGCATGGATGGTGGTCATGATGCCGGACACGATGGGAGCGAAGTCGTTCAGACCCTTGGCCATCGGGGCGAGGCAGTTGGTGGTGCAGGAGGCGGCGGAGATGATATCGTCCTCAGCGGTCAGCTGCTCGTGGTTGACGTTGTAAACGATGGTGGGCAGGTCGTTGCCGGCCGGAGCGGAGATGACGACCTTCTTGGCGCCAGCGTTGATGTGGGCCTGAGCCTTGGCCTTGGAGGTGTAGAAGCCGGTGCACTCGAGCACGACGTCGACACCGAGCTCACCCCACGGGAGGTTGTTGGCGTCGGCCTCCTTGTAGATGGTGATCTCCTTGCCGTCAACGGTGATGGAGTCCTCACCGGCGACGATCTCGTGATCGCGGGAGTAGTTGCCCTGCGTGGAGTCGTACTTCAGCAGGTACGCGAGCATGTCCGGGGAGGTGAGGTCGTTGATAGCGACGATCTCGGAGCCCTCGTGACCGAACATCTGACGGAACGCGAGACGACCGATGCGGCCAAAGCCGTTAATCGCAACCTTTACTGCCATGCTTGTCTCCTTTCGCGAGGCCTCCGCAGGTTCCCTTGCCTGCCGCCGAGGCCTACAAACAAACCTCTTAGAATATACCGTTTTTTCGGTGCGAGTATCACGACAATAGGGGTCGATTTGAGATTTTCAGAGCTTTGATTCGCTTCAAAACCCCAGCGTATGGCCTATTGAAGCGTTTCATCGTTTTTCTGGCGCGCCTCGCCGGCAAGCTTTTCCAACCTGAGCACCCGATGGTACAGCGCGGACTTGGAGAGCGGGGGGTCGCATATTTGCCCGAGATCGCGCAGGGACAGGTCGGGGTGTGCACGGCGAAGCGCGCAAAACGACAGGAGCGCCTCGGGCAAACCGTCGAGCAGCCCCTGGCGGTCAAGCTCGTCGATAAGCTCGATCTGGCGCTGGGCGGCGCCTGCGCTCCTCCCCTGGTTGGCGAGCTCGGCGTTCACCCTTCGGTTCACCTCGTTTTTCACCGACTTGACGCTGCGGGCGTCCTCGATCTCGGCCACGCTGCGCGGTGCCCCCACCTGGCGCAGCAGCAACACGATATCCTCGGCGCTCTTGATGTAGACGGCATATGAAGAGCGGCGCCTGTTGACGCGGGCGTGCACGCCGACCTGACCGATCAGATCGGCCAGGGCATGGGCAAACGCCTCGCCCTGGACCGAGATCTCCAGATGGAAGTCGCCGCGCGGATCGGCAACGAAGCCGCCGGCGATGAGACTGCCCCTGATGTAGGCGAGCCGGCAGCAGTCGCGCGCGACCACGTGGTGCGGAATGCCCGCCACCAGGCCGCCCGAGCGGTCGAGGATGCCCAGAAGCACAAGGGCTTTCTCGAGGTCGGGCTGATCGGGCAGGGCGATGAGGTAGTTGCGCACGCGGTGCAGGACGCTTTTGCGAACGGTGAACTCCGTTTTGAGCTTCAGGATCTGATGGGTGAGCCCGATCATCGTCCGCGCGACGGCGCCCGTTTCGGTCGCGACCTGGAGCCGATAGCGACCAGGTCCAGCGATGCCCAGCGTACCGCACACGCGCGTCAGCGCCGCGAGCGTCGCGAGGTTGCAGTACTCGCAGGTCGGCGCACAGCGAGACAGTTCATCGCGCACCTCGGCCGTAAACGACATCGGCAAGCCCTCCTTCCATCAGATATCCCAGGCGTCCCAAAACGCTCCCACCCCTTTCGGGGTATCAGTGCGGATCCCCCGTTGCCGTCCTGTTCGCCCGCGACAGATCGCGATGGGAGATGCTCACGTGGTACTGCTGGCGCTCGAGGTAGCGCGCCGTGGCCTCTGCGATAGCCACGCTGCGGTGCTGGCCGCCGGTGCATCCGATGGCGATGGACAGCTGCGGTTTGCCCTCGGCGACATAGCCCGGCATGACCGCATCGAGCAGCTGGCACCAGGCGCGCCAAAACTCCTGGGTCTTGGGGTGCTCGAGGACAAACGTCGACACCTTCTCGTCAAGCCCCGTCATGGAGCGCATCTCGGGGTCGTAAAACGGGTTGGGCAGGAAGCGCACGTCGATCATGAGATCGGCCTCCACGGGCATGCCGTGCTTGAAGCCGAAGGAGAACACGTGCACGTCCATGAGCTGCTGGTCGGCAAGCTCCGAGAAGGCATGGCGCAGCTTGGTGCGCAGGGCGCTCGTCGCCAGGCGGCTCGTGTCGATAATCATGTCCGCGCGCTCGCGGATGCTTTTGAGGCCCAGACGCTCGCGCTGGATGGCGTCGGCCGTGGTCTCCCCCGGTTTGGCCAGCGGGTGACGGCGGCGGTTCTCGTTGTAGCGGCGAATGAGGACCTCGTCGGAGGCCTCAAGAAACACCACCTTGCAGCTCATCTCGTGATCCTCGAGCTGCTTGATGGCATCGAGCAGCTCGTCGAACAGCCCCTGGCTGCGCAGGTCGCTCGTCACGGCGAGATGCCGGCCGATGCCCGCGTTGATGCCCACGAGCTCGGCGAGCTGCAGAATCAGACGGGGCGGCAGGTTGTCGATGCAGAAGTAGCCCATGTCCTCGAACACGTGCATCGCCTGGGTGCGCCCCGAGCCCGACATGCCGGTGATGATCACGACATCGGGCACGCGGTCGGCAAGCTCAGCGGAAGTGATGGGATTCATATCGGACATGCGCGGCCTCCTCGCTCGACAGTCTGTCCACCAGTATACCCACCCGCGCGGACGGGCGTGAACGCGGGCGCGGCGGACCTATCCCTTACGCACGCAGGGTATCGTACACCGCTTGGGCGACCGCGGTGGGAATGCCCTTCACGGACGCGATCTCCTCGACGCTTGCCGCCCGCAGGCGCTTCATGGACCCAAAGTGGCGCATGAGCGCCTTCTTGCGCGTCGGCCCCACGCCCTCCACCTCGTCGAGCACCGATACGGTCATGGCGCGATCGCGCAGCTCGCGATGGAACGTGATCGCAAAGCGGTGGGACTCGTCGCGCACCTGCTTGATCAGATAGAGCGAGGCCGACCCGCTCGGCAGGACGACCGGCGTGTCGTCCCACGGGACGAACACCTCCTCGTCCGCCTTGGCCAGACCGCACACCGGGATGTCCAGCCCGAGCTGCTCAAGCTGCCGCATGGCAGCGGTGAGCTGGGGCTTTCCGCCGTCGACCACCAGCAGGTCCGGACGGCTGCCAAAGCGCTCGTCGGCCATGCGCTCGGGCGCATAGCGACGGCCCAGCACCTCGGACATGGACAGGAAGTCGTTCGCCTCGTCGAGCTCGGCACGAATCTTGAAGCGGCGATACTGACTCTTGTCGGGACGCCCGTTCGTAAACACCACCATCGAGGCCACGGTAAAGCGGCCGTGGAGCGTAGAGATGTCGAAGCACTCGATGCGCATCGGCGGGCCGTCGAGCGCAAGGGCGCTCTCGAGCTGCAGCAGCGCCTGGTTCGTGCGGTCGTCGGCATAGCCGGTGCGCACCATGTAGCGCATGAGGGCGTGGCGCGCATTGCGCTCGCAGGTCTCGAGCAGGTGGCGCTTCTCCCCGCGCTGCGGGCGATGCAGGGTGCAGCGGCGACCGCGCTTGTCGGAAAGCCACGCGGCGACCACGTCGGCATCCTCGAGGTCGATGGCGATGTCGACCTCGGCGGGGATATCGGCGGTCTCGTCGTAGTAGCGCTTGACGAATCCGCCGACCAGCTCGTCCTCGGTGACATCGAGACCCTTGTCCAAAATGAACTCGCAGCTGCGGACCGTACGCCCCTCGCGCACGACGAACACGCATGCGCCGGCGATGGTCTCTTCGCGATAGAACCCGATAAGGTCGATGTCCACGCTCGTCGGGAACACGACCTGCTGCCGGTCGTCCAGGCCGTCGATGACCTCCAGGCGGCGTTTGATGCGCCCCGCCCGCTCAAAATCGAGCTCCGCGGCGGCCTCGGCCATATCGTCCTTCAGCTCGCGAACAAGCTCGCTGCGATGCCCCGACAAGAACCGCTCGACCCGGCGGACGCTTTTCGCGTACTCATCGGGCGCAATCATGCCCGCGCACACGCCGGGGCCGCGCCCCACGTGGTAATCGAAGCACGGACGGCCCTTTTGCGCACAGATCAGGCCGATGATGTCCGCATCGTCGGGCCGCTTTTGGATGAGCCGGCGTACGCGCTTCCACTCCGCGCAGGTGGCAGAGCAGATGGGCGTCACCTTGCGCAGGGTGTCGATGGTTTCGCGTGCGGCCTTCGCGTCGGTGTAGGGGCCGAAATAGCGCGTGCCGGGACGGTGTTTCTCGCGGGTGTACTTGATTGCGGGAAACAGGTCGCCATGGGTCACGGCGATATAGGGGTAGCTCTTGTCGTCCTTGTAGTCGACGTTGAAGTACGGGTGGTACTGGCCGATGAGGTTGCGCTCGAGCACGAGCGCCTCGTGCTCGTTGTCCACCACGATGTAATCGAACCCCGCCACAAGCTGCATCATGAGCGGAATCTTCTCGCGGTCGTCGGTGAGCTGGACGTACTGCTTCATGCGGGCGCGCAGGTTTTTGGCCTTGCCCACGTAGATGACCTCGCCCGCAGCGTCCTTCCACAGGTAGCAGCCCGGATCGGTGGGGACCAGCGCCACCTGCGCGGCCAGCGAGAGGCCTCCGCCCTCCCCCGCCTCGGCGACATGGCGCGCCGCCGCGGCGGCATCGTGGGCATCCACGCTCACGCGACGTCCGGGCAGGCCGCCCGGTCCGAGCGGCGTCGTCATCTAGTGCGCCTTCTCGCGGCGAACATCGCCCACGTAGCGCTTGAATTTCTCGATCTGATGGAAATAGGTGATCGTCGACCACAGCTTGTGGGCGAGCGTGTCGCCCTTCCAGTTGTACGGATAGTCCGCCTTGCCCGCACGGTACATGGCAAGGACGCGGCGGCGAAGCTCGGGGTCGGGAACGGACGTCTTGATCACGCGCGCGGGAACGCAGGTGTACAGCACGTCGCCGTACGCCTCCTGATAGGGGATCTCGCGGCCCAAGATGTACTCGTCCACCAGCAGCTTGGCGATGTTGGCGCCGCCCTGTGCCACGTAGTAGGTGTTGCGGCCGGGCCTGGTGTTGATCTCGAAGAACTTGTACTTGCCGTCACGCTCATCGTACTTGATGTCGAAGTTTCCGAAGCCGCGATATCCCACATGGCGGCAGAACCGCTTTGCGGCCTCGATGATCGGCTCGACGCGCTCGGGCAGGATGCACATAGGATTGCCGATGCGCGCCGGGGAGTGGTCCTGGAGCACGACCTGGCCGCCGGACACGACGCGAACCTCACCGGAGGCGTCGGAGAACGTGGTGAGCGATCGGATGGCCGCGTCGTCGCCCGGGATGAAATCCTGGACGACCAGCTCGCGGTCGTAGCCCGCGTCGCGCAGCAAATCGAAGATGCGCACGAGCTCATCAGGGCCCTGCACCTCATAGACTTTCTCCTTGCCAGGAAAATCCATGAGATCATAGCGCGCGGAATTGGACGGCTTCGCGATGAGCGGATAGGTGAACGCCGACGGATCGATGCGGACATCGGGGTCGGAGCAATCGAACGACCACGTCTTCGGGTAGTCGATGCCCAGCTCCTCGCAGATCTCGTAGAAGCGCTCCTTCTGCGTAATCTCGTCGAGCAGCTCGAAATCGTTATAGGGCACCGCGAACCACTGCGAGAGCTCCTGCTTGTTCACGGACAGGATGCGCGCGTGCCAGTCCGCGCTGCCGAAGATGATGGCGACCTTGCCAGCCGCGGCGAGCTCGGCGCCCAGGCCACGCAGGTACTCCATGATGGCCTCGTCGCCCTGTCCCATCGCGGGAACCACGCGGTAGTCGGTCAGGCGGCTCGAGGAGGTCGCGCGCACGTCGACCGCGGAAAGAACCATCGTCTTGACCCCGTACGCCTCGTAAAAACAGCGCGCGAACGAGTAGGACATGATCTCTCCGCCGAGCGCGACCGGAACGAGGCGCTCGGGAAGCTCGGACTCGGAGATGGTGCGGATGGCATCGGTCATGGCGAAACCCCTATTTGTCGTGTTTGGCCGAGCGAAGGGCGTTGCGGGCGGACTTTGCCGCCACGAGCGCACGGTAAAACGTCTTCTTGATGGGAACGTCCCGATCGGGGGCGACGGTGCGAACCCCGTCTTTGGCGAACTTCGTCTTGAAGGTGTTGAGCCCCATCGTCGCGGGCTGGAACTCGCTTCCGATACCCATCTGATCGTATTCGGCGCAGCCCATGCGTCCAAGCTCGCAGCACTCGAAATAGATGAGGCGGTCGGTGGCGAGGTTGCGCGCCGCACCGGAACGCGAGGCGCCGTAGTAGCGCGTCGCATGCGTGCCCGCGATGGTGGCGATGGTCCAGGTGATCACCCGGTCATCCTCGTCGCGACCGGCGAACAGACGGCAGTGATCGTGACCGAGGATCTGCAGCATGTTGCGGTAGTCCTCCGCAGGAGCGGGGGTAAAGCCATCGCGCGCGGCGGTCTCGACCATGACCTCGTAGTACTCGTCGAACGACGCGATGGCGCGCTCGGTCTCATCGGAGAAGGTGAGCGTGCACTCGCGCAGGGCCTTTCGCACATCGCGGCGGCCACGCGGCTTCATGCGGGCGAGAATCTCGTCGTCGCCGCCGGTGAGGTCGATCACGACGGTCGTGTCGTAGGGAAGCGTCGACAGGCACGGTGCGGTCAGGGGCAGCTCGTGCGCGACCGCCAGACGCATGAACACCTGCTTGCCGTCGCGACGACGCACGAAATCGGCCAGCGCCTCAAGCGCCTCGGACTCCTGCTCGGGCGTGGGCTCCTCCGCCCACACGGGAGCGTGATGGGCACGCAGATACCGGTAGCCGTGGGTCTCGTACTGGACGAGCGAGATCAGGGCGAGCTCGCGCTCCCCCTCCATGATCGCGGCGTACCCCCAGGCCGAACGGCCGGGAACGGTATCTTCCAAGTCCTGCCACACGGGCAGCTGCTCTATGGGTACGGGTACGGGAAAAGCTGCGGCCCGCTGCTCGTAGTCGGTGCGCGAGAGCTCTATAACCTGCATCGCGTCGTACTCCATCCTTCGATGACGTTTGGTTACCAACAGCTCATCATACTTCATGGAGCGCATGGCCCCGCGGATGCAAGGCTCAATCTATGAAGAGACCACGGCCCGTCGCATAAGCCCCGCAGGCATCCGGCCATCCGGAAGCCTGCGGATGGCAGCGCGAAACGCCCGCCCCTATCTTGCGGCGATATCGCGTACGACCTCTACGACCGCGCGTGCGCCCTCGGCGCCCGCATGGCACGGCAGCGTGGCGAGCGTATCCACGATATGCAGGCACACCGCGACCGACGACGTGTCCTCGGGGACGCAATACACCTCCTCGTCGAGGACGCCCGGGCCCAGGTACGGGCGATACCAGGCCTCGGTGTAGTACCCCGCCTCGCAGGCACCCGATACCGCGCGCTCGGCACGGTCGCGGTCGGCCATGAGCACCGGAAACTTAAGAAGCGGCTGCACCGGACCGGACATCGCGGACGAGAAGGTCTCGACGCCCGGCATGTCGGCGAATGCATCGCGGTACACCTCCACGGCCTCGGCGCGCACGCGCTCGCGATCCTCGAGCCCCGCGAACGCCTCGATGGCGCGACGGCACACCTCGGCGCTCGGACGAAGCGGCTCGTGAGACACCCGACCGCGGCGCTCCTCGTCCGACACCGCCGGCTCGAACAGCCCGGCTGCGGCAACCGTACGCCTGAGCCAGCGCGACACCCCGGTCGGCAGATGGTTGAAGACGCGATTCCAGAAGATGAAGGTCTTCGTACGCGCGGTGAGGGCAGCGCCGGCGACAGGCAACGACGCCAAGCGGTCGCGAAGATCGCGGCACACGTCGGCAAAGGGCGAATCCGGGTTCACCCACACCGCGCCGCCGTACTGCGAGTCAAGCATCTTGGCGACGCCGAAGGAGTGCACCGAGATATCGGCGAGCGGGGCCGAGCCGCGTCCGCGCGCCATGCGCCCTACGCAGTGGGCGCAGTCCTCGATGACCGGAAGCCCCGCTTCGTGGGCGATGCGAACCAGGTTCTCGCTGTCCGTCTCGTCGATCAGACCGTAGGTATGCTGCAGGACGACCGCCCGGTCATCCGGGAGCAGCGACAGCTTCTCCGGACAGATCGACGCCGCGCAGCGGGACACCTCGGCATAGCGCGGCGTCAGGTCCGCCGCGATGATGGGATCCACCGCCGTGCAGCACGTCAGCAGCTGCGTGACGACCGTTCCGGGACCCATCTGCCCGCGCACCGCACGAAACGCCAGGAGCATCGCGTGGCGCGCCTTGAACGTCAGGTACCAATCCTGCGGTCGCGTTCCGGTGAGGCCGGCCAAAATCTCGGCGATGCGATCCTCTTCGGGCAAACGATTCATCGGGTGTCCTTTCCTTGCGCCGTACGAAGCGGGGCCTTATGAGCGGCGCGGCAAAACGCTCGACACGAGCGAGCTGATGAACGAGACCTCGGGAAGCTTGAGAGCGATGCCCGCACCGAACGTGATCAGCACGGCGGGCACGCCGCCGGCGACGGCATAGGCGAGCGCGCGCAGGATTCCGCCCTCGGCGAGCGGACCCACGAACATCTGAAGACCGGTGAGTATCGCCAGGCCGACACCGGCTCCCAGAAGGCCCAGAGCAAGGGCGCGCACGCCGGCGACGATCATGGACATAAAACCGATGTGGCCGAGCTCATGGCGCAGGAACAGCAGGGTGACCAGGTCGATCGAAACGAAGAAGAACGTCGAGCTGAAACCGACGACGTTGAAGCCGAACACCGGGGTGAACACCAGGCACATGACGATCTGGATGGTGCCGGCGATGCACTCCGCGACCGCGAAGAGCTTCATCTTGCGCAGCGAGGAGCACGCCTTCTGCAGATACGTGCACAGACCGTACCCGGGAAGCGATATGGACAGCCACACGATGTACGTGGAGAGGATGTCGACGTCCTCGGCGGACATACGGCCGCTCTTGAGGATATTGGACAGGCACGGCGCGAACACCATGAGGTAGAGGGCGAAGGGAATGAGCAGGAACAGAATCTGTCCCGACCCGTTGGCAAGGCCGTCGACAAAACGCTTCATGCGACCGCTTGCCACATACGAGGACAGCTCGGTGAACATGGCCGTCGTGATCGGGATGGCAAACACCGAGTACGGAAGGATATACCAGATACGAGCGTAGTACGTGATCGACGCGCCTCCCGGATTGACCGACAGGGCGCAGGCGCTCTGCACGGACGTCGTCGCGAACGACACGACCGCCACGACAAAGGTCGGGATACCGATGGAGAGCGTCTCGCGGATGAGCGGGTCATGGATGTCGATGCGCGGCGACAGGTGCACGCCATGGCGCGCAAGGGCGGGGACCTGCATGAAGACCTGCACCGCCACACCGAGCGGATTGGAGATGGCGAGGACGAGGATGCCCGCCTGGGGATTCGATTCGACGATCAGTCCGTAGATGAGAAACGCCACCGTGATCACCACGTTGTTGGCAATCGGCGCCGCTGTCGACCAGAAATAATCGCGCTCCGCGTTGAGGATGCTCGAGATGACCGAGGACAGCGCGTAGAGCACGATCTCGATGGCGAAGAAGCGGAAGAAATACGTGGCGAGGTCGAAGTTGAACTCAGAGGACGCGTTGAACGCCTGTGTCCAGATGATCTCGGAAGCGAAGATGAACGACAGGACCGACAGCGCACCCATGAGCAGCGTCACAAGCGAAAGGAGATTGGACGCATACGCGCAGGCTCCCACGCGCCCCGCCTTCTTCTTGGTCGACACGTACACCGGCAGAAACGCCGTGACGAGCATGCCGCCCATGACGAGCTCATACAGGGCGTTGGGCATGTTGTTGGCGACGGTGAAGGCGCTGGCGACCAGCGTCGTGCCCATACCGAACGCCTGGGCCCACGTCCGGAAGAAACCGGTGATGCGGCTGATGATGACCAGGCCGCTCATGAGCGCAGCGGAACGGCCGACATCGGCAACGCTCGCCTCCTCATCGTCATGGTGCTCAATCGCCTCGTCTACGCCTTCGTGCGATTCGGTCTCTATGCGCGCGCTGTCGACGAAGGGGCCGTCGTCGTCCCACGCGTCGGGCGTGGGGTCTCCCACGAGCGCGAACTGCGCGGACTCGTCGGGGCGCGGCGCGTTGAACCCGACGGAGGCGGCAGAATCGTATTGGGTTGCCGCCATGAACGCCGCCGTCGTTTCGGGCGAAGGTGCAGGGGCGACCCCGAAGACCTCGTCGTCGGAGGCGCAGGGCCCGTCAGCCGGGGTGGCGCCTATGCGTGCGGGGTCGACGCCCGCAGAGATCAAGAAAGCAGTCGTCTCATCGGGTGAAGCGCCCGGGCGCGCGGCGACATGCGCGCGCGCAGGCGCCGAGCCGTCATCGCCCGCCGACGCAGCAGCATCCGTCGTTTTGAAATGACGGCCAGGGGCTTTCCGCTCGATCTTGGTATCGAACTCATCAGTCATGCGAACTCTCGCCCTTTCTGCACAGCGCGACGACGGTCGCGCCGGTATGGGAAATCAGGTCATGCGGATCGAGCATCAATTGTATGCCGCGCCTGCCGCCAGAGATGAAAATCCGCTCATAGCGCATGCAACCCTCATCGATCAGGGTGGGGAACCGCTTCTTCATGCCCACCGGTGAGCATCCGCCGCGAACGTAGCCGGTCGTGTCGAGCAGATCGCGAACGTGCATCATCGCCAGCGACTTCTCGCCCGCAGCGCGTGCGGCGACCTTCAGGTCGAGCTCTTCGGCGACCGGTATGCAGCACACGACGTGATTCCCGTTCGGAGCGACCGTGACCAGCGTTTTGAATCCCTGCCCGGGATCCTCTCCTAGCTGTTCGGAAACGTGGATGCCCGACAGGTCGTCCTCGTCGACCTCATAGGTTTTGACCTCGAAGGGGATGCCGGCTCGCTCCAGCTCCCGCATGGCATTGGTCTTCTGGACCTTCTCTTTGCGACCCATGGTCCTCCCCTCTCATATCAAAACGGCCCCAAGGCGCGATGCCCTGGAGCCGTCTGCGTCCACGTTTGCGGCCCGAGCTGCTAGACGATGGAGCCGCCGCCGATGAAGCCGCCGATGTAATCGAGCGTGCGGTAGCCGACGCCAGCGCCGGGGATGGAGTCGATCATGGAGCCGCCGCCGATGTAGATGCCGACGTGGCCGCAATAGCGACCGCTCGAGGTGAAGAACACGAGGTCGCCGTATTTCAGGTTGCTCACGCTCGTGGTCCACGTGCCGCGCCTCTGGACCTTGCCCATAAGGGACTCAGGGCTGTTCGACCACGGACCGAGGCCGAGCGCGTAGTCGACAACGCCCGAGCAGGTGAACCAAGAGGTGCTCGGGTCGCCCGTCCAGCTGTAGCCGGAATAGGAGTAGCCCGAGCCGATGATGCTCGTGGCGCGGCTGACCATGGCGCTCGCGCTCGAGGTCGGACCGCTCGAAGTTGAGCCACCGCCGGAGCCGGAACCGCCGCCGGAACCCGAGCCGCCGCCGGAGCCGGAACCGGAACCGCCGCCGGAGTTGGAACCGCCGCCGGAGCTCGTGTTGCCACCGGAGCTGGTGTTGCCGGAGTCAGAACCGCCGTCGGAGTCGGAACCGGAGTCAGAATCATCGTGCGAGCTGTCGGAGCCGCCGCCCTGGTTGTCGCTGCCGCCGTCGGTCGAGGAGTCCTCGGAACCGCCATTGGCCGCAGCCTGCTGCGCGGCCTGCTCGGCCGCAGCGCGGCGAGCGGCCTCCTCCTCGGCAGCCAGCTGCTCCTTCAGCTCATCGGAGAGCTGGTCGTAGTAGGCCTGCGCCTCAGCCGCCGCCGCGTTCGCCGCATCGGATTTCTCCTGCTGCTCGGCGACGAGCTTCTCCTGCTTCGCCTTCTCCTCCTCCAGGCTCTGCCTGTTCTCCTCGAGGGAGGTCATGAGCTCATGGGTGGTCGTGATGACGTCCTGCTTGTGCTCGGCCGCCTTGTCGGCATAGTGCAGGTTGGAAATCAGGTTGGTGAAGCTGCCGGAGTTGAGCAGCACCGAGACGATGCTCGCGTTGCCACCCGTCTTGTACTGGTTGGTCACCAGCTCGCTGAGCTCCCCCTGGGAGATGGCGAGCTGCTCTTCCTCCTCAGCGATCTGGGCCTTCGTGTCCTCGATCTTCTGCTTGGTCTCGTTCAGGTCGTTGTTGACCGTGATGAGGTCGTTCCCCGCCTGCTCGGCGGCGGAATACAGGGAGTGAAGCTGCTCGGAAGCGACATCCAGCTGCTGTTGGAGCTCGGCCGACGATGCCGCCATAGCGGGAACGGGGCCAAGCCCTGCCATGAGCGCGAAGCTCAGGCCGAAAACGGGAATGGCGGTGAGGCTACGTTTAAAGTGCGCCATGAAGTACATCTCCTAACGGTGCGCTGCGCTTCTGTCTGCGAGCGCTCGTGTCGGTCATCGTCCTTTCTCGTGCGAAAGACTCAATGTAGGCCACATTCTATCAGCAGCCGGCGCCATCCCCAAAACGATTCATCCGCACTCCACACCAAGTTAAGCTTCAAGTTGAGCTTCAACCCCAGTTCGCAGGGGGTGTCAGGCGAACAGAACAGTCGCCAAACAGACCCTTGTCCCTGCGCATACGGGCAAGTCGAACCCCTCGGGTCGGCCGGTGACGTGGGCTGGTTGGGGACGTGTTCCGCCCAACCCATTTCTCAATAACAAAAGGCCTCTGGGGCATTTTCACGCAAAAATGGGTTGGATGGAACACGTCCCCAACCAACCCATGGAACACGTCGCCGGCCAACCGCGGCGTCTCTAGATCAAGCCCGCCTGCCGCTCGCGGTCGCGCGCAAGAATCGGACCCAGGAACCGTCCCGTATAGCTCTCGGGGCACGCCGCGACCTGCTCGGGCGTACCTGCCACCACGATGCGACCGCCGCCGTTACCGCCTTCGGGACCAAGATCGATGATGCGGTCGGCGACCTTGATGACGTCGAGGTTGTGCTCGATCACGAGCACCGTGTTGCCGGCATCGACCAGGCGCTGCAGCACGTCGATGAGTTGACGGACGTCTTCGAAGTGCAGACCGGTGGTCGGCTCGTCGAGGATGTAGAAGGTCTTGCCCGTCTGCTTGCGGTGCAGCTCCTTGGCGAGCTTCACGCGCTGCGCCTCGCCGCCCGACAGCGTCGTGGCGGGCTGTCCCAAACGGACGTAGCCCAAGCCCACGTCATACAGCGTCTGAAGCTTGCGCTTGATCTGCGGGATGTTGCCGAAAAACGCCAGCGCCTCGGTCACGGACATGTCGAGCACGTCCGAGATGGACTTGCCGCGGTAGAGCACCTCGAGCGTCTCGCGGTTGTAGCGCTTGCCGCCGCAGACCTCGCACGGCACGTAGATGTCGGGCAGGAAGTGCATCTCGATTTTGATCTGGCCGTCACCTTTGCAGGCCTCGCAGCGGCCGCCGGAAACGTTGAAGCTGAAGCGACCGGGCGAATAGCCGCGTGCCTTGGACTCCGGTACGCTGGCGAACAGCGCGCGCAGGTCGTCCCACAGCCCGATATAGGTCGCCGGGTTCGAGCGCGGCGTGCGCCCGATGGGCGACTGGTCGATGTCGATGACCTTGTCGATCTGCTCCATGCCCTCGATGGCGCGATAGGGACCGACCGGGCGGGCGGAGTGGTGGATGGCGTTGGTGAGCGCCGGCGCGATGGTGTCGGTCACCAGCGAGCTCTTGCCCGAGCCGGACACGCCGGTGACCACGGTGAACGTGCCAAACTCGATCTTGGCCGTAACGTTTTTGAGGTTGTTGGCGCGCGCCCCGCGGACCACGAGGGCCCCGCGGCCGGGATTCCTGCACTCGTCGGGCAGGCGCACCATGCGCTTGCCCGTGAGGTAGGCTCCGGTGAGCGAGGCCGAGCAGGCCATGATCTCGTCGGGCGAGCCGGCGCACACCACCTCGCCGCCGTTCTCGCCGGCGCCCGGTCCCATGTCCACCACGAAGTCCGCCGCGCGGATCGTATCCTCGTCGTGTTCGACCACGATGACCGTATTGCCCAGGTCGCGCAGGCGCTCGAGCGTGGCGATGAGGCGCTCGTTGTCGCGCTGATGCAGGCCGATGGACGGCTCGTCCAAAATGTAGAGCACGCCCATGAGGCCCGCGCCGATCTGCGTTGCCAGGCGGATGCGCTGCGCCTCGCCGCCCGACAGCGTCGCCGAGGCGCGGTCGAGCGTGAGGTAGTCCAGACCCACGTCCACCAGAAAGCGCAGGCGCTCCATGATCTCCTTGACGATACGCCCGCCGATGAATTGCTGGCGCTCGGTGAGCTCAAGGGCCTCGAAGAACTCGAGCGACTCGCGGCAGCTCATGCAGCACACGTCGTAGATGGACTTGTCCCCCACCGTGACGGCGAGCATCTCGGGACGCAGGCGAGCTCCATGGCAGGCGTGGCACGGCTCCTCGCGGATGTACTTCTCGAGTCGCGCCTTGGTGTTGTCGTTGGTCGTCTCGATATAGCGCTCGTACAGGATGTTGCGCACGCCGGAGTACTTGGTGAACCAGTGGGTGTCGCGCCCGTCCTGCGTGTGATAGTCGACGCGCATCTTCTTGTCGCCCAGGCCGTCGAGGAAGATCTTGCGCACGCGGGCGGGCAGGTCGCGCCACGGCGTCGTGGGGTCGACCTTCAGGTGCTTGGCGAGCGCGCGGAAGATCTGCGGGTAGTAGTTGGACTTGCCGAAGAAGCTTCCGAACACGCCCTCCTCGATGGAGAGGTTCGGGTCCTCGATGAGCGCCTCGGCATCCACGACCTTCTTGAAACCCAGGCCGTCGCACTCGGGGCACGCGCCGTAGGGAGCGTTGAAGGAGAAGTCGCGCGGCTGCAGGTCGTCGATGGAGTGGCCGTGCTCGGGGCACGCGAGCGCCAGCGAGTACGAGAGCAGATCGCCCGGCGTCCCTTCCGGCGCGTCGCGGTCGGGCAGCAGGTACACCGCCACGCGACCGCTCGCGAGCTTCGTCGCCTGCTCGACCGCCTCGGCGATGCGGCCGACGCTGCCCTCGCGGATGACGATGCGGTCGACCACCACCTCGATGGTGTGCCGGTACTTCTTATCGAGCTCGATGGGATCGTCCAGGCTGTGGACCTCCCCGTCGATGCGCACGCGGGAGAAGCCCTCGCGGCGCAGGTCGTCGAGGAGCTTGGCGAACTCGCCCTTGCGGTCGGTGACGACCGGCGCGAGCACCAGGGCGCGACGGCCCGAACCCGCCGCCATGATCTTGTCGGCGACCTGGTCGGTCGTCTGGCGCTCGATTACGCGGCCGCACTCCGGGCAGTGCGGCGTGCCCACGCGGGCGAACAGCAGGCGCAGGTAGTCGTAGATCTCGGTGACCGTGCCCACCGTGGAGCGCGGGTTTTTGCTCGTGGTCTTCTGGTCGATGGACACCGCCGGGGACAGGCCGTCGATGGAATCGAGGTCGGGCTTGTCCATCTGCCCCAGAAACTGGCGCGCGTAGCTGGACAGGCTCTCGACATAGCGGCGCTGGCCCTCGGCGTAGATGGTGTCGAACGCCAGGCTCGACTTGCCCGAGCCCGACAGGCCGGTGATCACGACGAGCTTGTCGCGCGGGATCTCGACGTCGATGTCGCGCAGGTTGTGCTCGCGGGCGCCGCGGATGACGATGGATGATTCTGACATGGGAATCCTTTCGGAACGCCATGGGGATATGCGGGCACCAGTCTACCCGTTTTGATACCGGACATGTGTTCGTATGCGCGTTCGAACACGGGAAGCCCATGTCGTGTTCGGCGCACATCGCCCGTACGCGATCCGTCTCTAAGGCAGGATGGCGCGGATCTGCGCGGCGACCCGCGCGGTCAGGGCATGGCCGTCCGGCGTGGCATCGCGCGAGACGACGCCCGCGACCGCATGGGTCCCCTCGCAGAGGGCGGGGAAGAAAAACGTGCACTCGTCGGGCGCGTCCGCCACCGACACCGGTATGCCGAGGCGGCGGCAGCGCTCGCCCAGCATGCGGTTGACCGCGCGATCGTCCGTGGCGGCGACCGCCAGCGCGCACCCGTCCTCGTCACCCGCACGATAGGGACGTGCGAGCAGCTCGGCGGCGACGCGGCGGCCCTCGTCGCGGAAAGCGGGGTCCACCAGCGTCACACGGGCCCCGAAGCGCGCGAGCGCGGCGGCGCGGCGGCATCCGACCTCCCCGCCCCCGACCACCAGGCAGCGTGCGCCCGCAAGGTCGACAAAGAGCGGGAACCGGCTCGCGCCGCATGGCGACACGGGCCCATCCTCACCCGCGACGACCTGAACCGAACGGTCCAGGTGCTCGCACGCCAGCGCCCGGACCTCGGGCCACGCCCCCAGGCCGTCTGCCGCCGCCCGCACGGTGAACCCGGCAGCCTTGAGACAGCTAGCCCAGCTCTCGCATTCAGTGCCGAGGACATCACGACGCGCATGGCGTCCGGCGGCAACCATGAGCGGGACAAGCGTCACGGTCTCGACGCCAGCGGTCGCGAGCTCGGCTGCCACCGCAGAACACGACGGGTCCCCGCGAAGCACCCCGATCGCCGCGTCACTGCGGCCCCGGGCATGCAGCTCGTAGCCGAGCGCCAGGTACGCAAGCTGCCCCGCCCCATCGGAACCGTGCCCGACGAGCACGACCGCCTCGCGCTCCCGACGCGGATAACGGCTGTCGACGGCTCGCGCGAGGGCGGCCGCATCGGACGCGGACGAGAGCAAGGGAGGCATCAGGCGCACCGCGTCGAACAGACGCACCTTCGTGCGCACGGCTCGCCGCACCCCCTCATACGATGCGCCGTCGATCAGGTGCGTCGGGGCGACCGTCACATCGCGCACGCCCGCAGCCCAAAGCTCCTCGAGCGCGGCGGCGACGTCCAGCCCCGCAGGGCCCGCCCCTGCGTGCGCATGGGTGCCCGCAGAGGCGATGCGGACCGGTACCGCGTCGGTCGTATCGCGGTAAAAGGCGTCGATCAGCTCCCGCTCGAGCGGCTCGACGTAGGTAGCGCGGACATGAGAATCCGCATACCCGCTCTCGACCACGAGCAACCCGCGATGCCCTTCCGGCCGCTCCATGGCAGCACCTCCCCCGTGTTACATCCTGAAGCCAATTCCGTCGGCAGGATGGCTCTACCTTACTCCTCAACTAGACTGAAGGCCATATCGCAACCGTCACGGGAGGAGCTGCATGGATACCGCAGCGAACACCCTTCATCTGCCGGGTGCGCCGGCGACTTTCGAGGCCGTCGCGTTCGAGCAAGCCGATGCGCTCGCCGCGCTCGCGGGCACCATCTGGCGCGCGTATTGGCCGGCGCTCATCGGTGCGGACCAGACCGAATACATGATCGAGCGCTTCCAGAGCCCCTCCGCGATCCGGCGCGATATGGTCGAGCACGCGTACGAATACTGGTTCGTGCGCGCCGCCGACGACGGCCGCATCGTCGGCTACACGGGCGGACACGTCGAGTCCGAGACGTCGCGCTTCTTCATCAGCAAGATCTACCTGCGCGCCGACGAGCGCGGCAAGCACTTCGGGAGCGCCGTGGTCGCCTTTTACGAGCAGCTCTGCCGCGAGCGCGGCCTGCGCGCGATGTACCTCACCGTCAACAAGGGCAACGAACTCGGCATCCGCGCCTACAAGGGAACGGGTTTCGAGACGATCGACGCCGTGCGGACCGATATCGGCTCCGGTTTCGTCATGGACGACTACATCATGGAGAAACGCGTCGCCGGCTGACACGCCTCCCTTACAGCCCGACGCGCTCCCCCTTCGGAGTATTTCCCACCCGTCCCGACCGCGCCGCGGGCCTATCATAGACACACGGGTATACGGGCGCGCACGGCCAACCCGACCGCGCGTCCTGTCTCAGAGAGGGGACGTCATATGAAGTACCTGGTCGTCGGCGGCGTGGCAGCCGGAACCAAGGCCGCCGCCAAGATCAAGCGCTGCGATCGCTCCGCCGAGGTGAAGGTCGTCACCAAGGGCGCTGACATCAGCTATGCGGGCTGCGGGCTGCCCTATTACGTAAGCGGCGACATCCCCGCGCGCGAGGACCTCATCGTCAACACGCCCGCCGCGTACGCCGGCCTCACCGGCGTCGAGGTGGAGACCGGCACGGAGGCCACCGGGCTCGACGCCGCCGCGCATACGGTGCGCGTCCGCCGCGCGGACGGAAGCGAGGGCACCGAGACCTACGACAAGCTGGTCATCGCCACGGGCGCGGCGCCGTTCGTGCCGGATGTGGCGGGATGCGACCTTGCGGGCGTCTTCTGCCTGCGCACGCCTGACGATGCCTGCGGCCTGCGCGACTATGTGGAGCAAAACGCGTGCCGGCACGCCGTTGTGGTGGGTGCCGGCTTTATCGGCCTTGAGGTCGCCGAGAGCCTGCTCGCCCGTGGCCTCTCCGTCACCGTGATCGACGCGATGCCCCAGATTCTGCCCAACGTCTTCGACCCCGAGATGGCCGACTTCGCGAAGCGTCAGCTCAAGGCGGCGGGCGTCCGCGTGGTCACCGGCGCCGCGCTCACCGGCATCGCGGGCGACGGTCGCGTTGCAAGCGTGCAGACGGCAAACGGCTCGTTTGCCGCCGACGTCGCGGTGCTCGCCATCGGCATCCGCCCCGCCACGGCATGGCTCGAGGGCTCCGGCGTCGAGATGCTCAAGGGCTGCGTGCTCGTGGATGAGCACATGGCAACCAACCTGCCCGACGTCTACGCCGCCGGCGACTGCGCCGAGGTGAGAAACTTCATCACCGGCAAGCCGCAGTGGAGCGCCATGGGGTCCACGGCCAACATCTGCGGCCGCGCCCTCGCCCGTACGCTCACGGGTGCGCCGACCGCCTATCCCGGCGCGCTCGGCACCGGCGTGGTGCGAATCCTCCCGACGCTCAACGGTGGCCGCTGCGGCCTCACCGAGGCTGCGGCGCGCGAGGCCGGCTTCGATCCGGAGTCCATCGTCTGCATCGTGGACGACAAGGCCCACTACTACCCCGGCTCGGCGAGCTTCTTCATCAAGCTCATCGCCTGCAAGCAGACGCATCGCCTGCTCGGCGTACAGGTGCTCGGCGCGGGCGCGGTCGACAAGGTCGTCGACGTCGTGGTGGCCGCCCTGTATCAAAAGCTCGCGGTCGAGGATCTCGACATGATGGATTTCGCCTACGCGCCGCCGTTCTCAACCGCGATCCACCCGCTCGTCACCGCCGGCTACATCCTGGAAAACAAGCTCGCCGGCGAGCTCGAAAGCTTCACCCCCGCCGAGTACGCCGCGGGCGCCGCCACAGACTACGAGGTCATCGACGTTCTGCCCGCGCCCACGATCCCCGGCGCACAATGGGTGGACCTCACCAAGATCGGCCCAGACGGGCTGCCCGGTCACGAAAAGGACGAGAAGCTCCTGCTCGTGTGCGCCAAGGGCAAGCGTGGCTACTTCGCGCAGAACCGCCTCAAGGCGGCCGGCTACACCAACACGCGCGTGCTCGAGGGCGGCATGACCTTCAACGAGGTCAAGGTCGCCCGCAAGCCGGGCAACAAGCTTCCCGCCGCCGAGATCAAGCGCCTGAAGGGCTTGGGCTGCCTGCAGGACAAGCGCTTCGACGACGTGTTCAACATTCGCGTGATCACGCGCAACGGCAAGCTGACCGCTGCAGAGCAGAAGATCGTGGCCGAGGCGAGCGAGACGTTCGGCTCCGGCGAGGTCACGATGACCACGCGCCTCACCCTCGAGATCCAGGGCGTCCCCTACGACAACATCGAGGCCTGCATCGCGTTTTTGCAGGACCACGGCCTGGATGCCGGCGGTACCGGCTCCAAGGTGCGCCCGGTCGTGAGCTGCAAGGGCACCACGTGCCAGTATGGTCTGATTGACACCTTCGAGCTGTCCGAGAAGCTGCACGAGCGCTTCTACGTGGGCTACCACGGCATCGAGCTGCCGCACAAGTTCAAGATCGCCGTGGGCGGCTGCCCCAACATGTGCGTCAAACCCGACCTCAACGACCTGGGCATCGTCGGTCAGCGCGTGCCGCAGATCGATCTTGAGAAGTGCCGCGCCTGCAAGGTCTGCCAGGTCGTGAAGGCATGTCCCATGGGCGACGCGCAGGTCGGACCGGACGGAAAGATCACCATCGACGGCTCTGCGTGCAACCACTGCGGGCGCTGCATCGGCTCCTGCCCGTTCGATGCCGTGACCGAGGGACTCGCCGGCTACAAGGTCTACATCGGCGGCCGCTGGGGCAAGAAGACCGCGCATGGCCGAGCGCTGGATAAGATCTTCACCAGCGAGGACGAGGTCATGGACGTCGTGGAGCGCGCCATTCTGTTCTTCCGTGACGAGGGAATCTCAGGCGAGCGCTTTGCCGACACCGTCGCGCGCCTGGGCTTCGACTATGTGCAGGACAAGCTCCTGACCGCCCCCATCGACAAGGAGGCCATCCTCAACAAGCAGGTCGTGGGCGGGGCAACCTGCTAGGACCCGAGCGGGCGATCGACACGGAAGGCGGGGTGCAGTCCACGATCCGGACTGCACCCCGCCTTGTATCCCGCCTTATGCTACCGACAGAAGGGCGACCGCCTTGCGCCGTGCCACCCTCGCCGTCACCCTTCGCAGATCTCGAGGTACTTCGAGCACGTCATCGCGCGCACCTTGGATGCACGATACGCCGCAGCATCACGCGTGAGGATGAAATCGACGTTGTTCAGCTCGGCGCATGCCCGCACGAGCCCGTCCTCAAAATCTGGCTCGTTCGAATGGATGGAAAGCTCGCATTCCTCCACCCCCATCGGCGCGATGACGAGCAGCTCCATGAGCGTCTTGACCGCCTGACGCGCCTCGGCTTCCTTCCCATAACGGCAGAGCACATAGTACGCATCCTTAAGGGAACCCGAGGTGACCATACCCAAATCCCCGCCGCCGTTGCATCGACACAAGACATCCCACGCCTCATGGGATTCAGGCCTGCCCTCGACGATTGCATCGAGCAGTACGTTCGTATCGAAAAGCAGCGTTCGATCGTTGAAGTTACGCATATCTGCTCGCAATCATCTCTCTCATCTGTTCATCGGTAAGGTGCTTGAGCTCCTCCGACGAACCGAACGATACGCGAAGCGCCATGAGCTTCTCAAGCGGGTCTTCTTCGACAGCTGCCTCACGCCCCTCGTCGACGGGAATCTCCCCGGTACGGGCGATGCGCTCCCACACCTGGCGGATCACGTCTCCCGCCTGGAGCCCGGCAGCACGGAGGTACGCATCCGCGCGCTCTTTGATGCGCTCGTCAACCCGACCGGAAATAACAGCTGTGGCCATGGCTCCTCCTTTGTATACACGTCTACACCATACAAACACTGCCTGCATCCGTCAAGAGCGTGCACTGGGAAAGTCCGCCCCGCCATCGCGATGCATCCCGCGCGCAATCGCCCGCTGCGGACGGGTACAATGGACCCGTGCCAACCATTGAGTGCCCGGCGCCGCGCACGGTATCGTCGCGCCGGGTTCTATCGAAAGGATCATCCCATGAGCACCTGTGAACACGCCCAGGCTGCCGGCGGGCAGAGCGCCCCGATGCAGTTTGAGGAGAACAACCTCTCCGAGGTCAAGCGCGTCATCGCCGTACTCTCCGGCAAGGGAGGCGTCGGCAAGTCGCTCGTGACCGGTTCGCTTGCCGTCGAGCTCGCCCGCGGCGGCGCCAAGGTCGGCATCCTCGACGCCGACATCACCGGCCCGTCCATCCCCCGCATGTTCGGCATGGGCGATCGCCGCGCCCACGGCCTGGGCAAGCTGCTGCTGCCCGAGATCTCCGAGGGCGGCGTCAAGGTCATGTCGTCCAACCTGCTGCTCCAAAACGAGACCGACCCCGTGCTCTGGCGCGGCCCGGTCATCGCCGGCGCCATCAAGCAGTTCTGGAGCGACACCTCCTGGGGCCCGCTCGACTACCTGCTCGTCGACATGCCCCCGGGCACGGGAGACGTCGCGCTCACCGTGTTCCAGTCTCTGCCGGTCGACGGCATCGTCGTCGTCACGAGCCCGCAGGACCTCGTGTCCATGATCGTCGCCAAGGCGGTCAACATGGCTGACAAGATGAACGTGCCCGTGCTCGGCATCGTCGAGAACATGAGCTACGTGCAGTGCCCCGACTGCGGGCGCGCGATCGAGATCTTCGGCGCAAGCAAGCTCGACGACGTTGCCGCCACCTACAGCCTGCCCGTTCTCGACCGTCTGCCCATCGACCCGGCGCTCGCCGCCGCCTGCGATGCCGGCACCATCGAGACCGAGCTTCTGGCCGGCACCCTGCCGCTCGCGCTCGCCGCGGTCAAGGCCGTCGAGTCCCATGAGGGCGACGAGCCCTCCGAGCAGGCCTAAGTGCCCGCACCCATCACATACGACGTCGCGATCGTCGGCGGCGGCGCCTCCGGGCTCGCCGCCGCCATCGCTGCCGCGCGCGCGGGGGACTCGGTCATCGTCATCGAACGCGATGTCGAGCTCGGGCTGCCCATCTTGGCTACCGGCAACGGGCGCTGCAATCTGTCGAACGCCCACCTCGACCCCGCGCGCTACCGCCATCCCGACATCGCCCGCACCGTCATGGGCGAACATCCCGAGGACGAACTCGCCGCCTTCTTCGACTCGATCGGCCTTTTGACCTGCGAGGTCGACGGCAGGCTTTACCCCTACAGCAAGCGAGCCGACTCCGTGCGCGACGCCCTGCTCATGGCGGTGGCGCCGCATGCCGAGCTGCGCACATGCACGGATATCGTCGGTGCCGGCTTCGATGAAGCGGATGCTTGCTGGCGTCTCGAGATCTCAAGACCGACCAAGCCCCTATCGCCGCCGAAAAAGCCGATCACCGAGTTCAAAGCTCTTGTTCGCGCGCTGCGCAAGGAGCTTCGCTGCGCCGAGCGCACGCGCGAGACCGTATGCGCGCGCCGTGTCATCATTGCCTGCGGAGGATCGTCGGAACACATGGCCGAGATGTTCGGTCTTCCCCATATCGCTGAGGAACCTGTGCTGTGCCCCGTCGCCTGTCGACCCGCAGACTTCCTCCGACACGATCCTCGCTCCATCGCATTCGATCATCTCGACGGTCTTCGCGTCGACTGTCGGCTCTCCCTCATCCGCGACGGCGCGCCGTTATGGACAGAGGACGGCGAGGTCCTCTTCCGCTCGTACGGCATCTCGGGCATCGTCGTCTTCGACCTCTCACGCCGCTGCTCCGCCGGCGATGTCGTGGAGATCGATCTGTTTCCCATCTATGGCGAAGCGGAGCTTGTGCGACTTTTCGAAGCGCGCGCCGCCGTCTTCGGCGATCCCGCCCAGATGACTGCCCCCTGGTTTTGCGGCCTGCTCGACGGCCGACTCGGCGCGTATATCGCCACCATCGCCGAACCGGACGGGCACACCTGCGGCGCCTACGCGCACCTTGCCAAGCACCTTGCCCTCGAGGTCCTGGGCACGTCCGAGCACGCGAGCGCCCAGGTGCGGCGCGGCGGCATTCCCTTTAGCGCCGTCACCCTGTCCGACCTCACGGTTCGCCCCGACATCGCCCCGGCGCTGACCATCTGCGGCGAAGCCCTCGACATGGATGCCGACTGCGGCGGGTTCAATCTTGCCTGGGCATGGCTTTCCGGCCTGCGCGCCGGTGCAGGACGGTAGGCACGCGCCCAGCAAACGATATGCGGTACCATCGGTACCATGACCGCTTGGCACCGATGCAACAGAAAGGCGATTCATGCTCGAACTCTCGCAGATTCGCGCGAACCTGGACGAGGCGACGACCGAGGCGTCCTGTCTTGCGGTGTGCCGTGCTGCTGCAAAGCGGCTTCTGGGGCTCCCAGAGGCTGATATCGCCCGTATCGAGCTCCATCGCAAGTCAGTGGACGCCCGCAAGAAGCATGACGTCCATTTCGTTCTGAGCGCCCGTATCGGGCTTGACAAGCATCTCAACGAGCAGGACGTCCTGTCACGCATCCCCGCCGAGCAGCGCAAGAACCTGCGTATCGTCGACGACGACGCGCCCGCGTTTCCGGCATCTGCCGCACATGTGCGAGCAGGCGCCACGCAGCCTGTCGTCGTTGGCGCCGGGTGCGCTGGCCTCTTCGCCGCGCTCACACTCGCCCATGCCGGGCTCAAACCGCTACTCATCGAGCGCGGCGATGACGCAGCGCGGCGTACCGAGACGATCGAGCGCTTCATGCGCACCCGCACGCTCGACCCCGAAAGCAATATCCAGTTCGGCTTGGGCGGCGCCGGCACCTTCTCGGACGGCAAGCTCAACACCGGCACGAAAAACCCCGCTCATCGGCTCATCCTCCAGACCATGGTCGAGGCCGGCGCTCCGCGCGAGATCCTCTGGGACGCCAAGCCCCATGTGGGGTCCGACATCCTGCCCGCCGTCGTCACGCATATCGTCGACGAGATTCGTGCACACGGCGGCGAGGTCCGCTTCCGCTGCCGCATGATCGACATCGAGCGCGCTGCCGACGGTTCGCCGCGCGCGTTGAGCGTCGAGCAGGGCGGCAAGACCGAGCGCATCGCGACCTCGCAGGTCATTCTCGCCTGCGGCCATTCCGCACGCGACGTCTTCGAGCTTCTGCGCCGGCGCGGCTTCGCGCTCGAACGCAAGACGTTCGCCATGGGCGTGCGCATCGAGCACCTCCAGGCCGATATCGACCGAGCGCAATACGGGCGGGCGGCGGGACATCCCGCTCTGGGAGCAGCGCCTTACAAGCTTGTGGCGCACCTTCCCAACAACCGTAACCTCTTTACGTTCTGCATGTGTCCGGGCGGCGAGGTCGTGGCGGCCGCATCGGAGGCCGGCGGCGTGGTCGTCAACGGTGCGAGCCTGTACGCACGCGCCGGGCGAAACGCCAACGCGGCGCTGCTCGTGAACGTCAACCCCGCAGATCTTCCGGGAACCGATCCCCTCGCCGGCATCGAGCTGCAACGCGCCTGCGAACGCCGCGCTTTCGAACTCGGAGGCGGAGACTACCATGCCCCGGCACAGCTGGTGGGAGACTTCATCGCGCGCCGGGCGAGCACGACGGGCGGCCGCATCAAGCCGACCTATGCACTCGGCGTCACGTGGACCTCTCTCGATGAAACCCTGCCCGCGCATATCATCGACACCCTCCGTGCAGGCATCCCCGCCCTTGGCCGCCGTCTGCGCGGCTACGATAACCCTGAGGCCGTGCTCACCGGCGTCGAGACGCGCTCGAGCTCTCCTGTCACCGTTGTGCGCGACCGCGCCTGCGCGGCGATCGGAGCGCCGGGTCTCTATCCGTGCGGCGAGGGCGCGGGCTACGCAGGCGGCATCATGAGCGCCGCCACCGACGGCATTCGCTGCGCTGAGGCCCTGATATCCGATCTCCAGACCATCTCATAAGGCGCCCTGCGGCACACGGCTGCGTTGTCGCGATGCTTTGACCCAACGAGCAGGATATTCGATCGCCTTATGCACCGTCCGGCGCGCTTTGGACGGGCACGGAGCGCTCATGATCGCAATCGTGGTCACGAGACGACGATTCCTGTACGCCCCCGACGATGGATAAGCAATTTCATAATGCCTTATATTTCATCCGAGCACGTCATCGAGTTCCTGTCCCCGTGCGAGCAGCCAGAGCGAAGCGGTACGGGAGCTCAGGCTGCCGCAGAACGCACGCGCAAGACCTTGAGCCGACAGGAATCGGCGTGTCGTGACCAGATCCGCGAAAACGAACCGATTCGGATGCGCTGGACGGCCCTCTCCGGCGTTAGTGCTTGCCCTTCCAGCCCTGGCGTTTGCGCCCGCCGCCGAACACACTGCCCTTGCGCGCGTCGCGACGCAACCGCTCGATAACTTCCTCCTCGGTGCCGCCTTCGACCACCGCCTTGAGATGCACAAGCGCGTCGCGCAGACGCGCCGCCTCCTCGAAGTCCATAGCCTCCGAGGCGCTGCGCATGTCCTCCTCCATCGTGGCAATAATGCGCGCGATCTCGTCGGCAGGCAGGCCAGCGAGCTCCTCGGCGAGCTTCGCACCCGGCGTGATCCCGGACTCGTCGGCACCGTCGGCGGGCGTGAAGAACTCCCCATGGCCGAGTGTGTCGCCGCGGCTACGGTTGCGCTTCCCCACGTTCTCTGTCGCCTCGGCGATAAAGCTCGAGATGTCGTTAATCGCCTTGCGGACCGTCTTGGGCTCGATACCGTGCTCCTCGTTGAACGCCATCTGGATGCCGCGACGTCGATTCGTCTCGTCGATCGCCTCGCGCATCGAATCGGTGACGGTGTCCGCGTACATGATGACCTCGCCGTCGGCGTTACGCGCGGCGCGCCCGATTGTCTGGATGAGCGAACGCCGGTTGCGCAGGAAGCCCTCTTTGTCGGCATCGAGGATCGCCACAAGGGAAACCTCGGGCAAGTCGAGGCCCTCACGTAGCAGATTGATGCCCACGAGCACATCGATTTTGCCCTGGCGCAGGTCGCGCAAGATGTCGACGCGGTCCATCGTCGCGGTGTCCGAGTGCATATAGTTGACCTTCACGCCCGCATCGAGCAGATGGTCGGTCAGGTCCTCGGCCATGCGCTTCGTCAACGTCGTGACCAGCACGCGCTCATGGCGCGCCGTGCGCGTGCGGATCTCGTCGAGCAGGTCGTCGATCTGCCCGCGGACCGGCCGCACATCGATCTTGGGATCGAGCAGACCGGTCGGGCGGATGATCTGCTCCACGTTGTTCTGGCTCACGCGCAGCTCGTAGTCACCCGGCGTCGCGCTCACGTAGATGAACTGCGGAATCCGCGCCTCGAACTCATCGAAGCGCAACGGGCGGTTATCGAGGGCCGACGGCAGGCGGAACCCGTGCTCCACCAGCGTCACCTTGCGCGAACGGTCGCCCTCGTGCATACCGCGGATCTGCGGCACCGTCACATGGCTCTCATCGATGATGCAGAGCATGTCCTTCGGGAAGTAGTCGATGAGCGTGTAGGGCGGCTCGCCGGGCTTGCGGCCGTCCAAGTGACGCGAGTAGTTCTCGATACCCGTGCAAAAGCCCATCGTCTCGAGCATCTCAAGATCGTAATCCGTACGCTGCTGAAGACGCTGGGCCTCGAGCAGCTTGTCTTGGGCCTTGAGCTCGGCCACGCGATGCTCGCACTCTTCCTCGATGGTCTTCAAGGCATGCGTCACCTTGGGCTTCTCGGTTACGTAGTGCGAGGCGGGCCACACGGGAATGGCATCGTACTCGCGCAGCAGCTCGCCGGTCACCTCGTCAATCTCGGCGATGAGCTCAACCTCATCGCCGAAGAACTCAAAGCGCAGGGGATGTTCCGCATAGGGAGGGAAGACGTCCACGACGTCGCCGCGCACGCGGAATGTTCCGCGTGCCAGGTCGAAATCGTTTCGGTCGTACTGAATGTCGATGAGCTCATGGATGAAGTCGTCGCGCTCGAGCGGCACCTTCTTGTCCACGTTCGGAGCCAGACCCGCATAGTCCTCCGGGCTACCGATGCCGTAGATGCAGGAGACGGATGCGACCACGATGACGTCTCGCCGTGACAGCAGGCTTGCAGTCGCCTGATGCCGCAGCATCTCGACCTCCTCGTTAATCGAGGAGTCCTTCTCGATGTAGGTATCGCTCGAGGGCACATACGCCTCGGGCTGATAGTAGTCGTAGTAGGAGACGAAATACACCACGGCGTTATGCGGGAAAAACTCCTTGAGCTCGCTGGCGAGCTGTGCTGCAAGCGTCTTGTTGGGAGCCATGACGAGCGTCGGCTTGCCGAGCGCCTCGATCGTCTTTGCCATGGTGAAGGTCTTGCCCGAACCGGTCACGCCCAGCAGAACCTGGTAACGATCTCCATCTCTCACGCCCTGCACAAGGGATTCGATAGCTTGGGGCTGATCTCCCGAGGGCTCATAGGGCGCAACGACCTCGAAACGAGCACCCTCGCCGGCAACTCCGAAGCGCTTCAGCTCGCCGCCGACACGCTCAACCTCGAATGCAGGCATACGGTCACCTCAAATCCCTAAAAGGCTTCTGGATACAGCTGCTGGTAACGATCGTGGGCGGACGTGACGCGCGCGAGATACGCCTGGGTTTCAGGGAAGGTGATGGCATCCTCAAGGTCAGCGCCCTCGCTCGTCCACGAGTCGACATTTCCCATGCCGGCATTGTACGCGGCAACGGCATGATCGGTCGCCCCGTTGAAATACGACGTCAAATAGGAAAGGTAGGCGCAGCCGATCTCGATATTCGTCTCCGGATCGGTAAGGTCGTCCGCATCATATCGTGACCCATCGACGAGACCCTTGGCAACCATATCATGAGCGGTCTCGGGCATGAGCTGCATAAGCCCACAGGCCCCCCTATTCGAAAGAGCGGACGCATCCCAGCCGGATTCGGTGTCGATAACAGCCGAGACCAGATAGGGATCGATGCCATGCGCCGTTGCCGACTCAAGAATCTGCTCCTCATAATCGAGGGGATACAAAAGTCGGAAAAGCGGCGCGGGCGCGTAGGCGTAAACCCACGAAAAGGCGCCGAACGCGAATACGATGAGAAGCGGCAATACGCGGTACCAGGCGAGGAAGTGAACTCGTCTCTTCATATCAGCGCTCACCGCCCTGAAGAAGCCCGCGCTCGTGGAGCCAAGCATCGAGATACGCTATGAGCCCGTGCTCATCACCGGAATTATCGAACACCGTGTCAGCAAGCGTGCACAAGGTGTCCTCATCGGGTTGACAAAGCGCTCGGGCCTCGAAATCCTCCTGAGACATGCCGCGAGCAAGAGCGCGTGCGCGCCTCACGTCAAAGGGTGCCGTTATGGCAAGCACCTCATCAGCAAGACCGAAAGCATCGGTAAACGTCTCGGGAACAGAGATCTCGACGACGGCGAGCTCATAGTGCGGCGTGACAACAGAACAGCAATTCGAAGGAAGAAGCATCGCGCCCAGCCGTTCAAGCAGAACGGGATGCACGATCGAATCGAGCAGACGGGCATGCTCGGGAACATCGAAGGCACGCTGAGCAAGAATGTCGGTACGCAATGCACCGAACTCGTCAAGGATATCCCATCCGAAGGCATCGGCGATATCGTTGACCACCTGAGACCCAGGCGTATAGAGTCGTTTGGCAAGAGCATCCAGATCAATGCGAAGCGCACCGCGCCGCTCAAGGTACCGCGCAGCCGATGATTTTCCAGAAGCTATGTTGCCGATGAGAAACAAGGTAAACATGGACGTCATTGTGACGCAACGAGTGGGCATACGAGTGGAGAAGCGAAGAGCGCATCCCATCTCCATGCCAGAAACGAAAAAAGGCCCCGAAGGGCCTGAAAAGCCAAAGGTCCGTGTGAGCTTCCTCACACGGACCTTATGACAAAACGCCGTCCACCGGTCAGCGGCGCCCTGCTCTCCCACGGGCTTACCCCGCAGTACCATCGGCGCTGGCCGGCTTA
>NZ_JAUDCO010000010.1 GCF_030373545.1 Collinsella tanakaei | reverse complement strand
AGATGTGTATAAGAGACAGCTCCTGCGCCATGATTCGCAAGGGGGGAGGGGTGATGGGGACGGTGACCGCGTGAATCCATCTCGAGTGCATGTGGAATAGGGTAAGCATGGTGGTAAACGGCGAAGCAGAAGATGAAGCGGCCCTCTCACCTGCGCCGACAATTACTGAGTGGGAGTAAAGTTCCGCCTGATTTTCGTCGATAGTCTCATTAATACGGCCTTATTTCTGTTACTCTGAACAAAAATAAGGCCGTATTTTGTGAGGAGTGCGCATGGATAGGCACCTGATGACCGAACTTGTCCGCTGGAAGGAATCTCCCCGCCGCAAGCCGCTCATTCTCAACGGAGCGCGGCAGGTCGGCAAGACATGGCTTCTCAAAGAGTTCGGACGAGAGCACTTTAACGCCGTCGCGTACGTCAGCTTAGATGGAAACTCGGTTGCGCGCGACTTGTTCGAGCAGGATCTCGACCCAGTACGCATCGTACGCGACCTGTCCATCCTGACCGGCGTCGCAATTCGCCCTCTATCCACGCTTGTAATCCTTGACGAGATACAGGCAGCGCCAAAGGCCATAACCTCCCTCAAATACTTCTGTGAGAACGCGCCGGAATACGCCGTTGCTGCCGCGGGGTCGCTTCTGGGGATATCCGCAACCGAGGGCACGGGGTATCCCGTTGGAAAAGTGAATACGCTCGATCTCTATCCGTTGAGCTTCCGCGAGTTTCTCGATGCCACGGGTAATACCATGTTGCGAGAGCTCGCGGACTCGGTGGACACAGTGAGCATCAACGCGTTTTCCTCGAGGCTCATCCCGCTTTTGCGTCGGTACTTCGTGGTGGGAGGGATGCCGGCGGTCGTCGCGGGCTATATCGAGGGCGAGTCGCTCGGCTCGGTTCGGGATATGCAGAGCCAGATCCTCGAGGACTATCTTCGAGATTTTGCCAAGCACGCGCCGCTGCGAATCAACCCGAAGATGGTCGAGGCTTGGAACTCGATTCCCGTGCACCTTGCGAAAGAGAACAAGAAGTTTATTTTTGGGCAGGTCAGAGAGGGTGCCCGTGCCAAGGATTACGCGGAGTCCCTCACGTGGCTGGCTCAGGCGGGGCTTATCCACAAGGTTCCGCGCATAACCAAGCCGGGAATCCCGCTTTCGGCATACAACGACAACAAGTCCTTCAAGGTGTTTCTTCTCGACGTTGGCCTCCTCGGCGCCATGGCGGGCCTTGACCCCGCCACCGTGTTGGACGGCAACGCGGCGTTCACAGAGTTCAAGGGCTCCCTTACCGAGCAGTACGTCTGCCAGCAGCTTGTTTCCGACTGCGGACTCGCGCCGTACTACTGGTCCGCCGAGAACTCGTCGGGCGAGATCGACTTCCTGGTGCAGGGATCGAACGGCGTCTACGCTATCGAGGTGAAGGCGGAGGAGAACCTGCGGGCCAAGAGCCTCAGGGCGTTCAAGGCCGCCCACCCGGAGATTAAGTCCGTTCGTTTTAGCCTGTCGGGCTACCGCGAGCAGGACTGGATGAGGAATGTCCCGCTGTACGCGATGTCGAACATGGGGTTGTGGGGATAGGCTGGGCTTAAATGAGAGCGCGACGGCGCTGATCGGGGGGCGGACGTTCGGGTTGGAGCGATCGAGCGCTGCAAGCCATTTCGCGCGCTACCGCCCCCATAGCGTTTCGGCCGAACGCTAAGCTTGATGCCAGATGCGGCTGAACAGGTCAATCTGCTCGTCTGATAGCGAACTGACGAATTGCTGAGCGCGTTCAATCCATTCATCATGCTCGTCGCTGTCTCCGTACAAGCCGAGAAGAGCAACATACTGGTTGAAGTCCATACTGCTGATGAAGTCTTTCATGCTGGTTCCAACCCACCGCTCGACGCTGCGCTCACCCGCTTCGAGGTTGTTGGCGGTTTCCGCCACATGGTAGAGCTTCTTGACCTGCTCGATAGCTGCACTGATGTCCATGGTTCTCTCTTTTTCTTGAGCTGTTGTCCTGAGCAGAACTGTAGGCGGGACAAAGCAAAGCGGGAAGCGGAATCCGGCGGACTACGAAGAACTCATTTGGTGCGCCCAAAAGGCGTGGCAATGCGTTCGCCACGCTGGCCCTACCGCTCAAGCTGGGGCGATGCGTGGAAGAGTCTTTCCGGGGAACAATACAAGCGGGTAAGGTGCGCCATCCGGTGCTAGGGCTGGAAGGAGTTCGCCATGAAGATGGACGTGAAGCTCCGCAGGTTCTTAGTATTTGCGTTGGTTGTGTTCACCGTCGGCATATGGGCGCCCGCGACAGCGGTCGCGGCGGAGGGCGAGTCCGGGACCCCTCCGGTCACCGATGCTGCAGAAGCGACGGATAGCTACTGGACGGTTGATGATACCGGCGCGCTGATTCCTGCTGACGAAAACGAATACGACGTGCGCTATGACGGCAAGGGGCTTCTTGTCATCCAGGATGCCGTGCCCGGCGACACGTTGCAGGGCATCGTGGATGAGCTGGGAATCAAGCTTCCCTCGGACGAAGATGATCCCGGTCTCATCGTCTTTACGGGCGATGCGGGTGTCGTCTATGGCAACGCGACCTTGACGAGCGATTTGGTCATCGGCGAGAAGCAGATCCTGACCGTGCCGGAGGGCGCGACGCTCACGATTCCCGAAGGCGTGACCCTGACGAACGATGGAACCATAGAGGTCATCGGCTCGATGATCGATGCGGGCACCATCGTCGGCACCGGGGATATCGTGAACCCGACCGTGATGCACGAGCATCAGCTGATCGAGGTTGCGGCCAAGGCTCCTACGTGCACCGATGACGGCAACATCGCGTACTGGTATTGCGAGGGCTGCGGGCGTTACTTCAGCGATGCCGAAGGTGCGGTGGAGATCGCGGAGGAAGAGACTATCGATCCCGCGACCGATCATGCTCGCGCGGCGACATGGTCGAGCGATGAGCACGGCCATTGGTATGCGTGCGAAAACGGGTGCGATACCAAGCTGGGCTATGCCAAGCACACACCTGCTGTCGAAGGCAAAACGGATGCTACCTGCACGAAGGGCGGCTACACGGGCGACACTGTATGCTCCGCCTGCGGATACATGATGGCCAAGGGCGAAACCGTCGCCGCGCTGGAGCACAGCTTCACGAACTATGTGTCCAACGGCGATGCGACATGCACGACGGACGGCACGGAGACGGCGACCTGCGACAACGGTTGTGGTGCGACCGATACGCGTACCGACGAGGGCTCCCAGCTCGACCACAAGGTGGCGACCGTGGGTGCGGCGCACTCGACGTGCACCGAGAAGGGCTACACGGGCGACAAGGTCTGCGAGCTGTGCGGCAAGGTGCTCGAGAAGGGCAAGACTATCGACGCGCTCGGCCATGCGTGGGGCAAGCCGACGTGGAGCTGGTCCGAGGACGGCGAGCAGTTCGTGGCGACCTTCACGTGCGAGCACGATGCCGACCATACCAAGGTGCTGACCGTCACGCCGACAGCGAGCGTGAAGACGAAGTCGACCTGCACCGCGGCAGGCGTGCGCCTCTATCGCGGGACGGTTGAGCTTGACGGTGCTGCGTATTCGGCGACGGCGACCGAGACCCTTCCGGCCATCGAGCACGATATGAAGGATGGCGTCTGCACCATCTGCGGAGCGAAGGATCCGGATTACGTCAAGCAGGTGCAGTCCGAAAAGGATAAGAAGACCGAGCCCAAAGAGGAGAAGGAGGCGGAGACCATCCCCGCCACCGGCGACGTGGCCATGGAGGGTGTGATCGGCCTCGCCCTCATCGGCATGCTGGCCCTGGGTGTCGGTGCTCCGCTGAAGCGTCATTCGTAACCGATGGGTTGAATGGGGACGTGTTCCATCCAACCCATATGGGAAAACCTCTGACGTGTTTTCATATGTCGTAGGCGGGCGTCCTGCACGGGGGCGCTCGCTTTTCGTGCGCTACGCACAATAACCCCAGGGGTTTTATTACGCGTGACTACGCAGGGGCATGCCGGCGGGTTGTATGGGCGTTGCGCTCTTGGTCCGGCGACACCTACGCCCGCGCCAGCATCATATGCAAAATAACCCTAGGGGTTTTATTACATGTTGCCTACGCCCGCGCGAGCATCAGCGATTCATCCTCAAACAACGCCGTGCTCGTGTACTGGAAGCCGTTAGGGAGCGTCTCGGTGCGCATGATGCCCACGTCAAGGGACGGCTCGTCCTCGGAATCCGCTGCATCGGGGTTGGCCTTGACGGTGTAAAGCGACGGCGCGAGCGCGTCGGGCTCAATGCCGAGCTGCGCGAGCCCCGTTTCGGGGTCGGTGTTGTCGTAGGCGATATTCACGCTGAACCAGCCTTTGTCCCGAACGTATGCCGGTGCGGTCGCGAACAGGTCCGCGTTGGTATCGAGACGATAGATCTCAAAGGCCTCGGGGAGATAGGCGCGGCTTTCCCGTTCGTCAAGGCGCCCGCTTACCACCAGATCCTCAAGCGAAAGCGACCCATCGGCCGCCGCTAACGCCATGTCGCTGCCGCGCAGGCGCACGCCGGCCTCGTCGGACGTGACGTAGATACCTTTGCCCAAGGAGACCCAGTCGACGATGAGCCAGTTGCCGGTCGGTTCTTCATGGTCGAAGGGGCTCAGCTCGCCCAGCATGCCGAACGGTGTGCCCTCCATGCGCGCAGCGTTGCGATATCCGTCCTGGAAAACAGTGACCTCCACCTCGGGATCGTTGTCGGTTAGTGGCAGAAGAGTCTCACAGGCCGCATCGATGGGGTCAACCCACGCCGGACGCGCGGGAACGTTTACGGGAAAGCCGTGCTCATAGTTCGCATCCGCGCCTGAGATCTCAAGTTCGATTGAGGGCACCCCCAGATACACGCGCGACGCTTCCTGTTCAAAGAAGCGCTCGTCGTCCGTATAGCGCGCGTAGAAGAACGATCCGGTTTCCTCAGACGCCTCTTCGTTTCTCTGCCAGGTGCGGGTCGAAATCTCCCCATCCAAAAAGCCGTCGCTTTCCGGAGAGAAACCGTTTATGTACATGGTCGAGACCGTGTACCCTGCGCTTTCGAGCCGCCGCGTGGCATCTTCGACGGCGTCGCGGAAGCGCTGCTCGTAAGCCGCTACGATTTCGTCCTGCTGCCGATTGTCGCCGACTACGCCCTCTTCGAAATCCACGAGCACGCAGGAGCCGTCCTCCATGGTGCAGAATGCCTGCCCGCTCGACCGATAGCCAAACAGCTGATAGGAACGGTCTTCCCAAAGATCGGCGACCTTGATGTGCTCACCGTACTTGTCGGCGTAGTAGCTTTCCGCCTGTCGAACGACGGCGCTCTCGTTGAACTCGCCGAGGTTCGAGCAGCCGGTGAGGACAGCCGCAACCGTGCAGGCAAGCAGCGCGCACGCGACAAAGAGGACGAGGGGGCGGCGCGAGGGGCTCGCCGTGCGTGCCGCGGGAATCGCAGGAGAGGGCGGCGGGGTGGTCATGCGGGACATGAGGTGGCCTCCCATCGTGTGCCAAGGCGATGGGTCCATTATAGTCGGCACTTGAGGCCGGGTGGCTTGTCCGGATGCCGAAGGGGGAGGCCTTAAAACCCCCGCCATGCGGGCGCGCGTCAAATGGGGTGGGTGGGGCACGTGTGCTTTTCAACCCATTATGGGTTGAAACGAACACGTCCCCAACCAACCCATTCTGCGGGTTTGCTCTTGTCCGAGCGGGCGAGTATCCTTGTTCAGCTTCTGCACCCGATCGAACCGGAGTCCGTCCATGGATATCATCGCTGCGCTTGCGCAAGAGCTGAATCTCAAGCCCTCTGCCGTCGAGGCTGCCGTCGCGCTCATCGACGAGGGGAACACCATCCCGTTCATCGCGCGCTACCGCAAGGAGGCCACGGGCGGCATGGACGACGTCGCGCTGCGCACGCTCGACGATCGCCTTTCCTACCTGCGCAACCTTGAGCAGCGCAAGGAGGACGTCATCCTGCTGATCGGCACGCAGGGCAAGCTCACGCCCGAGCTCGAGGCCGAGATCCGCGCCGCCACGCAGCTCCAACGCGTGGAGGACCTCTACAAGCCCTATCGCAAGAAGCGCCAGACGCGTGCGCAGAAAGCGCGCGAGGCGGGGCTCGAGCCGCTTGCGAACATGATCATCATGCAGGTCACTTCCAAGGGCTCGCCGCTCGAGGCGGCGGCTCCCTTCGTGACGCCCAAGGCGGCGGAAGCCGGCTACGACACGCCGGAAAAGGCGCTCGCGGGTGCGCAGGACATCGTCGCCGAGACCGTGGCCGAGGATCCGGAGAACGTCGCCGACCTGCGCTCGTTCACCGAGAGCACGGGTGAGATCGTCTCCATCGCGGTCGATGCCGACGAGAAGACGCCCTACGAGCCCTACTACGACTTTTCCGAGCCGGCACGCAAGATCCCCAACCACCGTATCCTCGCCATCGACCGCGGTGAGCGAGAGGGCAAGCTCCGCGTGCACGTGGGTGTCGACGCGCAGGCGGCCGTCGCCCGTCTGGGAAGCCGGTGGCCGCGTCGTCAAGGCGGGTTCGCGCCGGTGCTCGACGCCGCTGTCGCCGACGGCTACAAGCGCCTCATGGCCCCTTCGCTCGAACGCGAGCTGCGTGCCCGCCTGACCGTGCGCGCGCAGACCGAGGCGATCCGCGTCTTTGCCAAGAACCTCGAGAGCCTGCTGTCCGCCCGTCCGGTGCGCGGGGCGCGCATCATCTCGCTCGACCCCGGCTATCGCACCGGTTGCAAGGTGGCCGTGCTCGATGAGACGGGCAAGCTGCTCGACCACGGCGTCGTGTACCCCACGCCGCCCCGTCGCGATATCGCCGGCACCAAGCGCGAGCTGGCGCGCCTGACCAAGCGCTATGGCATCAACACCATCGTGATCGGCAACGGAACCGCGAGCCGCGAGACCGAGGAAGTGGTCTCGGATTTCATCGCCGAAGCGGCGCCCGAGCTGCGCTACACCATCGTGAACGAAGCGGGTGCCTCCGTGTATTCCGCAAGCGAGCTTGCGAGTCGTGAGTATCCCGACTTGGATGTGACCACGCGCGGCGCCATGAGCCTGGGGCGCCGTCTGCAAGACCCGCTCGCCGAGCTCGTCAAGATCCCGCCGCAGTCCATCGGCGTGGGGCAGTACCAGCACGACCTCGATCAGGCGGAGCTTGCGCGCACGCTCGGGCACGTGGTGGAAGACGTCGTGAACCGCGTGGGCGTGGACGTGAACACCGCGAGCGCGAGCCTGCTTTCCTATGTTTCGGGCATCACGCCGACGGTCGCTCAAAACATCGTGGCCTACCGCGAGGAGCACGGCGCGTTTACCGACCGTCGCCAGCTGAAGGAGGTGCCCAAGCTCGGGCCCAAGGCCTTCCAGAACGCGGCGGGCTTTCTACGTATCGCGGGCGGAGCGAACCCGTTGGACGCCACCGCTGTGCATCCGGAGAGCTACGGGGTTGCGCGTGAGGTCCTCAAGCGTGCCGGCGTGACCGCCGACGAGCTCGGCAGCGGCGGCGTGCCCGATATCCAGCAGCGCGCCGGCAGCGTGGCGATGCTCGCGGGCGAGCTTGGCTGCGGCATCCTCACGCTTATCGACATCATCGCCGAGTTGGAAAAGCCTGGCCGCGATCCGCGTGACGATGCACCGGAGGTCGTGTTCAGCCGCGCTGCGCTTTCCATCGATGACCTCGAGGCCGGCATGGAGCTCACCGGGACGGTGCGCAACGTGGTGGACTTCGGCGCCTTCGTGGACGTGGGCGTGCACCAGGACGGCCTTGTGCACATCTCCAAGCTCTCGACGCGCTTCGTCAAGCATCCGAGCGACGTGGTGGCCGTAGGCGACACGGTCAAGGTGTGGGTCGAGCGCGTGGACCGCGAGCGCGGCAAGATCTCGCTCACCATGGTGAAGGGCAAGTAGCGGGAGCGGTAGCGATGCTCGAGAAGGGCATCGCCGCCGCTCTTTTTCAGCGGCATATGTGCAAGCAGAGCGGAATGGGTTGGACGGAACACGTCCCCAACGAACCCATCCACAACGGGTCCCTTCCCGAAAGCGTAAGAGCTCTTAAGTGCGCCTTCAGAGACCCCTTTGCGCGCTTTGGGTACGAGAGTGATATCTAGTTCACCCAGGTGCCCGGTGGCGAACACGCATCGCGCGGGCAGGAAAGGGGCCGCCCTATGTGCACGGGCATCCGCTTTACCGACACGGCAGGACGCATGTTCTTCGGCCGTAATCTCGATTGGACGCAAGGCTACGGCGAGCGGGTGGTGGTGACGCCGCCTGCCGCGATCGTCCCTGCCGCATTCGACCGGTCTGCAGACCTCGCACATGGCCATGCCGTGATCGGCATGGGAATCGTCGTCGCCGGAATCCCGCTGTATTTTGACTGCGGCAACGATGCGGGGCTTGCCGTGGCCGGTCTCAACTTCCCCCAGTCGGCGCGCTATGCGGCAGGTCCGCAGGAGGGCTCCGTCAACGTCGCTGCCTACGAGTTCCCGTATTGGGTTGCGCGCAACTTCGCGAGCCTCGATGAGGTGCGCCGCGCGCTCGCTGATACGACCATCGTCGCCAAGCCGGTCAACGAACAGCTGCCGGTCGCCAACCTCCACTGGATTATCGGCGATGCCACCGGAAGCGTGGTCGTGGAGTGCCTGGACGACGGCGTCCGCGTCTGGGAAAACGACGTCGACGTGCTGACCAACGAGCCTGATTTCGGCTGGCAGCGCCAAAACCTGCGCAACTACCTCATGCTGTCCGACGATGCCCCGGCGCACACGCCGTGGGACCGCGCCGACCTCACACCCTTCGGCTCAGGGCTGGGCATGCAAGGGACGCCCGGCGACTACAGCGGCCCGTCGCGCTTCGTCAAGGTTGCGTTTGTGAACAGCCACTATCCCGCGCAGGAGCGCGAGGCGGACAACGTCACGCGCCTGTTCCGCACGCTCGGCTCGGTAGCAGTGCCTGAAGGGTGCGCCCGCATGGCCGACGGCACATACGAGAAGACGCTCTACACGAGCTGCTTCTCGGCGGGAACGCTCACGTACTACCACGCGACCTACGATGATCCGCAGATTCGCGCCTACCCGCTCGCCTCGTGCGATCTTTCCGGCTCCGCACCCATCATGCTGGAGCCCGCAGCCTAGGCTCTCCCGACGAGGGGTCTGACAAGGCGATTTACCCCCTTTGTCAGACCCCTGCCGCGTCGATCTCTGCCACATACAAGCCCAATACCACCTCTTTAGGAAGGAGCGGATATGAACTCCGCTGCTCTGGCACATCCCGGCCGCTCGCAGTCCGCGAACGCCGAGAAATTCCTCGTCTTACCCATCGTTATCCTCATCCTGGCGCAGATGGGGGCGACCGGCGACAACGGCGCCCTGTCGCTTGCCACCTCGGCGCTTACGCACGAGCTGGGCGCCACGACCTCCGAGATTCAGCTCGCCAACATGGTCTACCCGCTTGTCGGCGGTGCGTTCATGATCGCCGGCGGCCTTGTCGGCACCATCGTCGGATGGAAGAAGACGTTCCGCATCGGCACGCTGCTGTGCGCGGCGGGCGAGGTCGCGCTCGCTTTCGCCCCCAACATGATCGTCTTCATCTGGGTCGGACGCGTGCTCGTGGGCTTCGGTGCGAGCTTCATGATCCCGTCGGTTCTCGGGCTCATCCCGCTTCTGTACCACGGATCCAACCGTACGGTGGCGTTCGGCTGCATTGGCGCGGCGTCGGGCCTCTCGGCGGTGCTGCCGCTCATCCTCGGCGTCGTCATGGAGACGGCGGGCATGCGCGTCACCTTCTTGGTACTCGGCGTGTACTTCATCACCGTGTTCCTGTTTTCGCTGAGCCTGCCCGCCACGAATCAGGTTGACGAGCGCCTGAGGTTCGACGGCCTGGGTGTCGCGCTTGCCGCCGCGGGCCTGTTCATGGTCTTGATCGGTATGTCGGGCATCTCGTCGTGGGGCCTGATCACGCCGCTTGCCGCCTGCCCGTTCAAGATCATGGGCATCTCGCCCGCGCTGCCGCTCATCGCCTGCGGTCTGGTTGTGCTCGCCGTGCTGGTGAGGGTCGAGGGCGAAGTTGAGCGCAAGCACGGCATCGCGCTGCTGCCGAGTGCGTTCCTCCGGACGCCGCAGGTGCTCGCCGGGCTTGTGGCCAATGCCCTGACGTTTTTCTTCATGGGCGCGCAGTCCATCCTCATGGCGCCGTATCTGCAGCTGGTGGCCGGTTGGACGCCCATCGACGTCGGCACCATCTCCATCGTGACCGGCGTTCCCACCTTCGCGCTCGCCCTCGGTATCCCTAAACTGCTGCCGCGCGCCAATCCGCGCCACGTGATCCAGGCGGGCTACCTCGCCATGGCACTCGCTCTCGGCGTCATGGCGATGTCGGTCACGATCGACGGTGCCAATGCGGCGGGCGTGTACCTGGGCGCGTTTATGGCCGGCGTCGGCGCGGGCACGGTGTCGTCGCATGCGAGCAACATCGTGGCGCTTGCCCTGCCTGAGCGCGAGGCGTCGCAGTCCGGCGGCATCCAGACCACGATGCGCAACGTAGGCCAGGCGATCGGCGTGGCGCTGCTCGGTGCGATCCTGCTGTTCGGCATCACGAGCACGGTCAGGGCGCGTGCGGCGTCCGACCCGTCCATCTCGACGGAGGTCCGCGATGCGCTTTCGGGCATGACGGTCGATCTGGGAAGCGATGCAGAGTTTGCTGCGCAGATCAAGGACATTCCCATGACGGCGACCGAGCGCCATGCGCTCGTGAACATCCAGGCGCGCGCCCGCTTCGATTCGACGCGTACCGCCTACGCCGTCGGTGCCGTTATCGTGCTGCTGGGCTTGGCGACGACGCCCGCCATCAAGACGGCGCGCAAGCAGGAGGGCTGATGCCGCAAGGCGGATGAGCCGATGCCGGCGGCAGGGAAGCCGGCATCGACGGTGAGAGGACCGGTCGTCGGCGAGCAGGGTTGTCGATGTCGGTAGGACGCCGGGGCGGGGCGCGCTGCGGTCCGCCCCGGCGTTCGCGTTATCGCCGCTGCGGCTTGGACGTCAGGTGCCAGCCGCCGCAGTAGTCGCACTTGTAGCAGTGCAGGCCGCGCGTGCCGTGCGCCTCGCACAGGCGGATCGTCTCCTCTGCCTCGGCGCGGGTCGTGTAGCGGTTCTTGGATGCACACGCTTTGTGGTAGAGGGCCTCGCCGCGTTTGGCGGCGAGGTCCTCGCGGTGCTGTTCCTCACGCGTAAACAGGTCGTCGAGCCCGCCGGATTGCGCCTTGAAGGCGGCGATCTGCTTGGCCTTGGCCGATGGCTTCCTGCTCGACATAGCTGCTCCTCGTGTCCATGATGTGCGGCGGGCGGGATGGCTTCGTGGCGGGCGGCTCGCGTTGACGCGATCGTGTGCGCTCGGGCGCCGGCCCGATGCTTCCATTGTGCCGTAGTGCGATAGGCGAGGAGCGTGCGGCCGGTCGAACTCCAACGAGTGTTCACTCGGAGACGGGGTGGAAAATGGAAGCGGTGCGCCGTTGGCGGCGGAACACGTCGTATGCTTGCTGGAAGGCCGCATGGTTGCGGAGTGGAGGACCGAACGGGAGGCATCGATGGACGACAGGACGGAAGACGCGCTTCGCGACAAGCTCGCGGTCGTCGTGCGTGCCGATGCCGACGGGGGAGCGGCGGTGCGACTCGCCGAACATCTCGGGGTGTCGCTGCTGGACGAGGGTGGTGATCCGTCCGCGTATCCGCTGCGCCTGGTGCTGGGCGGCGACGGGCTGACTCTCACCGACGGGTCCATGGTACTGCGCGCCGATCTGCGCGACATGCTGCCGCGCTTGAAGCCCGCGAACCTCTCCCGCGAGCTGCTGGTGCGTGCGGCCAAGGTCAAGGGTGTCGACGCGCCGACGGCGGTGGATGCCACGGCGGGCTTGGGTGCCGATGCGCTTTTGCTGGCGGCGGCGGGTTTTACCGTGACGCTGTTCGAGCGCGACCGCGTGATCGCGGCGCTGCTCGCCGATGCGCTGCGCCGTGCTGAGGACGACCCGGATCTTGCCGGCATCGCCTGTCGTATGTGGCTGGTGGAGGGCGACAGCATCGAGGGCCTGCGTCGCATGGCACGGGCGGGGGAGAATCCCGACGTCGTCTATCTCGATCCGATGTTTCCCGAGCGGACCAAAAGCGCCGCCGTCAAGAAGAAGTTCCAGCTCCTGCATCACCTAGAGCGGCCCTGTGCGGATCCGGAGCTTCTGCTCGAGGCCGCTCGCGCCGTGCATCCGAGGAAGATCGTCGTCAAGCGGCCGGTAAAGGGTCCGCAGCTTGCCGGCGTCAAGCCGAGCCACACGATCGGCGGCAAAGCGGTCCGCTACGACTGCATCGTCCCGCCGCGCTAAGCGACAAGATGGCGCCAGGCATGGGTTCGTTGGGGACGTGTTCCTTCCAACCCATTGGGTCGACAAGGGTTCGCTGGGGGCGTGTTCCTTTCAACCCATTCGGTTCGTTGGCGACAAGATGGGGCCGTGTTCGAACTTGTCGTCCGGGTTAGCCGATGGCGCCCTGCGCGACGGCGATGATGAGGGCGAACAGCGGGGTGACGGCGCTCACCACGATGCCCGCGATCGAGCAGACGAAGCCGACGGTCGCGGGCAGGTCCTTGCGGTAGTCCGCCTTGCGGGCGCGGCGGGAGGCGACGATGCCCGCGATGCCCAGTATGACTCCCAGCACCTGCGTGGGGATGATTGGGCTGAAGCCAAGCAAGATGGCGACAGCGCCGAGCGCGATCGATGCATATTCCAAGGGCATGGGAACCTCCGGCAAACCGAGTGGATGTCGCCGGGAAGCTCCGGCGATACAGCCCATCATACGCGCCCGCCTTCGCGCGAATATATAGCCAAATGCGACAAGATGGGTTGGTTGGGGACGTGTTCGTTCCAACCCATCCGGCCGACAAGATGGTGCCGGGTACAAACTTGTCGCGACAGGTTTGTCCCTGGCACCATCCTGTCGCCTCCGGCCACCCTTTTGCGCTTCCGGCCTGTCGCAGGGCTATACTGTCCCTCGTGACATCGGAAAGGACGGGCAGATGGGGTACCTGAAGGCAGGCGAGGCGCCGACCGTCGGCGTGGTGCTCGAGGGCGGCGGCTTTCGCGGCATGTACACGGCGGGCGTGCTCGACGTGTGGATGGAGCACGGCATCACGGCCGATGCGACCGTGGGTGTGTCGGCGGGCGCCACATTCGGCTGCAACTTCAAGTCCCTGCAGATCGGACGCACCCTGCGCTACAACAAGAAGTACTGCGCCGACCCGCGTTACTGCAGCCTGCGCAACTGGATCTTCAAGGGCGACCTGTTCAGCCGCGACTTTGCCTACGGCGAGCTGCCCTGGAAGCTCGATGTGTTCGACAGCGCGACCTTCGCCGCCAACCCCATGCGCTTCACGGTGGTCGCCACCGATATCGACACCGGCGAGGCGGTCTACCACGACCTCGGCCCGGGCGACGAGGGCGATATCGAGTGGATCCGCGCTTCCGCCTCCATCCCCATGGTGTCGCATCCCGTGGAACTCGGCGGCAGGCGCCTGCTCGACGGCGGCGTGGCCGATTCCATTCCGGTCCGCTGGATGCTCGACCAGGGCTACGACCGCACCGTCGTGGTGCTCACGCAACCGGCCGGCTTCGTGAAGGAGCCCAACAGCCTCATGCCGCTGCTGCGCGTGTGGCTTCGCCGTTACCCCAAACTCGTCGAGCTGCTCGCTGACCGACATGTTCGCTATAACAGGTGCGAGGAGGAACTCGCTGAGCTCGAACGTGCGGGGAAGGTCTTCGTCGTCCGCCCGAGCGAGTCAGTGCAGATGCCCATGATCGTGCGCGACCCCGAGATTCTCGAGCATGCGTACCGTATCGGCCGCGCCGACGCCGAGCGCGAACTCGCGGCGCTTACGGCCTATCTCGTGTAGGCTGAGCGTTCGTCCGCGCGTACTCCTGTCCTGCAAACCATGGTACCGCCTGTCGTTCCGTGGTACGTTGGGGCCATGCATTCAGCTGGCTGAGCAGATAGATGAGGAGTGCCACCATGTCCGATTTCGTTACCACGCAGCGCCATACCGTCACTCTGGCAAATGGCGATCGGGTCCCGGCGCTCGGGCAGGGCACGTGGTATCTGGGCGATAGCCGCGCCACCCATGACCGCGAGGCGCAGGCACTGCGCGCCGGCGTGCGCGCGGGCATGACGCTCATCGACACGGCAGAGATGTACGGCAACGGGCGCAGCGAGCGCCTGATCTGCGATGCGTTGGATGGCACCTCGGTGGCAGGCGGCCCGCTGCGCGAGGAGGACGGCTCCCGCGCCGCGACTCTCGACCGCGAGGACCTCTTCATCGTCTCCAAGGTGCTGCCGAGCAACGCCGGGCGCCCCGATATCTTCGAGAGCTGCGACAACACCCTCGATAACCTGGGCGTGGACTACCTCGATCTGTATCTTCTGCACTGGGTCGGACCGGTTCCGTTTGCCGAGACGGTCGCCTGCATGGAGGAGCTCGTCGCCGAGGGCAAGATTCGCGCGTGGGGCGTCTCCAACTTTGACACCGATGACATGGAGGAGCTCTGGCGCGTGCCGGGCGGCAGTAACTGCCAGGTCAACCAGGTGCTCTACCATCCTGCGTCCCGCGGGATCGAGTACGACCTGCTGCCCTGGATGCGCGACCACGGCGTCGCACTCATGGCGTACTGCCCGCTCGCGCAGGCCGGCACGCTGCGCGGTCGCCTGTTCGACTCGCCCGAGCTCGCCGAGGTGGCGCGCCGCCATAACGCGACGGTCGCCCAGGTGGCGCTCGCGTGGGACATCCGCGGCGGCGACACCATCGCCATCCCGCGCTCCTCGCGCCCCGAGCATACGCTCGAGAACGCCGCCGCCGATCGGATCGAGCTGACCGACGAGGACCTCGCCCTCATCAGCCGTGCCTTCCCGGCGCCCTCGCACAAGATGCCGCTCGATATGGAATAGCCCGCTGCCGAGCATGGCGACATAAACGGGCGCCCTCGTGCGATGCGGCACGCGAGCGCCCGCGCGTTCACAAGGCTGCTTTGCCCCGTTGGCAGATGTTCACCGAACGGGTGGATTATTGCGGCATACAATTTCGCTGTAGCACTGTGAGCGAGGAGGAGCCATGCCCGAGAACCTAGGACCCGCCCTGATCGATCCCGAGGGCGTCCGTCATGAGCTCAGCCGCAAAGAATACGAGCTCATCATCGCATTGTCCGCGAGTCTCGGATACGATATCGCGCCGGCTGCCGACGCGTCTGGCGAGACGGTGATCACGACCGGTCAGGCGGCGGAGATCTTGGGGGTCTCGCGCCGTACCGTCACGCGCATGCTCGACCGGGGCGAACTCCCCGGCATCCGGCTCGGTCTCAACCATCATCGGAGCGTCAAGCTCGCCGACGTGCTGGCGTTTCGCAAGAAGGGCTCGACGGAGCTGGGCGCCGCATCGCTGTAGCGCGGCGCCGCCACGGCGGGGGTGCGTCCCATCCGCCCAAGCAAGACAAGGAGATACGGAACGGTGAGGGCGTTTATCGCGTTCGAGTTGCCGCAGCGGTTCGTCGACGATACCGCACGGCTGGCCCGTCGGCTGTCCGCCGTGGTCCCCGGGCGCTTCATGCCGCCGGAAAACTACCACGTCACCATCGCGTTTCTAGGCGATATCGGCGAGGCCGACGCGCGCAGCGCCATCGATGCGCTCGATGCAGCGTGCGCGGACCTCGGGCCGATATCGTGCGCGGCGACCGGGCTGGGCAAGTTCGGCCGGGCGAGCGATGCGACGCTGTGGCTCGGGATCGCTCAAACCCCTGATCTCATGGATGCCGCCGCCCACGTGCGCGACCGTCTGCGCGACCATGGCCTTGCCTTCGATGCCAAGCCGTTTATGCCCCACATCACGCTTGCCCGGCGCGTGCGCATCCCGCGTACGGGCCTCGACGGGCTGGCGTTTCCCGAGCCGTGTGAGCTCGCGCGCGTCACGCTGTTCAAAAGCACGCTCGACCAGATGGGCGCGACCTATAAGCCGCTCTACACCGCGAAGCTCGTCGGATAGCTCCTGCACCTGCCAAGTGCGCGAACGACGGTCGCCTACGAATCCAGCAGGTCCTCGATGAAGCCCACGCGATAGTTGCAGAACACCGCTTCGCCCTCGTCGGCCGTGGCGTCCAGGTCGACGTCGGCCATGATGCCGAAGTCGCGATCGCCCTGCTCATCCGAGAAGATCTGGTGCACGTGCCAGACGTGCTCTGCCCGCTCGTCGCTCTCGTCGATCGCAAGGAAGGCCGCCGAGCGCGCGTCGGCGTCCAGCAAGATCTCCTCGTGCTGCTCATGGTAGGCGTCAAGCGCGCGCTCCCAGCGCATCTCGGTCATGCCCCAGTCGCCGTCGAGCGCACCGAGCTCCGCGGTCTTGCCCTCGGCGGCCAAGCGCACGCGGCGGAACAGGGCGTTGCGCACGAGCAGGGTGCAGCCGCGGCGGTCGGCCACCACCGCGTCGGCGGCAGACGGCGGCGCGGCATCCAGCGCTGCCGGGTCGCCCGCGGCCTCCCATTCGTCCACAAGGCTCGAGTCGACGGACCGCACGAGGAAGCCCAGCCACGAGATGATGTCGCACAGCTGCTCGTTGCGCTTCTCGAGCGGCACCGTGCGGTCGAGCGAGCGGAAGGCCTCGGCGAGATAGCGCAGCAGGATGCCTTCGGAGCGGGCGATGCCCAGCTTTTGGATGTAGCCCTTGAAGTCCGCGGCGCTCTCGAGCATGTCGCGCAGGACCGATTTGGGCGACAGTGCGTAGTCGGCAGCCCAGGGGACCTTTGTGCAGTATTCGGCAAAGGCTGCGTCGAGCAGGTCCTCGAGCGGCTTGGGGTAGGTGACGTCCGCGATCTTCTCCAGGCGCTCCTCGTAGTCCACGCCGTCGGCCTTCATCTCGGCCATGGCGCGGTCGCGCTCGGCGCGCTCTTGGGCGCGCAGGACCTGCTTGGGGTCCTCGAGCGTGGCCTCAACCATGGAGATGAGGTCGAAGGTGTAGGTCTCGCTCTCCGGGTCGAGCAGCTCGAGGGCGGCGAGCAGAAACGGCGAGAGCGGCTGGTCCAAGGCGAAGTCGTCGGGCAGGTCGACGGTGAGCGCGTAGTCGGGCGTACCGTCCTCGAGCTCGTCGCGCACCACGACGCCGGTGTCGATCAGCGTGGCGAAGATCTCGTCGGCACGTGCGGACAGCGCGAGTTTCTCCTCGGGCGTCTGCAGGGAGCGCTCGATGAGCTCCTCCACGTGCGCCCGCGCGTCCCCGCCCTGCTCCACCTGGGCGAGCACCATGGAGTGCGTGATGCGCAGGCGCGGCTTGAGGGTCTCAGGTGCCGTCTCGATAAGCTTAGTGAAGGTGCCCTCGTTCCAGCTCACGAAGCCCTCGGGCGGCTTCTTCCGCTTGATCTTGCGCAGCTTCTTGGGGTCGTCGCCCGCCTTGGCGACGAGCTTGGCGTTCTCGATCTCGTGCTCCGGCGCCTCGGCGATGACGCAGCCCTCGGTATCGAAGCCCGCGCGGCCGGCACGCCCCGCGATCTGGTGGAACTCGCGGGCGCGCAGACGGCGCATGCGGTGGCCGTCGAACTTGGTGAGCGCGGTGAGCACGACGGTGTGGATGGGCACGTTGATGCCGACGCCGAGCGTATCGGTGCCGCAGATGACGGGCAGCAGGCCCTGTTGGGCGAGCTTCTCGACGAGCAGACGGTAGCGCGGCAGCATGCCCGCGTGGTGCACGCCCACGCCGCATGAGAGCAGGCGCTTCAAGATCTTGCCGAAGGCGGTGGTGAAGCGGGTGCCCTTCGCGGCCTCCTTGATGGCCTCGCGCTGCTCTTTGCTCGCGACGCCGAAGTTCGCGAGCGAGCTCGCAGTGGAAAGCGCCGCATCCTGCGAGAAGTGGACGATATAGAGCGGCGCCTCGCCGCGGCGCAGCGCGAGCTCGACGGTTCCCTCGAGCGCGGTGTCGACGTATTCGTAGGACAGCGGCACCGGGCGCGACGCGTCGGCGACGACGTCGACCTCGGCGCCCGTGCGCTCGCGCAGGGCCTCCGCGATCTGGGTGACGTCGCCGAGCGTGGCGCTCATGAGCATGAACTGCGCGTGCGGCAGGGTGAGCAGGGGAACCTGCCAGGCCCAGCCGCGGTCGGGATCGGCGAAGTAGTGGAACTCGTCCATCGCGACGCTGCCGACGTCGGAATCCTCGCCTTCGCGCAGGGCCTGGTTGGCGAGGATCTCGGCCGTGCAACAGATGACGGGTGCGGCCGTGTTGATGTGCGTGTCGCCGGTGATCATGCCGACGTTGTCGCGGCCGAGCACCTCGACCAGGTCGAAGAACTTCTCGGAGACGAGCGCCTTGATGGGCGCGGTGTAGTAGGCGCGCTTGCCCTGAGCGATGGCCATGTACAGCATGCCGAGCGCGACGAGCGACTTGCCCGAGCCGGTCGGCGTGCCCAAGATCACGTGGTCGCCGGCGGCGAGGTCCATGAGGGCCTCCTCCTGGTGCGGCCACAGCTCGATGCCCTGGTCGGCCGCCCACTCGAAGAAGCGCTCGAATGCCTGGTCGGGCGTGAGCCACGGTTCGGGCTCGCTGCCATCTTCGGGTTCCCACCAGCAGGGGACGAGGGCTCCGAGCGAGCCCGTCTGGAGCTCGCCGGTGCCGCCGGCAAACGAGCTGGCGGATGCCGTGGTGGGTGCGGTGTTCGTAGTCGTTGTCACGTCTTCAGCGCTCCTTGCCTGGTTTGTTCGCACCCATTATGGCCCAACGCGGGCTTTGTGTCCTAGCTGCGCGATCCGGGGATGCGCGCCTTGCCCTTGCGCTCGCGGTTGCGGAAGTTCTCGACGGCCGCCTCCATGCCGAGGGGCACGTAGTCGAGGGTCGACAGGTCGTCGGGCAGGTAGCACATCAGGCTCTGCTCGGCGGTGCGTCCCGCCTCGACGCGCGCCTCGTCGGGCTCTTGGCCCGGTGTGGCGCAGATGCCGTACACGGCGGCGCCGCGCTCGGTCAGGCGCTGCTCGTACTCGGTTTCGGGAAAGCCGGGGTGCTCGTGACGGACATCGGCCGACACCCACTGCGCATCGTAGCCGGCGGCGTCGAACTGCCCCTTGGCATATTCCCAGAGCGGCAGGCTGTCGGTGCGCAGCGTCACGGTACCCGACGCCGCGAGCAGAGGACGATAGAGCAGCAGGTGGTCGACGTTCACCAGGCGCTTGGCGGCGTGGTGGCGCTTGGGGTGGGGCGTGGGGAAGTTGAGCGTGATGCCCGCGAGCTCACCGGCCCCGAAGATGCGCGGCAGCGCCTGCGCCCCGAGCGGCACGACGACGGCGTTGCGCAGGTCCTCCTCGACGATGCGCTGCGCGGCGTAGGCGATGCAGATGGGTTCGACATCCATGCCGATGAACAGCGCGTCGGGATCGCGCCGCGCGCATTGGGCGATGAACGTGCCCTTGCCGCAGCCTAAGTCGAGGTGGACGCGCGCAAAGCTGGCACCACGGGTGGCGTCCGCATCGAGCGGCCAGCACGCCTCGGCCCAGCGCCCGGCATAGGCGGGTGCGTGGCGCTCGATGGCGTCGGCGTAGCGCTCGATGCGCTCGTCGAGGTCGAAGTTCTTCGGCGTGCGGATATGCGTGAGGCCCATGGCGTTCCCTGCTATCGGATGTTCGTGCTCGTGGATTGTATACGATTAACGGCTTGAGCTGACAAGATACGCGTCGTATGCATAGTCGAAGCGATAGCCGAGCTGCTCGGCCAATGCGAGGGATGCGCGTGTGTGGGCGTCCCAGCTCGGGTAGAGGCCTTGATCCAGCGCGGCGAGGATGAGCGCGGCGGCACATGCCCGCGCGAGACCCCGACGTCGTCTGTCGGGGCGCGTGTCGACCTCGATTTCGATGCCATCACGATAGCGTGCGTAGGTTGAGGCGCCTGCCACTGGCACGCCGCTCTCGACCGCGACGATACCCAGGGCGAGGTGCTGAAAGTCCTCGTACTTGGGAAACTGCGACACGAGGTCGCAGCTCCAGTCGGCACCGGCGCACGCCCGATGCAGATGCGCGTCGATGGGGGAGAGCTCGATGCCGTGAGGGACGTCGCGCACAAGGTCAAGCAGGCGGGTGCGATCGAGGTCCGCCGGATCCTTGCGCGTGGCAAACCGGGTGATGCGCGAGACACTTTCTTTGAGTTCCGATTCGATACACGCGGACCATATTGCATCGCGGGGAACGAGGATCAAGGGGCGGGGCTCGCCGTGCGCTAAAGCTGAATGGACGAGTGCTCGGTTCGCGGTACCTGCGAGGAAGGCGAAGTCGCCGAGAACGGCTGCGGCGGATTGCGGCCGTGTCGTATTGTCGGCAAGCACGCATCCCATGATGCCTTGGAGACAGGACCATATAACGGTTTCATTCCAGCCATCGAACAGGGAGCTGGCGGCTGCAGGGTCGGTGAGACGTGCAATCATAGACGGCTTGATTTCTCTATCTGGCAGATGAGGTAGCGGTTGAGCGTGCCGGAGCGGCCGTCCGCCGAGAACCGGTCGATTTCGCGAGCGCCGCGCTGGGAGAGGTGGGCCGAAAGTTCGTCGACCTCGGCCTCGCTGAAATGATGGCAGTAGCGGACGGGTTGGATGCTGTCCTGCCAGCCGAGGAAGTGATCGTCTGCGTCGAGTGCGTCGACGGGAAAACCTTGCTCGCGCATCGCTTCTTCGGCAGTCTCCGCCTTGCGCGCCAGGCGCGGGTCGTCCATGAACTGCCAGAGGGAAAGCGCGATGATGCCGCCGGCGCAGGTGTGGCGCGCGAGGGTGTTAAGCAGCGCGTGGCGGAGATTCCCGCCCGGCACATGATGCAAAAAGCCGAAGCAGACCGTCAGATCGAACGTCCCGGTGGCATCGAGCGGATCGCGCCCGTCGAGCAGCACCTCGAGCACATCGACGGTGCGCGTGCGGACGCCGCGGATCGCGGAAGCATCGCAGGAAAGCTCGGGTGTGCTGTCCACGGCGAGGCACGAGAGCTCGACCGTGGGTATCCGCTCGGCAAGGAACCGCTCGAAGCGCAGGTTGCCACAGGCGACGTCGAGCACATGAAGGGTGCGTGACGGCTCGGTGAGCGCCCGCGCTGCTTCGACAACGCGCGCCCAGCCCTGCCAAGGCGCCTGGCGGGTTGCCGAGAACGACGCGGCATGCCTCCGATAGAACTCGTTGTTGCATGCGATGAGCTCGCGGGCGAGCTGTGCGTCCACAGCGCCTCCTTTCGGGCACGATCGGGCTGTTCGGGCCAGTCGATTTTCGCTTCATTGTAGCGCCCTGGGCCATACCCCCGTTTAGGGGACGGTTTTAGAGGGGGTGGTCGAGTAGATCCCCCATGCTGTTCAGAAAAGGTGCTGGTAGACGTGTTGCCGAATTTCCGGCTACTCGGAGGTGCCGACTAAAACCGTCCCCTAAACGGGGGTATGGCCTCCGGCGGACGGGATAGGGGCTCCAAACGTCCGTTTCAGGCGCCCCGCCGTCGCGCCGCGCTGTCCGGTGCCGCCTTGCCGCCTGCGCCATAGTACAATGCGCCCTATGGAAGACATCATCGTGAACATACTCGAGATGCTGCGGCACGGCGAGACGGTCGACGACGCGGCGCTCGTCAAGCTCGTGCATGCGCAGGCCAAGCGCACCGGCGGCGACAAGCGCGCCTTCGCCAAGCGGCGCCTGTTGCCGTTCTACCAGCGCGTCAAGCGCGAAGAGCCCGAGCGCTGGCGCAGCTGGAACGTGACGTCGGAGCTGGAGCGCGCCCTGTTGCGCGTCATCCGCATGAAGCCGCGCCGCTCCGCTTCGGGTGTGGCGACCATCACGGTCATCACCAAACCCTGGCCGTGCGGCAGCGATTGCCTCTACTGTCCCAACGATGTGCGCATGCCCAAAAGCTACCTGCACGACGAGCCGGCCTGCGCCCGCGCGGAGCAGAACTGCTTCGACCCCTATCTGCAGGTATCGACCCGTCTGACCGCGCTTTCGCAGATGGGGCACGCCACCGACAAGATCGAGCTCATCATTTTGGGCGGTACGTGGAGCGACTATCCGCGCGACTACCAGATATGGTTCGTGACCGAGCTGTTCCGCGCCCTGAATGACGATGCCGTCTCCGGCGTGGCGGCAAATCCCATGCTCGCCGCGCCCGGCGAGGACAAAGGCGCCGTGCTCGCGAGCTCCTCTGACGTGCCGGTGGGGGTCGTCGAGCGCCGCGCGTGGTATCGCGCCTGTGGTATCACGGCCGATGAGCACGCGCTCGCGGCGGCATCTGCCGAGGCCCAGGCTGCGGTCGATACCGGTTCGTGCAGCTACAACCGGGCGGTTGCGCGGCTGTACGGGCAAAGCGATGCGTGGCGGCGGGCGGCATCCGCCCAGACGGCGACCCTCGAGGAGCTGGAGCGCCAGCAGCGCATCAACGAGACTGCCCGCCATCGTGTTGTCGGCCTGGTCGTGGAGACACGCCCGGATGCCATCACGCCCGAGGCGCTCACGCTTATCCGCCGGTTGGGCGCGACCAAGATCCAGATGGGCGTGCAGAGCACCGACCAGCGCATCCTGGATGTCAACGAGCGCGGAATCTCCGTCGAACGTATCGCCGAGGCGTTCGCATTGCTGCGCGCCTTCGGGTTCAAGATCCATGCGCACGCGATGGCCAACCTGCTCGGTGCGACGCCGGCCGATGACAAGCGCGACTACGCGCGCCTGATGCACGACCCGGCGTATCAGCCCGACGAGGTGAAGCTCTACCCCTGCGCGCTGATCGGCAGCGCACGCCTGGCCGAGCGCTATCGCGACGGCTCGTGGGTACCCTATTCCGAGGAAGAGCTGCTCGATGTGCTCGTCGAGGACGTGCTCGCGACACCGGCGTTCTGCCGCATCTCCCGCATGATCCGCGACTTTTCCTCCGACGACATCGTGGCGGGCAACAAGAAACCCAACCTGCGCCAGCTCGTCGAGGCGCGGCTCGCGGCGGCGTCGCGCACCGACGATGACGCACCGGTCCATCCCGACGTGCAGGAGATCCGCTTCCGCGAGATCGGCACGCGGACGGTTGATGTGGATGACCTGCGCCTGGACACCGTCTCGTACAAGACGGAAAACACGACGGAGCACTTCCTGCAATGGGTGTGCGCGGACGGTCGCATCGCCGGATTCCTGCGCCTCTCGCTGCCCGTGCAAGCCTATGTCGAGGCACACGCGGCCGAACTTCCCGTGGCGGCGGGCGAGGCGATGATCCGCGAGGTGCACGTCTACGGTATGGCGACACGCGTGGGCGCCGACGGTCGCGCCGCCCAGCACCTGGGACTCGGCAAGCGCCTGATCGAGCGCGCATGTTCTCTGGCACAGGATGCAGGCTATCGGCGCATCAACGTGATCAGCGCGGTGGGCACGCGGGAATACTACAGGCATCTTGGGTTTGTGGACCACGGGCTTTATCAGCAAAAGGAGCTGTAATGGGCAGACAGATCTCGCAGCGCGAGGCATCCGCGCGCCGTCGTGCGGGCGGCGGCCTTCCGACCGAGGCCGTCGACGTCGCGGTGATCCTCTTCATCGCGATTGCGTTCACGGTGGGCGGCATGAGCGGGGCGGCGGCATGGGCCATGGCGCTGCTGTTCGCGCTTTCGTCGGTCATCGCGATCGTGTACCTGCGCTTCGATCCCCATGTCGCGCACACGGCGAGCGGGTTCACGTTCGTCCGTACGCGGCGGTTGACTGACGGCTCCCTAGCTCGCATCCTGTGCACGCGCGGCGTGTACCAGTCGGCGACCTACCTCGACGAGCGCCGCTTCGAGCCGGTCTTTGCCTATCAGCAAGGTTTCAGCGTCGTCTTCGACGCCGAGGACGCGATGCGCGCGGTTTCGGGTCACGGTATCTCGCGCGTGCTCGCGCTCGGCGGCGGTGGGTACGCATGGCCCAAGTACGCCCTGACCGAGCATCCCGATCTTGCGATGACCGTCGTGGAGATCGATCCGGAGGTGACGAGCCTGGCACGGCGCCTGTTCTTCCTCGACGAGCTCGAACATATCGCGGGCGCACGCTTGCAGCTCGTGTGCGATGACGGACGGGCAGTGCTCGAGCGCGGTGCTGCCGAGGGGATGACGTACGACGTCATCGTCAACGACACCTTCTCGGGTGCGGAGCCCGTGCGCGGCCTTGCCACGATCGAGGCGATGCACGCCGTGCGCGCGTGCCTGACGCTGGGCGGCATCTACATCACCAACGTCGTCTCGCGCGGGGAGGGGACCGACGTGACGTTTCTGCGCGATGTCGTGGCCACGCTCTCCGCGGTGTTCGCGCACGTGTGGGTTCTGCCGGTGACCGAGGAGCTCTTCGCAGGCGAGGATAACTACTTAGTGATCGCCTCGGACGCCGTGTACACTTGGCCCGATGTCATTCCGTTTGACCAGGAGTTTTTGGGCGAGGTGCTGGGAGATTAGCGGTTGGCGCCTGCGCATTTGGGCCACCTGCGAAACGGTTCGCTGTTCCGTCACCCCAACCGATAATGCTCCAGCAGGATATCCACCAGGTGCCGTCCGCGGGCGACGAGGTCGTAGTCGTGGCCGTGCAGGTTCCAGTCGTAGATGATGCCGCGGGTCACGCAGAGGATCTCCTCGGCGATCGCGTCGGGGTCTCCGGCAAGCAGGCCGTCCCCGATGGCGCGCCGCAGCGACTCGATCAGCTTGATGTTCAGCACGCGGTGCGCGTCGAGCATGTAGCTGTGGTCGACCGAAAGCTGGTTCTTAAAGTACTGCGCCGCGGCAAACCCGCCCATGGCCTCCATGGAGCGCATCTGGTGGTCGATGAGAAAGTGGATGTCCTCGATGGCGCCCGTCGTCTCGCGTGCGTCCCAATCTTGCTCGAGCTGCTGGTCAAACACGCGATAACCCTCGTCGAGCAGATTGTCCTTGCCCTCGAAGTGGTGGTAGAACGCTCCGACGGAAACCCCCGCCGCATCGCAGATGTCCTTGACCGAGACTTGCTCGTAGGGGTGCTCCGCAAACAGGTCGAGCGCGCATTTGAAGATCGCGCGCTTGGTCTCGCGCGCCTGAAGCGCCCGCTTGCCGGTCTCTGCCATCGCATCTCCTGACTGTACAGCACTCGGTCGAATAGCTGCCGGTCATGGCGACGCGCCAGACCGACCGTTTCAATCCTAGCGCAACCGACGGCGGGAGCGCGCCGCAAGGCACGATGCCTGCCCGCATATCGCCGCTCCCCGCCGCGCCCCTCACGTTTACCGAACCGCATTCGGTAAACGTGAGGGGCGCGCATGCCGCGCGGGTACCATGCGGGGTATCGGATTCCATCGCATGGAAAGGGAGACCCTATGTCAACTCACTATCCGAACCTGTTCAGCCCCATCAAGATCGGCAACGTCGAGGTGCCCAACCGCATCGCCATGATGCCCATGGGCGTGTTCTCACCGCGCCTCATGGACCTCAAGACGGGTGCCTACACCAAGGACGGCGCCGACTACTACATCGAGCGCGCCAAAGGCGGCACGGGCCTCATCATCACGGGCCTCGTGCCCATCATCCCGCTGCCCGGTATGAACCCGGTGAACTTCCCGGACGAGTACGTCGAGAAGCTCAGCTACCTCACCAACGGCATCCACGAGCAGGGCTCGCGCATCTTCATCCAGCTCACGGCCATGACCGGCCGCGCGGCCTGGTTCGAGGGCGACGCGCCCACCGACACGCTACCGGCGCCCGCGCCCATCCAGAACGTGTGGGATCCCACCATCACCAACCGCGGCATCACCAAAGACGAGATCCACGCCTACGTGCGCAACTTCGCCACGGCGGCGTCGCTCGTCAAGCGCGCCGGCGGCGACGGCGTCGAGATCCACGCCGTGCACGAGGGCTACCTGCTCGACCAGTTCGCCATCTCGTTCTACAACCGCCGCACCGACGAGTACGGCGGCAGTTTGGAGAACCGCCTGCGCTTCGCCCGCGAGATCGTCGAGGCCATCCACGAGCAGTGCGGCGACGACTTCCCCGTGTCGCTGCGCTACAGCGTACGCAGCTACGTCAAGGACTTCAACCGCGGTGCGCTGCCCGGTGAGGAGTTCGTCGAGGTCGGCCGCGATCTGGAGGAGAGCCTCGAGATGGCGCGCCTGCTCGAGAGCTACGGCTATGCCATGCTCAACTGCGACAACGGCTCCTACGACTCCTGGTACTGGCCGCATCCGCCGGTCTACATGCCCAAGGCGTGCAACCTGGACGACGTCATGAAGGTCAAGGAGGTCGTGGACATCCCCGTGGTGTGCGCCGGCCGCTTCGACGACCCCGATCTTGCCGAGAAGGTCATCGCCGAGGGCAAGATCGACATGATGGGCATGGGTCGCCCGCAGCTCGCCGACCCCGAGATCGCCAACAAGTTCCGCGAGGGTAGGCTCGACGACATCCGCCCGTGCATCTCCTGCCATCAGGGGTGCCTGTCGCGCATCTTCCAGCACAAGGACATCAGCTGCGCGGTCAACCCCGCGTGCGGTCGCGAGAAGAGCATGGCCATCACGCCCGCCGAGACCGTCAAGCGCGTCGCCGTGGTGGGCGGCGGCCTGGGCGGCATGGAGGCCGCGCGCGTGAGCGCCCTGCGCGGGCACACGGTCGACCTGTTCGAGAAGACCGGCGAGCTGGGCGGCGTCTTCGTCTGGGCGGCCTCCCTCGACTTCAAGGAGGACGACCGCAGGCTGCTCGCGTGGTACAAGAAGCAGATGGCCGATCTGGGCGTGAACGTGCACCTGAACACCGAGGCCACGGCCGACATGGTCGCGGGCTACGATGAGGTCTACGTGGCGACCGGCGCCACCGAGCGCCGCCTCGATACGCCCGGGTTCGACAGCCCGAACGTCACTTACGCGATCGATACGCTGTCGGCGCACGACGAGTTCGAGGGCGACAACGTCGTCATCGTGGGCGGCGGTCTGACCGGCTGCGAGATTGCCTACGACCTGGGCCGCAAGGGCAAGCACGTCACCATCGTCGAGATGACCGAGACGATCCTGAACACCTTCGGCCTGGCGGCGGCCAACTACAACATGCTCATGGACCTGCTTGACTACTACCATGTGCGCGTCATCAAGAACGCCGTCGTGCAGAAGTACGAGGACGGCGTGGCCTACGTCGAGGAGACCGAGAAGAACTATCCCAACTGCGCAAACCGTGCCAAGCGCATGTTCGCGCTCGGTCCGCAGGGCGAAAAGCTCATGCACAAGGTCCCGGCCGACCACATCGTCGCGTGCGTCGGGTACACGGCCAGCCAGGAGCTGTACGATCAGCTGGCCAAGATGGTTGATGCCGCGCACCTGCATCTGATCGGCGACGCGATCCGTCCCGCCAACGTCATGGAGGCGATCTGGACCGCCTACGAGACGGCCGTCGCGCTGTAAGGACGGACAGCCACTCCCTGCGAGCGGGCGCGCGCCAGCAACCGGCGCGCGCCCGCTTTGCGTGCGGGAACATTGCCGCCAGCTGCTATCATGGGAACAGCCGCATGCAAGGTGAGGAGCTGCACGATGGAACGAGGACAGGGCGATACGACACGTCGCGATGGCGAGCGCCGTCCGCCGGTGTCCATATCCCGCCGCGCCTTTGCCTGTTCGCTCCTTGCCGGCGCCGCCGCGCTTCCGGGATGCGCCCCCGGCGGCCTTGCCCCTTTCAGCAGCAGTGCGGGATCCGACAAGATCGAGTCAACCCTGCCGACCGTCTATGACAGCGCGCCCCCGGTCAAGACGGCTACGCTCATGATGGTGGGCGACATGCTCATTCACACCGCGGTCTGGAAGAGCGGCGAGCGCGAGGACGGCACCCTCAACTACGACCACTTCTTTGCCAATCTGAGCGATGAGTTCTCCGGCGCCGACATCGCCATGGTCAACCAGGAGACGATTCTGGGCGGCACCGAGCACGGGCTCGAGGATTTCCCGCATTTCAACAGCCCGCAGGAACTGGGAGATGCCGAGGTCAAGGCGGGCGTGGACGTAGCCATCTCGGCGACAAACCATTCGCTCGATCATGGTTACGAGGGTATCTGCTGGACGCTCGACTATTGGCGCTCAAAGCATCCCGAGGTGCTCGTTCCGGGCATCGCCGACACCAAAGAGGTCGCGCGCACGCCCAAGATCATTGAGCGCAACGGCATCAAGGTGGGCATCCTCTCCTACACGGCGTTCACCAACGGGCAATACCCGCCGTCCGACAAAACGTGGTGCATCAGCATCTTCGAGAACTGCGATGTCGCCGACGACGTCGCACGCATGCGCGAGGCGGGAGCCGACATCGTGGTCGCCTGCCCCCATTGGGGTGAGGAGTACGTCCACGAGCCGCATCCCACGGAATACAAGTGGGCCGATGTGCTGGTCGAGGCCGGTGTCGACGCGATCATCGGGACGCACCCCCATGTTATCCAGCCTGTGGAGGTACTCGAGGACGCGGGCGGCAAGCGCATTCCGGTCTTCTGGTCGCTCGGCAACTACATCTCCAGCCAGATCGACAAGCCGCGCATGGTCGGAGGCATGGCGAAGCTCACCTTCGAGAAGACCTCGTCGGGGTCGCGCGTGGTCTCGTACTCGATGACGCCGCTGGTGACCCATCGCGCGTGGGACGTCACGATGAGCGTGTACCGCCTGTCCGACTACACCGACGAGCTCGCCAAGAAAAACGTCGTGAGGCTCGCCGACGGCTGCGGCGATTTTGACGTCGCGTACTGCCGGGACCTGGCGGCGAAGGTGCTCGGAGACGCCTACGACCCGGACGCGTGCGTGCTGTACGGCGAGCTGTAACGCGGCGGCGCGATCAGATGAACATCTCCCACGAGCTCACGCGCTCGCGCATGCCCTCGATGTCCAACACGCCCTCGGCGAAGCCCTTGCGCACGAGCTCGGCGGGGAGCATCTCGTCGTACTTATCGAAGTAGGGCACCTCGCCGGGATAGACCAGATCGAGCGGATCGAAGTCGACCTGCGCCTCGGAGCAGACGACCTGATAGAACGTGGACTCGTCGGCCTTCATGCGGAATTGCATGAAGTAGGGGCGCGAAGGGTCGAGGCCCTTCAGGCCGAGTTCGGCCGCGCATTTGATCTTGAGCAGGCGCTCGAGGGCCAAAAACGCATAGCTTCCCAGCCACGGCACGAGTGCCCACGTGTCGCCCCCCAGGTTGATGAGGGGACGGTCGGTGAGGTGGGCGTTGGCCGCCACGTGGCGCGCCTGGCGCAAGCGCGCCCGCGCGTTGGCCATGAGATAGGGGTAGCCGCAGCTCTCGGTGAGCGCTTGGCGCATGCGCTCGAGCACGCGGGTGTTGATGTCTCCCGGGCAGTCGCCGAAGTAGGCCGGCACGCGTCCTTTCACCTGCGTGCAGTAGACCAGGTGGCGCTTCCAGTCCACCTCCTCGACGATCCAGCAATGGCCGGCGATGGCGATGCGCTCGCCGGCGGGCGGCGGGTTCACGATGGTGCCGAGCTCGGCGGACTCGGAGCGCACCGTGAACTCCTCGTTTTCCTGGAACACAGCGTAGAACTTGAACGAGTTGGTGATGCGCTCGCCGGCGATGCCGACGATGAGCCCGCCGCCCTCGGTCTGCTCGATATGGTCGGTCTCGATGAGATAGCGCAGCAGGACGCGCAGGTCGTCGGCGCTCACGCGATGGAAGTACGACAGGGTGAGCACGCGGCCGGCAAGCTCGGCGGGCGTGAGCTCGCCGCAGCTCGCAAGCGTTGCCATGACCTGATGGTAGAGCAGGCTGTAGGGGAGCCGATCGAGCTGCGGGGGCTCAACCCACTTCTCCTCGCGGTAGAGCTGCACGAGGGCGATGCCCTGCAACAGCTTCCAGGGGATGGTCTCAGGAAGCATCGAACGCGGTTCGGGCTGTTCCTCGCGCATGACGAAGTGCATCTCGGGCGGCAGGTCGCGGCGGCCCGTGCGGCCCATACGCTGCAGAAACGACGAGACGGTAAACGGCGCATCGATCTGGAACGCCCGCTCGAGACGGCCGATATCGATGCCGAGCTCGAGCGTGGCGGTGGTGACGGTCGTGAGCGCGAGCTCCTCGTCGCGCATGATCTCCTCTGCGGTCTCGCGGTACGAGGCGGAGAGGTTGCCGTGGTGGATGAGGAAGCGGTCGGGCTCGTGGTTCGCCTCGCAGTACTGACGCAGGATGGTACAGACGCCCTCGGCCTCCTCACGCGAGTTGACGAACACGAGGCACTTGCGGCCGCGCGTGTGCTCGAAGATGTAGCCGAGTCCGGGATCCGCATCGGCGGGCGCGGTGTCGGTGGCCACCATGAGTTCCGTCTCCGCGACGGGCGGTATGCCGATCTCGTCGGAAGGTTCGCTCGCGGCTCCCTGTGCGAACGATGGTCCCTGTGCTGCTTGGTCGCACTTGGCCAACACGGCATCGGAGTTCGGGCTGGTGGCGTTGGCGAGCAGGTCGTCGAGCGAGGGTGCGCCGGCGCCGAGTCGCTCGCAGCTCACCACCTCGGCTTCGAGCGGCGACGCGTCCTGGCGGGCACGCTCGGTCGCTTGCGGTCCGGTGATGTAGAAATGTTCCATCGACAGCCGCCAGGTGCGACGCGGCTCCTCGAAGCGGGGGATGATGCAGCCGCGCCCGGTGCCTGCCGACAGGAACGCTCCGGTCCGCTCGGGGTCGCCGATGGTGGCGGAAAGGCCGATGCGGCGCGGGTTGACGCCCGCCATGCGCGACAGGCGCTCGATCAGGCAGAGCGTCTGGCCGCCGCGGTCGCCGCGCAGCAGCGAGTGCACCTCGTCGATGACCACGAAGCGCAGATCGCCGAACAGCCGTCCAATGGCGGCATGCTTGTGGAGCAGGAGCGCTTCAAGCGATTCCGGCGTGATCTGCAGGATGCCCGAGGGCTCTTTGAGCAGCTTGCGCTTGTGCGACGCCGCGACGTCCCCATGCCAGTGCCACACCGGGATATGGGCCTCCTCGCACAGGTCGTTGAGGCGGTAGAACTGGTCGTTGATGAGCGCTTTCAGCGGACCGATGTACAGCGCGCCGACGCTTGCGGGCGGGTCCTCGTCAAACAGGGTGAGGATGGGGAAGAACGCCGCTTCGGTCTTGCCCGATGCGGTCTGAGCGGTGAGCAAGACGTTCTCATCGGTGTTGAAGATGGCGTCGGCCGCGGCCACCTGGATGGACCGCAGGCTCTCCCAATCATGGCTGTAGATGAAGTCCTGCACGAACGGTGCATATCGGTCGAAAACCCCCACGTCGTTCCTCCTCTCGTCCCATACATTTCGTGTCGAAGCCCTTCGATTATGCCGCGCCGGCGAGGGCGCCGCAAAAGGGCGCCCTGCCCCGGTGATACCCGCGCACGCAGGGATGCGAAAAGGGTATACTCAGTACGAGCAGAAGGTTTCAAGCCCTCCTGCTAGATGGGTTTTGTGGGTTAAGCCCGCACAGAACAGCCGCCTAGCCAGAGGCGGCTGTTCCCGTTTTCAGGGCTCACCCACAAACGGCTATCTGACGATGAGCGCCAGAATCGTCACGTGCGCCAGCAGCGCGGCTGCCGCAAGCAGCAGCCAGGTGAGGTTCCTGAGCATGGGACCCCTCCTTTCTCCCTGCGAGATTCGGAGGGCACCGTCCGCTCAATGGTGGTATGATAGCACAAAAGAGAACATATGTTCTATACGTGGGGCGCCTTTTCCATCGACGGATGACGGCATGCGAGAGGATGGCTATGGCAGACAATAGACGCGCATCCAAGGGAGGCTGCACCAGGGCGGACCTGCTCGCTGATGACGAGGAACGCGACCGGGCCATCTGCGGCAGGTCGCTTGCCTGCGACGATGCGACGGCTCTTGCCGGCATGGGCGCCCATGATCCCACCGCGACGCCCTACTTCGTGCTCGAGAAGCTGCTGCCCACAATCGGCCTCGATGCCCAGTCGCACCTGCTCGACGTCGGGTGTGCACGCGGGCGTGTGCTCGCCTATTGCGCGGACATCGGCTGCCCGGCGCGGGTGACGGGCCTCGAGCCCGATTCGGAGCTTGCCCGCGAGGCCGCCTCATGGGCATCGGCGTATCCACAGCTCGAGGTCAGATGCGGCAGCGTGCTGGATGAGCAGCTCGCTCCGTATACGCATTTCTACCTGTTCAACCCCTTCGACACCGCAGTGCTCACGCGCTTTCTGGATCGGCTCGAGCGCCAGGCGCGCCAGGCGGTCACGGTCGTGCACATGTCGGACAACGGCGAGCGCTTCGCCTATCTGGGGCGAAGCGGCTGGCAGGTAATCAGGCAGGGGAGCATCCAAGATCACCGTCTGCCGTCCGGGTGCACCGTGCGTGTCTACGCGCATCCGCAGACCTACACGATCTGGCGCTACGATCCGATTCGCGCGGAATAAGGCCCGTCCCACGAGGACGGCGCGGCATCAGCGCTATCCGATGCGCAGGGTCGGTGCCGCGAGAGCGGCGGCGTCCCCCTCGTCATGGGTGCTCACGATCAGGATGCGCTCGTTGCGGTGACGGACGATAAAGGCGAGCGCGCCGTCGTGTGCCGCACGGTCGAGGCCGCCGAACGGCTCGTCAAGCAGCACGATGTCGGCCGGGGCGGCGAACGCCCGGACAAGCTCTACGCGTCGGCGCTGTCCGCCCGACAGCTCGCGGACGGGCACTTCGAGTGCATCTTCGGGCAGAAGCTCGGAAAGCAGGCCGCGCACATCCGCATCGGCAGCGGCGAACAGGGTGACGTTTTCGACGGCGGTGAGATCGTCAACGAGTCGTGCCTCCTGGAATACGGCCGCCCAGCGCGTGCGGTCGGTCACCGTGAGCGTGCCGCCAAGCGCAGGGGTAAGGCCGCAGACCGTGCACAGAATCGTGGTCTTGCCCGCGCCGGAAGGCCCCATAAGGCACAGGCTGTCGCCACGCGTGAGGTCGAGGTCGACGGCGGCGCAGGCGGCGTGCCCGCGATATCCGACAACAAGCCCGTTTGCGCGCAGGGCGGCAGTGCCCGCCGGGGCAGCCGATTCCGCGGCGACGCGCCGCGCGGCCCATCTGCCTGCGGCGGGCCAGCTGGCGCGTATGAGTGCGAGCGCGGCACGCTCGAAGACCCAGGCGATCGCGACCACCACGATGGTCCATGCAAAGAGGTCGGCCGTCTCAAGCAGCAGCTTCGCCTGGTAGATACGCTCGCCGATCGAGCCGTCGGGAACGCCGATGAGCTCGGCGGCAACGCCCGCCTTCCAGCTCATGGAAAGCACGGTCTCGCTCGCCGCCACGAGGTAGGGAAGGACACCCGGCCAGATGAGAGCGCACAGTCGAACCGCCCGTCGCGCGTGGTGGATATCGAAGAGCTCGACCAGCTTGGGATCGAGGTCGTCTAAACCTTTGAGCACCGAGAAGTACACGCCCGGCAGCGCCATGAGGAAGACGGCGATCGCGCTGACGTTCATCGAGCCGAACCAGATGAGCAGCACGACTACCACGCAGGCGACCGGTGTGCTCTTGATGGCGGTGAGCGCGGGGGAGATGAGGATGCGCGCGGCGGCGCTGCGCCACGCGAGCGCGGCGAGCGCGAGGGCGAGGGCGTAGCTCGCCATGGTGCCGCCTACGATGCGCAGGCTGGAAAAGCTGATGTGCTCCCAGAAGGCGGGGGAGGGCACAAGGCGCACGAGCGCCCGGGCGGCATCGAGCGGGCCGGCGAGGATGAACTCGCTGCCGACCGCCATGCTCGCCGCCTGCCATACGCCGATCCAAAACAGGACGGCGATCGCCCTGGTCGCGCTTCGGCGCGCGCGTATGTTGGACGTGTCGTTTCCCATGGCCCTTCCGTGGTCGTATGCATCAATAGCAAGAAAGGCGGGGCGCCCGCGTCGCGAGGCACCCCGCCCGAATCGCGGCTGTTAGCCCTCGAACGCCGTGTAGAACTCGTCCTCGGGAAGCGCGCCGCCGACGGATGTCGGGTCAGCGTCGTAGAGCACCTGGAGGTAACCGGACAGCGCCTCCTGCATCTCGGTGCCCGTCAGGCACACCAGGTGGCAGGCGGGAATGGCCTTCTCGGCCACGGGCTCGGCGTCGATGATGCCAGCCTCGACGACGAGCGGCGCGGCGGTGGCGGGGTCGTCGTTCACGGTGTCCACGGAAGCGGCCTGCGAGATCACGAATTCGGACACGGCCTGGGGATGCTCGGCCAAAAACTCGTTGCGCACGATGGTGACGCCGGTGACGAGCTGGCTGCCCTCCTCGGCGTACTGGGTCCAGACGTCGGTCAGATCGATCGGGGCGGACAGCGCCTCGTTCTTGACGAGCGCGGCGGTCACGAAGGGCTGCGGCAGGACGCCCACGGCGGCGGCGTCGGCAGCAAGGACGCTCACGACCTCGGCGGCCTCGCTCTTGAACTCAAGCGTCATGGAATCGGCGATGCCGGCCGCCTCGAGCAGGAAGTTCATGGTGTACTCAGGCGTCGTGCCCTTGCCGGTGAGGTAGACGGTGCGGCCGGCGAGGTCTTCGAAGCTCGCCACGGAGCTGTCGCCGGTCACGACGGACAGCACGCCGAGCGTGTTGATGTCCAGGCAGGTGATACCCTGCTCGGTCTTGTTATACAGCACCGATGCGGCGTTGGCGGGGATGAGGGCGATGTCGATATCGCCCTTGATGACCAGCGGCAGGATCTCGTCGGCGGCGGTCATGATCTGGAAGTCGTAGCTGTTCTTGAACATGTCCGGGTTCTTGGCCTCGTTCATGAAGGTCACGAGACCGATGGAGGTCGGGCCCTTGAGGGAGGCGACGCGAACCTCGACGCCCTCGGAGGTCTCGGCGCTGCCCGTCTCGACGGGGGCGCTGCCGGCGGCCGAGCCGTTCTCGGCGGGCGTGGAGCCGCATCCGGCGAGCAGGGCGCCGAGCGATGCCGCTCCCAGGCCGGCGGACGCAAGGAACGCGCGGCGGTTCAGCGTGGTGGAGATAAACGGGTGCTTCATGAGCGAACCTTCTTTCAAATACCAGGCGCGCGGAGCGCATATACGTTTGACGGCGTCTGTCGCGCGTGTCGAATTGAGTCTCAGGCGGGTGGCAGACGGGTCGCTGCCCTCGATTATACGCATGACGCCAAAATCTTCAGGAGGTGAGTGTTTGTCTTGTGCACCAATTCAAGTTTCTAAACAGCAAAGTGCGGACAAATCGGCGCCGGCGATTATAAAATGGTGAAGCCTGTAACAACCTCCGAGAGGGGAATTCGATATGAGCAACGCCATGCGCGGGGTTGACACCAACCTCACCAAGATCCGGCGCACCGTCTTCAAAGAGGTCGCACGCATCGCCTATCAGGGCGGCGTCGATGTCGACGGCGACGGCATCGTTGACAGCGACGACTACAGCTGGGTCGACAACCTGCCCTACGAGATCATTCCGGGCGACGTGGCCACCTACCGTGAGAGCGTCTTCATCGAGCGCGCCGTCGTGGGCGAGCGCATCCGCCTGGCGATGGGCCTGCCGCTGCAGGGCGTTGACAAGCCCGCCATGCTCTCCGAGGGCGTGGCCGAGGCCGCCAAGCCCGAGACCTACTACGAGCCGCCGCTGATCAACGTCATCAGCTTCGCCTGCAACGCGTGCGAGGACAACGTCTACCGCGTGAGCGACGCCTGCCAGGGCTGCATGGCGCACCCCTGCCGCGAGATCTGCCCCAAGGGCGCCATCTCGTTCGTGGACGGCAAGGCCCACATCGACCAGTCCAAGTGCATCAAGTGCGGCCGCTGCGCGACCGTGTGCCCGTATTCGGCCATCCACCACTACGAGCGCCCCTGCGCCGCCGCCTGCGGCATGAACGCCATCGGCTCCGATGAGCAGGGCCGCGCCAAGATCGACTACGACAAGTGCGTCTCCTGCGGCCAGTGCCTCGTCAACTGCCCGTTCGGCGCCATTGCCGACAAGAGCCAGATCTTCCAGGTCATCCACGCCATCCGCGAGGGCCAGGAGGTCATCGCCGAGGTCGCGCCCGCCTTCGTCGGCCAGTTCGGCGGCAAGGGCAACGTCGACAAGCTGCGTCAGGCCTTCAAGGAGCTCGGCTTCTCCGGCATGGAGGAGGTCGCGCTCGGCGCCGACCTGTGCGCCGTTCAGGAGGCCGGCGACTTCCTCGAGGAGGTCCCCGAGAAGATCCCGTTCATGGGCACCTCGTGCTGCCCGGCGTGGTCGGTCATGGCCAAGATGGAGTTCCCCGAGCATGCTGACTGCATCTCGATGGCGCTCACGCCCATGACGCTGACCGCGCGCCTCATCCGCAAGCAGCATCCCGATGCCAAGATCGTGTTCGTCGGACCCTGCTCGGCCAAGAAGCTCGAGGCCCAGCGCAAGTCCGTCAAGTCCGAGGTCGACTTCGTGCTCACCTTCGAGGAGATGGCGGGCATGATGGAGGCCAAGGATATCGACTACACCAAGCTCGCCGGCGAGGGCTCGAGCGACTTCGAGGTCGCCTCCACCGACGGCCGCAACTTCGCCGTTGCCGGTGGCGTCGCCAACGCCGTGGTCAACGCCATCCATCGTGATGACCCGTCGCGCATCGTCAAGATCGCCAACGCCGAGGGCCTGGACAACTGCCGCAAGATGCTCAAGGACGCCATCAAGGGCAAGTACGACGGCTACCTGCTCGAGGGCATGGCGTGTCCGGGCGGCTGCGTGGCCGGCGCCGGCACGCTGCAGTCCATCACCAAGACCGCTGCCATGGTGAAGGCCTATGCCAAGCGCTCCCCGCACAAGAACGCGCCGGACGACGCCTACATCGACTGGATTCCCGAGCTCGAGCGCCCCGAGGACGGCAAGTCTGACGCCGTCGCCGAGGCCCACGAGGCCCTGACGCCTGATACCAAGGCGTAAGGGTCATCCGCTTCGATATGATGCGAGCGCGGCCGTCTCCCTTCGGGAGGCGGCCGCTTCTCTTTTTGGGTGCGCTGGGGTCCTCCGATTCGCCCTATGGTCACGAAGTGAGTGCTTCGTTTCGGGTTGCCCAAGTAGAGAGGTATCTCCATAGCGTAAAATCGCTGGTACACAAATTGCTACCGTATCGGTATACAAAGCGTTTCCGGATGTACGCACTCACTTCGCGCTCTTTGGGGATCAAGGGCGCGGCGGAACGCCCCGGCTCTGGGCTAGATGGTGAATTCTGCGAACGGCGCGGCACCGTTGTCGCTTGCAGAGGTCCCGGTCGCACCCGTCACGGCGCCCTCGTCGCGCAGGAGCGCCGATATGTCGATATCGGGGTTCTGGTAGGCGATGTCGAGCAGCTCGATGAAGTCGCGGATCACCTCGCGCGGGGTGAGGTGCGTGTCGGCTCCCACACGGCCGAACTCGATCTTCAGAAACGCCACGAGGTCCTCGTCGGCGATGGTGTTCTCGTAGCCGAAGTAGCCCGCATGGATCTGCCCGAGCTTCTCGATGAGGACGAGCAGCTCCTCGTAGGTGAGCGGGTGCAGGCGGATGATGGGCGCCAGCATGTCGCGCATGTCCTCGCGGGCAAAGCGGCCCTGGGTAAGCCGGCTGCGAAGCGCCTCGTAGGAGAACACGCCGCGGCGTCGGTCCTCGATGGAGGTCGGGGTGCCGCCCATGATGATGCCCAGATGATGCGCCTTGCCCTGCAGTGTGTCGTTGTACATGGTGAGAATCTTCTCGTAGTTGTACTGGCGGGTGATGGCGTTGGGAATCTTGTACAGGTTGACGAGCTCATCGATGAGCACGAGCAGGCCGCGGTAGCCGGCGTTGGTCAGGAACGCCGCGATGAGCTTGATGTAGTCGTACCAGTCGTCGTCGGTGATGATCGTGGAGCACCCCAGGTCGGCGCGCGCTTCGGTCTTGGTGCGGTACTCGCCGCGCAGCCAGCGCATGACGCACGATTTGACCTCGTCGTCCCCTTCGAGGCTCGCCTGCAGATAGCGCATGAGCATCTGTGAGAAATCGAAGCCGTGCACGAGCTCCTCGAGGTTGGCGACGCTTGCACGCGCTCGCGCAAGGACGTCGCCGCCTTCGCCGTCCTGCAGGCGGGCGACCCAGCGGTCGAGCACGAGGCCCAGCGCCCCGCCCTCGGGGCGCGTCTTGGTCGAAAGGTTGCGAATGAGCTCGCGATAGGTGGCAAGGCCCTGCCCCTGTCCGCCCTGCAGGCGGCGCTCCGGCGACAGGTCGGCGTCGGCGACCACGAAGTTCTCGCCCATGGCGTGCGTGCGGATGGTCTGCAGCAGAAAGCTCTTGCCCGCGCCGTAGCGGCCCACCAAAAAACGGAACGAGGCGCCGCCGTCGGCGATGAGATCCAGGTCGGTGAGCAGCGCGCGGATCTCGACCTCGCGGCCCACGGTGATGTAGGGCAGGCCGATGCGCGGCACCACGCCGCCCTTGAGCGAGTTCAGGATGACGGCGGCAACGCGCTTGGGCACGCGCGGGACGCCGGCGTTGGTGTCGTTCATGCGAGCAGCTCCTCCATGTCTTCCCGGTAGTCCTCGACGATACACGCCCCGTCGGGCCCGAATTCAATCGCTGTGTCGCCGAGGATGTCGAACAGCGTCTCGTTGATGGCGTCGACCAGCATGTCCTCGGAGATACCGGCCAGCCCGACCGCATCGCGCGCGGCCGGGCCGTCGGCGCTCAGCAGCGCGCGGAGATACGCCACATGCGCAGCCGGCAGCGGCCCTGCCGCATCGGACTTGCTTGCCCGCGGCGCTTCGGAGGGCTCCGCCTTGGACGGCTCGTCGGTTTCGTGCGTCTCCGTGGGATCGCCTGCCGGTTCCGCCTTCAGCTCGATTGCGGGCGCAGGCTCGGGTGCGGTGTCGAGCTCGGCTGTGAAGCTATCTTCCATCACCGCCGCCGCGTTCTCCTCGCGCTCCTCGTCGACGAGGAGCGCCTCGCGGGTCTGCGCGGCGGCGTTGCGGATGCCGGAGAGTTTTGTCAGGTCGATATCGATCTTGCGGGGCGCATGGGTCCGGCGCCATGTCAGCCAGCCCTCGACCTCGCGGTCGACGATGCGCTCCAGGTACTTGGGGACGCTCTCGTCTTTCAGCTGCGCCTCGAACCCCAGCGCCTCACGGAGCTTGCGGTCCGCGGCGTGCATCGCCTCGCCGATCTTGGCGCTGCGGCCCCGGTTGCCGTGCACGCGCTCGCAGGTCCACAGCCCGTTTGCGCACGTGAAGCGATGGATCTCGTCGAGCTCGAAGACGGTGTCGGGATGGCGCGCCGGCTCGAAGAACACCGCGGAGGCGAACATGGTGTAGGGCAGCGCCGACATCGTCCCGAACAGGCTCTCGATGATGCCGTGCTTGCGATGGCCGGCGTAATACGCCGCGAGCTGGGTGTAGACCGCGCAGGCGACATGGCGCATGCCCTCAGGATCGCTTCTGTAGAGCTTCGAGCCGGCGATGCGATAGGTGGACAGGGCGTCGATGGCGCCAAGAAGTCGCTTTTCAAACGCGGCGTCGACAGGCAGCAGGGTCTCGGGCAGCGCGCGTCGGGCCTTGCCGCCCGTCGGCGCCAACCTGCCGAGCGCCTCGGTGGTAAGCGCGGAGAGCTCGACGAGGCTGCGATCGAAGGCGACGCTTTTCTGGTCGGCGATCAGCTCGACATCGAGCCCGTGGTACACGACGTAATCCTGGATCCATACCCGCAGGTAGCGGTCGATTTCGGGAGCGTATGCGCGATAGGCCTCCCAAAAGCCGCGAAGCAGGTCGAAGCCCTCGCACGCACTCGTCACGCCGATGCCGCACAGCAGCTCGTAGATGTACACGTACGCAAAGGAGAGCGACGTCTCCTCGATCCGTCCGCGCCGCACCGCCGCGCGCCAGGTGAAGTATCCGCGCAGCTGCCGGTCGCTCATGGCGTTGTAGGTGGGGAAGAACGACTTGAACGAACCGTGATAGGGGCAGTCGTCCTCGAAGTCCTCCATGAAGACGCCCTGGCGCCAGAACAGCTCCGCCTCGGTGAGCCACCGCCCGCTCCCGCCGTTCGCGTCGGGCTGCCAGCGCGAGATGGTGCGCATCTCGCGGTAGCGATCCGGCAGGTAGGAGGCCATCTGGCGTCCGGTTGTAAGAATCGGCTCGTCCGTGTACACGCGGTCCGAGAAATGCGAGCTGTTCCGGAGCCGCTCCGTGTTCAGGATCTGCTCGATGATGCGCTGCACGTCCGCCATGGGTCCTCCTTCCTGCCGAATATCGCCAACGGGTGACCTCTCATCATACCATAGATACAAACAGATGTTCGATTCAATGGGGGCATCCCAAAAGGGACCGGGAGCAAGAGGGAGCACAAGGGGAAGCGGGAAACATGCTGGATGGATGCGCGGATAGGTTGTCCGCGAAGATCAGCGACGAAAGAGGCGATAGGCCCAGCGGGGAATCGGGCAGCGGGCGAGGATGAACCCGCACGCGCGCCGGCGCGTCTCGTCGCGTGTCATCGCTGCCGCCTCGTCCACGCTGCATTGCAAGCGCACGGCGGCGATCAGGGCGTCCGTGGCCTCCGAGCGCCATCGGCGCAGCGTGCCCATGCGGGGGCTCTTCGCCGTGCGCGGCACCAGGGAGCCGCCGCCCGCGATGACGCCGCCGCGGCAGGTAAAACCGTGTCCCTCGAGCTTGTCGGCGCAGGCCGTCACGGCGGGCAGGGCGTCGGCCGGATCGAACTCATCGGTGCAGCACAGCAGGTACACGGGCAGACCGTCGGGGGTACCGAGGGCTCGCAGCGCATCGATTGCCCAGGTCGAGGAGGTATCTTCCCGCAGGCGAGAGGCGATGACCGCGCAATCGGGAAGCCCGGCCTCTTCCGCCGCGCCGTCCATCCATGTCACGGCCGGGGGCTCGGATTCGCCCATGCGGGCGTAGGCGACCAGAGCGTCGGCGAAGTCCTCGAGCAGCAGGTGCGCCGCTCCGTCGTCGCCGTCGGCGTCGACAAGCGCGACATGTCGCAGCGTGCCGTCCAACCTTCTTGCCTCCAATCGCCTTGCCATGCGGATGTCGTAAGACCCCCGGCATCCATCGTTTGTGGCCATTGTAGCCGCTCGGATGCCCGCGGCGCGCCCGCGCACGTAACCGATCCGAAACGAGCGCGCCCCAAGGGCCCGAATGCGCGCCCGGGGCCTTCCCGTCATGAGACAATGGACGCCAACGCATTCGGCTACGCATCGTCCGGAGGTCCGCCATGGCAGCTTCTCCCCGTCCCATCAATTCGGCCATCGTCGCCATGCAGCCCTCCGCCATCCGCCGCATCAGCGGGCTGGCCGCGCGCACGCCGGGCTGCATCTCGCTTGCGCTCGGCGAGCCGGAGTTCGATACGCCCGACGCGATCCGCGCCGAGGCGAAGGCCGCCCTCGACCGGGGTGAGACCCACTATGCGCCCAACGTGGGCACGCCGTCGCTGCGTCGAGCCATCTCCACCTACATGGCGGGGCAGGGGCTTTCGTATTCCGCGGACGAGATCGTGGTGACGCTCGGCGCCACCGAGGCGATCTCGTCGACGCTGCTCGCGCTGCTGAACCCCGGCGACGAGGTCATCATCCCGGTGCCCGCCTTCGTGTCCTACGAGTCCGCCACGCGCATGAACCACGCGCGCCCGGTGCGCCTCGATACGGCGGCAAACGGCTTCCAGATCGACCGAGAGGCCCTGCGCGCGCTGGTGACGCCCGCCACGAAGGCCATCGTGATCAACTCGCCCAACAACCCTACCGGCTGCATCCTCGACGCTTCGTCGCTCGACGCGGTGGCGGATGTCGCCGCCGCGTACGGGCTGTACGTGATCAGCGATGACGTCTACAACCGCCTGGTGTTCGACGAGGGCTACGAGCGATTCGCGGCGCGCCATCCCGAGCTGCGCGACCGGACGGTGGTGATCGACAGCTTCTCCAAGCCGTGGGCCATGACGGGCTGGCGCATGGGGTGGCTTGCGGCCTCCGAGCCGCTGCTCTCCCAGATCGCCAAGGCGCATCAGACCGCCGCCTCGTCGTCGGTGGCGTTTTGCATGGCGCCGGCCGAGGTCGCGCTCGGCTGCGATCCCGCCGACATGCTCGCGACCTATCGGGCGCGTCGGGATCGCGTGGTCGGGGCGCTCAACGACATGGGTTTGCCCACCCGCCGTCCCCAGGGCGCGTTCTATGCGTTTCCCAACATCGAGGCCACAGGCATGGGCGACGAGGAGTTCTGCGAGCGCGCGATCGCCGAGGCGGGCGTGGGACTCGTACCGGGGTCGTGCTTCGGGGCGGCCGGGCACGTGCGCCTGTCGTTTTGCGTGTCGGACGCGGACCTCGACGAGGCGCTCCGCCGACTGGCGGCGTTCGTGTCCAAGCGGCAGGGCCACGCGACGTGTGCGTGACCCTGTCGAACTCGTCTTAAAATGAGTCGCTAAGACAAGCGGTTACGTGAGGGCGATGCGGAATTGCGTCCCGTCGTTGTTGACGAGCATGAACACGCCGTCGTCGCCACGTTTCCAGGTGGTCGTGCCTGAGAAGCCGTTGTGGACTTCGTGCGATGTGCTTTGAGTCTGGATCTCTGCTATGGCCGCATCGATGCTGAAGGCCGCGTTCGTGATGTCGAGGGCAGAGCTGGCGTCGCCGACCACCATCGTCTCGCCTGCGTAGTACCGAGCTGTTCCGTCCTCGTTGACCTGATAGCCGACGCCCCAGAAATCATGGCCGGAGCGGTCGCTTGCGACCGAAAGGTCGAAAAAGACGCCCCAGAAGCCCACGGGGTTCTCGGTCGATGCGTCCTTGGGGACGATGACCGCGGCCGATTCAACGGTCATGCTGCCGCTGCTCCAGCTCTGGTATATCTGTACGATCGCCGAGGACACGTCTGCGAGCCGATAGAGCGTGGCGTCGCCGCGGTCCTCGGTCGACACGATCGTCCCCGTGAGGAACGGGCCCTTGTCCTGTTCAAGCCGGCCGATGGACAGCGAGAACGTGTCATCGGTAAGGGAGACGGAAAGCTGGTTGAAGGTGTCGTCAGGGTCTTCGGCGGCAGCAAGGGAGACGCCGGTGACCGGGGTTTTGTGCGGCAGGAAGTTGAGCGCGAGGACGATGGCGAGCGCGATGAGCGCAACGCCGCCCGCGATGGCCCCGACAACGATGCCCCGACGCGACTTCTTCTTCGCGGGCTGCATGGCGGGCGCGGCGGCGACCGGCTGCGGCGCGAATGGAGCGGAAGAAGGGGGCTGCTGGCCCATCATGTGCGGCTGGGCGGAAGGGGCGGGGAGCGCACCTCCGCATGCGCGGCAGTAGCGAGCGTTATCGGAATTGATGGCTCCGCAATGGGGACAGAACATGGCTGCACCTTTCCCTCGAACGCGTCGCCTAGACGCGACTCATCTGCAGAGCATAGTATTGACGGAGCAAGGCGGGCGCGTGTTGCGCAATAAATCTGAGGCATGCGGGCGCCGCCCCATGCATGGCTCGTCTCGGTCCCGTCCCCGCACGCGACAATTTGAGGGCGTGGAGGGTTTGTGCGCTGGGCGCGAGGCTTGACGCGTGCCGTCCCGTTGGTCATACTACATACGGTTCACGCACGAATCCGCTGCCAGAGACAGCCGGTGCCGCAGGGTCGCACACGCGCCCCGAGGCTCAAAGGGGTAACCCGCCAGCCGAGGTGGTCGAGCAGATATGTCTTCTCGCCCCCGTCGCTCTATGCAGCGCGGGGGCTTCTTTTTCTCAAGGCATGCCCCCGTCACGTCTTCGCACGGGTTTGTGCCGGGAGAAAAAGAAGAGGAGGTGTAATCCATATGCCACAGCAGTACAAGATCGATAAGGTCGCCGAGATCGAGTCTCGCATCGAGCAGAACAACGGTGTGTTCGTCGTCAACTACAACGGTCTGACCGTTAAGCAGGCCGAGGCGCTGCGCCACACCCTGCGCGAGACCGGCGCCGAGATGAAGGTCTACAAGAACAACCTCGTCCGTATCGCTCTGAAGAACCAGGGCCAGCCCGAGATCGACGACATCCTCGTCGGCCCCGTCGCCTATGTGTTCTACGAGAACGAGCCCGTCGAGGCTGCCAAGGCCCTCAAGGAGTTCGCTACGAAGTCCAAGGGCGTGCTTGAGATCAAGGGCGGTATCTCCGAGGGTAAGGCCGTGTCCGCCGAGGAGGTCAACGCTATCGCCGAGCTGCCGACCAAGGACCAGCTCCTGGGTCAGATCGCCGGCCTCATCTCTGGCTTCGCGCGCGACATCGCTGTTTGCGTCAACGGCGTCTCCAGCGGTCTCGCCCGCTCGATCCAGCAGGTCTCCGAGCAGAAGGCGGCGTAACCGTCGCCTTCATCGCGGGCTTGCGCCCGCACCCCCGGCGCATAGCGCGCCATCCGCATAAGATCTCCCTGCAAACCGCAGGGGAACCGAAAGGATTTTAAAATGGCTAAGCTTACCACCGATGAGATCATCGAGGCTCTGAAGGAAATGACCCTGCTCGAGGCTTCCGAGCTCGTCAAGGCTATCGAGGACACCTTCGGCGTTTCCGCCGCTGCTCCGGCTGCCGTCGTGGCCGCCCCCGCTGCTGGCGCTGGCGCTGCCGAGGAGGAGAAGACCGAGTTTGACGTCGTGCTCGAGGGCTTCGGCGACAACAAGATCCAGGTCATCAAGGTCGTCCGTGAGCTCACCTCCCTTGGCCTGAAGGAGGCCAAGGAGGTCGTCGAGGGCGCTCCCAAGGCCGTTCTCGAGGGTGTCAAGAAGGAGGACGCCGAGGCTGCCAAGGAGAAGCTCGAGGCCGCCGGCGCTGCCGTCTCCCTCAAGTAACTTCTGGCAGGCGATGCGCCTGCTCGAGTTCGCAGCATAACCGCTGTGCCACAGGGGTCCGGGAAACCGGGCCCCTGTTTTTGTATGGATCCTCGGCGCGGTATGCCCCGCCCGATCTCACGGGGCGGCGCGTCCCTTTTGTCACGTTCCCGCGCGTTTTGGGAACGGGCTGTGCCACAATGGCGTCATACGACCGTGCGCGACGAAAAGAGGGTCTATGGGAAACGCCGTGGTCATCGACGAGAAGGACAACGTCGCTATCGCGATCGTCCCGATAGGCGCCCGCGAGCAGGCGCTCTATACGCTGCCCGACGGCTCGCAAGGGTCGGTCGACGCCGTCGAGGACATCCCGTTGTTCCACAAGATCGCCCGCGTGGATATCGCCCGCGGCGAGCGCGTCATCAAGTACGGCGAATACATCGGCGTCGCGACCGAGGATATCGCCGCCGGCTCGCACGTGCACGTCCACAACTGCGCGAGCACCGATGCCCTGAAGGGTACCGCCGATGCGGGCGAACCTGTCGCTTGCGCTCCCACCGCCGTCGCCGAAGCGCACGCCGACGGTCCCGGGCGGACGTTCATGGGCTATCGCCGCTCCGACGGCCGGGTCGGCATCCGCAACCATGTGCTCATCCTGCCCACGAGCATCTGCGCCTCCGATACGACCGAGCGCATCGCGCGGGCCGTGGAGGGCTGCGTGACGTTCCACAACCAAAACGGCTGCTCGCAGGTGGATATCGACCAGCAGGTCACCATCGACACCCTGGCCGGGCTTGCCGCCAACCCCAACGTGCACAGCGTGCTCGCCGTGTCGCTTGGCTGCGAGGGCTGCCAAAACGATCTGGTGGTCGACGCCATCAGACAGCGCACCGACAAGCCCGTTCGCACCCTGATCATCCAGCAGGTCGGCGGCTCCATCCGCGCCGTCGAGGAAGGCACGCGCATCGCACGCGAGCTCGCCTGCGTCGCCGCCCGCGAGCGGCGCGTCGCCTGCCCTGTCTCCGAGCTCATCTTGGGTACCAACTGCGGCGGTTCCGATACCTCGAGCGGGCTGGGCGCCAACCCGTTGATCGGCGAGGTCTCCGATTGGCTGGTCGCCCAGGGAGGCACCTCGGTGCTGTGCGAGACGCCCGAGCTGTTCGGCGGCGAGCACATCCTCGCCCGCCGTGCCAAGACGTCCGAGGTCGCCGAGCGCATCTTAGGCATCGTCGCGGATTACGAGAAGTACGTGCAGCTGTTCGGCGCCGAGATGCGCGAGGGCAACCCGAGCCCCGGCAACATGGCGGGCGGCTTGACCACGCTCGAGGAGAAGTCCCTCGGCTGCATCCACAAGGGCGGCCACGCGCCGATCTCGGCGGTCTACCCGTATGCCGCGCAGCTGGCGGCGGGCGAGGGCCTGGTCGTCATGGATACGCCGGGCAACGACCCGTCGAGCGTGGGCGGCATCGTCGCAGGCGGCTGCCAGCTCGTGGTCTTCTCGACCGGTCTGGGCACGCCCACCGGTAACGCCATCGCGCCGGTTCTGCGCCTGACCGCCAACCGCCGCACCGCCCAGACCATGGCTGACAACACGGATTTTGACGCCTCGGCCTCGATATACGGGCCCGAGACCATGCGCGAGCTGCGCGATGCGCTGATCGACCAGATCATCGACGTATGCAATGGAACCCCGACCTGCGCCGAGGCGCTCGGCTACACCGAGACCGCCCTGCCGCACATCTGCAACTATATGTAAGGGGCGCGCCGCGCCCGCACACGCGGGGCGGCGGCCGCACGAAAGGAGCAACGCATCATGGATCTGCATCTGGACGGCAAGGTCGTCATCGTCACCGGCGGCTTCAAGGGCATCGGCAAGGGCATCGTGTTCCAGCTCGCCCGCGAGGGCGCGATTCCGGTGGTCCTCAACCGCAAGGACGGCGTCGAGGACGCCTTTTGCGCGGAGCTCTCTAAGATCACCGACGCCTTCGACATCCATTTCATCGATCTTGCCGACACCGATGCCATCGCGGGCATCGTCGAGGACGTCGCGGCCAAGTACGGGCACATCGACGGCATCGTCAACAACGCCGGGCGCAACGACAACCTGGATCTTGAGACCACGAGCTGGCAGGAGTTCGAGGCGTCGCTCCACGGCAACCTCACCCATTACTTCGAGCTCGTGCACCGCGCCCTGCCGTACCTCAAGCGCTCGCACGGCTCCATCGTGAACATCTCGTCCAAGGTGGCCCTCACCGGCCAGGGCAAGACGACCGCCTATGCGGCGGCCAAGGGTGCCATCCTGGGCCTCACGCGCGAGTGGGCCGCGGCGCTCGTGGACGACGAGGTCCGCGTCAACGCCATCGTGGTCGCCGAGGCCTGGACCCCGCTGTACGCCAACTGGATCAAGACGTTCGGCGACGAGGAGGCGCAGGCTAAGCGCCTGGCGCTCATCACCGACAAGATCCCCCTGGGCCATCGCATGACCACGGTCGAGGAGATCGCCGACACGACCTGCTTCCTGCTGTCCGACCGCTCGTCGCACACCACCGGCCAGTGGCTGAACGTCGACGGCGGCTACGTCAATCTCGACCGTGCGCTGTCCTAGCGCACGGTCGCGGCTGCGGCGCATCGCGCCTGTCATTTGAGGAGAGAGGGGGGCCGGCCATGTCCGACCTGCGGGTTATCGATACTCATTTTCACGTATGGGACCTTGCTGTCCAGCGCCTGCCGTGGCTAGAGGGCACTGACGGAAGCATCTCCAAGACCTATACGTTCGGCGACCTTGCGGATATCTATGCGCAGATGGACGGGGTCGAGTTTGTCGGCGGCGTGTACGTCGAGGTCGACTGCAGCGATGCGCTCGCCGAGGACGCCATCGTCTACGACCTCATGGAGCGCGAGCCGCGCGTGCTTGCGGCCATGCTGCGCGGCTCGGTGGGGCCGGCCATGCGCGTGCCGTTGAACGCCGCGGGCATCCGCGAGCCGCTGCATGTGGACGGGGCAGCGCGCGGGCGCTGTCTGGAGCCGTCGTTTATCGACGGGCTCGCGGCGCTCTCGGCGGCGGGCAAGCCCTTTGAGTCGTGCAACCGCGTCGGCGAGCTCGAGGATGCCTACCGGGCGTTTTCCCAGGTGCCCGAGGAGACAGTCATCCTCAACCATCTGGGCAACGTCGAGCGCATGGACGCCGCCTGGTGCGCTGCCATGGAGCGCTTCGCGGCCCTGCCCAACCTGTACGTGAAGGTCTCGGGCTATCCGACGGCCGATTCCGGATTCGTCCGCGAGCTGCTCGCCTTCGTGCGCGAGACGTTTTCCGCGGACCGGCTGCTGTACGCCTCCAACTGGCCGGTCGTCAACATGTATTCCTCGCTTGCCGAGCATTTCGAGCTCGTGCGCGACGCGTTCGGCGACGACGAGGACTTCTTCATGGGCAACGCGGTTCGCGCCTACGGATTGCATATCGGAAAGGAACGAGCATGTTCGAAGGAATCTTTTGCCCCTCCATCACCATCACCGACGATACGGGCGCGATCGACCTGGAGCTGTGGGGTCGCCACCTCGACCACCTGGCCGACGCGGGCGTGAACGGTGTGCTGCTGTTCGGCAGCATCGGCGAGTTCTACGCGTTTTCGCTTGAGGACAAGAAGGCCGCGCTGGCCTTTGCGGTGGAGCGCGTCGCCGGCCGCATGAAGGTGCTTGCCGGTGTGGGCGACACCGCGCTCGACCGCGTGCTCGACTTCACGCGCTTCGCCGAGCAGGCGGGCGCCGACGGCGTCGTCGCCGTCTCGCCGTATTACTTCGGGCCCACCAACGAGGTCGCCCGCGCATACTTCGGTGCCATCGCCGAGGCGACCTCGCTGCCGGTCGTCCTCTACAACTTCCCGGCGCGTACCGGCACCGACCTGTCGCCGGAACTCGTGACCTCGCTCGCGCGCGACCATGCCAACGTCTGCGCCATCAAGGACACCGTCGACACGATCAGCCACACGCGTAAGGTCATCGCGGCGGCGCGTGCGGTGAACCCCGAGTTCTCCGTGCTGTCCGGCTTCGACGAGTACTACCTGCCCAACCGGGTCGCGGGCGGCAACGGCGTGCTGTGTGGCCTGACCAACGTGGAGCCCGAGCTGTTCGTGCGCATGCACGCCGCCTATCAGGCGGGCGAGTACGCCGACGCCGTCTCCTGCGCCGAGCGCATCTCGCAGCTCATGGCGGTCTACGACGTGTGCGACCTGTTCGTCTCGGCCATCAAGGCCGCGGTGATGGTCAAGGGCCTGCCCATCTCGACCAAGATCTGCGAGCCGGCGGTCCAGGCGACGCCCAAGCAGGTCGAGCGCATCCGCGCCCTGCTCGCGTAAGGCGTTCGCATGCGGGCGCGCCGGGGCTTCGGCGCGCCCGCGCACGTGTTCATGCGGATTGCTCCCAGGAGGTACCCCGTGGCGCTCATTACCGTCAACTTCTTCTCGTCGGCGCTCATGCGCACGGTCCCCGTCAACGTGATCTTGCCGGTCGACAAGCAGGAGGTGCCGGTGGGCGACGACGGCTCGACCTCGTCCTATCGGCCCAACGTGCCCGAGGGCGGTTTCAAGACGCTCGTCCTTTTGCACGGCATCTTTGGCAACTACACCGACTGGGTGAGCGGCTCGTGCATCCAGCGCTGGGCGGAGGAGCGCGACCTGGCGGTCATCATGCCTTCGGGCGACAACCGCTTCTACCTCGATCAGCCGGCGTCGCACGACTACTACGGGCGCTTTGTGGGCGAGGAGCTCGTGGAGATGGCGCGCGCGATGTTTCCGCTGTCGCGCGAGCGCGCCGACACCTTCATCGGCGGACTGTCGATGGGCGGATACGGAGCGCTGCGCTGCGGGCTTCGGTATCCCGAGACGTTTTCGCATATCGCGTCGCTGTCGGGCGCGCTGCTCGTGGATGACGTGGCCGCGCGCACCGACGACGCCGACCGCTATTTCTCAACCCGCAGGTTTTCCGAGGCGGTCTATGGGGACCTGTCGACTCTTGTGGGCAGCGAGCGCGATCCCTTGTGGCTGGCCGAGCAGCTGGCCGCCTCACGGGAGCCGCTGCCCAAGGTGTACCTTGCGTGCGGGCAGAGCGACGGGCTGCTTGCCGCAAGCCGCACGGCTCGCCAGCGGCTCGATGAGCTCGGCTTCGAGGTGACCTATCGCGAGGCTCCCGGCGGGCACAACTGGGCGTTTTGGAACGAGGCCATCGAGCAGGTCGTCAGCTGGCTGCCGCTCGGACAGGCGCACCCTGGCGTGAACAGCGGCAACGTCGGCCTTGAGGACGTCGACGAGCCCGCGCGGGGCGAGATGTAGGTGCTGCGCGCTCTTTGAGCCGACAAAGCGGACACCTTGGCGTGCGCGGGCGAGACGGACTCCAGACACGTACCTGACATTCTCTTGATATCTGCGCATTTCCAGCGCAATTTTAGGCGACGAGTCGCGCATGGTTGCCCTTTGGGGTACCCTGCCGCTTAGTGTTACGCGGCGTCTGCACAGGGCGCCATGACGCGGACGCGCACCGCAACGGGCGACGCGCCCCGAAAGGAACCGAAGCCGAATGAAGGCCATCATACCCGCGGCGGGCCTGGGCACCCGCTTTTTGCCCTCCACCAAGTGCACCCCCAAGGAGATGCT
>NZ_JAUDCO010000001.1 GCF_030373545.1 Collinsella tanakaei | reverse complement strand
CCACTGCGCCGTGTAGGTGGCGTCGGCGGTGACGGTCTCGGCGACCCCGGGCTCCCAGCCGCCGAAGTCGTAGCCGGCGCGGGTCGGGTCGGAGATCGTCGGGGTCTTCTCGCCCCAGTCGATGCCGGTGTAGGAGGTCTCGACGCCCTCGTCGACCTTGCCGCCGGCGAGGTCGTACTTCACGTCGAGGGAGAGCTTGTAGTAGACCTTCAGCGTCGTGGAGCCGTCGCCGTTGAGGGTGGCGTCGGTGAGGACGTTGGAGGCGTTATCCGCGTCGAAGACGTAGTTGTCGCGCTCGACGGCCTTGTCCTCGTCGGTCACGGAGACGGGCTGGTCGGTCGTGCCGGTGCGGGTGTCGGTCAGCTCGCCGTCGATCTCGAACTCGCCGGTCTCGCCGTCCTGGAAGTAGAACTCGACCGTGTACTCGGTGTCGTCCTTGGCGTCCCACTGCGCCGTGTAGGTGGCGTCGGCGGTGACGGTCTCGGCGACCCCGGGCTCCCAGCCGCCGAAGTCGTAGCCGGCGCGGGTCGGGTCGGAGATCGTCGGGGTCTTCTCGCCCCAGTCGATGCCGGTGTAGGAGGTCTCGACGCCCTCGTCGACCTTGCCGCCGGCGAGGTCGTACTTCACGTCGAGGGAGAGCTTGTAGTAGACCTTCAGCGTCGTGGAGCCGTCCGCTGCAACGGTGCCAGACCAGTCGGAGCTCTTCGACTCGTCAAGGACATAGCCATCCTGGTCAGGCTGCTTGTCCTCATTGGTCACAGAGACATTCGCCTCAGTTGCGGCATATCGATTTTCGGATTCTTTAAGCTCGTATTCGCCGCTCTCACCATTCTGATAGTAGAACTCGACTATATATTTAGTACTCGAATTTGGACGCCACTGAGCGTAGAGGGTTGTCTCCTCGCTTATCTCGAATGTCTCCCCAGATGCATATCTCTGCCCCGAGCCATCTGATGCGGTATTCCAACCAGTAAACGTGTAACCAGTACGAGACGGGGTCTTCACCTTGCCATCATTTTCATCGTAACCGGCCGTTACTTCTGTGCCTATTGCATATTGATCACCATCTGGCATGTTTGACCAGCTGCCCGCGGGGCAGTTTGGATCATAGTTCAGCGAGACCAGCTCTTTCGAAAGCAGAGTTCCGTCGACATGCCAGCCTTCGCTCTCCTGCTTGATTGCATACCAAAGCACGTATTGCGTATCTGGGTCGTAGTCTGGATATGCACGCTTAATGTCTTCGTCGCTAGGCCAGCTATTCAGGTGAGACTTTACGCCATCGCCTGAGCTGTTCGCATAAAACGCTCCCACTTTGATTGCGTCTCGTATGCTCCCAACCGTCACATACTCGCCAGACGGATGCGGCTGTGGCTCTGTAGCAATTAGGCCATCTGTTCTGAAATAGAAGGTTGCATCAGCATTCTCAGTTGCCCAGATTGCATACAGCGTTACGCTTTCCGCCGGCAGCACGAACTCAGAGCCGGGACTATATAGCGTTGTCGTATAGTTCTCTGCTCCACCGTTATTCGCAGTGTCCAGCGTGCTCCAGCCGACGAAAACGTATCCGCTTCTATACAGACCATTGCCATCAGGAAGATTAATGGTCGAACCAGCCTGGCCTCTTTGCGTGCTTGGCAGATTTCCTGATCCGCCGTTCCTGTTAAAGGAAACACTGACGGTGCTCGCCCTGACGATTTGAATATAGTAGGTTTCTGTTGTCCAGCCACCACCGTCCTTCGTCCCCTGATGCCGGATTCTTACCTCACCGGTCGACGAACCCGCCTGAATGGTCACCGACTTCTCGTCTTGCTCAAGAATGGTTGCCCGACTGCTCCCACTGTAGAAGGACCAGTCTCCCGATACGTCATTGCTGCGGAAAGTTGCCGTGTCGTTTACGAGCATCGTGTAACGACGAAGATAGTCATTGGCGTCGTCACCGTTGGCGTTGGGGTTTGAGGTACTTCCTCCAACGACGTAAATCGTGAAGTGATCGACATCGAAGCTCTGAACGCCCGGGTCAGCCTGTCGAGTAGAGATCTCTTCTACATTTTCCGCATCATCAGAAACGCGATAGATCCCGAGGGAGTCACCGTCGATTTCGGTGTTAAAGAAGCAGACGTTAACCGCTTCAGCTGGCTGTATTTCATTTCCGTCAGCATCGACAAGCGTCACATCGATTGCCACCGCATCAACCAGGGTCGCCCCCTGGCGATCAACTTTGTCAGAAACCGCCATCATAACGTCGCTGCGAGTGACATAGGACGCTTCAACCTGCGTTCCGTCGGGAAGCACGCCCTCCCCAGCAGTCACCTTAACAACGATGTTATCCACATATGCATAACCCTCGAATGCGGGCGAGCTAACGTCAGCGCTCGCCTCCACAATCTCGTCTTCAATCGAGACGGAGCTTGCGCGCACTCCTTCACCAAGTTTATCGGCTGGAATCATGTATTGACGCGGCGAGCTCCCGGGTGCAGCCTCATCGCCCTCGCCGCCAATATACACGCCCTTGACCTCATAGCCTTCAGCCGGCTCGACGGTCAGGGCGAGGTCCTCGTCGGCCGCGACCTCAACGTCCTGGGACTCAGAGACCTTCTGCTCCTCGCCTTCGGCGTTGGTCAGGATAACGGTGCTGTTCTCGACCTCGACGGAAAGGGTGACGGCGGACTGCTCCTCCGTCTCCTCCTTCTCGGCCTCCTCAGCCTTCGTCTCCTCGTCGGCCTTCTCCTCGTCCGCGTCCTCGTCTGCCTTCACCTCGTCGGTCTTGACGGTGATCGCCAGGCCGTCCTTGACGGTGTCGGCGGGAACGGTGTAGATGCCATTGTCGTCGGCGGTCAGCTCGTGGTCGGAACCATCCACGGCGTACTTGACCGTCGAAACCTCAAAGCCGTCGGCAGCGTCGACGGAGAACTCGATCTTGGTCTGGGTTGGGAACGCGACCTCGTCCTTGTTCTCGCTGATCTTCTGCTCGGTGCCGTCCTGATCGGTGTACTTGATCGTGGCGTCGGCAACCTTGATGGCGACCTTGGCAGTGGCGTCCTGCTCGGCCTTGTCGTCGGCAGGCTCAGCCTTGGCCTCGTCCTTCGCCTCGTCCTTGGCCTCCTCCTTGGCGGGAGCCTCCTTCTTGGGCTCCTCGGTCTTCTTGGAGTCCTCGGCATCCGACTTCTCCGCAGGCTCCTGCTTCTTCTCGGCCGTCTCGGCAGGCTCCTGCTTCTCGGCAGGCTCCTCCTCCACGCTCTGGACCGCAGGCTCCGGCTCGGGCGTCGGCTCGGGCTCGGGCTCCGGCTCGGGCGTGGGCTCGGGCTCCGGCGTGGGCTCAGCTGCGGTGGTATCCTCGATCACCTGCTCCTGAGGCTCCGGCTCAACGATCAGATCGAGCTCCTCGGCGATCGCCGGCACGTTCATGGTGGAGATGGTCATCGATGCGATGAGGATGCCCACCAGCGCGCGCCGCGCCCCCATTTTGTGCTTTTTGATAAAGCGGGTGCCATCTTCCAAGAGGTTCTTACGTGAAGACATATTCCCAACCCCTCTCCCGGCTAACGGTTACCGTTCCGAAAGGAACCCACCGGTCGTGTTCGTACCGCAGGTCTTCTACTGCGGATTTATAGACACCAATGCCATAATACTGACATTCTAGTTGTACTTGAACGTTAGCATTCGGTTTGACCCCTGTCCAGACGGCGGCCAACAAGCGTTCGATATTTGTAATAAACGCAATGACAATTTGTTTTCGCACGTACGGATGGGTGCTCGGCATGGACACAGCCGGGGCTTCCGCAGCAAGAACAACCCCCTTAAGTTCGGCGGACGGTTTGGTGCGCCCCGCCTTGCACGCTATGATGGATGAATCCACCCGCTCGGCTCGGAGGACGCTTGAATCGCTCGGCCCACATACTCCGCTTCGCGCGCGCGGCCCTTGCTGCCGCGACGCTGGTCGCAGCCTGTGCAGGACTGTGCTCCTGTGGCGGAGGCGGCACGGCGGGCGGGGGCGCCTCAGGCGGCGACGAATCCACCTCGGGCCCTGCTTACACGGAACCGACAGCAATCCAACAGGCGTCTTACAACGCGGACGCTGCCGCGGGACAAAACGACGCATATATAGATATCTCTCACCTGTCCGAAGGCTACGTGGCAGCATCCGCCGTCAACGGCGCGCGCCTGAAGTTTCAGGTGCAAAGCGGCGATATGAGCTACAACTACGACCTGCCCGGCGACGGCACGCCCATCGTATGCCCCCTCAACATGGGCGACGGCAGCTACCGCTTCCGCGTGATGCAGAACACGAGCGGCAGCAACTACGTGGAGATCGCCGCCACGACGGCCGACGTGCAGCTCGCCTCGGAGTTTGAGCCCTATCTGCGCCCCAACATGTTTTGCAGCTACGCCGACGACAGCTCGTGCGTGCAGCTTGCCCGCGAGCTCGCCGCCGACGCCGCCAACGAGGGCGACGTGGTGCGCGCGGTGTACGATTGGATCCGCGACAACATCACCTACGACACGAACAAGGCCGCCGAGCTGGCCGATGCCACCGGCTATGTGCCCGACCCCGACGCGACGCTCGATGCGCGCACGGGCATCTGCTTTGACTACGCCTCGCTTGCCGCGGCCATGTTCAGGAGCCTGGGTGTGCCGTGCAAGATCATCACCGGGTACGTGTCGCCCGACGGCATCTATCACGCGTGGAACATGATTTATATAGATGGCGAATGGATCAGCGTCGAGATTCGCGTGGACCCCAACACCTGGACGCGCATCGATCTGACGTTTGCCGCCGCCGACGCGGGCGCCACCGTGGGCGACGGCACCGACTACACCGACCGCTATGTATACTGAACCGAAACGACAGGGGTAGGACATGTCCGACACACGCACACAACTGCACACCGGGCACGAGGCGGATGCCGCCGACAAGGGCGCCGCTCCCACCGGGGGCGCGGCAGCGCCGGCCCCGTCCCCCGCTGCGAGCGCACCTGTGCCCGCCCCGTCCCCCGCTGTCGCCGCCTCTCCGCTTGATGGCGCCGACGTCGCGGCGTTTTGCGAGGGCTGCGCCATCATGCTCGCCGCCGGCATCCAGACCGACGAGGCCGTGCACATGCTTGCCGACAACATGGCCGACACGCCCCTGCGCCGCACCTGCCTGGCAGCCTACCGCGAGCTGTGCGCGGGCCGCGGCCTTGCCGACGCCATGCGCGCGACCGGCGTCTTTCCCGCCTACGCCCTTGAACTCACCGCCATCGGCGAGCGCTCGGGCCGTCTGGAAAACGTGCTGCGCTCGCTTGCCGTGTACTACGACGAGGAAGCGCGCATGTTTGCCAAGCTGCGCGCGAGCATCGGCTACCCGGCATCGCTCCTGTGCGTGATGAGCGGGATCCTGGCGTTTACCGTCATCGGCATCCTGCCGGTGTTCATGGGCGTGTACGAGCAGCTGGCGGGCGGCCTTGCGGGCGGCTCGTTCGGCGCCGTGCAGATAGCGCTCGTCGTGGGATGGGCCGCACTCGTGCTCACGCTTATCGTGACCGCCTGCGCGCTCGCGGGCGCCGCGGCGGTGCGCAAGCCGCAGGGCCAGCAGCGCATCTTGGCCCTGCTCGACCGCCTGCCCGTGACGCGCGACGCCATGGGGCGCCTGGCGCTCAGCCGCTTTGCCTCCGCCGCCTCGGCCTACCTGGCCTCGGGCGCCGATTCCAACGTCGCCATGCGCGAGGCCACCGCAGCCGTGAGCCACGAGGGTCTGCGTGCGCGGCTCGAGAGCGCGCTTGCCGCCATGACTGACCCGACGCGGGGCCTGAGCTTTTCGCAGGCCGTGACCGAGTTTGGCATCTTTGAGCCCGTATACGCCCGCATGCTGGCCATAGGCTCGCGCGCCGGCAGCATCGACGGCGTGCTCGAACAGCTCTCCGCCACGTTTTTTGACGACGCGACCGAGCGACTTGACCGCGCGATTGACGCCGTGGAGCCCGCGCTCGCCGCGCTGCTCACCGTATCCGTCGGAGCCACGCTCATCGCCGTGATGCTGCCGCTCGTGGGCATGATGGGCGCCATCGGATGAGCGGGCGCCGTCGCATAGGCGGGTGGATGCTTGCCCTGGTCGCAGCCGTTATCGCCTTGGCGGTGGCGGCGGGCATCGCTTGGGGCTCGCAGGCGATGCTGCGCGAGCAGGGCGCTGTCTCGGTGCGCGCGTCCATTCTGGATGCCGCCCAGCAGTGCTGTGCCATAGAGGGTTCCTATCCCTCATCGCTTACCTATTTAGAAGAACACTATGGCCTAGTCGTGAACCGCGACGAGTACGCCATCACCTATGAGTCCTACGCCGCCAACGTACCCCCTGCCGTGAGGGTGGTGCCCCGATGAGCATGCGCAGGACAACGGGCAGCCGCGCTGCCGGACACGGATCGAGTATCGGGCGCGCGACGGGCGTCGGCAGCGCGCACGGGCGCATGGGGCGTCTGATCGCCGAGCGCCAGCGCGCAGAGCTGCAGCGCAGCGCCGCGGGACGGGACACCTCGTCCGATACGGACGCGAGCAGCCGGCGCGACATGCTGCTGGATGCCGTCCGGCAGGCGCGCTTTGCCGGATCCGATGCCGCCGAGTCCGGCGCGCTGCGTGTGCTTGCCGGATCGGAGCGCGTGTTCACCGTCGCCCTGTTCGCCCTGCTCGCGGTGGCCCTGTTGCTGGCCATCCTCGCCGGCACCGGCGTGTATCGCGCCCTGCGCGCGGCGGACGGCGCGTCATCGGACAGCCGCCTGTCGTCCGGCCTGATCGCCAACGCCGTCCACGCGACGGACGCCGCGGACTCCGTGTCGATCGGCGAAGGGCCGCAAGGCGCGGCGCTCGTGCTGACCGAGCGCCTGGACTCGGGCACCTACGAGACGCGCTTTTACCTGCACGGCGGCTCCATCGTGCAGGAATATGCGCTTGCCGATGCGCCCTTTGACCCGGATAACGCCCTGACGGTGGTGCGCAGCGACACGTTTGACGTCGCCTACGACGCTTCCGCGGGGCTTTTGACCATCACGACCGACCAGGGAACCACCAGCGCGGCCCTGCGCAGCGCGGGAGGTGAGGGCGCATGAGCAAGCGAGAACGCACCGCAATGACGGGCGGCGCCGATATGGCTGCCGGCGGCGCATCCGGCGAGCGTGCAGGCGCCTTCGCGAGCCGCAGCTGGCATGGCACGGCCTTTTTGGTGGAGGCCCTGGTGCTTCTGCTGTTTTTGGTGGCATCGCTCGGCATCTTCATGCAGGCCTTCGCACGCGCCCGCGCCACGGGTGCCCAGGCCGCGCAGCTCGAGAGCGCCGTGGCGCTCGCATCCGACATGGCCGAGCGCTTCTGCGCCGACCCTGCCTCCGCATCTGAGCCCGCGCAGGAAGACGGCCTCACCGCCACGTGCGACGTCGAGGCGCCCTCCGATGACGAAGTGGCGCCCCTGCGCGCGACGATCACCGTAACCGATGCGGACGGCACCGTCGTCTATGAGTTGGCGACCGCCCGCGCGGCCGAGGACGGCACGGAGGCGGGCGGCGGCGGCGCACACGACGGGGAGGTGGGCTGATGGCACGTCGAAGCGGTTCGGTGCGCATGGGCCCCATCAGCCTGTTCGCCCTCGTCATCATCGTCTGCCTTGCCGTGATGGCGGTGCTGGCGCTGGTCACGGCGCACGCCGCCCTCGCCCGCTCCGAGCGGCAGGCGGCATCGGTAAGTGCACTTTACATCAACGAGCGTGCCGGACAGGAGCTGCTCGCCTCCCTCGACGGCGAGCTTGCCGCCCTGCGCGTGGCGGACGCCGACCGCGACGATGCCCTCGACCGACTGTCCCGCACCCTGCCCGAGCTGGCAGCCGACGCGGCCGATGCGGCGGCTGCCACGGACACCGCAGCGGACAAGCAGGCACCCGCCGTCGAGCTCGCCGCCGTCGACAGCGCGGCCGCCACCGTGTCCGTGCGCCTCGTTGCCGACAACGCGCGCGCCCTGGATATACAGATCGGCATCACCGACGACCTCACCTGCGAGGTCCTTGCCTGGAAGGCGTCCGCCCTGTGGACCGAGGACACGAGCGACACCGTCTGGCAGGGCCCCGCATAACCCCGCCCGCGCTCGCCCCCGCGAGCGACCACCCGACCGACCGGCGCCCTTGCGCCCAACCTTTGGCAGAACAGGAGACACCATGAACCTCGAGCAGTTCCTCAAGAGCATGATCGACGCGCACGCCTCGGACATCTTCGTGGTCGCGGGCCTGCCGCTCACCTACCGGGTCGACGGGCGCCAGGTGCGCTCCGACGCCGGCCCGCTCATGCCCGCCGACACCGAGCAGATGGTCCGCGCCATCTACGAGGTCGCGGGCCGCTCGTATGACGCCTTCGCCCAGCTGGGCAACCACGACGAGGACTTCTCCTTCGCCCTGCCCGGCGTGGGCCGTTTCCGCGCCAACGTGTTCCGCCAGCGCGGATCGCTCGGTGCCGTCGTCCGCGTGATTCCCTTCGGCCTGCCCGACCCTGTCGCCTATGGCATCCCCGAGGAGGTCCTGCGCGTGGCGCGCTTCCAGAAGGGCCTCGTGCTGGTGACGGGCCCCGCCGGCGCGGGCAAGTCGACCACCCTCGCCTGCATGATCGACCGCCTGAACCACGAGCGCTCCGGCCACATCATCACCATGGAGGATCCCATCGAGTACGTGCATCGTCATGGCAGCTGCATCGTGACCCAGCGCGAGATCCCCACCGACGTGGCCACCTACGCCGAGGCGCTGCGCTCAGCCATGCGCGAGTCGCCCGACGTGATTCTGCTCGGCGAGATGCGCGACCCCGAGACCATCGGCACCGCCGTCACCGCCGCCGAGATGGCGCAGCTCATCTTCTCCACCCTGCACACCACCGGCGCGGCCGGCACGGTGGACCGCATCATCGACGCCTTCCCGCCCAGCCAGCAGCGCCAGATTCGCATGCAGCTGTCGCAGGTGCTCCAGGCCATCGTGAGCCAGCAGCTCGTGCCCACCGTCGACGGCGGCGTGGTACCGGCGTTTGAGATCATGATCACCAACACGGCCATCCGCAACCTGATCCGCGAGGAGAAGACGCACCAGATGGACAGCGTTATCGCCGCAGGCGGCGCCGAGGGCATGCGCACCATGGACCAAAGCCTGTTTGAGCTGGTGCAGGCCGGGCGCATCACGCGCGAGACGGCCCTGCAGCACGCCATCCATCAGGAGGCGCTCGCTATTCGGCTGGGGTAGGTGTTCGGTTGGGACAGGCGTTCGGTTAGGGTAAGTGTTCGGTTGGACCGGCAATTCGGTTAGGCCCGCCATTCGGCCGGGCCCGCTATTCGCCTGTGCCAAGCGCCTGCCACCCGCCGACGGAGCCGCCTTTCCCACAAGGACGGGAGCGCCCGGTAGGTCGCCGGAAGCTGTCCCGCGACCCGCCAGGTGCGCCCGTTCCCGTTGACAGGGCCTTCCCGCAGGAGCCTGCCGCCGCGCCGCTATTCCTTGCCGAGGAAGACCTCGGGGCCGTTGAGCTGCTGCTCCAGGCGCTGCTCGGCCTCCATGTCGTCGATGTCGTCCTGGGTGACCTCGGAGCTCTCGGCCAGCGAGGAGACGGAGTTCACCTGCTCCTGGATCTTCTCGGCTGTCTCGTCGTCCATACCCACAATACGCAGCTGCCAGTCGATGGTGCTCGACGTCTCGGACACGTCCTTGGTCCAGATGAAGGTCAGCATCGCGCGCAGGGCGCCCTGGCCCTTCACGAAGCCGAAGAAGCTGTCGTGCACGAAGTTGCCCTCGTCGTCCACGCGCACGTACACGTTGTACTCCACGCGGTTGATCTTGTCGTTGAGCAGGGCGTTGGTCGACAGCGCCGACGCGGCGATCTGCGAATTGGAGAGCAGCTCGAGCTCGTTTTTGGACGTCGTGTCCACCACGGAGACCTCGACGACGCCCGTGCGCTCGTCGGCCTCGTTGACCGTGAACTCGCTGGGGAACTGCGTGAAGCCGTTGCCCCACTCCACACCGCTTTCCATAGCGTGCGTGACGGTCTCCACCGTGGTGCGCTCCGAGAGGTTCGCCGTGTTCAGGCGGCGGCTCACGCCGTAGGCAACCTGCATGCCCACGACCAGCACGAGCACGCCCACGATGCACAGCACCGCCATACGCGAGATGGCCTCGCCCGCCTTTGAGCCCGACGGGTCGTCGGCCGAGAGCGGGTCCACCTTGGCCTGACTGGCGCGCCGACGGCTGCGGTGGTCGGCCTCGAGCTTGTTGACGGCCTCGGCGCCGCCCTCGCGGCGGACCTTGTCGCGGATCTCCTTGCGGCGGGCCGCGTCACGGGCACGCAGCGGGTCGACGACGCCGGAGTCGTCCAGCTCCGAGAAGAGCTCGGTGGCTTCTTCAGCTGTGAGTGGCGGTCTTCTGGCCATCGTCAATCCTCATCGAACCTACTGCAGGGGCGTCTCGCCTGCGCGTACGCCCTCGAACTGCATTCGATAGTAGCGGGCGTAGGTGCCGCCACGTGCGAGAAGCTCCTCGTGCGTGCCACGTTCCACGACCTGACCATGTTCGACGGTCGCAATCTCGTCGGCGCCCTTGATGGTGGACAGGCGGTGGGCGATGATGATCGTCGTGCGGTCGCGGGCCAGCTCCTCGAGGGCCTGCTGGACAGCCTCCTCGCTCTCGTTGTCGAGCGCGCTGGTGGCCTCGTCCAGGATAAGGATGGCCGGGTTCTTGAGGAACACGCGCGCGATGGCCACGCGCTGCTTCTGGCCGCCGGACAGGCGGCTGCCGCGCTCGCCCACCACGGTGTCGTAGCCGTCGGGCAACGAGGTGATGAAGTCGTGGATGTTGGCGCGACGGGCGGCGTCCTCGATCTCGGCGAGCGTGGCGCCGGGGCGGCCGTAGGCGATGTTCTCGCCGATCGTGCCGTCAAACAGGTAGACGTCCTGCTGCACCAGGCCGATGGCGCGGCGCAGCGACTCCTGCGTGACGTCGCGCACGTCCTGGCCGTCGATGGCGATGGAGCCCGCGTCGATGTCGTAGAAGCGCGGCAGCAGCGAGCAGGTCGTGGACTTGCCGCCGCCCGACGGGCCGACGAGCGCGATGGTCTCGCCGGGGCGGATGGCCAGGTTGAGGTGGTCGATGACCGGACGCCCCTCGGCGCGGCCGCCCAGCTCGACATCCTTGTAGGAGAAGCAGACGTCGCGGTACTCGATGGCGCCCGGGCCCACCTTGAGCGGCTGCGCGTCGGGCGCGTCCACGATGTCGGGCATGGTGGCGAGCACCTCGTCCATGCGCTTGAAGCCCGCGATGGCCTTCTGGAAGGTCTCGGTGGAGTTGACGAGCGTCTCGATGGGCGTGGCGAACAGCGAGATGTAGAGCGCGAAGGTCGCCAGGTCCACGGCGGTCATCTGGCCGGCGGCGATGAGCAGGCCGCCAGCGACCACGATGGTGGTGTAGAGGGCGCCGGTCATGAGGGCGCTCGTTGCCTGGTAGGCGCCCATGGCGTGGTACTGGTTGACCTTGGACTCGAGGTAGGCCTCGTTGGAGCGGCGGAACTTCTCGCGTTCGGTGGCCTCGTTGGCAAACGACTTGACCACGCGGATGCCGGCGAGTGAGTCCTGGAGCTGCGAGTTGACGCCCGAGATCTTGCGGCGGTTGTCGGCAAAGACCGCGCGCATGGTCAGGTTCTGGCGGACCATGATCGCGACGAAGATGGCGGTGATGACGGCCATGATGCCGGCAAGCGCCGGCGCGATGGTGAACAGGATCACGAAAGCGCCGATGATCTCGATGGCGCAGATGATGATCCATTCGGGCAGGTGGTGGGCGCCCTCGCAGATGTCAAACAGGTCGTTGACCACGCGGCTCATCATGTCGCCGGAGTTGACGCGGTCGAAGTAGGAGAAGCAGAAGCGCTCGTACTGGTCAAAGAGGTCCTCGCGCATCTTGGACTCCATGCGCGCGCCCATGATGTGGCCCTGGGCCGATACGAAGTAGCGGCAGGCCGTGCGGACGAGGTACATGGCAATAAGGCCGGTCGCGATGAAGGCGAGCGAGCCCATGATGGCCTGCGGGCCCTCCATGAACAGGCCGCCGGTCAGGTTGCGCAGCACGATGGGAAACGCCAGGTCGATGCCGGCGAGCACGAGCGCGCAGACGGTGTCGGCGATGAACAGGTGCTTCTGGGGTCCGTAGTAGGCGATGAACCGGCGGAACATTCCGGACTGTTGCTTGGACAACGGTCTCTCCTTTTATGGCGTGAGGGGGTGGAACGGACAACGCTTGGCTGGGGCGGCGGCTGACTGGAGGCGCAGCGGGTAGGGACGCGGCTGCTAGGGGCGTGGCGGGCTGGGTATACGGCTTTTCCGAGCGGAAAGCCTCGGCAGCAGAAATAGGCACCGCAACTGACAAAGCGGCGTGATTCCTTGCCAGCCTGCCAACCCCTTGCCGCACAGCCTTTACCAGCTGCTCCCCTCCGATGCGTTACAGACGGTGGGCGATGGCGTCGCAGGCAAGCGCGCCCACAACGGTCTTGGAGTCCTGGATCTTGCCGTCAAGCACGGCGTCGATAAGCTCGGTCAGTGGGACCAGGTCGACGTTGAGGAACTCGTCCTCGTCCGGGCAGGCCTGGTCAAACTCGAGCTGCGTGGCCATGTAGATGTGGATGAGCTCGTCGGAAAAGCCGCAGGAGCTGGCGATCGTGGTGAGGTAGCGCATGCGGTGGGCGATGAAGCCCGTCTCCTCGCGCAGCTCGCGGCGGGCGCACTCCTCCGGGTCCTCGCCCGGATCGAGCTTGCCGGCGGGGAGCTCGACCGTCACGCGGTCGAGCGCGGTGCGGTACTGGCGCACGAGTGCGATCTTGCCGCTCTCGGTCAGGGCCACGATGGCGGCGGCGCCGTGGTGGCGCACGATGTCGCGGCGGGAAGTGTGGCCGTTGGGCAGCTCGACCTGCAGCGTATCGACATTGAAGATCTTGCCGCTCCAGGCGCGATCCTCGGACAGGATGCGCTCGTGGAGGCCCGGGTCGCGCTCATCCTCGTCGCCGAGCACGAGGGCGGGAACGTATTCCTCCTGCTCGCAGGCGGCGTCTTCCGCGTCCTGCGCCTCGGCGGCGTCGGCGGCGTCGGCGGCGTCGGCGGCGTCGGCGGCGTCGGCGGCGTCGGCCTGGATGTCATCCAGCTCGGCCGCGGTTTCAATCGATTCGTTTTCCATGCTGTTCACGCCTTTCTTGCATAGGCAAAGGCCTGCTCATTCGGTTTAGCGATGCCTATTGTGGCACGAAAGGGAACGCGCTTCCAGCGCCTACAGCGCAGGCACGGTATTCCCATTCCGCGAGCACGTTTCCTGCCGCCCCGCGCTTTGGCGGTAGTGGACTGGCGCTCTGGCGTTCTCTACGCACGGCACGTTCTCGAGGCGTCACGGTGGTGGGGGCAGGCCTCCGGCCTGCCCCCACCACCACGCCCCACACAACCTCGCGGATATCCTTCTCCAACGCAATAGCGCCAAACGTTGCCTCGAATCTTGCAGCCACTTCTTCCTTGGCTTTTCCGCCCCAACCCGTTCTGAAACCAAGCGCAAGACGCACCGGAAATCACTACCCCCGTTTAGGGTTCGGTTTTGCGGGGGCACCCCGAGTAGACAGCCCATCCACGCCGGGAAACCCGCAGGTCAGGGCGGTGTCAGTTTTCGGGCTACTCGAGGGGAGCCGCAAAAACCGAACCGTAAACGGGGGTATGGGCAATTGCGCGCCCTTCCGGCTAGCAAGATGGGCAGAATCGCCCCCGAGGCAATCCCGCTAAACGGGGGTAGTGAAAAATGGGGCTCTCCGAGGGCCGCGTAAGGCAGCGTCTGACACCATTTCAGGCCGGCCGTCGCGCCTTGGCATGCAAAAACCCGGCCCCAGCGTAGCTGGGGCCGGGTTAATCAGCTTGGGAGCGCGCCGAACCGGCGCATCCTATGCCAGATTAGGAACGGCGACGCATCACGACGCCAACGATCACCAGAATCGCAGCGACCACGACGATGCCGCCCACGATGGCGATCGTGAAGTCACCGGTCTGGGCAAGGTTCTCACCGGAGCCATCACCCTTGCCGGGCTTCTCGCCGTCGCCGGGCTCCTCGCCCTCGCCGGGCTTCTGCGGATCCTCGGGATCCTTCGGGTCCTCGCTCGTGGTGTCCTCGTTCACGAAGTGCGAGCCATCCTCACCGAAGGTGACCTCGGCGACAAGGGTGCCCTCGCCGTTGTCGGTCACGCTCACGTGGACGGTGCGGTCGACGTTCTCGTCGTAGACGATACCGTCCTGGCCGTCGTTCACCTCGGTGATGGTGTAATCGTACTCGCCGGCCTTCTCATAGGAGATCTCGCCGAAGTTCACCGAGCCGTCAGCCGCGTTGGCAACGGTCGTCTTCTCGGGCATGGGCGCGCCCTCGGAGCCGGTCAGCTCGAAGCTGAACTGGCCCTCGGCAAGCGCACCGCCCTTGAGCTCCTTGCTCACACCAAACGAAGCGCTGGTCGCCTCGGCCTTGTAGGTATTGGCGAACGTAATCTCGCTCACCTCGTTGTCTTCGGCGTCGGTTACGGTCCACGTCACCGTAAGCGCGCCAGCTCCGTCATCCTCAACATGGGCCACGGCCGTGTACGTCGCCACGTCATAGTCCACGCCGCCGAGGGCGTTGTTGTCCTCGCTGATGGTGAAGGAGTAGTCACCGGACTCGTTGAACGTAAAGCCGTCACCGAAGACCACGCTGCTCGTACCGTCATCGTTCACGGTATTGGTAGCGGTAATAGAAGTGGGGCTCACAGCCTCGCCGTACTCGCCGTTAGCGGACATGGTGAAGCTGAACTCGCCCTCCTTGAGCGCACGGCCGGCAAGCGTCTTGGTGATGGTCAGGTTCCCGGTCGCAGGATCGGTCGGGTTGGTGGGAACGGTCGGCTCGGCATCATACGTGTTCGTGAAGCTGAACTGCTGGCCCGCGGCCTGCTGAGCGTCCGCGTCGACACTGATGGTGCCGTTCTGATTGTCGGTCAGCGTCACCTCGAAGGTCTTGCCCGTCGCGGCCTCAGAGTCGTTCTCCACGCTCTCGACGGAGCCCTCCTCGGTCACCGTGTAGGTGAACGTGATGGAGTCCTTACCCTTCAGGTCCTCGATGCCATACTCGATGGTGCCGAAGGAAACCGAGTTGGCAGGCTGATTCGTGGCAGTTACCGCGTTGTCCACCGCGCCCGCGGGCAACGGAGCGGGGTCGCCATCCTCATCAATGCCCGTCAGCGTGAAGGTGTACTTGCCCGTGATGCCCGGAGCGTTCTCGAAGCCGTTGGTCTCGTAGATCTTCGTGCCGGCGACGACGAGATCAGCCGATGCATCCTCGCCGTACGTGTTCACGAACTCAAGGCCATCCTCATAGCCCTGGGGATACGTGACCTCGATACCGAGCGTGCCGTCACCGTTGTCGGTCACCACAACCGTCACGTTAAACTCCGCCCTTGCAGTTGTCAGACCCTCATCGGCAAAGCCGCTCGTGTCCTCCCTGACGCGGTAGTTGTACGTATAGGTCGTGTTGCCGTCGGCGTTCGCGCCCTCTTGGGCGATGCCGTTCTCGACGGCAGACTTGAGCGTGTCGGTCGTGTACACGATAGCCGGGAAGACGATGTCGCCGTCGGCGCCGTTCATCGCCTTGACGAGCTCGTCAACGGCATCGCCATCCTGGTTCACCGACCACACGCTAAAGGTGAAGTCGTCGCCGGCAAGCGTGTCGTTCTCAAGCGTCTTGTGGGCCTTGATGCTCGTGGCGCCCTCAGCGCTGCCACCAAGCTGGCCCTCGGCCTTGTAGGTGTTCTCGAAGGGCAGATCGACGCCCGTGCTGGAATGGAGCCTGCCGGTAATCGTTGACTCATCGTTATAGCCATCGGTGCCGCTTACGGTCGTCTTAACAGTGACCACATTCTCCGCATCCGCCGTGGCTTCGATGGTCACGGTATATACCACTTCATCATACGTTATGCCGTTATTCGGGTTGCTGTCAGGACGCTCCTCGGACACCGTATAGACATACGTACCGACGTTGTCCTTCGTGAAGATCATATTCTTGCCGTCAGTCAGGTCAGTAATGGACTTAACGCCATCTTTGAGACCGGAAAGCGTGACTGGCAGCACGTCATCGGCGCTCTTAAGCCCAATCAACTTGGCAGACGCGTCGTCCTTGGGTTGGACATTAATGACAAACGTCTCGCCCTGCTTCATGTCACGTCCGGTAAACGTCTTAACGATGTCTATGCGTGTCTGGCTGTCGTAATGAACCGAGCCAAAGAACGTATTGGTATAGGCGACGGTAGTTCCACTCTCAGGAATAGTGCCCGTCACTTTCAGTTCGCCGGTGGCATCATCAACCTCGGTCACGCTCGGATAAGTCGCCGTAGCTTTCGACTCATAGTACGCCGTAGCTTTCTCGGTCACCGAGTATGCCGTGTCGATGGGCAGGCCGCTGATGGTGATGCTTTCGCCATCAGCCAGGGAGAACTCGTTGTTATCGGCGGTGATGGTGAGCTCATCGGTAGACTCGGTGCCATCCGCATGATGCGTCGTCGCAGAGAACGTGCCCGTCACCGGGTTGTCGTCCGCATCGGTCAGTTTGAAGTTGAAGTCAAATGCCTTGCCGTCAGGGGCATCATCACCGATTACCGTCTTCTTGATGGTGAGCGAACTCGTAACAGGAACCTTCTCGTTCGTCACGTGGATGGTCACGTCGCCGGTGAATAGGCCGTTCAGGCTCTGGTTGCCCAGATCCTGCTTGTAGTCGGTGTTGTTGCCGCCCTCGTGCTCGTCAGACATGCACTGCGTCACGTTGAAGCGCGACCAGCCGGCGTCGGCGGTGTAGGTGGCATCGCTGCCGTTGGACGGCTGGTAGGTGAACCTGTTGTCGTCGGTCTCATCACGATACTGGAAGTGCAACTCGACGCCGTCGACGCCCTTCCAGTCGGTCTGCTCGCCCTCATAAGCCGTCGCAGTCTGCGGCTGCGCCTTCACCTCGTGGAGGGTGGCGTCGATCTGGTCGTCGGCGGCAAAGCCGCGCATGCTGTACACGAGGTCGCCGATGCCCGTCTCGACGGAGATGTTATCGGAGTCAGTGCCGGCGTTCACATGCACGCCGTCATCGTCCACCACGATCTGGATGGGCGTCTCGTCCAGGACATAGTCCGCGGGCGCCGTGGTCTCCACGAGCACGTAGTAGCCATTGGCCAGCAGCTTCTCGTCAACGTTGGAGTAGATCTCCACCATGCCGTTCTGGTCCGTGGTCAGGTTCTCCGCCACGGGCTGCTCGCCGGTGTCAAGCTGGCCGTTGCGGTTCTCATCCGCGTACAGCGTGTAAACAGCGCCCTGAAGATCATCGGTGCCGTCAGCGTTGGTCTTGTGGAGCGTCAGCTCGTTTTTGGTGTTGGGGATAGAGAGCGTCACCGAGAACATGCGGTCGAAGCCCTGGCCGGCTTCGGGATTGATCTCGACGATCGTGCTCTGATCAGACAGGTTATCGAGCGAAGTCGCATCGGACCAGTAGTACTTGACCGCATACTGGGCGGTCTGCGTGCTGCCCTGGCCGTTCTTGATCATGTACTCGTAGGTGGTGATGTCGCCCGGCAGGTCCTCGATAGTGGTCTGGTAGGCACCGCCCGAACCGAGCAGGAAGATGTAGCCCGACGCCTTCGCGGCATCCACGATGGCGCCCTTGCTGGTGGCGGCGTCATCGATCGCGGTCGTCGCGACATCCCAGCCGCTGAAGGCATCGCCCGTCACGGCGTAGTGCTCACCGTTGTTGATCTTGGTCACGACGGCAAACATCAGACCGTCCGCGGGGTCATAGGTGCCACCATCGACATCGGTAACCGTCGTGGTCGCCGTGGCGGTCACGTGGGCCTGCGAGTAGGCGCCCGTCTCCCACTGGTTGCTCGAAAGCAGCACGCCGTCGCCGGTGCCGTCATCGTTAATCTTAGAGAAGCGCAGCTTGACCGTACCCACACTGCGATAGCCGTTGGTCGCCGTGTCGATGGTTTCGGTCAGGATCCAGTAGCCGCTGCGGCTGCCCAGCTGCTCGAGCGTGATGGGGATCTCCTGGCCGGCATTGTTCTCGTAGGTGAAGATCATCTCACCGTTGGAGTTGGTGCGGCCGGTAACAGGCGTCGTGCCCTCGATAGCCTCATAGTTGGCGTTAGCCTGCTGCAGCGTGAACTGGATGCCCGAAAGGCCGGTGCCGTACTGGTCGACCTTCACGATGCCGGACTCGGGGATGTTCACGAGGTTGTACTTGAGCGACATGTTGGAGTCGGTGTTGCCGCGCTCAAGGTAGAAGAAGTCGAGGGTGTGGTAGGTGCCGTCGGCGAAGGTGACGCCGTCAAGGTTGGCGGTCACGCCGGCAGCGCGCATGATTTCGGCGAGCGTCTGGCCCTGGCCGTTGCCGTTGTAAATGGTCTCGCCCTGGTCGTACTGATTGTTGTCGTTTATGTCGTCGTAAACATAGACACGACCGCTGGAATTGCGATCGTTGTTCGCAAAATTGATTTCAATGGACGTGGCGTCGTGGATACCGCCCAGGTCGCCCACGAGCACGCCATCGATGTAGATCCAGACGTCATCGTCGCCGGAGAAGTTATAGGTGACCGCTTGGCGCCCCGGCGTGCCCTCGGGCGCGTTGTAGCCGCCGTCCTGCTGGATGAAGCGCGTGGACATATGGATGCCGAAGTAGTGGTTGATAACCTCATTGGTCGATTTGATGTTCTTCGGCTCGATGCCGTTGTTCGTCTCGTTAAACACCTCTTCGCCGGTGTTAAACGGGAAGAACTGGCCCTTCGGGGATCTGCCTCCCGGATAGACGGCCCACTCGTCATACAGCGTGAAGTCGCCGCTGCCACTGCCGTCATCGTTGAACTGCGCGAAGTTCTCCTGGCTGTTGTAATAGTAGTAGCCGTCCTCATCGACCTGCAGCAGGCCGTCGACGTCAGTGTAGGCCGCCTTACCATCAAAGCTCGAACTGTCAAAGAGGTAGTCGAGGGACTCGGTGCCGATACCGCCATCACCGCTCAGCGAAGGATAGCCGTCTCCGCCGAGCTTGCTCGCCACGATGCCTTGACGAGGCTCTGCGTCGCCCGTCCAATCGTTGATAGAGTCGAGATCGACCAAATCGGCGTTTTGTTCGGTGCCCATGCCCGCACCAAACTTGAGCACATGGCCTGCGTTAATACCGCGGTTCTGCCAATTCTGCCCATTGTTCTGGTCGTTGTCGGTACGACCCTGAATCCAGTAATCGAACAGGTTGATCGTCGTGCCGCGGGGCGACACGCCGGTCACGGTGTTCTGCGGGCTGTCGATTGCCGCCTGCGCAATACCCGGCGCGACGGTCAGGGCCGACAGGGCAAGCGAAGCTGTAGCCAGTGCGGCCACCAAACGAGAAGCGCCGCCGTGCTCCGTACCCTTACGGAAGAGATTCCGACTCATGGCAAACCCCTTTACGCGAGTTCGTTTCAGTGCTGCGTTAAAACCCGACCGAACTGCCCGCGGTTTGAACAGGCAGAACGAATCTGCGACGAATCGCAGATATGAGAACTTTATCACGCAAAACGCGCGCAGAACCCCACGTTTACCTGCTCTTTTATGTTGACCCCGCCCGGGATGCGCTCTTTTCTCACCTCTTATGGCCTGTAACAGGGGGTTATTCGAGATGAGCCGGTGTGCCCACCGACCACATCTCCACAAAAACTCAACAGATTTCCAGCTAAAACCGACCCATTTCCAACCAATACGCGAAGGTCTTACTCACTCAGGAAGGCAAGCAAGCCCATCCCACAGCCCCAACACCCCGATGCGGCGCCCCAAAACGCACTACCCCCGTTTAGGGGACGGATTTTTGGTCACCCCTCGAGTAGAGCCGGGAGTGGCGAGCTCTCTACCTGCGGGTTCCTTCACCCGAAAAACCCTTATACTCGGGCACCCCTCGCAAAACCGTCCCCTAAACGGGGGTATCGTCTCTGCTGCCGCCAAACGGGCAGCCCGACAGGCAAAACGACCATATAGGGGTGCGTCGCGGCGGCCCCGGAGCATGGCAGGTGCGAGCATCGGGCGAAGTAGCGCGGGCGGCGCAAGCAACAGCTGCTCAGGGTAAAGCGGTGCGGGCGTCGCCGCGCCCCGCTCCCACTCAAACGGACGCCGCCGCACGGCTGGCACTCGCTCAGCACGCCTCACACTCCGCGCAAGCCAAATTCCTGCGCAAAAAACGGTGCGCCGAAAACTCTGCAGCCCCAGGCTGCCAACAAGCCGTTGCGCTTCGCCGCACGCAAAAAAGCGGTGCGCCGAAACCCCGGCGCACCGCCCTACCAGCAAAACTTGTATCAGCCGCCGAAGCCCCAGCTAGTTCCAGGCCTCGCGGCCGCGCAGCGCGCGCAGGCCGATGTCGCGGCGCAGGGTCTTGCCCTCGAAGTCAATCTTCTCGCAGGCCTCGTACGCCAAATCGCGCGCGGCCTCAAACGTGGGCGCCAGCGCCGTCACGTTGAGCACGCGGCCGCCGTTGGTGAGCACGCGGCCCTCGTCGTCCATGCGCGTGCCGGCGTGGTACACCGTCACGTTGTCCATGGCATCGGCATCCTCGATACCAGTGATGACCTTGCCCTTCTCGTAGCTGCCGGGGTAGCCCGCGCTCGTCAACACCACGCTCACGGCGTACTCGGGACGCCACGAAAGCTCAACCTCGTCCAGGCGCTGCTCGGCGCAGGCCAGCATGACCTCAACCAGGTCGTTTTCCAGACGCGGCAGGATAACCTGCGTCTCGGGGTCACCGAAACGCGCGTTAAACTCCAGCACCTTGGGGCCGGCAGGCGTCAGCATGAAGCCGCCATACAGGCAGCCGCGATAATCGATACCCTCGGAGGCAAGCTCAGCCACGGTGGCCTCCATGATGCGCACCATCTCGGCATGCTCCTCGTCGGTCACGATGGGCACCGGGCTGTAGACGCCCATGCCGCCGGTGTTGGGACCCAGGTCGCCCTCGAGAGCGCGCTTGTGGTCCTGGGAGGTGTCCATCGGGCGCACGCAACGGCCGTCGGTAAAGGCCAAAAGCGAGCACTCCGGGCCGGTCAGCATCTCCTCGATGACCACCGTGGAGCCCGCCGCGCCAAAGACGCCGCTAAAGCACTCGTGCACGGCCTCCTCGGCCTGCGCGAGCTCGGTGGCCACGATCACGCCCTTGCCCGCCGCAAGGCCGTCGGCCTTCACCACGAGCGGAGCGCCCTGCTCGCGCACGTAGGCGAGCGCCGACTCCTCGTCGGTGAAGGAGCCGTAGGCCGCCGTCGGCACGCCGGCACGACCCATGACTTGCTTGGAAAAGAGCTTGGAGCCCTCCATCTGGGCGCCGGCCGCACCCGGGCCAAAGCAGGGAATGCCCGCCTCACGCACGGCGTCGGCCACGCCGACCACCAGCGGGGCCTCGGGCCCGATCACAACCAGGCCGCAGCCCGTCTCGCGGGCGAAGTCGGCCACGGCCGCGGGATCCTCCGCGTCGAGCTCGACATTCTCGCCCACCGCGACCGTGCCGCCGTTGCCGGGCGCCACGTACAGCTTGCCGCAGCGCGGAGACTCGGCCAGCTTGACGGCGAGCGCGTGCTCACGGCCGCCGCTGCCCAGGAGCAGGATGTCGATAGTGGAAGCGTCGTTCGTAACGGCCATGGGTCCTCCCTAGAAAGCGGCCTTGAGGAACATATCCGCGTCGTCAAGCAGCGGGCTGTGCAGAGCGGCGGGATAGCTGAGCAGACCCACGGCGCCCTCGCCCACGTGCGTAGCGATGCACGGTCCGATGGTTGCCACACCTCCGCAGACGCCCTCGAGCTCGTTGGTCTCGAGCGGCTTCTCCAGCATGGCGATCGCCTTGGGAGAGCGGGTGTGCAGCTTGTAGTAGATGAGCGGTCCGAGCTCCTGGGAGCGGCGGGCCACCTTGCGGGCCATGAAGGCGACGGCGTTGCGCAGGCCCTTGGCCTTATGAGCGACCTCGATGCGGCCCCGCTCACCCACCTCGATCACGACCTTGACGTTTAAGATCGACGTCGCGAGGTGCTGGGCGCGCGTGGCGCGTCCGCCCTTGACCAGGTTCGAAAGGTTGTCGGGCATGAAGTAGATCTTGGCGGTGTCGCGGATGGCGCGCACGCGCTCGATAGCGTCGTCGATGGTGCCGCCCTGCTCGGCGATGGCCGCGGCCTCGAGCACCATGGCGCCCTCGCCCACCGTGGCCGAATGGCTGTCGATGACCTCCAGGCGCACGCCCGAGGGCATCTGGCGCGCCAAAAAGCGCGGGGTCTCGATGGTCGAGGACAGCTCGCGTGCGATATGGATGGACAGGATGTCCTTGTAGCCCTCGTCCACCAGCTCGCGGTAGACCTCGATGAAGTCGGCGGGGGCCGGCTGCGAGGTTTGGGGGAGCTCCTTGGTGTCGCGCATCAGGTCGAGATACTCGCCGATCTGGATGTCCACGCCGTCGCGGTAGTCGCGACCGTCCGCCACGATGTGCAGCGGAATCACGCGGATACCTAGGCGCTCGGCCGTCTCCTGATTGATATCGGACGCGCTGTCCGTGACAATTGCAAACTTGCGCATTGTCGGGGTTCCTTAATTCCAGAAACGGTTGATGGTCTGCTCGCGGTCGGGACCGACGGACACGAAGCTCACGCGGGTGTGGGCGAGCTTCTCGATGTAGGCCACGTAGTCCTGGGCCGCCTGCGGCAGCTCATCGAAGCTGCGGCAGCCGGAGATGTCGCACTTCCAGCCGGGCAGCTCCTCGTAGACGGGCACCGCGGCGGCAAACGCGCTCTCGTGCTCGGGCACGGTGGTGTAGCGCACGCCGTCGCACTCGTAGGCCACGCACACCTTGATGGTGTCGAAGGCCGACAGCACGTCAAGCTTGGTCAGGGCGATGTCGGTCAGGCCGTTCACGCGAGCGGCGTAGTTGGCGATCACGCCGTCGAACCAGCCGCAGCGACGGCGGCGACCGGTGGTCACGCCGTACTCGTAGCCGTCCTCGGTGAGGGTGTGGCCCTCGGGCGTCTCGTAGGCGAGCTCGGTGGGCATGGGGCCCTCGCCCACGCGGGTGATGTAGGCCTTCATGATGCCGAGCACGCGGTCGATGTTCTTCATGCCCACGCCGGAGCCGGTGACCGAGCCGCCGGCAGTGCAGTTGGACGAGGTCACGTACGGATACGTGCCGTGGTCGATGTCGAGCAGGGTGGCCTGGGCGCCCTCGAACAGGATGGACTTGCCCTCCTCCACGAGACCGTTCAGCAGAAGGCCGCTCTCGCAGATGTAGGGGCGCAGGCGCTCGGCGTAGGCCAGGTACTCCTCGCAGATCTGGTCGACGGTGTAGGTCGGCATGCCGAAGATCTTCTCGAGCTGCGGGTTCACGCGGTCGAGCGCGCGGGCGAGCTTGGCGCGGAAGACGCCCTCGTCGAGCAGGTCCTGCATGCGCAGGCCGATGCGCGCCATCTTGTCCTGGTAGCACGGGCCGATGCCGCGCTTGGTGGTGCCGATGCTGTGGTCGCCGAGCAGCTGCTCGTAGGCGCCGTCGAGGTCCATGTGGTACGGCATGATGACGTGCGCGTTGCCCGAGACCTTCAGGTTGGCGGTCGAGATGCCGTCCGCCTCGAACATGTCGATCTCCTCGAGGAGCACCTTGGGGTTGACGACGCACCCGTTGCCGATCACCGAGATGCACTCCGGGTACATGATGCCCGAGGGAACCTGGTGCAGACCGTACTTGCGGTCGCCCACCACGATGGTATGGCCGGCGTTGTTGCCGCCCTGATAGCGAACGACGCAGTCGAAATCCCCGGCGATCAGGTCGCAGATCTTGCCCTTGCCCTCATCGCCCCACTGGGTTCCGACCAACACTGTCGAAGGCATGTCTTCTCCTTACATACAGACGATGTACGCACCGTCTTGGCACTCAAACATTCCTATTATACGGCGGGGCGGCACCGTCCGCCATCGGGGACGGATGCATCTGGCAGATGGAGCCCCCGATAATCATAGGGAATTCGATGAAGACCGTCAGCGCGTTGAGGCGAATGCGAAAAACGGCGACTATACTGTATTTTGAATTTCGAAAAGTGGCATAATATACTGAGTGCTATGTTCGAAAAGTGGCATTTTTCCTCGTAGCTATACCACATCCGTGCTCTACCACCGTGGAGGCGACCATGCTCAAGCGAAAGATGCTTTCCTACCTTCGCCAATGGCGCGAAACGCATCGATCGGAATGCCTTCTCATCAACGGCGCACGACAAGTCGGAAAGTCATTTGTGGTAAACCAGTTCGGCGCCAGCGATTATGAGCAGTTCATACCCATCGATTTCATAGCGCACCCTGAATACAGGGAGATCTTTGCTGAAGCCCTCGATGCGAATACCATCACCGCGCGCATATCGCTGTACATTCCCGGAGTGCGGTTCATTCCGGGCAATACGCTTATTTTCCTTGACGAACTACAAGAATGCCCACAGGCTCGCACGGCACTGAAATATCTCGCGCAAGATGGCCGTTACGACGTCATTGCATCCGGATCGCTTCTTGGACTTCGTTTTCGAGAGATGAAGGATGCCCCCTCACTGCCCGTAGGATACGAACGCCAAGTAACCATGCATCCGCTCGATTTTGAGGAATTCCTCTGGGCTAACGGATATGATCCCGAAGCCATAAACCTCCTGCGTGGGCACTTCGACAGACTTGAGCCGCTTCAGATGGGTGTCAACGAGCGAATGATGCGGCTGCTGCGCGAATACCTCGCCATCGGCGGAATGCCGGAAGTCGTACAGCGCTATATAGAAACACACAATTACGGCATCGTGCACGATACCCAAACGCAACTGCACGCACTTTACCTAGATGATATCGCCCATTACGCTACGCCCACCGAACGCGTCAAAGCCCGTAGCTGCTACCAATCAATCCCCAGGCAACTAGCCAAGGAGAACACGCGATTCTCCTATGCCGCGATCGAGCGCGGCGGCCGTGCCCGGAAATTCGACGGGTCCATCGATTGGCTCGTGGGGGCGGAAATGGTCCAGTGGTGCCAAGCGGTCTCGAGTCCGAATTTCCCGCTCTCCGCTTACGCGGACGACAAGCGTTTCCGCGTCTACGCAAACGACACCGGCATGCTGCTCGCCATGCACGACTTCTCCCTCAAGGCCGCAATCATAGACAACACCCTTACAGGCCCCATGAAGGGCGGCCTGTACGAAAACCTCGTCGCGTGCATGCTCGCGGCGAAGAGCATCCCCCTGCGTTACTGGATTTCGGCAGATTCCAAACGGGAAATAGAATTCCTCGTGGATTGGCAGGGGTCCGTGGTTCCCGTCGAAGTCAAGGCCGGACGAGGCGCGACGGCATCGCTCAACGACATGCTCGCACGAAACGACGTGCATCTAGGCTACAAGCTCATCGACGGAAATGTGGGGCGCGACGGCAAGAAGGTCACACTCCCCCTCTGGATGGCGATGTTTTTATTCGAGCACCCCGAATAAACGCGTCCAGGGCGATGCGGTCCAGTCGCATCGCAGCAGGGTCGGCATACCTTGTAAAAATGCTTCCACAGGCCGCGAGGCGGGAGGACCAAGCTGCAGCTGGCCCTCCCGCCTCGCACCGGACACGAGCCGCCGTTACTCCTCGGCGTGCTCGTTGAGCTCGTAGAACTTGGTGGACGCCGGCAGGAAGACCAGGTCCACGTCGCCGATCGGGCCCGAACGGTTCTTGGCCACGATCACGCGCGTGATGCCCTCGGGCGGGCGGTCGTCGCGGCCGGCCTCCTGCTCGGAGCTCGAGCGGTCCAGGAACATGACGATGTCGGCGTCCTGCTCGATGGAGCCCGATTCGCGCAGGTCGGACAGCTGCGGGCGCTTGCCGGTGCGGGACTCGACGGCACGCGAGAGCTGCGACAGCGAGATGACGGGCACGCCCAGCTCCTTGGCCATGATCTTGAGGGCGCGGCTCATCTCGGAGACCTCGACGGCGCGGTTCTCGGCGCGACGGCCCGCCGGCGGGCTCACCAGCTGCAGGTAGTCGAGGATGATGATCGACTTCTCCTTGTTGTGGAGCATGCGGCGCGCCTTGGCGCGGATCTCGGTCACCGTGGTGCCCGGCGTGTCGTCGATGAGGATGTCCAGGCGCGACAGGTCCTGCGTCGCCTCGTTGATGTTGGCCCATTCCTGCGGCGAGATGCGGCCCGTGCGGAAGTTGGACATGTTGATCTGGGCGTGCGCGCAGATGAAGCGCTGGGCGATTTCCTTGCCCGACATCTCGAGCGAGAAGAACGCGACCGTGTAGCCCTCAGACGCCGCGTTCAACGCGAGGTTCAGCGCGAACGACGTCTTACCGACGGCGGGGCGCGCACCGATGATGACGAGCTGACCCTCGCGCAGGCCCATGAGCATACGGTCCAGGCTCGGGTAGCCGGTGGGTGCGCCGTGCACCTCGCCGCCGGCCGCGCAGACCTCCTCGGCCTCGTTGTAGGCCTCGATCATGAACTCGGTCAGCGACTTGTAGGAGCTGCGAACCTCACGCGCGGTCACCGAGAGCAGCATGGACTCGGCGCGCTCGATGACCTCCTTGGTGTCGGAGGGCGCGTCGTAGGCAAGGGCGTTGATCTGGTTGGTGGCGCCGATGATCTCGCGCAGCATGGAGTCGCGGCGCACGATGCCGGCGTGGTGCTGCCAGTTGACAAGGCTTAGGGTCTGGCCCATGAGCTCGAGGATATAGGCCTCGCCGCCCACGGCCTCGAGCTTGTCGGTCGACTTGAGGTAGTCCGCCAGCGAGATGGCGTCGATCGGCAGGTTGCGATCGTACATCTCGTGCATGGCGGTGAAGAGCGTCTTGTGCGCCGGGCGATAGAAGTCATCGGGGAGCAGCTCCACGAGCGCTTCCTCGACGACCTCGGAGGACAGCAGCATAGCTGCGAGGACGTTGGCCTCCGCCTCGGTGTTGTTGGGCAGGCCCATGCGGGCCCCGCGATCGGTGACGCCCGAGGGCGACCACGAATAGTCGGACGAGGACGACGGCATGCCCGCTCCTTCCTTTCAGACCGGTCGGTTGCTTGCGTGTGCGCCCTCCATGGTAAAGCATCCGCCCGTGTCAATGGGGCGGTTCTCAGGCGCTACCTGCGTGGATTCGATTATCAACACCGGGGTGTGGATAGATCGCCCCGAACTTCTTGGCAAAACACCGCTTATCAACGTTTTCCACAATTTTGCGTCGATTTTTGGGCGAGTTTTCCACAGCGCGCCGTGTACCTGCACTTATACAAAACTGACCGGCGTTTTACGGGGTTTTTATTAAAGCTTTACTTGAAGGTTTCATGAAACCGCAGGTAATAGCACATGCTTTATTCATTCCGCAGGAAAACGAGGGCACGCTGTATGCAATCGGAGTGCTTTCGCTATCCAGTCCGAACGCTCATGGTTTTCAGCACTTGCGCCTTTTGCAGCGCGTACCTGTGGATTTCTCAACTGGTTATCCAAAAGTAAACCACCGCTGGGGAAAACCGAACATACGCTCTCCCCTGGGCGTCGGCGAAGTTCTCCGAATCTTCACCGTCAGTGGGCGACGTCGTCCGTGGTGAGCGGCGACTGCGCGAGCAGGTCCTCGTAATCGCGCGGGCTGGCGGCGTTTGTCGCAGCGCCGAGCTTCTCGTTGTTCGCCTGCTCCTCCGGAATGCTCGAGGTGCTCTCGGGATCGAGGCCCGCGTCCATGCGCCTCATCATGTCCTGCCACTCGTCGTACATCGTCCCCACGTAGGAGATGCCGTCGACGTTGAGGGCGTAGCTCGGTGCCGCGGCGGAGTAGACCGTCAGGCCATTCTCGGCACCGTACAGCTCGAGCGCATACGAGACGATCTTGTCGAGGGAGAGATCGGTCTTCACGGCTTTGGCGAGCTCCGAGACGAGCCCCGGGATCTCGAGGGGACCGGATGCCAGCACCTCGCGCACGATGGCCTCGAGGATCTGACGCTGAGCCTGCGCGCGCCCGAAATCGCCTCCCGAGACGTTGTAGCGCTCGCGCGCGTACGCAAGGGCCTCCTCGCCGTTCAGGCGCTGCTCTCCGGCCGAGAACGACATGCCGCCGTTGCCCGCCGTGATGTCCTCCGGGATGTCCACGGTGACGCCGCCGAGAGCGTCCACGACCTCCTTGAGGCCGTTGAAGTCCACCTCGACGTAGTGAGAGATCGGAACGCCGGCGAACTCCGACACGACGAGCACCGTGGACGCGGGCCCGTAGTTGTAGGCGGCGTTGATCTTCTCGACCCCGCCGCTCTCGCCGTAGATCATGGTGTCGCGCGGGATGGAGACGAACGTCACCACGCCCGACGACGCGTCCACGCGGGCAAGCATGATGACATCCGAGCGGGCGGCCTCGCCGTTTCGGGAATCCGAGCCGATGATGAGCGTGTAGAAGGCGTCGGAGTTCTGATTGCTCTCCGGATCGACGAGGGCGTCCTCGATCTCCTCGCGCTCGCCCTGGTCCAGGCTCATCATGTTGTTCACGCTGCTCATCCACGCCCAGCAGGTGCCGACCCCGATGGCGACGATTGCGAGCACGCACAGCAGCGCGATCACCGGCTCGGCATGCCTTTTGCGCGGCTTTTCGGAGGTGCGGGCGTCCTGTACGCCCTTGGAGGAGTCGATGGTCTCGAAGTGCCTGACGGTGATCAGGGCAGGGTCGGTGTCCCCCAGCGACGAGGTATCCGTGCGACCGGCTTCCTCAGCGGGCGCCGTCGCGTCCTGAGCGGGCTGCTCGGTCGCGGCGTCGTCGGTAAAGACCGGCTCGAGCCGTTTGCTTTCAGCGAAGTGACGACCCTGATAGGAAGTGCCCGCCGGCTCGCCGTTGGCGTCTCGAATGTCCTTCTCGTCCATACCCTCTCCTCGTTCGTGCTACCCCTGGACCTTACCGCAGGATAACGGGCAACAAGGCCTTAAATTCACTCACATCCCCATCGTTCACACCGATAGCGGAATCGGGCCCCTTTCCTTCCCCAAACGTCGTCATTCGTTCCCGCCGATTGCCCGTTGGTTCGAACGAGCGGATGGGCGCCGTTTTCGCAACCACAATAGTGAAATCGAACGTGGACGCACCGAGGAAGGGGGCATCGTGAGCAGTTCCGTTCATCCCGATAAAAGCACCCTGACCGATCTTATCGCACGCATGGTCGCGTGCTGCCTTCGCAAGGACTATGACAGCGTCCTGCCGTGCCTATCGTCGGACTGTCTGCTCATCGGGGCCGGAACGGACGTATCCCACGACATCGAGCATATCATCGAAACGTTTCGAGCGTGTTCCCCATCGATGCCCACCTTCCTCGTGCGCGACGCCCGCTTCCAGCTCATCGATTCGGGCAATCCCTTCGAGGCGACCGTCGCCGGCTTCTACAAGATCTACTCCGACGCGGACCACCGAATGCTCGCATCCGAGATCCAGCGCCTCACCGTCAACTTTCGCTGGGAAGCCGACGCGTGGAAGGCCTATCTCATCCACACGTCCAACGAGTGGGAGCCGCTCGACGACGGGACGCCCTTCCCGGTCAAGGTGAGCAAGCAGACCTACCGCCACGTCCAGGACATCCTGCGCGCCAGCAAGATGCGCGACGAGGGGCCCGCGGAAAACGTGGTGCTGCCCGTGGAGGACGGTACGACGTTCATCGACCCCGCCCGCATTCTGTACGCCGAGGCCAGGGTGAAGAAGACCGTCGTCCACCTTGTCGACAAGATCGTTACGGTCAAGCTGCTGCTCGCAAACGTCATGGAGCTCCTGCCGGCACAGTTCATGCGTATTCATCGAAGCTATGCCGTCAACCGCAGCCATATCTCTGGGCTTATCGGTGGTGAGGTCCTCATGTCCAACGGTGACCGCATACCGATTCCCAAACGGCGAAGGAGCGAAATCGAGGGGCAATTGGTTAAAAGAGCGTATTGAGAACAGAAGTAGACCCCCCGCTATATACATCATATATTGTATTTCTCGCCGCTCTGCTCGGACGATGCTATGCGGAATCACAGCCCATCACCAGCAGGACGGTCATTCAGACGTGTGCGGCTGACGCGAAAGGATGGCAGTGGATACCTACGAGGAAAGCGTACAACTGCTGAGCTCGTCAAGAAAAGCATCTTGGGTGTCTTCGTCAACGATCGCGACCTCTTCCTCGAGTTTCTGGACGAGGGCAGCGTGCTCATCGGCGCTGGCTCGAAGGTGTTCCAAGGCCGTTCGGAATTTGCAAAGTGGCCGCTCAACCCGCCCGGCATCGAGGCGCGCAACGTGATGTTCTATCCGCTCTACACCAACCGGCCGGACGAAGTTACGGTAGTGGGAACGTATCTTTTGAGTGGCCCATGCATCCACGGTACGGTCAACCAGCGCGTAACGACCAGCCTGAAAAAGGTCGACGGCAAGTGGATCATCCGTCTCTCGCACTTCTCCAACGAATGGCCAATGGGCAAGCCGGGCACGTCCTCGCAACCGGCGGCGGAGCCCCCTGCGCCAAAGCGGCTCCAGCTGCGCACCGAGGACGGGCTCGCCTTTGTGAATCCCGACGACATCGTCTACGCGGAATCCAGCGGCAAGCGCTGCGTGCTCCATTTCCGGGATCGCACGCTGCCGGTAAATCTGCTGCTCCGCAAGCTCTGCGACCAGCTGCCCGACCAGTTCGTCCGCACGAGCCGCTTCTATGTCGTCAACGTGCTGTACGTGCAGGGCGTAGGGAAAGACGGCATCGTGTTCTCCACCGGCGAGAAACTCTCTGTTCCCGAGCGCCGCATCAAGGAGATCCAGGTCGAAATCGGAAGCGCCGTAACCCGCGCCTTCCGCTAACACCTGCCCCGGCCCCCTCCGGGTGAAAACACCCTAGGGATTATTTTACATCGCGTATTCATTCGAATACGCGATGTAAAATAATCCCTAGGGTGTTTTCACCCGGAGGGGGCCTCTAGACCGGGCTGACCCATCAAGCACAGACCGACCATTCCCCGCGCAAACAAAAACGACCCGAGCACATGCGCTCGGGTCGTTTGAAATCCGTTGTACCCGGAAGGGCTACTCGGCGGCAGCCTCGGTCTCGACGGCCTCAGCGGCCTCCTCGACGACCTCGGCCTCAGCCTCGGTGGCCTCGGCCTCCACGCCGACCGCAACGTTCACGGTAGCGCGGATGTCGCGGTACAGGGAGATGGCGACGGCGTGGGTGCCGGCCATCTTGATGGGCTTACCGAGCTCGACACGCTTGCGGTCGATCTCGACACCCAGCTGCTCCTTGACCGCGTCGGCGATCATGCCGCTGGTCACGGAACCAAACAGAACGCCCTCGTCGCCAACCTTGGCGTCGACGGTGACGGTCTTGCCGTCCACGGCGTCCTTGAGCGCGTTGGCGTCAGCGATGCGGACGGCCTCGCGCTTAGCGATGTTGTTGCGGCGCTCCTCGAGCTGCTTCAGGTTGCCCTTCGTGGCCGCAACGGCGAGCTTCTTCGGGAAGAGGTAGTTCTCGGCGTAGCCCTGGGCAACGTCCACGACGTCGCCTTCGCCACCCTTGCCCTTGATCTCACCAAGAAGAACGACTTTCATGAGATCTCCTTGCGATGTGCGCCGCCTGCGCGGCGCAGTGGTTACTGTTGTGCCTGAACGTGCGAGCCGTCCCGCGGAATCTTGCGGAAGTTGGCCCACACATCGATCAGGCCGACGATGCTCAAGGCAAAGAACATCATCTCGGACCAGAAGACGAGCAGGATGCAAAAGAACCTCGTCGCGCATCCAAACCGCTTGCGGATCATCAGCGCGCTGAGCACGCCGAGACCCTGGCAGGCGAAGATGATCCTGACGCTCATGATCGCCGTCACGCTTATGGTGCGGACGATCTGGGCCTCAGGGAAGCCCGTGAAGGATGCGCCGACGCACACGATCGAAATCGCGAGGACGGCGACGCTCCACATGGGCGCATCGAAGCGTGACAGCGACGGTCTGCGGGGCACCCCTGTGCAGCGCGTCTGCATCACATGGGAACCGAGCCCCGCGAACAGCGCGTAACTCGCCGCGCTCATCACGTACACGAGCGGCCACAGGGCCACCATGATGGGCTCGAGGCTGCTGGCGAGCAACTCGCCTTCGACCCCTGTTCCCACGGACTGCTCAACGGCTGCCATAAGATACGACACCATGGCGTCCTGCACCGACGGACCGGTTGCCGCGGCAATCGCCGCGTCGATACCAAGACTCGTCAGCGCCGTGAGCACGACCACCACGGAAACGTTCGTGACCGTGGCGCCGCGCCACATGCACCACGCGATGCCTAGGCTGCACACGATAACGGGAGCCAAAAGCACCGCATACGTGACGTTGGCGACGAAGGAGACCGCAAGCAGGCCGACGCCCTCGAACAGGATCAGACCCACTCCGCGGCGCGCCTTCGCGCACAGCACCTCGCGCGCGCCATACGCGGCGAGGAGGATTCCCGCATACGGAAGGAAGATCGCAACGATACACCCGAGTGCGAGCATAAACGCACCGTGGGCGTTACGCGGCGGGGTCGCCCGGCGCACCGGCGTGCCGTTGGGCACGATGGCGCCTTGCCGAGGATCCGCACTTCCGTCCTGCATCTACTCGACCCTTGCCCCTCGCCTAGCCGCGGTTGCGCTCGCCGCGGGAAGAAACCACGGGAACGGTGTAGGGCAGGAGAGCCATCTCGCGAGCGCGCTTGATGGCGTTCGCGATATCGTGCTGGTGCTGCGTGCAAGCGCCAGTGACGCGACGGGGCTTGATCTTGCCGCGGTCGGTCATGTACTTACGGAGAAGCTGAGTATCCTTGTAGTCGATGTACTCGGTGTTCTCCTTGCAGAACTGGCAGTACTTACGACGCGGCTGACGTGCTGAGTAATCATTAGCCATGTCAAAATACCTTTCGTTTGGCGCCGCAGGCCGTCTGCCCTTGAGCGCCGCTCACTTCAAAACGTGATTCCGCTCGCGGTTACCCTAGAACGGAATGTCCTCATCGTAGACGTCGACCGCCGGCGGAACCTGCGCGGGCGCAGGCGCCGGGTGCGGCGCGGGAGCGGAGTAGCCGCCACCATAGGAGGATCCGCCATAAGAGCTTGCGCCCTCCTGGCCGTATCCACCCTGGTTCTGACCACGGCTCATGAACTCGATCTCATCGACGATGACCTCGAGCTTGCTGCGACGCTGACCGTCGCGCTCCCACGAGCTGTAGCGCAGCTTTCCCTCGATCGCGACCTTCGACCCCTTCTGGAGGTAGCGGGAGACGGCCTCGGCACGAGTGCCGAACATCGTGCAGTCCACGAAGTTGGGGTAGTCCTCCCACTCGCCGGACTGCGGGTTGCGGCGACGGTCGTTGACCGCCACGCCGAAGCTCAGCACCTGGGTGCCGCTTGCGGTGGCGCGCAGCTCGGGGTCACGGGTGAGATTACCGGAAATGTTGACTCGATTGATGCTCATGTACGACTCACTACCTCTCTGTTCGGTCGCTCGGCGTAAAGCCGGGCAGACCGCTTCCAAACGACTCTTACTCCATGTCGTCGCGGCGGACGATCATGTGACGAACCACGGCATCGGTGATGCGCAGCACGCGATCGAGCTCGGCGATCTGGGTAGGATCTGCATGGAAGTTGATGAGGGTGTAGTCACCTTCGGTGAGCTTGTTGATCTCGTAGGCGAGCTTGCGCTTGCCCCACTCGTCAACGTTGTCGACCTTGCCGTTGCCCTCGGCGATCGTGTTGTCGATGCGCTTCATAACGGCGAGACGGGTCTCGGGATCGAGAGCCGGGTCAACAAAGAACAGCAGTTCATAGGCCTTCATTTGGTCACCTCCTCTGGACATAAGGCCCCGGGTCGTGAAGGTGCGCCCGGGACAGGAAAAGACTGGCTAACTGTAGACCAACCGCCGTCGCTTCTCAAGTTGCCGCAGGTACGACCTCATGACCTCCACAAATGCAGCGATGCTGTACGGGCGCCTCGGCCTTCGGCGCGCTGCGCATCTCCATCTTGCCATGCCGCCCCGACAGCCCACTGACATCCCGGCAAGACACGCCGACCGGACGCCGACGTCCGTCCCCCAGCTTCCCTACGGCCCTGCTCAAGGGCTTGTACGAGATATACGCTGCGAAAACGCCGCCTCTATTCACCATGTAGATTCCGCAAAACGCGCGGCGGGCGAAAGGGCACGACCCTTTCGCCCGCCGCGATTGAAAAATCCCGGTATCCTCGCCACGCATTACACTTCAGACGACGCCGGCTTCTCTTCCTGCTCAGATTCCTCTTCATCATGCTCTGCCGACGGCACATCCGCAGGGGCTTCAGCCTCCGCATCTTCGCTCGACGCGCCTGAAGAAACTTCACCTGCCGACGCGGGCACGTCCGCTTCCGGCGCATCCGCATTTCCTGGCTGCATGGGCGCAGCCGGTTCATCTCCCGGCGTGGCGGCTGCAGGCGCTGCCTCCGAAACCGGCGCCGTTGCCGGCGTCGCTCCCCCGGCCGATCTTTCTGCAGGTGCCGCCCCTGTTGCTGACCCTGCTGCCGACGCCGCTCCTGTTGCCGGCGCTGTGGCAGACGTCGCCCCCGCTGCCGACCCTGCTGCAGGAGTAGCTCCCACAGCCGGCCCTGTTGCAGGCGCCGTTCCTGCCGTCGGCGCCGCGGTGGGTGCTACTCCTGTCGCAGGCGCCGCGGCGGGTGGCGTCGGAGCCTGTCCGGCGACGTAGGTGGACCGCTGCGGCACGCCCTCGGGCAGCGGCGCCGAGGAGACGCCCCACCGGTTCACCTCAAAGCGGCAGAACCACTGCCCCGCCGCATTCAAGAAGACGAGCTGTACCGCGGTAGAGATAACAGCGCCCGCGAACGCGATGGCCAAAAACACGATGACGCCGACGACCACGATTCCCGGGCCGACCCCCATGAGCAGACGGCTCACCACCTCGTTGCTGCTCGCGTGCGCCCCCATCGCCAGACCCATGACGCCGCCGAACACCGCAACGCTGCCCAGAGCCGTAGCGAACAGCGAATACGCCGCATTGACCAGGCTCCCGATAAGCGAGATGAGGTAGAGGTGCAAAAAGCCCTGCGGGTCGCGCGCGACCATCTGGAACAGTCGGTCCAATCGCCACCCGGCCGAGAAACCGTCGTACAACGTCGCGCGCATCATGGCTGCGGCCGTGAAAGTCCCCATGAACGAATCGAGCACCAACATGATGAGCGCCGTGAACACCGACGACTCGCGCGCCACGTCGACCAGCGATCCGGTAAACAGGCTGACGGCCGCCGGGAACAGCGCGGCCGAATACCAGCCGCCCGTGATCAACAGGTTGACCAGCGCGAGCGCCAGCCCCAGGGTCAGGCTGATCAGAAACGCGATGCCGCCCGTCGTCAACACTTTTCCGTAGTCGACGCCGCGCTGCTTGGGCGCCGCATCCACGCCCCACGCCGTCAGGCGCGCCCATTCGAGCCCGTAGCCCAAGATGGCAATCTGCCCAAGAACGGGAATCCAGCCCACAAGCGCAAGGACCAGCACCGGCTTGATCCAGCCTTTGTCTCGGGTGAGCATCTTCCATGAGGTCGTGAAGCCCAGCTGCTGCGCGTACATGCCGTTCTCCTTGCAAGGCGCCGGCCACAGGGGCCCCGGCGCGTCATATCTTGTTACATCAGCAGTGTATCCGGACGGGCGCGGCGCTCGCTGCTCGTATGCACAATTAAGCGGACTTTAAGCGGCGCCGAGGTGGCGTTGGACGGCAGAGCCGGCGGCGGATGTGAACGGTATGCCGATTTGACCTGCTCGCACCTCACAATTTCTCAAAGAGTTGAGATTCATGCTTGCGTCGGGGCGCGGTTACGGTACAATTGCCTGTGCATTTCACGGAGAGTTGTCCGAGTGGCCGAAGGAGCACGATTGGAAATCGTGTAGGCGCCAAAAGCGTCTCCAGGGTTCAAATCCCTGACTCTCCGCCAGCATCCTCTCATGGCGCGCCTTCGGACGCGCCATGTTTCACTCCATGCGGAGGAGTGGCAGAGTGGTTGAATGCGGCGGTCTCGAAAACCGTTTACCCGGTAACCCGGGTACGAGGGTTCGAATCCCTCCTCCTCCGCCATTTTTAACCTTTCTACAACTCAATAGCCTTTCTTTCCGAGCCCTTTGCTGCGGCGTGCAGGAGGGATTCGAACCCGCAGGGCGCGAAGCTGAGAAAATGCGCTGAGCATTTTCCAGCGAAGCGCGCAAGGAGGCCCGCAGGGCCTCCGCAGCGGGAGGCCGCCTGCGCAGCGGGAGGCCGACATCCCTCCTTCGCCGTTTTACCCTTCAACAACGCAATACCTGGCCCACCGAGCCCCCGCTGCAACATGCAGCGCCGAGCGAGCGCATCGCGCCTCACATGCATCCCACTTCCACCTGCATCCGTTATACTGGTGGAACCTATTGTCTTAGCAAGACACCTCTGAATGGAGCGCCCATGATCCCGACCATTATCGGCATCGTTGTCGTCATCGCCGTCATCTGCGCGATCGCCGGCATCTATAACAACATGGTCACGCTGCGCAACCGCATCGACAACGCGTGGCAGAACATCGACACGCAGCTGCAGCGCCGAAATGACCTCATCCCCAACCTGGTGGAGACGGTCAAGGGCTACGCCGCCCACGAGAAGGAAGCGCTCGCGGCCGTGACCAACGCGCGCAACAACGCCGTTGCCGCCACCACCCCCGAGGATAAGATGGCCGCCGACGGCATGCTCACCGGCGCGCTGCGCCAGCTGTTCGCCGTGGCCGAGGCGTACCCCGATCTCAAGGCCAACACGAACTTCATCCAGCTGCAGACTTCGCTCGAGGACACCGAGAACAAGGTTTCCTACGCGCGTCAGAGCTACAACGACTGCGTGCTCAACTACAACAACGCCATCCAGACCTTCCCCGGCGTCATCTTCGCCGGCATCTTCCAGTTCAAGGAGCGCACGGGCTTCGAGGCCGAAGAGGCCGCCCGCGCCGTGCCGGAGGTCAAGTTCTAAAAACTTTGCTCAACAGACATTTTGTTATTTCGGTACCGCCCAGGCGAGCATCGCCTGGGCGGTACCCCCGTTTAGAAGACGGTTTTGCGGCGACCTGTCGAGTAGCCCCAAAATGCGCAAGCTCCTGAACAGGGCTTTTGTTGACGGCAAAGGGCTGTCTACTTGAGGTGTCCTCGCAAAACCGTCTTCTAAACGGGGGTAGTGGTTTTGGGGAACCGCCGGGGGTCCGAAAAGCACGGGGCCGGGGTGCGCAGCGCCCCAGCCCCCGTGCCGCATCAGTACCCGAGGGCCTGGAGCGCGAACATCACGACGGTAAGCACCGTGATGATGACGATGGTCGCCCAGGTGAGCACGTTCCACACGCGCCCGTTGCGGTATTCGCCCATGATGTGGCGATCCTGGGCGATAAACAGCAGGAACACCAGCAGGACCGGTAGCAGGACACCGTTGATGACCTGCGCACTCATCATGATCTGGAACAGGTTGACACCCGGCATGATCACCAGCAGCGCCGAGGCGACCACGATTGCCGTGATGATACCGCGGTAGACCGGCGCCTCCTCCCAGCTGCGGTCCGCGCCGCGCTCCCAGCCGAACGCCTCGCAGATCGCGCTGGACGTCACGCCGGGCAGCACGCACGCAGCCAAAAAACTCGCCGCGACCAGGCCCGACGCAAACAGCACCGTCGAGAACTGCCCCGCGATGGGTTCGAGCGCAAGCGCCGCGTCGGCGGCGTCCGACACCTGCACGCCCTCCGGATAGAGCACCGCGCCGGTCGTCACCACGATGAACCAGGCAACCGCGCACGCGATCACCGAGCCCGAAGCGGTATCGATGCGCTGCAGCACGATGCCGCTCTCGTCGATGTTCTTGTCCACCACGTTGTTCTGCGCTAAAAACACCATCCACGGCGCGATCGTGGTACCGATGGTCGCCACGAGCAGGCTCACGTACTCGGGTTCCGGCACGACGTGGGGCGAGACCGTCGCCGCGGCGACCTCCCCCCAATCGGGGCCAGCCAAAAACGCCGCCACGATATAGGTCACGAAGACGCAGCTCACCATGAGCAGCACCTTCTCGATGCGCTGGAAGCTGCCCGACATGGTGAGCAGCCAGATAGCCAGACCAACGAGCGGCACGGACACCGTCGCCGGCACGCCGAACAGCGCAAGGCCGCTCGCGATGCCCGCAAACTCCGAAATCGTCACCGCCGTGTTGGCCACCAGCAGCGCGCCCATCGCCAGCGCGCTCTTGCGCACGCCGAACCGTTCGCGGATAAGCGAGGCAAACCCCTTACCCGTCACGCAGCCGCAGCGCGCTGCGGTCTCCTGCACCACGATGAGCAACACGGCCATGAGCGGTAGCATCCACAGCGTGCCGTAGCCATAGCTCGCGCCGGCGCTCGAGTACGTGGCGATGCCGCCCGCGTCGTTGCCCGACAACGCGGCCAACAATCCAGGCCCCATCGCGCCGAGCACCATGCCGGCGGTCAGCTTTTCATGCATATTCCTCGCCATGAAGCGCCCATCCCCTTACGCGGCGACCATGGCGATGGCGACAACCGAAGCCACCGAGTACAGCACGCAAGCGATAAACACCGCCGATACGCTCAACGCGATACCCGAGGTGTTGAGGTCGTGCTCGTCGCGCCAGAACAGCACTTTCAGGTAGATGACCGACAAAGCGCAGGATGCAAACGTCACCGCCGCCGCACAGCCGAAGCACGCGGTGAGCAGGTAGGCCTGGATACCGCCGCCCAGCGACAGGGCGCCGTCGGCAAACACGGGCTCAGGGATACCGTCCGGATACGCCGCACCCAGCACCAGCTGGCCGCACAGGTAGATGAAGATTGCCATGACCAGGCCGACGCCTACCGTCTGCAGGAAGAACCCCAGGTAGGGCTTGTCGGCGTCGTCGGGCTCGTCGTACTCGAGGTAGTAGTTGCGCACAAACGAGACCACGCGGCTCGCTGCGAGCAGCACGACGGGCATCACGCACATGGGATAGATGAACAGCTCGCCCATCCCGATCGCCATCTCGAGCGACGCGGCCACGATGCCCGACGCGATGGCCCAGATGAGCAGCCAGTACTGGCGACGCGCGAACCACGAGAACACGTGCATCGACTCGCCCGTGCCTCCCTCGCCGCTGCCCACGCCTGCGATCTGCAGATCCTCGGCGTGCTCCTCGTTCATGACCTCCATGGCGTCGTCGACCGTGACGATACCTAAGATGTGGCGGTTCTCGTCGCAGACGGGCATGGCCGCAAGGTCGTACTTGGCCATCTCCTCCGCCACGTCCTCCTGGTCCTCGTCGGGCGTGACCCAGACCACGTCGCGATAGGCCAGGCTGTTCAGGCGCGCATCGTGCTCGGCAACGATCAGCGTGCGCAGCGAGAGCACGCCGGTCAGTGCGCCGGTGGGATCGGTCGTATACACGTAGTACACGCTCTCGAAGTCCTCGTCCAGCTTGCGCAGGCCGTCAATGGCGTCGGCAACGGTGGCGGTGGCCGGCAGCGCCACGAACTCCGAGGTCATGATACGACCCGCGGTGTTTTCCTCGTATCCGAGCAGGTTACGAATGGCGCGCTCCTCCTTGACGCCCATGAGGCGCAGGAGCTTCTCGGCCTTCTCATAATCGAGCTCATCGATCAGGGCGGCAGCGTCGTCGGGGTCCATGAGGGCGAGCATCGAGGACGCGTCGCGGTCGGACAGGCCTTCGAGCATCTCGGCCACGAGCTCGTCATCGTCGAACTCCGAGATAGCCTCGGCCGCCTGAGCGGTGTCGAGCTGCGCGAACACCTGGCCGCGCAAGCGCGGGTCGAGCTGCTCGATGATGTCGGCGATGTCGGCCGGGTGCAGCTCGCCGAGGGTTTTGTGCGACACGGAGAGCTTGATGTTTTGCGTCGAGCGCTCGAGCAGGTCCATGTAGGACCAGGCGATGATGTCCTCGGGCAGCGGCTTTCCCACCGCGCGGGCGAGCTTGATCGCCACGCGCTCGAGCGCCGGATGCAAGGAGCGCAGCAGGCCGCGCGCGCCGACCTCGGCGCCCAGCAGGCGCAGCTGGTTTTCGCCGGAGGCCGACAGCTTGATGTCGTTTACGCGGACGACCTTCATGCCCTGCGTGTCGACGATCTGCTTGTTCATGATGTCGCGCGCAAGCAGTACCTCGTCGGGCTGCAGGTAGGAGAAGCGGATGTCCGTGGCGGGCACCTTGAGGTAGACGCCGTCGTCATCGACGCGCTCGACGTATTTGCGCCACGAGATCATAAACGGCGTCTTGCCGGGACCCTGGAACGCAAGGGATGTCACATGGGGGAAGACCTCGCCGGTGGCGATGCCCAAGTCATTGACGATGCCGATTTTCTCGCCCGTCGAGTCGACAACGGGCAACCTGAGCATCTCGGAAAGATAGTTCATGGTGCTCCTTCGTGAAAGCTATGGCGGCGCAACCCCAGCGCGCGCCAGCCGAAGGGCACCCGCAGGGGTCAGCTACTGTGTGGTCGGGGTTTAGGTTTCACCAGTATCCTTTTCTCGTGACCCTGCAAAATAAGAGCCCAACGCAAATCGGGCTCTCCCATTCTATAGCATTTGGTTGGTAAAGGAAGCGCCGGCCTGACAAAGTGGCCGTATCGCCTTGACGGGCCGGCTGCGCAGGCGCCATCGGAGCCTGAGGTGGACAATTTGTTCAGATATGTAGGCCCGAGGCGCGCCGCGGATGCATCCGCGACGGCTCTCGTCAGCATTCGTCCTCAACAGGACGCCTCGAGACGGCCTCCAAGCCCATCGGGCCGTCCAATTGCCCCTCTTTTTCGACCGAGAGCCCCCTTTTGAGCGGTGGCAGACCTACATATCTGAACAAATTGTCCAAAACGAGCGCGCAAGAGCCGACGCCCGCCGGCGCTCTCGGGAGCGCCGGCGGGCGTCGGCAGGAAAAGCCCTGCAAAGGAGCATGACGCGCAGTCAAGCCGGCACTCCGGCGCTGCGTTAGACCTCGGGAAGGACGGCGTCCTCGGGCATCTTAACCGTGCCGTTGATGACGTCCTCGGGGAAGCGGCCGTCGAGCTCCATGAGCTCGGCCACGGTGACGAGCTCGTAGCCGTCCGCCTTCAGCCCCTTGATGATGTCGTCGAGGGCCGCGATGTCCTGCGAGCGATCGCCGCCGCCGTCGTGCATGAGCGCAATGGCGCCGTTGTAGGCACCGGACAGCACCTCATCGACGATGGCCTGGGCTCCGGGGAGCTGCCAGTCGAGCGTGTCGATGTTCCACAGCACGTTGCAGCTGATCAGGTCTCCGGCACGCGCCCACTCCGCCGAGGTGAACGCGCCGTAGGGAGCACGGATCATCTGCGGGCGCACGCCCGACGCCTCCTCGATCGAGTCGAACGCCTTGGTGATCTCGGATCGTAGCGTGTCGCGATCGCACTTGGGCAGGTTCTGGTGGGAGTTGGTGTGACTCGCCATCTCGTGGCCGTCCTCGACCACCGTCGCGCTCGTGGCGCTCGCCTGGGTACCTAAGTTGAAGAAGGTCGCCTTCACGCCGTTCTTCTTCAGAATCGACAGGATGTCGGGCGAATAGGAGCTGGGGCCGTCGTCAAAGGTGAGGGCGATGTACTTCTTGTCGCCCTGCGGCTTGGGGTTCAAGGAGGTCACCACCATGTTCGTGGGCTCCTCGACGACCTCTTTATCAACTGTCTCGCCGGACCGCTCGCCCACCCAGACGGTCTTCTTGCCGTTCTTGCCCCACTGCGAGACGAACTGGATGGCGCCGGAGCCCTCCATCTCGATGGTGGGCGCGATGTCGACGGTCTTCTCCTCATGCTTCTCCGTCGCATCGCCGCCGTCCTTGACGGAGATGTCGGCGTCCTCGGGCACCGTAAACGTAGCGAGGTCAGCAATGGCGACCGGCTCGCCGTTCACCTGGACGGTGCAGCGGTCGCCGCCCTTCTCGTCGAGCACTTTGCCGCCGACGGACATGAGCTTGCCCGGCTTGACGCCGAAGTAATCGTTGGCCTGGAGCAGCTCGTCGGCGGTGGAGTTGATGCGCGTGCTGTACGCGGTCCCGTTGACCGTGACGTCGATATTGCGCCAGAAGAAGCGGTAGCCGATGCCCAGCACCGCGGCCGCGACCAGCACGACCACGACACCGGCAGCGATGAGCGGGGTGCGCGGGCTCGATGCGCGCTTCACCTTGGTCGTGGACGGGCGGCGCGCCGCGGGGGCAACGCCCACGCGCGTCGACGGGGTAGCAGCGGCGCGCTGGCGCGAAGCGGCCTTCGTCGCGCCCGTGGCCTTCTTCCCGGAGGCCGCGGTCTTAGCGCCCGCCGCGGCGGCACTCTTCGCGCCGGTCGTCGCCGTGCGAGCGGAACGGTAGTGAGGGGCAGGCTGCGGCGCGCCCTTGGCGCGCGGGCGCGCGGAGCGGGGCGTAGCCGAAGGAGCCCCGGCCTTTCCCTGAGCGGTGTTCTTGCCCTGCTGCTTGCGATTGTTGTCGTTCATCGTCCTGCCCAGCTTCTATCTCCACGGCACCCGAACGCCCTGCATCGTGCTCGGCGCGCGGTCCTTGTCGATGGTCCCTCGCGCCGCATGATGCCAGCCATTTATCTACTCATTGTCTATCCTGCAAAGAAAATAGCCCCATGATTGTAGGCATATTCTGACCCACGGCTACGACTCTTCCGTATCCTCAGCCTTAAGTTGAGGCAATACCGCATCCTCGGGCATCGAGACACGGGAGAGGTCAACCGCCTCGGCGAGCTCCTCGTCGGTTTTGACGAGCTCAGACAGGCTGACGATGCGGTATCCCTCCTCCTGCAGCTGGTCGATGATCTGCGGCAGGGCCTCGACCGTCTGCGCGCCGCACGCGTCGTTGTCGGTGAGCAGCACGATGCTGCCGTTGCTCACCGAGCCCACGACCGTCTCGACGACCTGGTCGGCACCGGGCAGCAGGTAATCGCCCGAATCGATGTTCCACGTGACCACCGCGCTCACCAGATCGGCGGCGTCGGCCCAGTTCTGGTCGGTAAAGGTTCCGTACGGGGGGCGCAGCAGGCAGCACGGCTGCCCCGTGGCATCCGCGATGGCCTCGAAGCCCTGGGTGAGCTGGGTGCGCAGGTCATCGGCGGAAAGCTCGCCCAGGTCCGTGTCGCTCCAGGAGTTCGAGCCCACCTCGAATCCCGCATCCACGATCGCCGCGGCAGCCGCCTGAGCATCAGCGGTCCGGTCGCCCTGCAGGAAGAAGGTCGCAGACACGCCCTTCTCCTCCAAGATGTCGACGATCTGCGCGGTGTAGGAGCTCGGCCCCTCGTCAAAGGTGAGGGCGACATAGGTCCCCTCGTCGGGCGAGACGGAGCGGGCGCGCACGACGCAGTTTTGGACCTCCTGCACCACACCGCGGTCCTGCGTCTTGCCCGACACCTTGCCGGTCCACACCTCGGAACGGCCGGGGATGCCCCAGGTCTCCACGTAGCGGATCGCGCCGCTGCCCTTCACCTCGAGCGTGGGCTGGATGGCCGTCGCCTCGATGTCATGCTCCTCGTAGCGGTCGCGGCCGGCGCCGATCTCGAGCTCCTCCCCTCCCTCGAGGGTCGTGGTCGCAAGGTCGGCGTTGTCGATCTGCCGGCCGTTGAGCTTGACGGAGTAGCGTTCGCCGGCGCGCTTCTCGAGCACGCTGTCGTCCACGGCGAGCAGGTCACCGGCACGCACGTCGATGCCCTGGTCCTCGATGAGCTGTTCGATGGACGAGCCGATGCGCACCGATGCGTCCGCGCCGTTGAGGGTTATCCCCACGCTGCGGTTGAGGTACCAAATGATGCTTGCCACGAACAGCAGGGCCGCGCATCCCACGGCGATGTACACGTAGGGACGGCGCGAATCGCGGCGACGGGGGCTGAACGACGAGCGGTGGCTGCGTCCGAACCCCTGGGTGTGATGAAGATACTGGGCGCCGGGGCGCTTGGCGGTCCGGCGATGAGCGGCGGGAAGCCTGTCGGATGCGCTGCGCCGCTTATGCGGGCGTTTGCCCTTGGTGGAATAGGAGGTGGTGTAGTTAGGCAATGGTTCTCCCTAGTCCGAGCTCTAGAAAAGACTCTACCACATAACCCGGGCAGCACAGCGACGCTTGGGCGCACGGCACCTCGTGTTCACCGAGCGAGGCGAAGCGGTGCCGAGCCGCTCCATCGGGCGCAGAGACCGTGAGGTCGGGTGGGCGACGACCGCGAAATCCCATCCGCGGGAAGCTGGCGGCAAAGTCCCTTTTCACCTGCGTTCCGGAGCTCTCGCGTCAGGCCGGCACCGGCAACAGATCTCGCGCGCACAGCCGGCGGCTGTCGTCCGCCGAGGAACGAACCGCCGTCCAACGAGAAACCCGCCCGTGCGCAGCCGGCGGGCATGCGCGCGGGCGGGTCGTATACCGCAGCCTCGGCAGGTGCCTGTCGGCTACTTCTTTTTCTTCTTTGCAGGGCCGGCTGCCTTGCGATACTCGCTGGCAAACGCCGAGAACATGCCCTTGGTCTTGCCAAGCTGCTTGCCGAGGGCGCGGCTCCCCTTGTCCAGCGCGCGCGAGCCCTTGTCGTCGAGCTTCGCGGCGCCCTTCTTGACCTTCTCGCCGATGACGACGCTCGCCTCCGCCGCCTTGGCGGCAACACCGCCCGTGAGCTTCAGATTGAGCGTGTCGTCGGACACGATCATGGCGCCGTTGCGGTAGCCCACCAGGTAGCTCGCCGGGACCTCGAAGTTGCCCACAAGCGCCGAAGCAGCATCGCCCTCGGTGAGCACGAAGTGCTTCACCTGTCCGGTACGGCTGTTGAACAGCGCGTCCGCGCAGTATCCGACGCGCTCGCCCGACGCGGTAACGGCGTCCATGCCCGTCCAGATGAGGCACTCGTCCAGATTGACGCCTAGGCGCTTCGCGGCGGCGTCGTCGAAGTTCTCCTTGCTGTCAGCAACCGCCAAGACGCCCTCGTACACGTCGAGGGCGTCGAGCGCGATGAAGCGGTCGGGCTGCTTGATCATGCCCACCACGTCGGGGAGCTTGACCATGAAGCCCACGACACGCAGGCCATCGGGCGCAAAAACCGGAAAATGGATCTTGCCGAGCCGCTTGGGGTCGCGCGGGGTGCCGTCCTTGTTGGTGCGCTTGTCCGCTACCGGAGCCCGGTAGACCCGCACGCCCTGAATGTCGGCTACGAGCATCTACGCCTCGGGAGCGGGCTCGGGGTCAGCGACAGGCGCGGCGTCGTCGGCCACGGACTCCACGACCACGTCGGCCGCAGGGGTCACGTTGCCGCCGGCGATGGCGTCGTTCAGCTGCTCGCGGAGCTGGTCCATGCGCTCGCGGGCCAGATCGACCTTGGCGCGCAGTTCGTCGGTCTTGGCGTCGACCATGGGGCCGAAGTCCGTTGCGGCGGCGCGGGCCTGGTCAACACCCTGCTCGTAGATGTCGCGGGCGTTATCCCACGCGTCGTTAGCCATATCGGCGGCCATGGCGCGGGTCTCGGCTCCCGAGCGAGGAGCCATCAGGATGCCGGCAATCGTACCGGCAGCGGCGCCGATCACGGCACCTGCGACAAAACTGAATCCCTTACCCATGTTGCTCCTCCCATAGTAGAGTCAACGTTCAATGGAAATCTCATTATACCCGCGCGGGGCACGCCGCGACGCGAGCAAGCGCCATCGGCGCTATCGGCATCGGGCGCCGCATCTGAGCTGCGCCATAAACCAGCACCCGCCCGGGATGCCGCGCGATTGCGAGCCGTATGCCTACTCGGCAGACTCCTCGCCTGCGTCCTGCACATCCGCGGCGGCACCGCCGAATACCGGCTCGATATCGGCCACGCGCTTGGCGGGCGCGGCTCCCATCTTGGGGCGAATCCGGAAGCGATCCGCAAAGCGACGGCGCGGCTCGGGCTCGTCCTCGTCCTGCGCGACACCCACGGTCTCGGTCTCGATGGGGCCCTCGTCGACGGGCGCCGGCTCCTCGGCGACCTCGTCGGCCACAGAAGCGTCCTGGGCGCCCTCGGCGGCCTCGGGTTCGCCCTCCGTCGCGCCCTCGTCCTCGCCGCGCAGACTCAGCACGAGCTTGCGCAGGGCGGCAACCGTGCCGGCAAAGTCGGGTGCGGGCGCCTCGGGGTGCAGGAAGGCCCAGTCCATCATGAAGGTCGCGCTCGACAGCGAGCCGACGGTCAGCGCGTCATCCGGGCAGGAAAGCTCGATGTCAAACAGGCGCTCGTCGCCGACGACCGGGCGCGTGCGGCCGCACGAGACCTGGCCGGCAAGACCCGTCTCGTTCATAATCTCGACCGTCACGTGCTCGAGCAGGTGCGCGAGCTCGGTGTCGCCCATGCACTCCTGGAACTCGCTGCCCGCATCGCCCAGGCACAGGTGCTTGGCGATGGCCGGCGCGAGGTAGTACACGCGCGCCGTCGCCTCGATGTTCTCGGAGGTCCGCAACGGCATGCCGGGGTTGACCAGCACGCGCGCGCGGAGCGACTCCTTGCCCACCGTGATCTTCAAGATGTTGAACAGCTGCGCCATGGTTATCCGCCTTACCTATCGAATCCGGCGCGCGCCTCGCAGGCGAAGCGAAAGGCTACGCGTCCTTGTTGCTCTCGTCGTGCTGCTCTTCCTCGCCCTCGGCGTGGCTGCGCAGCTCCTCGGGGTCGGGGCCGGTCACGCGGATGAGCGAGATGCGCTGACCGCGCATGGACTGCACCTTGAACTTGTACCCGTCCTGCTCGAACACCTCACCGATGTCGGGCACCGAACCGCACAGGTCCAAAATCCAGCCGGCAACGGTCTCGTAGTCGTCGCTCTCCTCGATGGGCCAGCCGAGCTCGATGGCATCGTCGCACGAGAAGCGCCCGTCCACCAGCCACTCGCGACGCGAGAGGCGGGTGAGGTACTTGTTGTCGGGATCGAACTCGTCCTCGATCTCGCCCACGAACTCCTCGACGATGTCCTCGATAGTGATGATACCAGCCGTGCCGCCGTATTCGTCCACCACGACGACCATCTGCTCGTGCGCGGTCTGCATCTCGGAGAGCAGCGGCAGGATGTCCTTGGTATCCGGCACAAAGGACGCATCGCGCACCAGCGAACCGACCTTCATGGTGCCGTTGCCCTCAAGCACCGGCTCAATCAGGTCCTTGATGTGGGCGACGCCCACGATGCAGTCCTGATCCTCACGGTAGATGGGCACGCGGGAGTAGCCGGTGTCGCGCATGACGGAAAGCACCGTGGCGATGTCGTCGGTGTCCTCGCACATGGTCACGTCCACGCGCGGCACCATGACCTCGCGCGCGACGGCGTCACCCAGGTCGAAGACCTCGTGGATGATGCGCTTCTCCTCGTCGAGCAGGGTGTCCTGCTCGCTGATCATGTACTTGATCTCCTCCTCGGAGACGTTCTGGCGGTCGTCAGCGCTCTTGATGCCGAGCAGCTTGGACAGGCCGTTGGCCGAGGCCTGCGTGAGCCACACGAGCGGCTTCGCGATCTTGCGGAATGCGCTGATGGGGCCGGCGACGGACTTGGCCATGCCCTCGGCGTCGGACAGGCCGATGCGCTTGGGGATGAGCTCGCCGATGACGATGGACAGGTAGGACACGATCAGCGTGATGATGATCGGCGAGGCAATGGGCGCCGCCGCGGTGAGCGGGGCGAGACCGAACGACTCGAACCACGTTGACAGCGGGTCGGACAGCGTATTGGACGAGACGGTCGCCGAGAAGAAGCCCACGAGCGTGATGGCGACCTGGATGGTGGCCAAAAAGTCGGTGGAGTCGGTCGACAGCTCGAGCGCCTTCGCGGCGCGGCGGTCGCCTTCCTCGGCGTCGTGCTCGAGGCTGGCGCGCTTGGCAGTGGTAAGCGCCATCTCGGACATGGAGAAATAGCCGTTTAGGATGGTCAGAAGCAGGGTGGCAATGATGGAAATCGCAATGCCCATGTTGGTAGATCGAACCTCCGAAATCGAGTGGTAGACAGCGGGTGAGCCGGACGGCGCGCCGTCTGGCGACATGGCTTAGATCACGAAAAGAATCACCACCATGAAGATGAAGACGCTTCCGGCAAGCACCCACAGGTGCCAGACGCTGTGCATATAGCGGATCTTCTTCATAAGGTAGAAGGCGCAGCCGACGGTGTAGCACAGGCCGCCGACCACGAGTAGTGCCAAGGCGAGGGGCTCGAGCGCCGCCACGAGCTGCGGCAGGCGAAACACGACGAGCCATCCCATGATGAGGTAGATAAGGATGGTGACCCAGCGCGGCTGGCGCTGGCGGCCGATGATCTCGAAGGAGATGCCGGCGATGGTGAGCGTCCAGATGACCACGAACATGACGATGCCGCCGTACGGCTCGAGCGTAATGAGCAAAAACGGTGTGTAGGAACCCGCGATGAGCAGGTAGATGCAGCTGTGGTCGATGATGCGGAAGACGCGCTTCGCGGCCGGCACCTGGATGGCGTGGTAGAGCGTGGAGGCCAGGTACTCGAGGATGATGGAGACGCCGAAGACGATGGCCGACGCCATGTACGCGGGCTGCGCGCCGTCGAGCGCCGCCTTGACGATCAGCAGCACCAAGCCGGCGATACCGAGCAGCACACCGATGCCATGGGTGATTGAGTTCGCGATCTCCTCGCCCACCGTGTAGTGCGGGGGCTCCTTCTCGGCGGAGTGTTTGTCATGCGCGGGGCGCGGGTACTTGGGGCACGACCGACGGCGCTTGGGACACGTCGCGCAAACGTCGGCCTCCGAAGAAGCGGGGAGGGATTCGTCAGATTGGGGCACCGGGGCGGCCTGAGCGTCCGGCCCCGTGGTACTTCGCGATGTGGAACTGTCGCCTGATGCGGACATGTTGCTGAGCGATCCTCCAAATATAGACTGCTCAAAATCATAGCAGAATCGCTTGGACCCGCCAGCGACAAGTTGGTGCCGGGTACAAACTTGTCGGGCTCGTCGCATGCGGGCAGGATGCGCGCGAGGTCGAAACTCGCAAAAAAGTCGAAACTTGCAAAAGATGATAGGGGCGCACAGGGATATCAGGCAGGATGTGCTTGAGACGACCAATGCCGGGGCGCCCGCTTGCGGCCGGCGCGTTCCGTGCGCCCGATAGCGCAAGGGCGACCCCGCTGGATGCAGGATCGCCCCCGTCGTACATCTCTTGGCGACAGGTTTGCACCTGGCACCACCTTGTCGCCCTTGCGGCCTATTTCATGGTGATGAGCTCGTAGTGGCTCGTACCCAGACCGATCTTCTCGGCGTGCTCGATCATCGAGCGCCAGTTGGTGTCCGGGTGCGTCATGTTGAAGTGATCGTGCTCGCAGCGCTCGGGAACGCCGCCTTCCGCCTCCAGCTTGGCGCGCATGTCGGTGAGCTCGGTGTTGGGCAGCGCCGGTGCGGCAAGCGCCATGTCGATCGCAGCCTGGTCGATGGCGACCGGGTCGAAGCTCGCGAACATGCCCAGGTCGGGCACGATGGGCGTGTCGTTTTCGGCATGGCAGTCGCAGTTGGGCGAGATGTCCATGGCGATGGAGATATGGAAGTTGGGGCGATCCTGCACCACGGCCTGCGTGTACTCGGCGATCTTGTAGTTGAGGACGTCGACTGCCTGGTCGTACTCGGGCTCGATGGCGTCCTGGTTGCAGGCGCCGATGCAGCGGCCACAGCCCACGCAGCGGTCGTGGTCGATGTGCGCCACGGGCACGGTCACGGTCTTGCCGCTCGCGAGCTCGCGCTCGCGGGTCGCCTCGAAGCTGATGGCGCCGTGCGCGCAGATGCGCTCGCAGGCGTGGCAACCGATGCAGGACTCGGTGTGGACATTCGGCTTGCCGGCAGAATGCTGCTCCATCTTGCCGGCACGGCTGCCGCCGCCCATGCCCAGGTTCTTCATGGCGCCGCCAAAACCTGCCTGCTCATGACCCTTGAAGTGCGTGAGCGAGATGACGATGTCGGCGTCCATGAGGGCGTGACCGATCTTGGCCTCCTTCACGTACTCGCCGTTCTTGACCGGCACGAGCGTCTCGTCGGTGCCCTTGAGGCCGTCGGCGATGATCACCTGGCAGCCGGTCGCATACGGGGTGAAGCCGTTTTGGTACGCGCAGTCGATGTGCTCGAGCGCATTTTTGCGGCTGCCCACGTACAGCGTGTTGCAGTCGGTGAGGAAAGGCTTGCCGCCCAGCTCCTTGACCACATCGGCGACGGCGCGCGCGTAGTTGGGGCGCAGGAAGCTCAGGTTGCCCAGCTCGCCGAAGTGGATCTTGATGGCGACGAACTTGTTCTCGAAATCGATCTGGTCGATGCCCGCGCGACGGATCAGGCGCTTCAGCTTGTCGAGCTGGCTCTCGCGACCATGGCTGCGCAGGTCACAGAAGTACACCTTGGCGGGTTCGGTGATCTCGGACATGACGTATCCCCTCTCTCTTGAAATACGTATCGATTGTAATGGGTCAGATGGGGACGTGTTCCGCCCAACCCATTTTGGGCCAGATGGGGACGTCTTCCGTCCAACCCATTTTGGGCGACATGACCCAAAATGGGTTGGGCGGAACACGTCCCCATCTGACCCATCTCAGCCTGTCAGTCCGCTTACAGCTCCCCGGCTTCGAAGGCGGCGAGGGCCTCCTGCAGCATGGGGCCGTCCGCTCGGCAGGGCTCGGAGCCGCTCTTGCGCAGCATACGCGTCTCGTGCCCCTTGCCGGTCACGATCACCACGGCCGGACGCGTCGTCTCGCGCACGCAGGTGCGGATGGCTTCCTCGCGATCGAGCACGATCTGCCAGGCATGGTTGCCCTGCTCCTCAACAAAATGGGCGATCGTGTCGCAGATGTCCGCCGGATCCTCGGGACCCGGGTCGTCCTCGGTGATCACGATGCGATCGGCAAACTTGCCCGCTGCGATGCCCATGGTCTCGCGGCGGTCAACGCCCTTGCCGCCCGTCGCGCCGAACACGACGGCGAGCTCGCGGTCGGGGTAGTTCTCGTGCAGGTCGCGCAGCATGGTCTCGAGGCTCATGCCGTTGTGGGCGAAGTCCACCACGCCCACGATGCGACCGCTCTCGGTGGGATAGAGCTCCATGCGCCCGGGCACCCGCAGGTGCTCGAACCCGTGGACGATGGCCTCGCGCTCGATGCCGAGGGCTTCGGCGCACGCGATGGCGCCGAGCGCGTTGGAGATATTGAACTTGACCGGCGTGGCCACCAGCACGTCGTCGGTGAAGCGCGGCGTGCGCACGCGGGCCACGATGCCGCGATCGGTATGGGTGAGCTGCCCGGCATAGACGTCGGCGTGCTCGTCCTCCAGCGAGTAGGTCACGACGCGCTCGCAGGCCTGCGCCGCATCGAGCACGCGGTCCACATGGTCCATGTCGAGGTTGACCACCGCCGCTCGGCTCTGCGCGAACAGCTTCAACTTGCTGCTGAAGTAATCCTCGAACGTCGGATGCTCAATCGGCGAGATGTGGTCCTCACCGATGTTGGTGAACGCTCCCACCGCGAACTCCACGCAGGCGGTGCGGTCGTACTTGAGCGCCTGGCTCGAAGCCTCCATGACCACGTGCTCGATGCCGCTCTCCACGGCGTTGGCGAGCTGGCGCTCAAGCTGGAAGGCCTCGGGCGTCGTGAGCTTGGAGATCCCGGCGTCGACGCCGTCGTCGAACTCGATGCTCGAAAACAGGCCGGCGGTATGGCATCCGCAGCGGCGGGCATGCTCATCCAGCACGCTCTTGAGATAGTAGGCGCTCGTGGTCTTGCCCTTGGTGCCCGTGAAGGCGCACACCTGCACGCGGCCGGACGGATGCGCGTAGGCGGTGTCGGCCAGCACGGCGAGCGTCAGGCGGATGTTGTCGACCAGCAGGCAGGGCGCGTCCACGTCGTAGTCGGTCTCGGAGACATAGGCGACCGCGCCGGCTTCGATGGCGCCCACGAGGTAATCGCTCTTGAAGGCGGCTCCCTTGCAGACAAACAGCGTCCCCGGGACGGCGGCGCGCGAGTCGTCCGTCGCAAAAGCGATCTGGATGTCGTCGGCATCCTGCGGCGCGCAGCGCAGCACGCCGGCGGCCTCGAGCACCTCAATGTAATGGGAAAGCGGATAGGTCATCTGAACAGCCTGCGGCATAGACGGTCCCCTCGCTCAGCGCACGTGACGCGCGGTTTTTACCACAATGGATTACGTTGGACATTATGCGCACTCAGACGCAGCGGTCAGCGGGCGGGCAGCAAGAACATGAAAAATGAGCAGGACGCCAGCGCTGGCCCACCAGGAGGAGCCGCTCGCCCCATAGCAGGGGGTCGGATATGGCAGTGCGATGCCATAGCGTATGGGCTGATGCCTCTTATGATGTGCCGTAATGGTGAGGTTTCATGCTCATGGTATTCTTAGTCTGTATGTTTGTCGGATGAAAGGCACTTTATGCCTTATTCACACCCAAGCCTGTCGATCCGTCGCCTGTTTGCCGCGATTGTCGCCTGCGCGCTCGTCGTCGTGAGCGTCGCATTGGCAGGCTGCTCGTCGCCTGCCGACGACCAAAGCTCGTTTGCCCTGGTCGAAGAAGGCAAGCTCACCGTTGCGAGCGACCTTGCCACCCCGCCGTTCGAGTACACCACCGATGACGGCCAGCCGCAGGGCTTCACCTATGAACTCATGGGCATGATCGCCGAGGAGCTCGGCCTCGAGCTCAACTACCTGCCCGCGCAGAAATTTGACAGCATCATCCCCATGACCAAACAGGCGGTTAAGACCGACGTCGGTGCCTGCAACATCACCATCAACGACGAGCGCCTGGAGGAGGTCGACTTCACCGACCCCTACATGGACTCCAACCAGGGTATCGCCACCGTCAAGGGCGGCGGCTACGACACCGTCGAGTCGCTCAACACCGCCGGCGTGCGCATCGCCGTCCAGTCGGGCACCACGTCCGAGCAGTGGGCCATCGAGCACCTGCCCAACGCCCAGACCGTCAACTTTGACGACTGGACCGCCGCTTTCACCGCCGTCATGAGCGACCAGTGCCAGGGCGTCGTGTGCGACCTGCCCGTCGAGCAGTGGATGGTCTCCAACTCGTTCACGAGCATGCAGATCATCGAAGAGGTCCCCACCGGCGAGCAGTTCGGCATCGCCGTGAGCAAGGACAACCCCGAGCTGACCGCCGCCATCAACGAGGCGCTCGCAGCCATCCGCGCCGACGGCCGCTACGCCGAGCTGTACGAGACGTGGTTCGGCGTACCCCCGACGAGCTCCGGTGACACCACGGGCACCGAGGCGGGCTCCGGCGACGCCGTCACCGAGACACCGGCGACCCTTGCCGTCACCACGGCGAGCGCGCAGTCCAACGAGGACGGCGGGACGGCCGTGCTCGGCGGTATCGCCACGCGCCTGACCTGGGAGGCCGTCGTCGGAACCGAGGGCTCCGTCACCCAGCTTGCGCTCACGCTGCCCGAGGGCGGCTCCTTCGAGGACTCGGGCGCCACGGTCTACGCTGTTGACGGGCTCGACCGCACCAAGCTCGCCACCGAGTCGCATCTTGACGACTCCGCGCTTGTCATCGACCTCGCCGAGCCCGCGCCCGCAGGCACCCAGCTCACCGTTGAGGTCGACGGCGTGCTGTTCCCCAGCCAGGCGGGAGCCTACGCCGTGGGCGGCACCTACACCACTGACGACGGCGCTTCGCACGAGCTTCCCGCGAGCCCCACGATCGCCGTCTCCGAGAGCACGTTCGTGCAGACGGCCGTCCAGTGGCTCGACGCCCAACCGTGGGTTCAGGCGTGGAACGCCAACCCGTTCTTGGGCATGTTCTTCCGCCCGCAGTATATCGTGACCTCCATCGCGTCGCTGTTCCAGGGCTGGGGCGCCGCTCTGCTCGTCACCGTCATCGGCTTCCCGCTCGCCGTTCCGCTGGCGCTCGTGATCACCTTCATGAAGATCAGCCGCTACAAGCCGCTGCGCGCCATCGCCATCACCTATATCAACGTGCTGCGCGGCACGCCGCTGTTCCTGCAGATCTACATCGCCTTCTTCGGCTTCCCCATGATCGGGCTCAACCTGCCCAACCTGCCGCTCGGCATCGGCGTGCTCGCCATCAACTGCTCGGCCTACCTCGCCGAGATCTTCCGCGCGGGCATCCAGTCCATCCCGCGCGGCCAGTTTGAGGCCGCCCGTTCGCAGGGCTTCGGCTTCATGAGCACGATGACGCTCATCATCCTGCCGCAGACGTTCCGCCGCGTGATCCCCACCATGACCAGCGAGCTCGTCATGCTCTATAAGGACACCTCGCTGCTGTCGAGCGTGGGCGTCATGGAGCTGATGATGTTCTCCAAGAACCTCACCGCCACGACCGGCAACATCACGCCCTACATCGTGGCCGCCCTCTACTACCTGGTCGTGACCATCCCGCTGATCCACGTCATCACCAACGTTGAGAAGAAGATGGCTGCCGACGAGGGTCGCCGCTAACCCGAACCATAGGAGCCGACGGCGGAGCGGCCTGTCGACTCCGTCGCATAACTGACACAAAAGCGCCCGTCGACCTGCGAGGTCGGCGGGCGCTTTGCTGTCGCGTAGCGTCTGAGGCTTCTGAGGCAGTCGCGCTACTCGGTCGCCTTTGGCTCGGCTGCGGGCTCTGCGGGTGCAGCGGATGCCTCGGCGGGCTCGGTCGCGGGCGGCTCCTTGGCGGCAGGGGCAGCCTCGGGTGCAGCGGCATCCCCCGCGCCCTCGGCAGCGGCCTTGGCGGCCTTCTTGGCAGCTGCGGCCTTGCGGGCGGCCTCGACGCGGGCCTGCTGCTCGGGCGTGAGCTCGCGCTTGGGCTTGGCAGCGCCAGCGCCAGCGCCCGCACCGGCGGCGCCGGCCGCCTTAGCAGCGGGCTTGGCCGGCATATCGCGGTGCTCGGTCACCGTGTGGAGCTCCGTGGTGGGCTCGGTGTTGAACACGTCCATGCTCAGGCAGTGCTTCGGGCACTCGTGCACGCACGAGGAGCACTGGATGCAGCGATACGGATCGATCGTCCAGTCGCCGGCCTTGCGGTCAACGGTGATCGCGTCGGCCGGGCACACGCGGGCGCACATGCCGCACATGATGCAGTTCTCGACGTCGTTGACCACATGGCCGCGCATATGGGGGAACAGCCCGGGGATGTCGCGCTTCTCGTACGGATAGCGCACCGTCGCGGGCTTTTTGAACAGCGACCCGAGCGTCATCTTGGCAAGGTTAAAAGATCCCATACGTCGCCTACCTTTCCGTGCAGCTGATGCACGGGTCGATCGTCAGGATGATCATGGGCACGTCGGCGAGGTCGACGCCCTGCAGCGCGCGCACCATGCCGGCGAGGTTCTGCGAGGTCGGGGTGCGCAGGCGGAAGCGGTCCAGGAACTTGGTGCCGTTGCCGCGCACATAGTAGAACGCCTCGCCGCGGGGCTGCTCGATGAGCACGTGGGCGCGGCTGTTCTCGGGCGGCAGCACCTTGGGGCCGGGCTTGCCGCCGATGCCGTCGTGCGGAATCTTGGCGACGAGCTCCTTGATGATGTCGATAGCCTGGTAGACCTCCTCGCAGCGCACCTTGCAGCGGGCGTAGCAGTCGCCCTCGGTGGAGATGATGGGCTGGAAGTGCTCCAGGTCGCCATAGGCGCCGAAACCGGTCGAGCGCATGTCGTGCTCGATGCCCGAGCCCTTGGCAAACGGGCCGACCATCGACAGCTCGAGGGCGTCCTCAAACGAGATGTAGCCCACGCCGCACAGACGGCTGCGCACGGAGCTGTCGTTCAGCATGGTGTCGACGATGATCTTGTACTCGCGGCGCAGGCCGTCGAGCTCGTCGCACACCTCGCGCAGCATCGCGTCGTCAATATCGTGCGCCATGCCGCCGACGATGCAGATGGACAGGATGATGCGGCCGCCGCAGGTCTTCTGGAAGATATCCAGGATGGTCTCGCGCAGGCGCCAGCAGTGGTTGAACAGGCTCTCGAAGCCGAAGCCGTCGGCGAGCAAGCCCAGCCACAGCAGGTGCGAGTGGATGCGCGAAAGCTCCTCGAGAATGGCGCGCAGGTAGTCGACGCGACGCGGCACCTCGATGCCCAGCAGCTTCTCGGTCGCCGCAGCGTAGCCGTAGCCATGGCCGAAGCTGCAGATGCCGCAGACGCGCTCAGCGACGTAGACGAACTGGTTGTAGTCGCGCTTCTGGACGAGCTTCTCCAGGCCGCGGTGGACAAAGCCGATCTGCGGGATGGCCTCGACCACGCGCTCGTCCTCGACCACGAGGTCCAGGTGAACCGGCTCGGGCAGCACCGGATGCTGCGGGCCGAACGGAATGACGGAACGTGTCGCCATGCTACTCCCCTTCCTTGGCGTCGGCTGCCGGCTCGGCGGGCGCCGGCGCGGCAGCGGCCTTCGCGGCATCGCGGGCGGCCTTGGCCTCGAGCGCCGCGCGAACCTTGGCGGCCTTCTCGGGATCCATGTTCGCGAGCTTCTCCTCCATCTTGGCCGCACGCTCCTCGGCGCTCGGCTTATCGGCCTGCGCAGCAGCGGGAGCCATCTCGTTCACGGCCGCAACGGCAGCGGCGTCGGCGGTGGCGCGGTCCTCGGTGAGGGCACGCTCGGCGCTTTTGGCCTCCGCGGCCTCACGGACGGCCTTGGCCTCCTTGGCGGCCTTCGCGGCGCGCACCTTGGCGGCCTTCTCGCGCTCGGCCTTCATCTCGGGCGTGATGACCGTCATGGGGGAGGTCTCGGCAAGGCTGAAGAAGTGCCCGCCGAAGTCGAGCTTCATGTTGATGAAGTTCACGCCGAACAGGTCGTGCGCCTCGTTCTCATAGGAAAACGCCGCAAAGTACAGGCCCTGGATCGAGGGCACCTCGGCGCCTTCGGGCACGCTCACGCACAGGTTGAGCGCGTTGTCGCGCGTCTCGTCGTAGAAGGTGTACACCAGATCGATCCCGCCCTCGGGAAACTCGGCGCACAGCTGAACGAAGCGCATGCCCTCATGCTTTAAGCTCTGCACGCGCTGCAGCAGCTCGATCAAGGGCACGTCGACGAACTCGGTCGTATACATCTAGTCCTCCCTCGCCTTCATGGCCTTGAGACGGGCGTTGACGGCCTCGTCGTCCAACAGGTCGGCGGGCTCCTGCAGGGTCTCGCCCGCTGCCAGGCGGCGCGCCTTCTCGTCCAAGATCTCGACGCCCTTGAGCACGGCGTCGATGATGGTCTCGGGGCGCACGGCGCAGCCCGGCGCGTACACGTCCACCGGAATCGCCTTGTCCACGCCGCCGATCACGTTGTAGCAGTCGCGGAACACGCCGCCGGTGCACGCGCAGATGCCGCAGGCCACGACGACCTTGGGCTCGAGCATCTGGCTGTAGATGTGGCGCACCACGCGGATGTTCTGCGCGTTGATGGAGCCGGTCACCAGGAAGATGTCGGCGTGCTTGGGGTTACCGGTGTTGATGATGCCGAAGCGCTCGATATCGTAGAGCGGCATGAGCGAGTCGAGCACCTCGATGTCGCAGCCGTTGCAGCTCGAGCCGTCATAGTGGATGAGCCACGGCGATTTAGAGTTATAGGCCATATCCCTCGCTCCTTAGATAAACGGCGTGATGAGCACGTAGAACAGGTTGACGACACCCACCACGAGCGCGATGAGCCACGCCAGCTTGAGGCAGTTTTGCCACTTGGTGCGGGCGAAGTTGTTGTCGATCGCGACCTCGAAGAACCACGTGAGCGCCACCACGGCGACGGCGACCACGATGGAGATGGGCGAATCCCAGATGAAGAACATGCCGACCCACATGAGGAACAGCACGCTCTCGCACCAGTGCATGATCTCGATCTTGGCGAGCGTGCGGCCCGTCATCTCAGTCGTGATGCCCTTGAGCAGCTCCTGGTGCGCGTGGTGGCTGTAGGACAGGTCAAACGGCGACTTGCGAAGCTTGATGGTGAGGATGAACAGCAGACCCAGGAAGATGGGGATGAGCGTCACGATGATGGGCTGCTCGAGCGAGAACAGGCGCGCGATGTCAAACGACTGGGTCGCGGTGAAGAAGCCCACCGTCATGATGAGCAGCATGGGCTCGTAGGACATGACCTGCAGGCACTCGCGGTCCGCGCCGGCGTCGGCCCACGGGGAGCGCGAGGAGTACGCGGCGATGATCACGAACAGCGTGGCAAGCGTCACGAGGAACACGCACAGCAGCAGGTTGGAGCCGGAGATAAACATGCCGCCGGCCAGGATGCAGAAGATGAGCGCGCAGGTGACGTAGGTCTCGTCGATGGCATTGACGCTCGTCTGCTCCTTGGACAGCAGCTTGCGCACGTCGTAGTAGGGCTGCAGCAGGCGCGGACCCACGCGGCCCTGCATGTGGGCGCTCACCTTGCGGTCCAGGCCGTCGAGCAGGCAGCCCACGACGGGCGCCGCGACGGCGAAGACCACGCAGCCGGCAGCGATGCCGAGCAGGCCGGGGCCGACCAGCATGACCTCGCGCTCGACGAGGAAGGTGCCACCGGCGAGCATGTCGACGTGGAAGATGAAGCACGCGGCGAAGGCCATGAGCATGCCGGCGCCGCAGATGATCTGGCCGACGAGGGTGAGCAGGTGCTCGGGGAAGACGTCGGCGAGGTACCAGTTGCGCTTGGTGGAGCGCATCGTGCGGCCCATGGAACCCAGGTAGGTGCGCGAGTCGGCGTCAAGGCACACGCCGGACAGGTACACGTGCTGACGCGCCTTGGAGAAGCGGCCCCACGGGGTGAGCAGCACGATGGCGATGAACAGCACGATGACGACCATGATGAGCATGTTGTCGAGGTCAATGAGGCGCGGCACCTTGTTGTAGGTGACCTCGAGGTACGGCCCGATCACGAACTGCGAGATGGCGGGCAGCAGGGTGCAGCACAAGACGAGCAGGGCGGAGATGAAGCCGATGGCGGTCCACTCGCTCTTGTGGACGCCGCCCTCGACGTTCTCGGCCTTCTGGGACACGCCGGCGAGCTTGCCAAGCCACTTGGCCCAGAAGAAGAACGTGGCGGCCGAGCCGAAGGCGAGCAGGATCAAGAAGAGCACGTTGCCCGTCTCGGCAAACGACACGAGCGTGGCCCACTTGGAGATGAGCATGCCGAACGGCGCCACGAACATGCCCATGATGCCGAGCATCATGAAGCGCGTGAGGCGCGGCAGGCGGCTGAACAGACCGTCCATGTCCTCGATGTTGCGGCTTCCGATGCGGTGCTCGACGGTGCCCACGCACAGGAACAGCACCGACTTGGACACGGTGTGGAAGATGATCAGGAAGATAGCGGCCCACACGGCCTCGGAGGTGCCGACGCCCGCGCAGGCGGAGATGAGGCCGAGGTTGGCGATCGTGGAGTACGCGAGCACGCGCTTGGCGTTGCTCTGCGAGATGGCCATGAACGAGCAGAGCACGAAGGTCACGCCACCGACGGCGACGACCATGGCCGAGGCGATGGGGTACACCAGGTAGAGCGGGGCGAGCTTGACGAGCAGGAACACGCCGGCCTTGACCATGGTGGACGAGTGCAACAGGGCGCTCGTGGGGGTCGGCGCGACCATGGCGCCGAGCAGCCACTGGTGGAACGGCATCTGCGCGGCCTTGGTGAGGCCGGCGACCGACAGCAGCATGAGCGGCATGATGAGCAGGTCGGCCTGGGCACCGGCGGCGACGTCGACCATGCCGTTGATGGACAGCGGCACGCCGGTGGTGTGCATGATGACCAGCGCGACGTGGAACGCCAGGCCGCCGACCATGTTGAGGTTGATCTGCAGGATGGCGCTCTTCTTGGCCTCGGGCGTGCGGGTGTAGCCGATCATGAGGAAGGAGCACACGGTCGTGATCTCCCAGCCCGCAACGAGCCAGTCGAAGTTGTCGGAGGTCACGATGATGAACATCGCCGACAGGAACAGGAACATGAGGGCGATGAACTGGTGACGGCGGTCGGTCGCCTTCGTCCCCGCGCGACGGGCCGCCTCCTCCTCATGATGCTGGAAGTCCTTCATGTAGCCGAGCGCGTAGATGCAGATGGCGCTGCCGACCAGGCCGACGATGAGGACCATGATCACCGAGAGCGTGTCGATATACATGGGCTCGACCATGGCGTCCTCGGGATGCAGGGCAAACGAGCCGCACCAGATGGACACGGCGAGCTGCACCGCCGAGAGCAGGAACATGCTGGTGTTGCGGTAGCGGATGGCCATGACGAACACGAAGCCGCACAGGAACAGGTCCACGGCAACGGCCACGTAGTTGCCCATGAGCGACACGTCGGGGCTCATGGCAAACGTCGTCGGATTGCCCATGTAGGTCACGGCGGTGATGATGCTGGCGATGGCGATGACCACGGCCGACCCGACCACGAGCGGATCGCGCTGCACATCGTTTTTAAACAGCATCAATGCGATTGCCACAATCAGCGGAAAGGCAATCAGGAATCCCAGTAAAGCCATAGGCACCCCACTTTGCACGAAGCTTCACACAATCATCGTCTGATTATAGTGCAGACTGCCGCGTGCTCGTGCAGCTTTGGCCGCCTTGGTTTGCAGTGGGGACATGGGGCCAAGTGTGCGCCTGGGGTCGGATGCGCGGCGCGCGTCGGCGCCTCGGTTGCGCGGCGCGCGTCGGCAGCCCGGCAGCCCGACGTCCCCGTCACTCCAAGGGCCCCACCATCCCGAGCGCTTATGTTGCGTCGGCTTCCCGGCCTTCCCGGACACCTGGTAGCCCTGGCGCCGCGGCCGTCCCGGTACTCGCCTCAGCCGCGGCACTCCCCTTCCAAAACAAAAGCCGGCGCCGCGCAGGCGGGCGTTTTGCCCTCCCGCGCGACGCCGGCCGCATATCCCATTATGCTCCCGCCCCTTCGGAGCGACGGGCGCTAGGCCTGGGCAGCCTCGATCATCTTGCAGACGGTCTCCTGAAGCTCGGCGAGGTTCTCGGCCGAGGGGATCCACTGCTGCGCCACCACGGGCACGGGCAGCTGGAACTTGGCATTCTCGAGCTCGGCGTACACCTGCTTGGGGCCAAGCGGCGCCCAGCCGTAGGAGCCGAAGGCCAGACCGATGCGCTGCGCGTTGTTGGGCGACAGGCCGCGCATGTAGGTCAGGAAGGCGGCCACGGTCGGCATCATGTTGGAGTTGAGGGTCGGCGAGCCCACGGCCACGTACTTGGCGTCGCACAGCTCGAGCATGATGTCGGAGATGTGCATGTGCTTGACGTCGATAAGCTCGGCGGGGATGCCCTCCTTGATGAAGGCATCGGTGATCTCGCGGGCCATGGACTCGGTGGAGTGCCACATGGAGTCGTACACCACGACGGCCTTGTCGGTCGTCTGATAGGTGGTCCAGGCCTCGTACTTGTCGAGGATGTCGGCGATATGGCTACGCCAGATCACGCCGTGGCTCGGGCAGATCATGTTGAGGTCGAGGGTCTTCACGACGTCGAGCGCCTTGTGCGCCTGCATGCCGTAGGGCCACACGATGTTGGCGTAGTACTTCTTGGCCTGCTTGTAGACCTCGCACAGGTCGTTCTCGTCGTCGAAGCGCTTGGTCGAGGCGAAATGCTGGCCGAAGGCGTCGTTGGAGAACAGGATCTTGTCGACATCGGAGTAGGTGACCATGTTGTCAGGCCAGTGGACCATCGGCGTGGTCACGAAGGTGAGGGTGCGCTCGCCGATGTTCAGGGTCTCGCCGGACTTGACGGGCGTGGCCTCGATACCGAAGTGGGCGCGGACCTCGTTGACGCCGGCGCCGGCCGACGCGTAGATCGTCGCGTTGGGCGCGACCTTGTGGATGGCCGGCAGCGAACCGGAGTGGTCCATCTCGACGTGGTTGGTGATGACGATGTCGATCTTGGAGGGGTCGACGACCTGCGAGATGCGCTGCAGGAACTCATCGGTAAACGTCGCCTTGGCGGTGTCGATGAGCGTGATCTTCTCGTCCATGATGAGGTAGGCGTTGTAGGTGATACCCTTCTCGGTGGTGTAGCCGTGGAACGAGCGCTCGTTCCAGTCGATGCCGCCGACCCACCAGACCTTGGGCGAAATCTCGATAGCGTTGAGCATGGATATTCCTTTCCTCAGACATCCAAAACAACTCGGATACCTGCGATTCTACCACGCGTTTAGGGCTTGGAGGCTGGCTCGGCGGCGCGGTGTCAATTGTTATAAAAAAGGCATCAATTAGCATGCGGACAAAACCGACCCCGCCTGCGCGCGAGCTGCCGCGCAAACGGGGCCGGTTTTGGTGAACTGTGCTTTGGAAAGCGGAGGTGCGTGCTTCCTGAGCGGGACGTTAGTTGATCTTGCGCGTCTTGGGCTTGCGGCCGCGCGGCTTGGCAACCAGCGCCTCGGCACCGCCATCGCGGTACTGGCGGCACCAGGTCTTGACCGAAGACTCGCTCGGAACGCCGTGCTTGACCATGACCTCGCGCACCGACATGCCGTTGTCCAGGCGATCGTGCACGACGGAGAGCTTCAGGTCGTACGGATACACGCGATGGGTCGACCCTGCGTTCATGACGGCGCCCGAACCGCCCACCGCATAGGCGCGCGCCCACTGGCGCGCCGTCGCCTCGGGGATACCGAGCTCGACCGCGAGGGCGCGATGCCCCACGCCCGTCGAAAGGATCTTGACCGCACGACGGCGGACCTTCGCGTCGTACTTGGAACCGCTTTTGCTTTCAACCATGGTAGACCTGCTTTGCCAGCATCGTGGGATAAATAAAGTGCGTTTCAACCAGCAATTTGCATGATAACACGAAACGGCAACCAATCGGTCACATATCATCGCCAGTTGCGCAACTATGCCACTTTTGATGCCCCGCCCTGCCACTTCGATGCACGATTCACCGTACGTCCATATTTTCCTATGCGTTTCATAGGTTATTTAACGACCCCGTAAGTCTTTTATTGCGATCCGGCGAATCCCGTTGCTTGAATGAACGCAGGCGCGCCGGCTCGCTCACTCGAGCCGCAGGGCAATCTCCCCCATCCGCGACAAGATGGTGCCAGATGCAACCTTGTCGCAAGGGACCTCGGGGGCACTACCCCCGTTTAGGGGACGGTTTTGGAGGGACCCTTCGGGTAGAGGGTGCCCTCGCCCCGTGAAACCCGCAGGTAGACGGGGTGCGCGTTTTCGGTCTACTCGGGACCCCGGCGTAAAACCGTCCCCTAAACGGGGGTACTGCAAATGGGTCGGTTGGGGACGTGTTCCGTTCAACCCATTTGCGGCAAGGCGCGCCGCTCCCTCTGCAAAAAAAACGGGGCCAGGAGGCGCGGGCGAAGAAGGCCCGCAAATGGGTTGAACGGAACACGTCCCCAACCGACCCATTTCACCCGACCGGAACAGCGCAAAAAACGGGCGCGGACCCGCTTGTGCAAGGTCCGCGCCCGCTGCGATCAGCCGGATCTTATCTTTGCGCACTTACCTACCCTGGGCGCGCGACTCCTCGTAGAACTCGACGAGGTGCTTCTGCACATCGTAGGGAACCTGCTCATAGCCGGCGGGCTCCATCGTGAAGTCGCCCGTGCCGCGGGTGAGCGAACGCAGGCGGGTCGCGTAGTCGACGAGCTCGGCATACGGCACGGTCGCGGTGACCACGGTATTGCCGCGGTCGTCGGTGTCCATACCGGTCACGCGGCCGCGGCTGGCGGACACGTCGCCCATCACGGCGCCGGCGTAGCTCTCCGGAATGGTGACCGTGATGTTCTCCATGGGCTCAAGAACCACCGGGTCGGCGTCGGCGCACGCCTTCTTCAGGCCGATGCGCGCGGCGGCGCGGAACGCCATCTCGTTGGAGTCGACCGGGTGATACGAACCGTCGTAGCACGCCACGCGGATGCCGGTCAGCGGGTAGCCCGCGATGACGCCTTCCTTCATGGTCTCCTGAACGCCCTTGTCGACGGCGGGAATGAGGGCGCGCGGGATGCGGCCGCCCACGACCTCGTCGACAAACTCGTAGTCGGTGCCGTCAAGCAGCGGCTCGACGCGCAGGTAGCAGTCGCCAAACTGGCCGGCGCCGCCGGTCTGCTTCTTGTGGCGGCCCTGGGCGCTCGCCACGCGGCGGATGGTCTCGCGATACGGGATGCGGATCGGCACGATGTGGGCCTCGACGCGGGTGCGCTCCTCCAGGCGGTTGAGCAGCACGGAGACCTGAGCCTCGCCCACGGCGGAGATGATGGTCTGGCCCGTCTCCTCGTCGCGCTCGATCTTCATGGTCGGATCGGCCTCGCACGCCTTGTCGATGAAGGTGAAGAGCTTGTCCTCCTCGCTGCGGTTGACGGCCTCGATCGCGATGCGGTACTGGCTGTTGGGGAACTTGAACGCCGCGGCCTCGACCTTACCGGAGACGGACAGGGTGTCGCCCGTGTCGGCGGAGATCTTGGTCGTGACGATGATGTCGCCCGCCTCGGCCATGCCGACCTCGGTCATTTCCTTGCCGCACATCACGTACAGGTGCGCCAGGCGCTCGCCCTTGCGGGTGCGCGCGTTGATGAGCTCGATGCCGGGCGTCAGCGTACCGGTGAGCACCTTGAGGAAGGAGATGCGTCCCTGCTGGGCGTCGTTCAGGGTCTTGAACACAAAGGCCACCGGGCGCTCGTCCTCGGCCGAGATCTTGAGCGTGTCGCCGTCCATGAGCGGCATCTCGCCGTAGTCGGTCGGCGCGGGGAAGTACGTGGCGATGTCGTCCATGACGGAGTGAACGCCCAGCTCGCGCGTGCAGCAACCCACGAATACGGGGACAAACAGGCGCTCGGCGATCGCCTTGGACAGCAGGCCTTCGATCTCGTCCTGGGTGAGCGGCTCGCCCTCGAGGTACTTCATCATGAGCTCGTCGTCGGCCTCGGCGACGGCCTCGCACAGCTGCTCGCGCGCGGCCTCGGCGGCGGCGCGGTACTCCTCGGGGATGTCGTACTCGGTCTGCGTGGTGCCCTCGCAGTGGCGCGCCTTCATGCGGACGACGTCGATGACGCCCTCGAACGCGTCGCCCGTGCCCCACGGCAGGGTGACAGCGCCCAGACGCATGCCGAAGCGCTCGCGCAGCTGCTCCATGCAGGTGTCGTAGTCAGCGTTTTCCTTGTCGATGCGGTTGATGAAGACGGCGCGGGCCAGGCGCAGGTCCTCGGCGGCGTACCAGAGCTTGACGGTAGTGGGCTGCGGGCCCTCGGTGGCGTCGACGACGAACAGCGCCGTCTCGCACACGCTCATAGCCGCATAGGCGTCGCCGATGAAGTCCGGGTAGCACGGGGCGTCGAGCACGTTGATGCGGGCGCCCTTCCAGTCGATCGGCGCGATGGAGGTGGAGATGGAGAACTCGCGCTTGACCTCCTCGGCGTCGTAATCGAGCGTGGGCTTGGTGCCCGCATGACCGCCCAAGCGCGCAGTCTTGCCTGAAAGATGCAGCATCGCTTCTGCCAGGGAGGTCTTTCCTACTCCTCCCTGGCCAACCAAGACGACGTTCCTCACATTGCCGGTTTTCGGTGCACCCATGATGACCTTCCTTTCTGCGGCATAACACATGCCGCCGGGTTCATACGGAGGCGGAAGCAAGGTGCCGCGTGCCTCGCGCTGGTCGCATCACCCGAGTCGCAGGGGTTTGCGCGCGCGGGCGACGACCTCGCCGCCTTCCGCATAACAGCCGTATGAAACGAGCCTACCCCGGCAGACGGGTGGCCATAACGGCCTTTCGCCAGACGGCGCACTGCAGTGCGGCAAAGGGCCCGCAGGCGACAAGAAGGGGCCGGGCGCAAACTTGTCATCCCAACGGATGGCAGGATTGCGCCCGGCCCCTTCTTGTCGCCATCATCCCGCGAGACGCTCGTCTCAGACGGTGCCCAGCAGCCATTTCCACGCAGGAACCTGGACGATTGTCTTGCCCCCACGCTCGATCGCCTCTTCCGCCCCGTTGCCGGTGATGAGATAGCCCACCGTCTGCTCACTCTGCTCGAGAGCCTCCCAAAGGGCGCGGATCTCCCGCTCGCGCGTCTTTGCATCGGACACGTCGGCGGCCACTTGATACAGCTCGTAAACCTCGCCGCTGAGCGCATCGCCGACTACGAAGTCGACCTCATAGCCATGTGCTTTCGTGCGCAATGATGAGATGCCGTCCCTGCGCATACCCACCGATCGGCGTCGAAGCTCGAGATACACGACGTCCTCAAGCCGTTGACCGACGTCGTTTGCCCGCGCGGTGCCGCAGGCCAAGGCAAGACCCGGATCGACCGCGTAGACCTTCGGCTGTGCCGTCGTCTTCTCTGACAGGGCAAACGACAGCTCCTTGACCGAAAATACGAGATAGGCTTCCTGGAAATACTCGAATAGCTCGCCCAGGGCCTCTCGAGACGTCGCAATTCCCGCCGCTTTCAAATCGTTCGTCAGCTTACGTAACGACAGCTGACGCGCATTGAGGCCGAGGAGCCGCTGGGACAGCAGCGACGCCGCTTTCGGCTTGCTTACGCTGTGACGCTCGACGACATCGCGCGCCACGACGCGCTGAGCATACGATTGGAGCAGTGAAATCGACTGCGCGCGCGGAAGGTTGAACGTCGCTGGAAAGCCCCCATCCTCGAGATACGACCGATAGGCACGCTCCACATGCAACCGCTCCTCCGTAGAGCATGCTCTGGGGTCGAGGTTCTTGACGCCGTGCGCCGCTGCATATTCCCTAAAGGAAAATGGGAGCAATTCGATATCGAGCGCGCGGCCCCTGAACTCAGTCGAAATCTCCTTCGACAGCATCTTCGAAGAAGACCCGCTTACGTAAATCGTCGCCTTCCGTGTGTCAACGATACGCCTCAGCCAAGCGGCCCAATCCTCCATCTCCTGCAGTTCGTCAAAGAAGAGATAGGCTCCTTCGGACAGGGCGGAGGGATTGAGTGCATAGAACGCCTCGAGCACCTCATCCCCTATCCGCGGGGTGATGGGCTTCAGGCGATCGTCGTCGAAATTGAAGTAGCAGATGTGGCCTAAAGGCACCCCATCGTTCATGAGCCGATCGATTTCTTGGAAAAGGCGATAGGACTTTCCGCAGCGCCTGATGCCGGTCACGACCTTGACCAGGTTTCCGATACGAGGCTCAAGAGGTTCACCCAGGTCCAAGTCGCGGAGCACAATAGGGCGGTATGCATCGATGGAGAAGTCTCGCAGGGTAGAAGCGATCACTTCGTTCATAAGCACCTCCAAACTGGCAACACTTTACTGCCAATTATAGATATATTGGCAGTGGTTCATTGCCAGTTTGTTGCAAATGGAGCAATACGATAGGCCGACCGGGCCGCGCGGGACGTGAATTCACCCCAAGGCTTACGAAGTGTGTGCTTCGATCTGGAATGACCAAGTAGACGAGTTCGGGTGAAGCACAAAACCGCTGGTACAGGAATTGCGACCGCCGCGGTATACAAAGCGGTTCCGAAACAAAGCACTCACTTCGCGACGTCGGGGGGACTGGCCGGGTGCAGGCCCGCCATCCCGGGGGATGACGGGCCTGCACCCCAGGGGTTTTCCTGCATCGGGCGGGACTTATCCCGCCCGATGCAGGAAAACCCCTGGGGCGCATTCACGTCCAAACGCAATCGGGGCAGCGAAACCTCGCTGCCCCGATTCCGCGCATAGCTCTATCGGCTCGCTGCTTCTAGCCTTCGGCTCCAGCGGGCGCAGGCAGCGCCACCTCCGGCATGAGCTCCTCGCCCATGACGCCCAGGATATCCTCCAGAAGCGTCAGGTCATCGTCGGAAAAACGCCGCTTGATGCGGTCCATCACGTCGTGGATATACGACGAGCTGATGTTGTAGTAGTCCAGGTACTTCTGCGTGGGCTGCAAGTGGTACTCGCGGCCGTCGCTTGTCGACTGGACCTTGGTCACGTAACCCTTGCGGATCAGGCTTCCAATCTTGTAGGCGGCGTTTGACGACGAGATCCGCATGAAGTCGGCAAACTCGTGCACGGTGGGCGAACCCAGCGCGTAGATGGCCTCCATGGCAAACGCCTCGACCGTGGTCAGGCTGGCCTCGCGGTTCGCGAACCGGGCGAAGGTCTCCTGGTAAAAGTGGAGCTTGAACTTGTTATACACGCTTTCGAACTTCTCATCCAACTCTGAATGCTCCTCCTGTGCTGCCACGGTGTTTCGCTCCTACGCCTGGTCGGCCGAGCCGAGCGCAAGCGTCAGCGTGGCGGAGCAGGCAACCTTGCCGTCCACTCGGGCCTCGGCCTCGACGAAGGCGAACGAGCCGCGCACACGCGTGATGCGGCTCTCGAGCTCGAGCACGTCGCCGGGGCGCACCTGGGCGCGGAACTTAGCGTCCTTGATGGCGGCGAAAAAGCCCAGCTTGCCGCGGTTCTCGGGCAGCGACAGCATGGCCACAGCCGCCACCTGGGCGAGCGCCTCGACGATCAGCACGCCGGGCAGCACGTGGTACTGCGGGAAGTGGCCGCAAAACACCGGGCTCATGTTGCTCACGCACAGGCGGCCGCGGGCCCAGGAGCCCTCCTCGCCGTCGGTGATGCGGTCGACGAGCGCAAAGGGATAGCGATGGGGCAGGATCTGGGCGATCTGATTCGAATCAAGCTGCATGTCGGCCTCCTAGCCGTTCCACTTCTTGAACAGGACGCACGCGTTGTGCCCGCCGAAGCCCAGCGAGTTGGACAGCGCGTATTCGATATCGGCCGCGCGACCCTCGTTGGGCACGCAATCCAGGTCGCACGCCGGATCGGGCTCGACGTAGCCGATGGTCGGCGGCAGGAACGAATCGCGCAGCGCGAGCGCGGTGAAGATGGCCTCGACCGCACCGGCAGCGCCGAGCATGTGGCCGGTCATAGACTTGGTGGAGGAGACGGCCATGTCGTAGGCGTGCTCGCCGAAGACGGTCTTGATGGCCGCGGTCTCGCCCTTGTCGTTCAGCGGCGTGGAGGTGCCGTGCGCGTTGACGTAGCCCACGGCCTCGGGCGCGACGTCGCCGGCGTCGGCGAGCGCCTGGGCCATGGCGCGGGCGCCGCCCTCGCCGTCGGGTGCGGGCGCGGTGATGTGGTAGGCGTCGCAGGTCACGCCGTAGCCGACGACCTCGGCGATGATGTTCGCGCCGCGAGCCTGGGCGTGCTCGAGCTCCTCGAGGACCAGCATGCCGGCGCCCTCACCCATCACGAAGCCGCTGCGGCGGGCGTCGAAGGGCACGGAGGCAGCCTGGGGGTCATCGCCCACGTGCAGGGCGCGCATGGTGGTGAAGCCGCCGATGGACAGCGGGGTGATGGCAGCCTCGGTACCGCCGGTCAGCATGATGTCGGCGTAGCCGTCGCGGATGTGGCGGAACGCGTCGCCCACGGCGTTGGAGCCGCCGGCGCACGCGGTGACCGGGCAGGTGCACATGCCCTTGAAGCCGAACTCGATGGCGACCTCGCCGGCAGCCATGTTGGAGATGCCCATGGGGATGTAGAAGGGCGAGCAACGATCGAAGCCGCGCTTCAGGCAGCTGGTCTGCTGCGTCTCGGTCTCGCGGACGCCGCCGATGCCGGAGGACACGATGACGCCGGCGCGGGTGAGATCCTCGGAGGCGAGATCAAGGCCGCTCTGGGCGATGGCCTCGCGGGCGGACACGATCGCGAACTGCGTGAAGCGCGACTTGTGCTTGGCCTCGGGCGCGCTGAAGTGGTCCTTGGGCTCGAAACCCTTGACCTCGGCAGCGAGCTTAACCTTCTGAGCGCTCGCGTCGAACTGCGTGATGGTGTCGATGCCGAGCTTGCCGGCGCGTGCGGCGTCCCAGCTCTCGGCCGCGGTGTTGCCGATAGGCGTCAGGGCGCCAACACCGGTGATGACAACTCTGCGTTTGGACATGGAAAGCTCCTTTCGGGAGAGGACATGTGAAAAGGCGGGCGGGAAAAGAGGGACAGGCACTTTTTCCCTTCACGCACCCTTGTAGGTCGAGTACTCAGTCAGCGAGCGGGCGGCTGGCGAGGCAGGTTGCCGTGAAAGAGGAGGGAAGCGTGCTTTGGCACGCGACCGACGATTGAACGGCAAGGTGCCCGCCAGATGCCCGCGCAGCGGCGGCGCATTACAAGCGGGCGCTCCAGGTGCGCCAGATTGCCGCGAAGCGAGGAGGCATAGGCCTTAAAGGCCATGCCGACGAAGCTGAGCGGCAAGGTGGCGTGCCTGGGGCGCACACCGGCTATCTGGCGAGGCGAGGTGCCCCGAAAGAGGAGCGCCGCGTGCTTAAGGCACGCAAGCGACGAATGAGGGGCAGATCGCCCGCCAGATAGCCGGTGCTACATGGCCATGCCGCCGTCGACGGCAATCACTTGCCCGGTAATGTAGGCGGCCTCGTCGGACACCAGGAACGCCACCGCATGGGCGACATCCTCGGGCTTGCCGGGGCGGGCGGCGGGAATGGCGGAGCACATGGCCTGCTGCGCGGCCTCGGGCATGGCGGCGGTCATATCGGTCTCGATATAGCCGGGCGCCACGGCGTTCACGCGAATGCCGATGCTGGCGACCTCGCGGGCAATCGACTTGGTCATGCCGATCAGGCCGGCCTTGCTCGCGGCGTAGTTGGCCTGGCCCGCGTTGCCCATGATGCCCACGACGCTCGCCATGTTCACGATGGCGCCGCTCTTGGCGCGCATCATCGGACGGAGCACGGCCTTGGTCATGAGGAAGGCGCCCTTGAGGTTGGTGGCGATGACGGCGTCGAAGTCGTCCTCGCTCATGCGGGCGGCCAGCTTATCGCGGGTGATGCCCGCGTTGTTGACGAGAATGTCCACGCCGCCGAGCTCACGCGCGGCCTCGACGAGCTCCTTAGCAGCGTCGGCGCTGGTCACGTCACCCTGAATGGCGCGGGCGGCAACACCCGTCTGCTCCACGAGCTTCGCGGTCTCCTCCGCAGCGGCGGCGTTGCCGGCGTAGGAGAACACGATGTTGGCGCCCAGGCGGGCAAGCTCGAGGCAGATGGCGCGGCCGATGCCGCGGCTGCCGCCGGTGACGATAGCGGTCTTACCGGTCAAATCCATGAGGAATCCCTTCTGTGACAAGATGGTGCCAGGTACAAACTTGTCGGTTACGCGCAGGTCAGCTTCTGCAGGTCCTCGACGGTCTCGACGGGCGTGCAGGAGATCTCCTTGGCGGTCTTGCGCACCAGACCGGACAGGACCTTGCCCGGGCCGATCTCGATCACGCGGTCGACGCCCAGCTCGGCCAGACGGCAGATGGTGTCCTCCATGCGCACGGACGACTGCACCTGGCGCTCGAGCAGGCTGACGATATCGTCGCCCTCGCCCATCTCGCGGCCCAGGGTGTTGAACAGCACGGGCACGCGCATCTCGCCCAGCTCCAGGCCCGAAAGGCGCTCGCGCAGGGCGTCACCGGCCGGGTGCAGCAGCGAGGTGTGGAACGGGCCGCTCACCTTGAGCGGGATGCAGCGGCGGGCGCCGGCCTCCTTGGCGGCGGCGGCAGCGGCCTCGACGGGCTCGCGGTCGCCGGCGATCACGATCTGGCCGGGGCAGTTGTAGTTGGAAACCTCGACGGTCAGGCCATCGGTGGCCTCGGCGGCAGCGGTGGCCACGACGGATTCCACGGTCTCGCGGTCCAGGCCCAGGATGGAGATCATCGCCGTGTCGCGACCGGCGGCGGCGCTCGCCATGGCGGCACCGCGGAACGCCGCGAGCTCGACGGCCGTACGGGCGTCAAACACGCCGGCGGCGGCCAGCGCCGAATACTCGCCGAGCGAAAGGCCGGCCACGTAATCGGGCTCGATGCCCTGCTCGCGCAGGATCGCCGTCACGCCACAGGCGAAGGCGACCATGCACGGCTGGGTGTACTCGGTCTGGCTCAGCTGGTCGTCGGGACCCTCGAACATCAGGGTCTTGAGGTCGAAATCGACCGCCTCGGCGGCCTCGTCGATCACCGCGGCAAACGCGGGATACGCCTCGTACAGATCGGCACCCATGCCCGCATGCTGCGAGCCCTGGCCTGCATACAGAAACGCGGTCGCCATTATGCACTCAGCCCCTCGATCGTGGTCTTGCAACCGGCCATCATGTCCTCGAAGATCGCGCGCAGCGGACGGACCTCGTGCACCATGCCGGCGATCTGGCCGCACATGAAGCTGCCGGTGTCCACGTCGCCGTCGAGCACGGCGCGGCGCAGGCTGCCGAGGGTGAGCGCCTCGAGCTCGTCGCGCTTGGTGCCCTCCTGCTCGAGCTCCAGGTACTTCTTGGTCATCTTGTTCTTGAGGCAGCGCACCGGAGCGCCGGCGGGACGGCCGGTCACGACGGTGTCGTTCACGCCGGCCTTGACGACCTTCTCCTTGTAGTTGGCGTGGATGGGGCACTCCTCACTCGCGAGCAGGCAGGTGCCCACCTGCACGCCGCAGGCGCCCAGTGCGAAGGCGGCCGCCATACCGCGACCGTCAGCGATGCCGCCGGCGGCGATCACGGGCAGGTCGACAGCGTCGACCACCGCGGGAACGAGCGCCATCGTGGTGGCCTCGCCCACGTGTCCGCCGGACTCGGTGCCCTCGGCGATGATGCCGTCGATGTCCAGACGCGCCAGGCGCTTGGCCAGGATCGGGGCGGCGACCACGGGGAAGATGCGGATGCCGGCCTCCTTCCAGGCGGCGACGTACTTGGCGGGGTTGCCGGCACCGGTGGTGACGACCTTCACGCCCTCCTCGACGACCACGCGGGCGCAGTCATCGATGTTGGGGTTCATGAGCATGAGGTTCACGCCGAAGGGCTTGTCGGTAAGCTCCTTGGCGCGGCGGATCTGCGCGCGCAGGCTCTCGCCGTCCAGGCCACCGCCGGCAACAAGGCCGAGCGCGCCGGCGTTGGAGCAGGCGGCGGCGAACTCGCCGGTGGCGATGTTGGCCATGCCGCCCTGGATGATGGGGAACTCGGTTCCCAGAATCTCGTTCAGCTTCTTCATATCTGCCTGTCCTTTCTCAAGCGACAAGATGGTGCCAGGTGCAAACTTATCGGCTGACAAGTTGGCGACAAGTTTGCACCTGGCACCATCTTGTCGGCTGCGCGTATCTAGGCGAATTCGGCCAGCGCGCCGGCCCAGGTGAGGCCCGCGCCGAAGCCCGCCATGAGGACGCGGTCGCCCGCGCCAATCTTGCCGGCGTGCACGAGCTCGTCGAGCAGGATGGGCACGCTGCCGGCAGACGTGTTGCCGGTGTGGTCGATGTTGCCCTCGCACTTGGCGGGGTCGAGGCCGAGCTTTTTCACGGAGTAGTCCACGATGCGCTTGTTGGCCTGGTGGTACACGAAGCGGTCGACGTCGTCGGCGGAAAGCCCGGCGGCGTCCAGCACCTCGCGCGTGCAGCGCGGCATGACCTCGGTCGCGAAGCGGAACACCGCGCGGCCGTCCATGTGCAGGTAGGACGGCTCGTCGCAGCCCACGCCGGGAGCGAACAGCGACGTGTCGTCACCGCGCGAGCCCCAGACGGCATGCAGTGCGGGGTAGCCCTCGGCACCCTCGAGCACCGCGGCGCCCGCACCGTCGCCAAACAGCACGCAGGTCGTGCGGTCCTCGAAATCCATGACGCGCGACAGGGTGTCGGCGCCGACGACGAGCGCGTAGGGGCGCTTGGCGCCCGGCAGCAGGCACTCGGCGACATGCAGGCCGTATACAAAGCCCGCGCAGGCGGCGTTGAGATCAAGGCACAGCGTGTCCTCGGGCATGCCCAGGTCGGCCTGGAGCAAGCACGCAGCGGACGGCGTGCAGGTATCGGCCGTAAACGTGGCGACCAGGCACACGCCCACCTGCTCGGCGGCGATGCCGGCGGCCTCGAGCGCGCGCGTCGCAGCATCGCACACGAGCGTGCGGTGGCTCTCCCCCGCCTGCGCATCGCAGTAGCGGCGCGAACGGATGCCCGTGCGCGTGGAGATCCACTCGTCGGAGGTCTCGACGATCTTGGCCAGATCGTCGTTGGTCACCAGGCGGCTGGGCACAGCTGAGCCGGTGCCGACAATCTTGACGCCCATCATATGCGGCCCCTCTTCACGGCAGTCGCGCCCATCGCGCGGAACTTGCGGTAGCGGTCGTTGACCAGCGCGGTCGGGCTCATCTTGGACAGCGTCTCGAGCTCGCGCGAAAGCTGGGTATCCAGGATCTGGAACAGCGCAGCGGGGTTCTCGTGCGCGCCGCCGGCGGGCTCGGGGATGATGCCGTCGATGACGCCGAGCTCCAGCAGGTCGTCAGCAGTGAGCTTCATGACCTCGCAGGCCTCGTCGGCGCGGCTCGAGTCCTTCCACAGGATGCTCGCGAAGCCCTCGGGCGAAAGCACGGAGTACACGGCGTTCTCGAGCATGATGACGCGGTTGCCCACGGCGAGCGCCAGGGCGCCGCCGCTGCCGCCCTCGCCGCAGATCACGCAGATCACCGGCACGGTGAGCGAGCTCATGAGCTCGATGGAGCGGGCGATCGCCTCGCCCTGGCCGTGCTCCTCGGCCTCCATGCCCGGATAGGCGCCGGAGGTGTCGACAAAGGTGAAGATGGGGCGGCCGAACTTCTCGGCGGCGCGCATGATGCGCTGCGCCTTGCGGTAGCCCTCGGGCGAGGCCATGCCGAAGTTGCAGGCCACGCGCTCCTCGATATCGGAGCCCTTGCGGTTGCCCAGCACGGTGACGGGACGGCCGTGGAACAGGGCGATGCCGCCCATGATGCTCGGGTCGTCGGTGCTGGACAGGTCGCCGCGCTGCTCGAAGAAGTCGGTGAACAGCGCGTCGATGATCTGGGCCACACCGGGGCGGCCGGGATGGCGCGCGATGGCCACGCGCTGCGCGGCGGTCAGCACGTCAACGGTCACAGGCAGGTTATCCGACATGCTCGGCACCTCCCTTTCCATGAAGCATAAGCAGGCGGATGAGGGTCGCGCGCATGCGGGCGCGCGGCACCACCGCGTCGATGAAGCCGTGCTCGAGCTGGAACTCGGCGCTCTGGAAGCCCTCGGGGAGCTTCTGGCCGATGGTCTGCTCGATCACGCGCGGGCCGGCAAAGCCCACCAACGCGCCGGGCTCGGCCAGGTGGATGTCGCCCAGGCTCGCGAAGCTCGCCGTCACGCCGCCCGTCGTGGGGTTGGTGAACACAGAGATGTACAGCCCGCCCTTATCGGAGAAGCGCTGGATGGCCGCGGAGGTCTTGGCCATCTGCATGAGCGAGATGATGCCCTCCTGCATGCGCGCGCCGCCGCTGGCGGAGAAGACGATGAGCGGGAGGTGCTGCTTGGTCGCGCGCTCGATGAGGCGCGTCAGGCGCTCGCCCACCACGGCGCCCATGCTCGCCATGAGGAAGCGCGTGTCGAGCGCGGCGACGGCCACGCGCACGCCGCCGACCTTGGCGATGGCGGTCACGATCGCGTCACCCTGGCGCGTCTTGGCACGCAGCTGCGCGAGCTTGTCGGGATAGCCGGGGAACTCCAGCGGATCGGTGGACACGAGCGCGGCGTCGAGCTCGCGGAACTGGCCGTCGTCGGCGATCATGGCCACGCGGTCGCGCGCCGAGATCGCGAAGTGATGGCCGCAGTAGGGGCACACGTGCTGGTTGTCGGCAAGGTCCGTGTCGTTCAGGGCGCGCCCGCACTGGGGGCACGTCTTCTCCTCGACCGCGGGCGCGGTGCCCTGCTGGCGCATCTTCTTGAGGGCGAGCAGCCGGTTGCGGCGCTCGGCAAGGATTCCTGCCATGCGTTACGCCTCCTTCGCGGCGCCGTCCGCAGCGCTGGTCCACGCGAGCAACGTGTCCATGTTCTCGTCGATGAACGACGTGTTGTACGTGGCGCGGATGAAGCCGGGGTGGTACATGATCTGATGGAGGATGTCGATGTTGGTCGTGGGGCCGTCGATGACGAACTCCTCGAGGCAGCGGCGCATGCGGCGCAGGGCCTCGAGGCGCGTGGGCGCCCAGACGATGAGCTTCGCGGCGAGCGAGTCGTAGTAGGGCGGCAGCTCGCAGCCGGCGTACAGGCCGGTGTCGACGCGCACGCCGTAGCCGCCGGGGATGTGGACGAAGTCCACCGCGCCGGGCGAGGGCATAAAGCCGTGCGCCGGGTCCTCCGCGTTCACGCGGCACTCGATGGCGTGGCCGCGCAGGGCGATGTCGTCCTGGGTGAAGGACAGCGGCAGGCCGGAGGCCACGCGCAGCTGCTCGCGCACCAGGTCGATACCCGTCACGCACTCGGTGATGGGGTGCTCGACCTGGATACGAGTGTTCATCTCGATGAAGTAGAACTCGCCGGAGGGGTCGAGGACAAACTCGATGGTGCCCGCGTTGACGTAGCCCGCAGCGCGTGCGGCGGCAACGGCGGCCTCGCCCATGCGCTCGCGCAGCTCGGGGCTGAGCACGCGCGCCGGCGTCTCCTCGATCATCTTCTGGCCGCGGCGCTGGATGGAGCAGTCGCGCTCGCCCAGCTGCACGACGTGGCCCTGGGTGTCGGCCATGATCTGGAACTCGATGTGGTGCGGGTTCAAGACGAGCTTCTCGAGGTACATCTCGTCGTCGTTGAAGCAGGCGCGGGCCTCAGCGCGGGCCTCCTCGAACAGGTCCTCGAACTGCTCGGGGTCAAAGACGCGGCGCATGCCGCGGCCGCCGCCGCCGGCAGCCGCCTTGATGAGCACCGGGTAGCCGATCTCGTCGGCGATGCGCTTGGCCTCGGCGACGTCGGCGACCGAGCCGTCGGAGCCGGGCACGACCGGCACGCCGGCGCTCTTCATGAGCTCGCGCGCGGCGGCCTTGTTGCCCATCGTGCGGATGACGTCGCCCGACGGTCCGATCCACTTGATGCCGTTTCGCTCGCACTCGTCGGCGAACTCGGCGTTTTCGGACAGGAAGCCATAGCCGGGGTGGATGGCGTCGCAGTGCGCGGCCTTGGCCACCGTGAGCAGGGCTTCGGTGTTGAGGTAGCTCTGGGCGGACGGAGCCGGACCGATGCAGTAGGCGTGCTCGGCGAGCTGCACGTGCAGCGCCTCGCGGTCGGCCTCCGAGTACACGACAACCGGCTCGATGTCGAGCTCGCGGCACGCGCGGAACACGCGCACGGCGATCTCGCCGCGGTTGGCGATGAGGATTCGCTTGAACATGGCGGTCACGCTTCCCTTGCTGCTTTAGGCTTCGTGGTAGCGGATCAGCGGGGCGCCGAACGAGACGAGCTCGCCGTCGACGGCCATGATCTCGTCGATCACGCAGTCGCAGGGCGCGGTGACGTCGCTCATCATCTTCATGGCCTCGAGCAGGCAGACGGTGTCACCCTTCTTGACGCGGTCGCCGGGCTGGACGTAGGGGTCCTTGTCGGGCGAGGGCGCCACGTAGAAGGTGCCCACGAGCGGGGCGGTGATGAACTGGCCCTCGGCCTCGGCGGCAGCGGGCGCGGCAGCAGCGGGCGCCTCCTGGGCGGCCGGGGCGGCAGCGGGCGCGGGGGCCGCAACGGGGGCGGCGACCGGCGCGGCGGCGATGGCCGCGGGCGCGGGGATGCAGCCGGGCTTCTCGAGCTCGATGGTGGTGTCGCCGCTCGTGACCTTCATGCGGCCGATGCCGCTCGTGTCGAAGCGGCCCATAAGGTCGAGGATGTCCTGAGTCTTCATAGCCATAGGTATGACCTCCTGTACATTCGAACTGACAAGTTGGGGCCAGGTTCATTCCGGTCGCGTGACAAGCTTGAACCCGTCCCCAACTTGTCACGTAAAGAGAAACCGGGCAGAGCGCGTGGCCCTGCCCGGTTGAAAGCCCCTTGTTTAGGCGGCCTTATTCTCCAGGTAGTCGGCCAGGTCGCCAACGGTCTTGAACTGGTCGAGCTCGGCGTCGTCGATCTCGCAGTCGAAGGCCTCCTCGAGAGCCATAACCAGCTCCATGGCGGCCAGGGAGTCGGCGCCCAGGTCCTCCTCGAGCTTGGCCTCGCGGGTGACCTTCTCAAGGTCGCAACCGACGGTCTCGGAGATAACCTCGCGCATCTTCTCGAAATCCATGACAGCTCCTTTCCCGGCGCACGCGGCGCCTTCTGACCGATGCTGTGTATGTCGTGCATCGGAGTTCGGCGCAGCTGGCGGCTGTCGGCAGATGCGCCTTCCCGTAAAACTAGCTAAAGCATTTTAGTTAAAAGTTTTGAGATGTTGACGACGTAACATCTCTACGCAGGAACTGCACAATACAGCAAAATGGCAGGTTGCTTTACCGCCAAGCGACAAGATGGTGCCAGGTACAAACTTGTCACCGACAAGATGCCGCCGGGTTCATTCTTGTCGCTCACAGCGGCAGGCCGAGGCGACAAGTTTGTACCTGGCACGAACTTGTCGCTACTCGGTGCGCAGGGCTGTGACCGGATCTTTCTTGGCGGCCATGCGGCTCGGCGCCAAGCCGGCCACGAGCGACAGCACGACCGAGATGAGCACGAGCGTCACGCCCGCGCCCGCGGGCACGGCGGCGAGGTCGGCCACGCCGGACACCTGCTCGATGATGATGTTGACCGGGATGTCCAACAGCACGGTCACCAAAATGCCCAGCACGCCCGACACGAAGCCGATGATGAACGTCTCGGCCGTGAAGATGCGGCTCACGTCGCGCTTGCTCGCGCCGATGGCGCGCAGGATGCCGATCTCCTTGGTGCGCTCGAGCACGCTGATGTAGGTGATGATGCCGATCATGATGGAACTCACCACGAGCGAGATGCCCACGAAGGCGATCAGGATGTAGGTGATGGAGTTCACAATGTCGGTCACGCTCGACATCATGGTTCCGACGATGTCGGTGTACTGGATCTCGGTGCCCTCGCCGTCGGCGCAGATCTGCTCGTTATAGTCCTCGATGATCTGGTCGACCCGCTCCTTGGCCTCGAAGTCCACCGGGTAGATGCTGATGGAATACGGCTCGTCGAGGTCCGCCACGCCGAGCTTCTCAAGGTTGCCCTCGTAGGTGGCGTTGTCGGTCTGCGCGGACAGCTGGCGCGAGAACGCGCTGGCGATCGCCTCGTCGCTCATCCCCTCGTCACGCAGCTGGTCGACGTATTCCTGCATCTGCGCACCCTGGTCGGCGGGCATCTGCGCGATGATGGCCTCGATGGACTCCATGTCCAGCTCGACTTCGACGTCATCGGGGAACTGCACCCCGGTGAAGATGTCGGTTGACGGGTTGTCGCGCTGGGCCTTCACCGCCGCGCTCGCGTCGACCTCCTCGATCAGGTGCGCCATGAGCTCGGGCGTGTACATGACCGCGCCCCAGTTGCTGCCGGACTCGTTGTCCTCGCTGGGCCGCACGATGCCCACGACGCGGATCTCCTCCGCATCGTCCACGACATCGCGCATGTAGGAGCTGTCCTCGCTCATATCCTCCCACACGCCGTCGTCGCCCTCGGCGTACTTGGAGCTCTCAGGCACGAGCTTGAACGTCAGGTTCAGCAGGTCGTCATAGGTGTAGGAGGTCTTCTCGTGGCCCTCGACCTTCTCGCCGGCAAGGACGTCGCTCATCATGCCGCGCAGCTCGTCTTGGTCGAGCAGGCCGAGCGCATAGAGCGTGTAGTCCGAGATGCGGTCGTTTTTGTCCACGTAGACCACGACCTCGTCCCAGCTCTCGGGCATGCGGCCGGCGACGACGTCGTAGTCGCGCTCCCAGGTCTCGCGGTTCGCCAGAAGCGGCGTCCACACGTCATAGGCCGAGCCGCTCCCGCCCGACATGCTCGTGAGCATCTCGGTCTGCGTGGACCCGCTCATCGAGAACCCGAGCGCATCCATGACGGTCGCGGGATTGACCTGCACCGCCCCGTCGCTCGTGTCGGACTTGAACACGTTGAGGGGCGTGTCGTAGGAGTATTGGATGTCCGTCACGTAGCTTGAAAGGTCGTCAGGATCGGTATCGAGCCACGCCTTGATGGCCTTCATGTCGTTTTCCGTCGCCCCGTTGGCCACCCCCGACACCATGTCGGTCACGAGGTCCTTGGACTCCACGGCGCCCGACGTGTTCTCGGCGCTCGCCTCGTCGCTCGTCCCCATCATGGCGGTCATCATGCTCGCCATGTCCATCGAGGTCTTCTGGATGGTCAGCGGGTAGCTGCCCATCGTGGATTCCTCCGTGTCGGCGATGTAGTTCTGCGCGCCGTCGGACAGCGATAGGATGAGCGCGATGCCGATGATGCCGATGGAGCCGGCAAACGCCGTGAGGAACGTGCGGCCCTTCTTGGTCATGAGGTTGGTGAACGACAGCGCGATGGCGGACAGGTAGCTCATGCCGCGCTTGCCCTTGCGCGCGTCGGCCACGGCGTGGGCCTGGATCTGCTCGTCGGTCAGGCGCTCGCGCGCGGGGTCGACGGGGTCGGTGTCGCTGGTGAGCAGGCCGTCCTTGATGCGGACGATGCGGTCGGAATACTCCTCGGCGAGCTGCGGGTTGTGCGTGACCATGATGACGAGGCGGTCGCGCGACAGGCGCTTCAAGATCTCCATGACCTCGACGGAGGTGTCGGTGTCGAGCGCGCCGGTGGGCTCGTCGGCCAGGATGATCTCGGGGTCGTTGACGATGGCGCGCGCGATGGCGACGCGCTGCATCTGGCCGCCCGAGAGCTGGTTGGGCTTCTTGTTCATCTGCTCGGCGAGGCCGACCTGCTCAAGCGCTTCGGCGGCGCGGCGGCGGCGCTCGGCCTTGGGCGCGCCCGACAGCAGCAGCGCCATCTCGACGTTGGCGATGACGCTCTGGTGCGGGATGAGGTTGTAGCTTTGGAAGACGAAGCCAACCGAATGGTTGCGATAGGTGTCCCAGTCGCGGTCGCGATAGCTTTTGGTGGAGCGGCCGTTGATCACCAGGTCGCCGCGGGTGTACTGGTCGAGACCGCCGATGATGTTGAGCAGCGTGGTCTTACCGCAGCCCGACTGGCCGAGGATGCTGACAAACTCCTGGTCGCGAAAGGTGACGGACACGCCTTTGAGCGCGTGGACGACGCTGTCGCCCGACGGATAGTCCTTGGTGATGCCTTTGAGCTCGAGCACGGAAGCCTTCTTCTGTATCGCCGGCGCGCGGAGGGCGCGCATATCGTTTCCAATGAGCCTATCCTACCCGTTCGGGGCAGCGCAATACGGCACTACCCCCGTTTAGGGGACGGTTTTGCGTCGGGGTCCCGAGTAGACCGAAAACGCGCACCCCGTCTACCTGCGGGTTTCACGGAGGGAGGGCGCCGTCTACTCGAGGGGCCCCTCCAAAACCGTCCCCTAAACGGGGGTACCGAAAACGGGTTGGTTGGGGACGTGTTCCGTCCAACCCATTTGCGGCAAGGCGCGCCGCCCCCTCGGTCAGCCCCCTGGAAACGGAGCCCGGAACCGCACCCCTGTTTACGGTTCGGTTTTGGCGGGGCCCACCGGGTGGGAGTGAAAGCCGCATCCCGGCTACCTGCAGGTTTATCGGCGCGCGTAATCCTTCTACCCGGACCCCCGCCCTAAAACCGAACCGTAAACGGGGGTACCGCAATCAGCCGGTCCGCGCAGTCAGCGAACGCGCGGGCAAACGACTCTGGAGTCGGTTGGGGACGTGTTCCATCCAGCCCCTTTTAATGGGTTGAACGGAACACGCCCCCAACCAACCCGTTTGCGGCAAGGTGCGGTGCGCCCCGCGCGACCCCGGTCGCTATACTAGATGGCACCCGAAAACCCAAGGAGCGCCATGTCCTCTACGCCCAGCACCAGGCACCGCAGCAACAAGCATCCGCGCAAGCAGCAAAACCGCGCATCCGCGCCGGCGTCGCAACAGCGCCGCGCCGAGCGTGCTGACGGGCCCTGTCCGGTCATGCGCTCCTGCGGCGGCTGCGCCAACCTGGGACTTCCCTACCACAAGCAGCTTGCGCGCAAGCAGCAGGCGATGGAGGAGCTGTTCGCGCCCCTGATTGCCCGCCATCGCTGGGACGTGGAGGTCGAACCCGTCTGGGGCATGGGAGGACGCGCCGGCGAAGGCTCGCTTCCCGCACCTCGGCAGTTTCGCTACAAGGCGATCACCCCGTTTGCCCCCGGCCCGCGCAACGCCGTGCGCAGCGGCTTTTTCGCTCGGGGCACACACAACATCGTGCGCGTGGACGACTGCCCCGTCGAGGCGCCCGGCGCCCGGCACATCCTCAACGAGGTCGGGCGCATTGCCCAGCAGATGCACATCCCCGCCTACGACGAGGACGAGCGCCACGGCCTTTTGCGCTACGCCGTCCTGCGCCTGGGGTGGAAGCGCGAGGAAGGCATCCTCACCCTGGTGACCGCGCAGCGCAACATCCCGCGTTTCCGCGCGTTTCTGGGCGAGGTCTCTCGCATCGACCCGCGCGTGACCACCATCGCCCAAAACATCAACGGCCGCGCCACCAACGCCATCCTCGGCAGCGAGACGCACATCCTGCGCGGACCGAAGCGCATGCGCGATGAGCTGTTGGACTGCACGTTTGAAATCTCGCCCACCGCGTTCTATCAAACAAATCCCCAACAGACCGAAACCCTCTATCGCCTGGCAATCGAGGGCATGGACCTGCGCGATGGCGACACCCTGCTCGACGCCTACTGCGGCAGTGGGACCATCGGCCTGTGCGCCGTGCGGGACGCTGTGCGGCAGGGCCACTCCGTTCGCCTGCTCGGCGTCGAACGCAACGCCGCCGGCATCGCCGATGCGCAGCGCAACGCCGACCTCAACGACCTGCAGGAACGCGCTCACTTCGTGGCGGAAGACGCCACCGCTTACCTGCTGCGCGCCGCACAGCGCGGCGAGCGCGCAGACGTCCTGTGCATCGACCCGCCGCGCGCGGGATCCACGCCCCGCTTCATCGAGGCCGCCTGCGCGATCGGACCGCACCGCATCGTGTATGTCAGCTGCAATCCCGATACGCAGGCGCGCGACGTCGAGCTGTTCGCCCGCGGCGGCTACCGCTTGGTGCGCCTCGCCCCCGTGGACATGTTCCCCCACACCGAGCACGTCGAGACGGTCGCGGTGCTGACGCGTTACTCCTCGTAATCGGCTAGATCGGTGAGCTCGGTCAGATTGCAGATGCCCGCGTCGGCAAGCGCGCCCAGCAGCGTGCGGCGATCGCGGTTCATGATGAGCTCCTCGGGGAAGTCGATGGACTCGAGCATGTTCATGGCGTGGTTGAAATGCCCGATCGTCGGCGCAAGATGGGCGTCGGTGGACACGACGATTCCCACGCCCATCTCGGCGCAGCGCTGGGCGATGCGCGAGCACACGCTATGGAACCATCCGCGTGCGTCGATCTCCAGGCTGTGCTCGTTGATCTCGATGCACTTGCCCTTTTCCTTGGCGACGGTCAGGACCTCGTCGTAGTCAAACGGCACGCCGGAGCGGCCGGTATGGCCGAGGATGAACACCTTGGGATTCTCGAGCGCCTGCACGTACATGTTGGTTGTGCGCGCGATGGGGGCGCCCTTGGTAAAGTCGCCGTTGTGCACGCTGGCGATGAGGTAGTCCATGCCGCCGGTCACGCGGTCAAACAGGCTGCCGTCAGCGGCGTAGCGCCTGCCCACGATGGTGTCGGGCACGTCGATATCCTGCCCGAACAGCGCGCCATCGAGCGAGACGATGTCGACCTCGGCACCGCGCAGCACCACGACGCCATCCCATACGCGCGGCCAGACGGTCTGGTTCAGGAAATACTGGAAGTTGCGCAGATGCTGCTCGGGAAAGAGCATCTCGCTGAAGTGGTCGGTCGACCCCAGCAGCTCGACGCCGTACTCCCGGCAGGCGGCCACGTTCTCGGCGATCGTCGAGTAGGCGTGACGCGAAAACAGCGTGTGAGTGTGAACATCGCAGGCGATCTGATAGGCCATGGGCGCCTCCTTGCCTTCGCGCGCCCGCCCCAGCCTGATGCGGCACGGGACCGGGCGGCTGCGGATTTGCATTTCTTATACCCGATAGTCCTCGGCGAGCCGCTTCCATGCGGGCAAAGAGCGCTCGATGACGTCGTAGTCGATGCAGTAGCCCAGACGGAACCAGCCGGGCACGCCGAAGCTGTTGGACGGCACCGGAAGCAGTTCGTAGGCCTTCGCGCGCTCGCAGAAGGCCTCGGCGTCGTCCTCGAGGGCCTTGACCCACAGGTAGAAGGCGCCGTCGGGCTCGACATAGGTGTAGCCGTACTCGGACAGCGCGCGGGTCAACAGCGTGCGGTTGCGCGCGTAGGCCTCGACGTCGGAGGGCTCGTCCACGCAGTCGACCACCACGCGCTGGAACAGCGCCGGGGCGCACACGAAGCCGAGCGTGCGGGCGGCGCCGGCAACAGCGGGCATGACGCGGCCCGCGAGCTCCATGGTGTTGGGCACGAGCACCCAGCCCACGCGCTCGCCGGGCAGCGAGAGCGACTTGGAGTAGGAGTAGCACACGATGGTGTCGTCGTAGATCGAGGGCACCCACGGCACCTCGGCGCCGTACACGATCTCGCGGTACGGCTCGTCGGAGATCAGGAAGATCGGCTGCTCGCGACCCTCGTTGGCGGCATTGAGTACATCGGCGAGCGCCTCGAGGGTCTCGCGGGTGTAGACTGCGCCAGTGGGGTTGTTGGGCGAGTCGATGATGACGGCCGCGGTCTTGGGCGTGATGGCCGCCGCGACCGCCGCGGGATCAATCTGGAACGTGGTCTGGTCGGCCAGGACCTCCACGCAGGTGGCCTGGGCGTTTTCAATCCACACGGCGTACTCGGGGAAGTACGGGGCGATGACGATGACCTCGTCGCCGGGGTTGGTGACAGCGTGCAGCGTCATGGAGACCGACGCCGCCGCGCCCACGGTCATGAACACGTCGGCCATCGTGTAGGCCGTACCGAAACGGCGGTTGAGCGACTCGGCGACCGCCGTGCGCACCTCGGGCAGGCCGGGCGCGGGGGTGTAGCCATGAAGCTGGTCGGACGGCAGCTCGAGGGAGCGCTCGATGGAGGCGCATACGGCCGGCGGCGCCGGGACGCTGGGATTGCCCAGCGAGTAGTCGAACACCTTGTCCGCACCGATCTGGGCCTTGCGCTCCAGCCCGTAGGAAAAGATCTCGCGAATGACGGAGCTCTCGGCCCCGCGTGCGTACATGGTCTCGTTGATCATGGTTGCCTCCCTCTTGCCGTTTGAGTCATTGTACTCGCCTTCGGTAAGGCTCCGGCAAGCAAGGCGTGCCGTTTTGGCATGGTAACAAGCGCCGCGGACACGCCCGCGACAAGTTTGTACCCGGCACCATCTTGTCGCCATCATGTCGCGGGGGGCCTTGGGGCACTACCCCCGTTTAGGGGACGGTTTTGCCGCGGGGCCCCGAGTAGACCGAAAACGAACACCTCGTCTACCTGCGGGTTTCACGGGGCGAGGGCGCCGTCTACTCGAGGGGTCCCTCCAAAACCGTCCCCTAAACGGGGGTAGTGCCGATGGGCCGGTTGGGGACGTGTTCCGTTCAACCCATTTGCGGCAAGGCGCGTCGCCCCCCTTTGCGAAAACGAGGCCAGGGAGCACGGGCGAAGGGGGCCCGCAGATGGGTTGGGAACACGTCCCCAACCGACCCATCAGACAGCAAAGAGCCGGGCTGGAGTCCGCACTCCAGCCCGGCTCTTCATGCATGGCGTATTCAGCCAGAACGGCGCGGCACTCCCCCGCGTCAGGCTAGGCGTCCTCAGCGGCGATAGCCTCCTGCGCGTAGGCGGCTGCCTCGGCGGCGATCTCCTCGTCGGACATCTTGGGCGCCGGGCGCTCGGCGGCCGCAGAGCCAGAGCCCGCGTCCCCGTTGCCGTCGTCGCCGCGTTCAGCGGCAACGTACTCGTCCCACGTGCCGTCCAGCAGCTCCGTCACGGCGTCGCCCTCGACGGTCTCGCGCTCGAGCAGCACGTTCTTCATGAGCTCAAGCTGCTCGCGGCGCTCGTTCAGAATGTTGTAGGCGCGCTCGTGCGCCTCGCGCATGATGCGCTGCACCTCGGCGTCGATGCGGCGCGCCGTCTCCTCGGAGTAGTCCTGGTGGTTGGCGTAGTCGCGACCGAGGAACACCTGATGCTGTGCCTCGCCGAACACCTGTGTGCCCAGCTCCTGGCTCATGCCCAGGCGCGTGACCATCTCGCGCGCCATCTTGGTCGCGCGCTCGAGATCGTTGGAGGCACCGCTCGTGATGTCGTCGCACATGATCTCCTCGGCCACGCGACCGCCCAGAAAGACCGCGAGCTCGTCGAGCATCTCGTTGCGGGTCTTGAGGAAGTGGTCCTCGGTCGGCAGCTGCATGGTGTAGCCGAGCGCCTGACCACGCGGGATGATCGTGATCTTATGCACCGGATCGGAGTGCTCCAAGATGTGCCCGACCAGGGCGTGGCCGCTCTCGTGGAAAGCAATGGTGGTGCGCTCGGCCTCCGTCATGACGCGTGCCTTGCGCTCCGGACCGGCGATAACGCGCTCCATGGACTCCTCGACCTCGGCCATCGAGATCGTGGAGCGGTGACGGCGCGCGGCGAGCAGCGCCGACTCGTTGAGCAGGTTGGCCAGGTCAGCACCGGTAAAGCCAACGGTGAGCTGGGCAAGCTTGTCCAGGCGGACGTCGTCGGCAAGCGGCTTGTTGGCGGCGTGGACCTGCAGGATATGCTCGCGGCCCTTCACGTCCGGGCGGTCAACGGTAATCTGGCGGTCAAAGCGGCCGGGACGCAGCAGCGCCGGGTCGAGGATGTCGGGACGGTTGGTCGCAGCGATCAGGATGACGCTCTCGGACTCGTCGAAGCCGTCCATCTCGACCAGCAGCTGGTTCAGGGTCTGCTCGCGCTCGTCGTGACCGCCGCCCAGGCCGGCACCGCGCTGACGGCCGACCGCGTCGATCTCGTCGATGAAGATGATCGAAGGGGACTGGCTCTTGGCCTCCTTGAACAGGTCGCGCACGCGCGAGGCGCCCACGCCCACGAACATCTCCACAAAGTCGGAGCCGGAGATCGAGAAGAACGGCACGCCCGCCTCGCCGGCAACCGCCTTGGCGAGCAGGGTCTTACCGGTACCCGGAGGGCCCACGAGCAGCACGCCGCGCGGAATCTTGGCGCCCAGCTTGCGGAAGCGCTCGGGCTCGGCCAAAAAGTCGCGGACCTCCTGCAGTTCCTCGACCGCCTCGTCGATACCGGCGACGTCGGAGAACTTCACCTTGGGGCGCGTGGCCTCGTTGGTCTTGGCGTTGGTCTTGCCAAACTGCATGGCCTTGTTGTTGGCGCCGCCCATCTGGCGCATGAAGTACACCATGAGCGCGATAAGGATGACGTAGGGCACGATGCTCACCAGCACGTCGACCATCATGTTGGGGTCGGACGTGTCGATGTCGTAGCGCGTTTCGGGATGCTCCTGCATGAGCTCGTTGAGCGAGTCGGAGCCCACGTACTTGGTGGTGTAGTGGTCGAGCTCGGAGCTCTTGCCCACATCCTTCTCGTTCGTCCAATACGTTCCCGACACCGTGCCGTCGGCGACGGTGTAGGTCGCCGTGGCAACGCGTCCCTCCTTGACGGCGGTCACGAAGTCGCTCGACGCGAGCGCCGCGGTGTCCGCGGACGTGCGCGAGCCGCCGCCCATGGTGAAGAACGCATAGCCCAACAGGGCGCAGATCAGCAGGAAGTACAGCCACACGGTGCGCGACGGCGGACGATGGCCGCCGCCTGCGGGGAAGCCCCCGCGACCGCCCATGAAGTCGTCGAGCTTGTTGCCGGAGCCATCGCGGTCGCCGTCGCGGCGGGGCGCACCCGGGCGCTCATCGCGCTTGTTGGGGTCCTCGCCCTCGGCAAGCACCACGGATGCCTCATCATGCATCGAGGCGTTGGAAGAATAGGTCATCTACGAATAAACCTCCGGTTTAAGAACTCCGATATAGGGAAGGTTGCGGTAGCGCTCGGCAAAGTCCAGGCCGTAGCCCACGACGAAGGCATCGGGGCAGTGCGTTCCCACGTACTTGGGATCGACGGCCGCCTGCTTGCCCGCCACGTCCTTCCACAAAAACGTGGCGACCTCGAGCGAGGCCGGGTGGCGGCTCGCCAGGTTCTTCATGAGGTAGTTGAGGGTGAGGCCTGAGTCGAGGACGTCCTCGACGATCAGGACGTCGCGACCCTTGATGTCCATGTCCAGGTCCTTGACGATACGCACGATGCCCGAGGACTTGGCGCGGTCGCCATAGCTGGACACCGCCATGAAGTCGATGGCGAGCGGGAGGTCGATGGCGCGCATCAGGTCGCCCATGAACACCACCGCGCCGCGCAGCACCGCGATGAGCACCAGGTCTTTACCCTGGTAATCGCGGGTGATCTCGGCGCCCATGCGCTCGACGATGCTCGCGATATGCTCCTTGTCAAACAGGACGCGTTCGATATCGGGATGCAGGGCTTCCATGACAGACCTTTCTGCTCGGCGTTGACGTGCCATGCGCACCGCGGGCTTACACATTGCCTACAGTGCGTGAATGTCTAATTTTATCAGCAGCCTGCTGGCGGCCGTGCACTTGAAGCGATCGTCCAGGCGAATACCGCCAACCCACACAACGGCGCCACCTGGCGAGGTGCGCACCACCGGCACGTTCGCGCGCTCGGCTACCGGCACATGGGCGGCACCCAAGATGTCCGACAGCTTCTTGGACCGGCCGTGCATGCCCAGCGGACACATGATATCACCGGGAACGGGAGCATCGACCCACAGGCGGGCGTTGAGGACCTCGGCCGGCAGCGCAGAGGTGCCCTGCGAGAGCAGCTCCAGGTCGCGCTCGGCGTATCCCAGCGCGGCGGCGTCCACGTAGGCGGTTTGGGACGTGTTGGAAGGCGCCGGGCTGTCTGTCGGAGCGCTGTCGGGGGTCCCGCCCTGGTCGGCCGCCCCGTCCGACACGACACCGCCCGCGCGCACGAAGGCGATGGGGTCCACGCCGCGCGGCACGCGGACGATCTGCGACTCGATGACCATCTGGTTCGCCAGCGGCATTGATCCCGGAACGGGGAGCCATCCGGCAGCCAGGTGCTCGCGCGCCATCACGGTGCGCAGCGTGAACGTGCCAAACTCCATGCGCGCGTCGACCCCGCCCGGCAGGGTGAGCGACCCCTCCCCTGCCGCCACGCAGGCAAGCGCGGCCTCGACATGGCGCATCTCGAGACGCTCCTCGGGCGCGATCTGCTTGTAAGCCATGCGGATCATGCGGCGCGCGATGGCCACCTCGGCCGATGCCAGGCGCGCGGCGTCGAGCACCACCAGCCCGTCTTGCTCCCGGCGGATGCAGGTGCGCAGGGCGCGCGCGGCGAGCTGCGACATGAACGCGTCCTCATCGCCCAGGATATCGCAGGTCGACCCGATGGCTTGCTCCAGGTTGACGTTGCGCTCGGCGGCCACCGGAACGACGCGATGGCGGATGAAATTGCGCAGGTACGAGGTGTCCTTGTTGCTCTCGTCCTCCCGCCAGGCGATGCCCGCGACCTCCAGGTAGCGCGTAAGCTCGGCATGTGTCATGTCGAGCAGAGGCCTCACGATGATGTTGCGCCGGCGCGGGATGCTCGACAGGCCGGCGGGTCCCGAACCCTTGATGGCATTCATGAAGAAGGTCTCGGTGCGGTCGCTTGCTGTGTGCGCGGTGAGGATGCGTGCCACCGACCGGGGGGCGCCCGTTTGCTGGCAGAGCTCGCGCACGTAGCGCCGCGCCGCGGCATAGCGCACCTCGCGCGCCGCGGCTTCGAGATTTTGGCCGTTGAACTCCGAGAACGAGGCATGCTCCACGCACAGGGGAACACCGTAGCGCTCACACAGGTCGCGCACGAACTGTTCGTCGGCATCGGAGGCGGCCCCGCGCAGGTGGTGGTTGACGTGCAGCACGTGCAGGCGCTCGCGGGCGATGCGGGCGGGCCCGCGGCCGTCGCGCAAATTCAGTTTGGATGTGCACGCCATGACGAGCAGCGCCGTGGAGTCCGCGCCACCTGATACCATGAGCACCACGGGGGCAGCGGTCCGCGCGGCGTCGTCGCGGGAGCGCAGGTCTGCAGCTGCGCCGCTTTGCGCAAAGTGCTGTGCGACTGTGGGCATCTTGACCTCCTTGGGAACCGTTTCATTGTAGCCATTAGGGAGCCGGTAGGTTTGTCGGAACACAACGGATACGCCCTGCGCCTGCACGTGCTGGGCAGCGGATCGAAGGGCAACTGCGCGCTGATCGAGGGACCGCAGGGCCTCATCATGATCGACAACGGCTTTTCGCGGCGCGAGGTGCTTCGGCGCATGCACGAGCTGGGGCTCGACGAGCATGACGTCCGCGCCCTGCTGCTCACCCACGAGCACACCGACCACGTGAGCGGCATCAGCGTGTGGTGCCGGGCGTTTGACGTCGAGCTGTACGCGAGCATCGGCACACCCGAGACGCGCGCGTACCTGAACGAGCTCGATTTCTGCGAGTTCGTACCCGGCCTGCGCTTTGAAGTGGCGGGTGTCGACGTGCAGACCTTTGCGACCTCGCACGACGTGGTGAACCCCGTCGGTTTTCGGTTTGACTGCGGCGGCGACTCCATAGGCTACGCGACCGACACGGGCTGCCTGAGCGATTTCGCGCTCGATGCCTTGAGCGACGCGCGGGTCATCGCGCTCGAGAGCAACCACGACGTCCCCATGCTGAGAACCGGCTCCTACCCGCGCTACCTGCAGGACCGCATCATCTCGGATGCGGGGCACCTCTCCAACGACCAGGCAGCCGAAGCCGCCGAGCGCATTGTTGGGTCGCACACCGAGCAGCTTGTCGCCATGCATATCTCGCAGGAGAACAACCGCCCCAGCCTGGCGGTGCGCTCCTTTGCCGCCGCGCTGGGAGCCGAACTTGATGACGAACTCGGTTCCACCGCCACGCTCGCACGCGGCGGGAGTGGCTCCGACCTGCACATTCGTGCCGCCGGCCAAAACCGACCGATCACCATCGCCTAAATGGGTTGATTGGGGACGTGTTCCCTCCAACCCATTTTGGGTTGATTGGGGACGTGTTCCATCCAACCCATTTTGGGTTGATTGGGGACGTGTTCCATCCAACCCATTTTGACCGTCTTCTCCCCTGAGGAGCGGTACCCCCGTTTACGGTTCGGTTTTGAGGACGCCCTCTGAGTAGCCTGAAAAATGACAACGCCGCTACCTGCGGTTTCTGCGAGCCCGAAGGCTGGCGTACTCGGACACCCCTCGCAAAACCGAACCGTAAACGGGGGTAGTGATATTTCGGGCCGATAATGATAGGCAGGTTCATTTCTGGACAATCGGGGACAGGTTCATTTCAACCCATTCGCAACGAGGCGCGCCGTTCCCTCGGTCAGACCCCCTAAAGCGGAGCTCTCAAAACCATACCCCCGTTTAGGGGACGGTTTTGCCGTCACCCTCAGAGTAGCCCGAAAAAAGACAGAGCCATTACCTGCGGTTTCTGCGAGCCCGAAGGCTGGCGTACTCGGACACCCCTCGCAAAACCGAACTGTAAACGGGGGTAGTGGTATTCGGGTCGAAAATGCAGCGCCAAATGGGTTGAAACGAACACGTCCCCAAACAACCCCCCAACCAACCCAAAAGGAAGGGTCCGGGGTGAAACCCCGGACCCTTCCTTTGCTTCATATACGCAGGTAAAGCTAGTCAATCGCGATCTTGGTAACGTTCTTCTTCTCGACGATCTTCGGAACGGTGACGGTCAGGATGCCGTCGGCGTAGCGCGCGGACAGGCCCTCGGACGCCGCGTCCTTCAGATACACGCCGCGGGTCGCGCTGTAGGACGTGAACTCCTTCTGCAGGTAGTTCTTGCCCTTGTCCTCTTCCCTCTCCTCAACCTTGACGGAGATGGACAGACGACCCTCGTTGAGCTCGACATCGATGTCATCCTTGCTCACGCCGGTGAGATACGCCTTGATCTCGTAGCCGGTGCCGGTGTCCTCGACATCGATCGGGAACGCCTTGGTCGAAAGCGGGGTGGACGCCAGGTCCATCATGTCGTCAAACGCGTCGAGCAGCGACGTAGCGGGACGAAGACCGAAAACCGAACGATAAGGAACCATGCTTGCCATATCTATCACTCCTTTGGTGACGTGCCGCGCTCCCCTTCTGGGAGGCGAGGACTTCTTTGGTCGCTTGTAGTTATTCCCGCACGGACCGGCTCTATTCCGTGTTAGACAGATTTTTTAAGCGTCACACTATCATCAAATCTAAGTCCATTAGACTAAGATATCCAATCACTCGACACGCCCCTGCTTACGCCAAGCTGACTTTATGGACACTTCGTTTACAAACTCCCTACGCGTACACCATTCCTTAAATCTCGCTCGCAGGTACATCGCCCTGCGTACAATGGTCGTATATAGGGTTCTACGCAGGGATGTTCCATGGACGATCAGCTACAAGATCATCGCTCTTCTTCCCCACACGCCGCGCCTTCCGCCTATCGCGAGCGCCCGGCGTCGCCGCAGCAACCCCCTCAAGCGACTTCGGGTCGCCGTCACATGGGCGTCGCCACCAATGACCCCGACTATCTGCCTCCCGTAAATGCCGGCCGCCAAGGACACGCGCCCTTGCAGCCGGCACACCCCCGCTCCCAGAACCCCGGCACCCAAAACCTGCACTTTGAGCGCTATATCGAGACACCCACCTCGCGCAAGTCCATCTTCATCAGACGTGAGCAGGCGCAGCGCCGCACCCACCTGATCCTTGCCCTCGTGGCCATCGTCGTGGTGGTTGCCTTCTTGATCTGGTTCGTTTTCCTGCGTTAACCCCACCAACCACACAACAGCCCGACGCCGTGCACCGCGTCGGGCTGTCACCCATCTATACAAAGCAACCCGGTCCCCCTAAATCGGAATGGAGGGACCGGGTCTTTTATATGCCTCTGCGGAAAGGTCGGGATTTCCCGCAGCGACAACCGTGGTTACCTACTTTCGTAGGCAGGGAGGCCGAGGCAGCTCGGCCTCCCCTGTCGTTACTGCTGGTCGCTGTTGCGACGGCGCAGGAAGATGCCGCCGCCGATTAGCGCCATAGCCGCGAGCGCGCATCCACCGACCATGGCGATGGTGTTGTCGCCGGTCTGCGGGATGTTCTCCTCGGGCTTCGCAGGCTTCTCGGGCGTCACCGGCTCCTTCGGCTCCTCATAGGAGTTCTTGAAGGTCGGCAGCGCAGCCTCGCCGTTGTAGGTGAGCTCGGAGACATACAGCTTGCCCTTGTTGTCGTCGCTCACCACGACGTGAGCCGTGTAGGTGGTCTCGTCGTAGGTCACGCCGTCCTTCTGGATACCCTCGGTGGTGGCGTCGTCATCCTCGGGCAGAACCTCGGCGATCACGAAGTCGTACTCGCCCACGCTGCCGAAGCTCTGAACCGCATCAGCGAAGACGATCTGACCCGTCTCGTCGTTGGTGGCGGTGCCGAGTACGTTGCCCTCGGCGTCGCGCAGCTCAAACGTGAACTCGCCGTCCTTGACCGCGCGGCCCTCGAGCGCCTTGGCAGCGCCGAACGTCACCGAGGTGCCCTCGACGAAGTACGTGTTGACAAAGGTGGCCGTCGTCGCGTCGGCGCCGTCGGCGTCGGTCATGGTCCACTCAACGCTCAGGGTGCCGTCGTGGTTGTCGGTCACGTGAGCGGTCACCGTGTAGGACGTGTTCAGGTAGAGCACACCGTCCTTCTCGTATCCGCCGTCGACCGGTGTGGCGTCCTCGGGCACAACCTCGCTGAGCGTGTAGGTGTAGTCGCCCGCGCGGTCGAACGTGATCGACTCGAACGCCACGTTGCCGTCAGCGTCGTTGGTGGCGGTGTAGACCGTCTCCGGGTCGGCTTTGCTCACCAGCTGGAAGGTGAAGTCACCGGCAGCCAGCTCACGCGAGCCGCCCTGGCGATCCCAAACCTTGGTGAAGGTCAGGGCACCCTCGCCCGTCGGCGTGCTCTCCTCGGGCGTCACCGAGTAGGTGTTGTCGAACGTGAAGTCCATATTCTCGTCGGCATCGGTGTCGGCGGTCACCGCAGCGGAAACCGTGCCATCACCGTTGTCGGTCACCGTAACCTTAACGGTCTTGGAGCTACCGTCGTAGGTGATGCCCTTGATGGTGTCGCCAGCATGGGTCTCGCTGATGGTGTAGGTGAAGGTCTTGGTGCGTCCAGCGGTGTAGAGCTCGATGCCCTCGTCCTCGGCGGGTGCGGCCTCGCCGGCAACGACCTCGTCGGTGGTCTCGGACTCGGTTGCGGCCTCATCCGTGGTCTCGACCTCGGTGGCCTCGCCCTCAAGCTCGGCACCCTCGGTCTCGACAGCCTCATCGGTCTGCTCGGCGGCATCATCCTCGGTTACCGTCGTCTCATCGGCGGTATCGGTACCAAAGACGTTCTCCATGGTGTACTTGATCGGGCCGAAGCTAATGGCAGAGCCCTCGTTGGTAACCTTCGTGGTCTCAGGCATCGGAGCGCCGTCTTTACCGGTGATGGTGAACTCGAACATACCGCTCTCAAGCGCCGGAGCGACAGCTCCATCGATACCGGTCAGCGTCTTGTTACCGCCGAGCGTCACCTCAGCCGCTTCGCCCGTACCGTACGTGTTGACGAACTCCAGGCCGTTGGCGTCCGAGCCGTAATCAACGTCGATGGAAAGCTTGCCGGCACGATCGTCGGTCACCGTGATGGTCACGGAGCCCTTACCGTTCGTGATGCTGACGCCATCGGCGGTCGGCTCATCCTCGGAAACGCTGTACACGAAGGTGTAGACGTCCTCATCGCCCTCAGTGGCGAGCGAGGCGGTGCCGACCTCATCGGATCCGCCGTGGGCGGCCGCATAGAGGTTCTCGCTCGTGTAGGTGATCGTGTCGAAGGTGATGGAGCCGTCAGCGTTGTTACTGCCGGTGGCAACCTCGGTGTCGCCACTCGTCACCTTGAACGTGAACTCGCCGTCGTACTCAGCGATGTCGTCGTTCTTGAGCGTCTTGGTGGCAACGATGGTCGCGTCGCCATTGGCGCCCACGGTCACGTCGCCCGCGTCGTAGGTGTTGACGAAGGACACGGTGGCCTTCTGCGGATCAGCCGCGGTGCTGGTCACCGTCTGGCTGTAGCCATTCTTGCTGGACACATCCGTGGTCACACTCATGGTGCCGTCGCCCTTGTCGTCCGGCGTAATCTCAACCGTGAAGACATCGGAGTCGTAGGTATAGCCATCAGGCGCCGTGCCGGTCTCTTCGATGGTATAGGTGAACGTCTTGCCACTATCGGCACGATCGAACGTCACGTTGCCGAACGGGTTGCCGATCACGGACTGCGCCGTATCGGCGGCAGCCGCAGCGGACTTCAACTCGACCGTCTGACCACCGATCTTCCCGGCAGCGAGCTCGTCTGCCGCAGTCACCTTGAAGGTGAACTGGCCCTCGGTCATATCGCGGTTCTGAAGCATCTTGGTGATGTCGATACCACCCTGGCCGTTGGCGCCGTAGTCGAACGTGGAGTTGTAGGTGTTCTGGAAGGACACGGCGGCCACATCGTCAGTGGCGGGAACAGCCTCGTCGGTCTTCTCCACAGCAGCAACCAAGCCGCCGGTGCCATTGTCGGTCACGGTCACCCTGATGTTTACGGTGCGGCCATCGTAGGTGATGCCGTCCGCGTAGCCGCCCGTACCGAGCTCGCCGTCAGCGCCAGTCTCCTGCACCGTGTAGGTGTAGATACCCGTGCGCTCGTAGCTGATCTCGCCAAAGTCAATCGGAGCGACGCCGTTCTCGCCGGCCTTGACGGCACCGACCGTCACCTTCTTGATGCCATCCGCGGAATCGGCAGGCATCGGGACGGTCAGGTCCTCGACCGGGTTGCCCTCGAGGTCGGTGGCCGTACCAGGGGTCAGCGTGAAGGTGAACTCGTCACCCGCGGCCCACGAATTGTTCTCGTCGCGACCGGTCAGCTGCTTGGTCAGGTTGAAGGCAGACTCGGTACCCTCAGAAACCGTACCGGGATCAGTGCTGTAGGTGTTCGTGAACGCGAACAGAGTGTTAGCGTCAGCGATAATCGCACCTGTACGCTCGGCCCTGTCGGCCGTGTAGCCATCAGGCACCGTCTCGGTCACCTTGACCTGCGTTCCTGCAGGCAGGCCCTTCACGGTCGCACTGTCACCATGGTGCAGGTAGACCTTGGTGCCATCGGTGACGGAAGTGAGAGCATTGCCGTCCTTGTCGAACGCGCCCTCGATGGCGTACGTACCGGTCAGCGCGTTGTCCTTGGTGTCGGTCAGATTGACAGTGAACTCAAAGAGCTTCTTGGTGTCAATCTCGGTTCCCTCGGCCTCATCAACCTGGACGGTCTTAGAGATGGACATGGTACCGGTCTTAAGCGTGCCGGGCACCGTGTTGGTCTTGATAACCGGGCCGTCCTCGCCAACCTCAATGGTTGCCTGGTTATTGGCGCCCTCGGCCAGCGCGGTCTCGTTCACCACACCGCTGAAGTGCACCTCACCGCTCTGGCCAGCAGGCACGTTCTCGATGACCCAGGTGATGGTGCCATCGGCAAGCGTACCGCCGTCCTGGATGTCGTCCTGGGTCACCGTCAGACCCGCGGGAACCGGGTCGGTCACCGTGATGGTCGCCGGCTCGTCGGCATCATTGGTGTACTCGATGGTGTAGGTCAGGGTGTCTCCGACCTTGAGATCACCAGCATCGGCGTCCTCGCGATCGTTCTCGACGGACTTCTGCGGGACGTGGACCGTGGTCTCAACGCTCTGGTGCGGGTTGTTGTCACCAACCGTCACCTGCGCGGTGTTGGTCAGCTCGTCGGTCTGCAGCGCCTCGTCGTTGACGGTAACGCTGTAGGTAATGTCACCCTCCTGGGCAGCCTTGGCATTGATGGTCCAAGTGATCGTGCCGGCGTCGGCGTCGTAGACGCCCTCGCCGATGGAATCCTGGTCCAGGGTCACGCCAGCAGGCAGCTTGTCGACAACGGTCACAGTAGCATCCTGAGCGACGCCGGTCTCGTTAATCGCGTCGTTCACCCAGTGGATGGTGTACTCGAGCGTATCGCCCACGCCCACGAGCTTACCGTCGACGTCGGTCTTAACGTCCTCGTCAACGCGGTCGACCGTCTTGGTGTCGTCGTTCACCTTGTAGGTGTTGGTGAAGGCAGCAACGTTAGCAGCGGAAGCGGGATCAACCGCAGCGCCGTTGTCGTCCTTGGTCTTTTCGACGGTAGACACAATGACCAGCGTGCCATCAGGCGTGGCCTTATCGTTGACCGTCACCGTCACCTTGTACTCAGCCTCGGAGTAGTCAACGCCGTAGACGTTGCCCGCAACCTCAGTGATGGTATAGGTGTAACTCTTACCACGGTCGGCGTTGCCGTAAGCGATGTCGCCGAAGCTGCCCGTGGCCACTCCGTCGGCAAGCTCGTTCTTGGTCAGTGTGATGGTATCCACCACATCGCCCTGGTCGTTCTTAGGCATCGGAGCACCCTCAGAGCCAGTCAGCTTGAAGGTGAACACATCGTTGTCGGTCCACTCGTTGTTCTCACGGCCCGTGAAGGTCTTCTGAACATCGAGTACCGTCGCACCGTCGAGCGTACCCGCGGCAGTGTAGGTGTTGGTGAAGTCTACACGACCGGTGTTCTCGTACGGCACACCATCGCGCTCGATGGTAGCAGTGCGGTTCAGGACATGCTCGCCGCCCTGCTCAACGTCTTCGATCACGACGGTCACGACGTAGGTCGAGCTGTCCTTGGTAACGCCCGCCACCGTGCTGTCGCGCTCGGTGATGGTGTAGACATAGGTGCCCTCGTGCGTGTAGGTGGGAATGCCCGTGCCAAACGCATAGCTGTTGCCTGTCGCACTTCGCGAGGGGTTGATGGTGATGTTGTAGCTCAGCTCGCCGTCGGCCTCGGTGTAGTCGGCAACGGTGCCCGCCAGGTTGTCGAAGTTGAACTCCGGCAGATCGTCCTTGGCAACCCCATCAGCCTTCATCGTCACATCGAAGGTGAAGGTATCGCCCTGCTGCCAATTGCGGCCGCTCAGCGTCTTGTAAATCTGAATGCCGCCCGTAATCGTGCCGGCGTCGTACTTGTTGACGAAGTCGAGGCTACCCAAAGTCGCGGGATCATTCTCGGCATCGCCCGGGTTCACCAGAACGGCCTCGCCCTCGGCGGTGATCTCACCGGTTGCTAGGTCCTCGGTCACCGTGATGGTAACCGTGTACGTGCAGCCAGGATTCACGGCACTCACGCCAGCGGGCATATCGGTTTCGTTCTCGTACACGTTGTACTGGAACGCCTTGCTGATCTTGCCGTCGTTGTCGTCGTCGGTCACACCAGCCAGATCATCATGGTCGAAGGTGATGCTGCCGAAGCTGTAGTCGGCGGTATACGCCTGCGCGTCGGTGTTCGTATTCTTAACCGACACGACCTTGTAGCCGTTAGTGTCAGTCTCAACCGTCAGGTTGTCGGGCATCGGATTGGCTTCAGCCTGCGCACGCATGACGAACGTGAACTGATCGTCGGCCATCTGGAACGAACCAACGTTGTCCTCGACCGTCTTGTGGCCGCTCAGCATCTCGTCGGCTTCGAGACCAAAGGTGTAGGGCTTGCCCTCGAAGGTGTTGACGAACTCGACGGAGGCATCGTCCGTGCCCGGAGTCACCTTGGCCTGCAGCGTGCCGGAACCGTTATCGGTCACCTCAACGGTGATGGTACCGACGTGGCGGTCGTAAGTCATGCCGTTGACGGGCTCAGCGCCCTTCTCGGGCAGAGCGTCACCGTTGTGCTGCTTCTCGGTCACGTTGAAGGTGTACGTACCGGGCTCGGAGAACAGGTAAGTACCGGCGAACCAGAAGGTGCCGTTCTTGTCGTTCTTCTCATTAGCCGTGGCGGTGGCGCTCTCAAAGGCAACCGGCTCGGCATCCTCGGCCGCATCGACGGGGAGATACGTCACGTTATCCCACGAAGCGCGCTCGGACACGTCGCCCTTGGTCAGCTCGAAGCCGAAGGTCTCGCTGTCGAGCCAGTCGCGGCCGTCGATCATCTTTGTGCCTGCGAAGTTAGCCTCGCCGCCCTCGACGGTAGCCGTACCGGCCTTGTAGGTGTTCTCGAACTTGGCAGGACCGTCAACGGTAGCATGGAGCTTGCCGTCGTAGTTGCCGTCGGCATCGGTCTCAGACACGATCACCGTGATGGTTTGAGTGCTGTCATCGTAGGTCCAGCCAGCGGGATCGGCGGTCTCGTCGTGAGCCTCGTCCTCGGTCACGTTGAACTTATAGGTGCCGGGCTTGGTGAACGTTATCTCACCGAACTGAGCGCTGTGAGTATCGCCGTCGGCAAAGTTCTCGGTTACCGTGGTCTTGTCGGCGCCATTAGCGATCTCGATGGTGCTCCAATCGACACCCTCCTCCTCAACGGGGGTAAAAGTGAAGTGGAAGTCGGCATCGGTGGACCAACCCTTTACGGTCTTCTCGACCGTCAGGGCCTCCTCGGCGTCGCCGCCGATGGTGACGGTGCCGTGATCGTAGCTATTGGTGAAGGTCTGGTTCCGGCTGCTCGGATTCACACTCTGGATGTGGAGCTTGCCGTCGTAGAGCGGCTGGCCCTCGTCCTCGGCATGCGCCGGGTTCTCGTCGGTCACGACAACGGTGTACTGGCGCGTACTGGTGTCGTACTTCCAGCCAGCGGGCCAGTTGTCCTCGGCGCCCTCGCCCTGAGCCTCGTTCTCAATCACGTCAAAGGTGTAGGTACCGGCCTTATCAAAGGTCAGCGTGCCAAAGAGCGCCTCGGCCGTCGTGCCAGCGGCGACCTCATCGGCAGTGAAGTTGTGGTCCACCTTGGTGGTGGCAATCATGTTGCCCTCACCATCTTCGGTCACACCACCAACCTTGGAGCCCTCGGGCTGGCCGGTCAGCACGAGCGTGAAGTTGAAGTCGGCATCCGTCGGCGCACCAGTAACCTTCTTGGTCACCTTGAGACCAGTATCGGTACCCTCGGTCAGCTCGGCCTCGTCAGGCGTATAGGTGTTCTTGAACGCAACGGTCGCAACGGTGCTGCCCTCGGTTGCCTGGTCATCCCAGGTCGCAACCTCGCCAACCTGCTCGCCGTCGGCGTTCTTCACCGTGGTCTCGGTGTGCATGGTGCCGTCGTTGTCGTCGACAACCTTGATCTCGACAGTATACACGTTGGCGTCGTAGTCAACGTTGGCCAGATCGCCCTTGGTTTCGGCAACGGTGTAGATGAAGGTCTTGCCGGCGTCATCCTGATCGAACGTGATGCCGCGCAGTTTGCTCATGACGTTGGCAACGCCGTCGTTGGCACCGCCGTTGCTGAAGTTCTCATCAGCCTCGGCGAGCTTGTTGTCCGTCAAAGCAGGATTGCCCTCAACATTTGCCGCGGTAATCGTGAAGCTGAACTCGCCGTCGAGCATGTCGCGACCGGTGAGCGTCTTGCTCACGTTCAGGCCGCCCGCAGTAGTAGTGCCATAGTTGAAGCTGGACTCATACTCGTTCACGAACTCGTTGCTCGCGCGATTGTCGAAAGTACCGTAGTCAGTGGAAGCAACAAGCCTGTTGTTGTCCTTGTCGTACGTAACGTCAACCGTCACGGTGCACTTGTGGTTGTCATACGTCATGCCACCAAGAGCATCCTCGCCGGTGGGCACGTTCTCGGAGATGGTGAACGTGTACACACCAACATGGTTGAACGTGATGTCGCCGAAGGTGAATGCAGTCTTGTCACCCTTCTGGGCGCCGGTCACGCGGGCGGTCATGTCATCAGCATCAGGCAGCACAATCCAGCTGTCCTCAGCAGGCGTCGTGCCGTCAACGCCGTCGGTGTACTCGAGTGTGAAGTCGTAGCTCTCGCCCTCGACCATGTCACGGCCGGTAATGGTCTTGGTACCGCCCAGAGCGGTGTCGCCGGCCAGCTTAGCCGACTCGGGAGTATAGCTGTTCTCGAACACGACGTCAGCAGCGTTGCGATTGGCAATCGCATTGATGACGGCAACGTTGCCGTCTTGAGCCTCGGTCACAGTAACCGTGACGTACTCGGTGTCGCCGTCATAGGTCATCTTGTCGTTGTCGCCAGCAACCTCGGTGATTGCATACACGTAGGTTTTGTCCACGTCGTTGCCGTCGTAGGTCATCTCACCAAAGTTGAAGACCTGGGCACCGCCACTCAAGGTAACGGTCTTGCTCGTACCCTGAGCATCGGCGGGCATGGGAACGTCAGCCGCAGAGATGGGATAGACCGTTTCCCCAGCACCCGGTTCGCCAGGTTTCTCATCGGACGGATAGCCGCCGACAGCAGTGAGTGTGAAGTCGAACGTCCAGTCGGCAAGCTCCGTTGCGCCAGTAGCATCAGTGAAGCGCTTCGTGCCGCCGAGGTTCGCAGTACCGCCCTCGTCGCTCGTGCGATAGGTGTTAGTAAACGCGGCGGTGTGCGTTTCGATGGCGGGGCCATTCTCGACGTTGGTGCCCGCATCGTCCATGATCTGCGTCATGGTGGAGGTGGCGGTCATGGTGCCGTCGCCATTGTCCTCAACATCAACCAAGACACGATAGCGTGCGCGGGAGTAGGTGACGCCCGTCAGCGCATCCTCGGTGGGAACGACCTCGGAGATGATGTAGACGTACTGACCCGGCGTGCTGTAGGAAATGTTGCCGAAGCTCGCGCCAGCATCCTTGTTGGTGCTGTCAATCGTAACGGTAGTCTTCTCCGGCATAGGAGCGTTGGGTGTCGACTGGCCGGCAGCAATCCTGAACGTGAAGGAGTCACCCTCACGCCAATCGCGATTGCTCAGCGTCTTGGACACCTTGAGGTCGGTGGAACCGGTCAGCTCGGTGGACTGCAGCGTGTAGGTGTTGGTCACCGTAGTGCTGGAGGTCTTATTGATTTCAATCGTACCCTTGGCGTTGTCGTCATACGCGGTGGTGAAGCCATCGCCCGGGGCGGTCTCCGTCACCTCGTACGTAGCGCCGGCGTCAAGGCCGTAGATGTACAGCGTCTCGCCGTGCTTAATCGACTGGGTAGCCTTACCGTTCGTGAAGGTGATGTCAAAGTAGCCATTGGTCGGGTTGGACACCACGGCACCCTGGGCATTCTTGACCTGCGCCTTGTACGTGCCGGAAACAGGCCGGTTGTCCTCGCCGGTCAGCGTGATGTTGATGGCGTAGTCCTTCTTCTGGGTGTAAGCCGACGCATCAAAGCCGGTGTTGCCGTACTGGTCACCGAAGGCAACGTTCTTGCTCACGGCAAGCGTGCCGGGCAGCTCGAGGGCCAGGCGACCATTGTTGCCCATGCGGGCGGAGATGACGGAGACGTTGTCGCCATTATCGTCCTGAATAACGGTCCATGTCGGGTTCAGAGTGTCCTTGGCAGTCTCGGTCGGGTTGCCATCATCGCCCTTGACGGCATACAGGTCGTCGATCTTATCCTCGTTGTGGGTCTGCGGGGGCAGATAAGCGCCCGAGGCCGTGTATTTCACGCTGTCACGAATGTCGCTCGTGGACAGAGGGATGTACTCCGTCTTCTCCTCGGCAACAGGAATCTGCTCACCAGTCTCGGGGTCCTCCACCGTCTTATCGGTCTGAACCCAGTAGGTGTCCTTGTAGTAAACGGTGTTGTCACCATTGATGAAGCTGCGATCGGCCTGCGCATCGGAACCGTCATTGCTCGTGTACAGCGGCGTATTGGCCGTGAAGTAGTAGAAGCGGTTGCCGTTGCTCGGCTTGAAGGTCGCGGTCGTATCGCCGACAAAACCGTCACCATTGCTGTTGGTATAGAGGTTCGAGTAGAACTCGACACCCGTACCGTCCTCGTTGGTGTTGTTCTTGACATAGTCGCTCGTGTAGATGGCGCTCGACGGGTCGGCCAGCTGCTCGGCAGCCTCCGCCTTCACCTGAACGCTATAGAAAAGGCGCACGGGATAGGTCGAGGAGACGGTCATGGTGCCGTTCTCGGTATCCACCTCGTAGTTGCGCATCGGAATCAGGTCGGCAGGGATGACAGCCTCAACAAGATCGCCCTTGGCGGGGTCATCGTAGTGCGTGACCTTAATCTGGAGACCGCTCAGGTTAGCGACCCTATCTCCATACGCCTCATTGGCATGAACCGTACCGGAGAACGGATAGGTATACACCACGCCGCCCTCGATGTTCTGCGACGTACGGTTCCCACTCGTAAAGGTCTGGTCCGCATAGACGATCTGCATCGTATTGCCGGCAACCTCCATATAGGCGCCGAGCTCATCGTTGAACGTCAGGTTGCCAGGGTTGGTCTCTCCCTCGGTGGTCACATCTTCAATAGGCGAACCGGAGGCGTTGTCTTGACCAATGGACGTGGTGATGTCCTGGAAAACCTGATCGAGCTGAGCGGCGTCCTCAGCAGCATAGTAATACTGCGGAACCTCCGTGCTTCCCTCGGGAGCAGGGGTGCGGGTGCCAAGATCAAGGCTACCCCAATCCGCATCTCCCCACCAACCAGTGGCGGTTGCATCCTTGTAGTTACTCGAAACACCATGGAGGTAGCGGTTGAGATTAGTCGTCGTATTGTCGGGGTTGGCACCGTCCACCACACCGATAGTGTAGATGGTCGTACCCGCCGCCTTCATGTCGTGTGCCAGGTTAACAGACGTGGCTGCGACGCTATCGCTCCAGCCGCTGCTGTGGTTGGGCTGACCGTCGGTAAAGAAAATCAGAACCTTCTTGGCCTCGGCGCGTGCGCCAACGTAGGTTCCGCTTCCCTCATTGTCATCATACCGGCCAGCTTCATACGTTCCACCATCAAACACGTGCTGCGCCATCGTAAGACCGTAGTCAGACGCAGTCGCACCGCCCGCATTGATGGAGTCAATGCCGTCTTTCAGGTCGGCCGCGTTGGTGGAGAAGTCAGACATAACCTGGGTGTAGTTGTATTCCCCATTACCACCGGCACCCCTGTTGTTACCAATCGTGTAGTGATAGCTATCGTCAGCATACTTCACGATGGCGATGCGATGCTGCTCGCCGCCCTCGGGAATTGCCTCATTCATTGTGTTGACCGAGTCGATGAACTGATTAGCCGCGCTCTTCAGCGAATCCATCTTGGACACGGTCTGATAGGTATAGAACTGAACATGATCAGGATTCGAGTCAGATGCGGATGTCTTGGGAGTTACATAGTGGGTCTCCGCCCACATACCAAAACCGGTTTGGTAATACCACCCCTGCCTCCTAGAATATTCCACCTCGTGCCACTCACCATCAACGTTGACGTAGTAGCTGCGATTGGTAGAAATGCTATAAGTCTCGGTGTATGCCCCGCCCATCGGATCGTCCATAGAACCGGACACGTCGAGGACGAGGACGATGTCGAGGGGCGTGGTCGTGGTGGTGACAGTCTTTAGGTTGGAAGTTGAGGAGAGGGCGGAGAGGCCGACGAGGAAGTCAGAGCCTTTGGCCTTGGTGATGGTGTCTTCGATGGATCCCTGGAACTTATAAGAATCGGTAAAGACCGACTTGTCAGTCCAGATGCGACCGATGTTCTGGGTGGACACCTGACCGTCCTGCGTGAGAACGGTGTTCCAGTCGTTCGTCGAGTCACGGTCGGCAACGGCCGAGTTCTCAACCGTATCACCCACAGCACGCGTCTGCGCCGCGTTGCTACCGGTGACCGCGGCGACGAGGTTATCCCTCACCGTGTCGACCGCGTTGCGGACTGCGGGAACCGTCGCGTAGGCGCTCACGGCGACTACGCAGGTCGCGACCAGCGCGACCAGTGCGGCTACAGGCTTTTTGAGCCTCTTGGTGGTTACTCGCTCGGAGCAACCTCCACCCGTTGCATTGTTCTTGAAGTGCCGACCCATCTCAACCATCCTTCTCTACTGCTGCAATTAAGCTGCATTTCCCGACCGAAGATGCCGTTTTCGCACGGGGCAAAAGCGGCATAGCTCTCCCGTCATGTACAGAGATATACACATGGGACTCTATCACTTAAGGATGGCTTAAGGTTCAAGTTTACCTTGAAATTTATAAACGAATTGTTTGACCCCTGTCGGATACCGCTGTCTACCTGCGGTTTTACCGCGTGTTTATAAATGTTTTTGCACACATGGAAAACACCGGGCGTTCGTAATTTCCGGGTGAACGGTCGTAAGCCGACATTTTCCCGACAAAATGCCAACATCTAGCTGCGCAAACCCCAACACTCCCCCACCGACCACTCGTGGTCGCCGTTCCCGGTTCGGTCAGGCGCAGACCGACCGCGCCGCGCGCCAATTGCACCATGGCCCTCCCATGCACGCTCACGCGGTCCGATTCATTATCGGTCCGGTTTGATTCACTTATATATAGGTGTACGCACCGCGCCGTGTCTGCGATGCGGTGCGAACCATTTCCCGTGGCGCACTCCCCCACCGCACCAACTCCGCCGCATACACTCGCGCCATACAAAAAGCGGGGCACCCGCCTGTGCGAGCGCCCCGCTTCCTTACATGCACGCGCCGCGCGGTGCGTTTGGTGCAGTGTGAATCGGTCCGTTAGCTCAGCAGCTTACGACCGCTCTCCTCGATCGCGTCGAGCTGCGCGTCAGCCGCAGCGGCATCCACGCCCTTGGCGAAGATGTACAGCTTGATCTTGGGCTCGGTGCCGGACGGACGGACGATGGCCTTGTCGCCACCCTCAAGATCGAACTCGATCACGTTAGCCTTAGGCAGACCGTTCACGCCGGTCTCGTAATCCACGACCGCCTCGACCTTTGCACCGGCGATCTCGGTCGGTGCGGTCGCGCGAAGGTCGGCCATGATGCCGGCCATCTTGGCGGCGCCGTCCGCACCGGGATAGCTCAGCGAGATGGTGCGGTTGTGATAGTAGCCGTACTTCTCGTACAGGGCGCGCATGGCCTGAACGAGGTTGATGCCCTGCAGCTTGTAGTACTGCGCCATCTGGCAGATGAGCATAGAGGCGTTGACAGCGTCCTTGTCGCGCACGTGGTCGCCGGACAGGTAGCCGTAGCTCTCCTCAAAGCCAAAGATGAAGCGGTCGACCTCGCCGGCGTCGGACAGGCCGGTGATGATGTCGCCGATGTACTTGAAGCCGGTCAGGCAGCGGCGCAGCTCAAAGCCGTACTCCTCGGCCAGCGCATCGACCATGGCGGAGGACACGATGGTGGTGACAGCAACCTTGCGGGACAGGTCCTCGCCGCGCTCGGCGCGCATCTTGCAGATGTAGTCGAGCAGCAAAACGCCCATCTCGTTGCCGGTGAGCAGCGTGTAGTCGTCGCCGTCGGCGCAGGCCACGCCCACGCGGTCCGCATCCGGGTCGGTGGCCAGCAGCAGGTCGGGCTTGACCTCCTGGCACAGGTCGATGCCCTTCTGCATGGCCTCGCGGATCTCGGGGTTGGGATACGGGCAGGTGGGGAAGTTGCCGTCCGGGTCCTTCTGCTCGGGAACGATGGTAATGTCAGAGATGCCCACCTTGTTGAGGACCGTGGTCACCGGGATGAGGCCGGTGCCGTTGAGCGGGGTATACACGAGCTTGAGCGGCGCCCCTGCGACCTGCTCGGGCGTGAGGTTGCTCACGGACTTGTCCACGACCGCGTCATAGTACGCGTCAAGGACCGAGTCATCGATCCACTTGACCAGACCCTGCTCGACCGCCTCGTCAAAGTCCATGGTCTTGACGTCGGTGAAGGGGTTGGTGGCCTCCATAGCTGCAGAGATGGCAGCCGCGGCCTCGCTGGTGATCTGGCAACCGTCCGGACCGTAGGCCTTGTAGCCGTTGTACGGCGCGGGGTTGTGCGACGCGGTCATGCAGATGCCGCCGGAGCAGTGCAGGTAGCGCGTAGCCCAGGACAGCGTGGGCACCGGCGAGATCTTGGGATAGACATAGGCCGTCACGCCGTTGGCGGCAAGGATCGCCGCGGTGGTCTTGACGAACAGCTCGCCCTTGTTGCGGCTGTCGCGCGCGATGGCGACGGTGGGGTTCTCGAACGTGTCGTTGAGGTAGTTGGCGAAGCCCTGCGTGGCGCGGCCCACGGTGTAGATGTTCATGCGGTTGGTACCGGCGCCGATGGTTCCGCGCAGGCCCGCGGTGCCAAAAGCCAGATCCTGGAAGAACGCATCGGTGATGGCGTTCTCGTCGCCGGAGTCCTTCATCTGCGTAAGCTCAGCCAGAAGCTCCTCGTCCTTGACGTTGGCGATCCATGTGTCAAGAAGCTCATGTACGTCTGCCATGTGTGAACCTTTCCCTTGGCTTGTAACCAGCGAGTTCTCCGCATGCCCGCGGAGGGGTTCGTCGAATGCGCGGACCCACTCGCATCTTACGCCATTTGGGTAAAGTTTGACCCGACATACCGCCCGAAGGACGATTTGTCCGGTAGACGATGTGTGGTGCGGTGGGGGAGCGGCGGAGCGATCTGCCGGGGTGTCGCGAGGCGGTGCTTGGGTGAGAACGGTGCGGTGTGACGTTGTTGGTTTTGGATTGCTTCACACCGTATCGTGACCGATTCATGCAACCGCGCCAATGACGCTATAATCGAACCAATGATTTTGGTTTGATTGCTTGGGACCGTTGCTGCCTGCTTTGTTTGGCGCGGTCTGATGCAGATAGGGGAGCGCATGCCGACTATCAAAGAGATCGCTGACGCCACCGGGCGCGGCAAGTCGACGGTAAGCCGTGCGGTCAAGGAGCTTGGTCTGCGCGAGAACGGGCACGCCAAGGCTGACGGTGCCCGCGGCGCACTGATCATCGATGCCGAGGGCGCGTCGATGCTTGCCGACTATCTGACTAAGAACGTCGAAAACAAGCCGGGGGCGGCTCCTGCGGGGGAGACGAGCGAAGCCGAGCCCGCTGGTGTGGCGGCGCCGACGGCCGGTATTGATATCGATGCGGTGGTTTCTGTCTACAAGGAGCGGATCGAGGACCTGAAGGCACAGATCGAAGGGCTGAACGCCCAGCTTGCCGCTAAGGACAGCCAGATCCGCGAGCTGTCGACCGCGTTGGACAACGCGCAGAGCGCCGCCAAGGACGCGCAGGAAGAGACGCGCCGTTCGCACGACCGCGTCCTGCTCATGGCCAGCGCCGGCGTCTGGGAACGCCTCACCGGCTTCAAAGGCCTGCTCGAGTCCGGCGAGTAACTTCGCTCGGGTCCGCCCGGTGTCCACGCTGGGCCGCCCGGGGGTTAAAACACCCTAGGGATTTTTTTACATGGCGTGTGTAAAAACACACGCCATGTAAAAAAATCCCTAGGGTGTTTTAACCCACAGCGGCCTTGCCACACCTGGCGGCCCTGCCACATCGAGCAGCCCCGATACACCGGACGTCCTCTTGCACTTCCTTGATAAGAAAAAACCTCGCCGTGGCGAGGTCGAAGGATTCTATGGTGGAGGTTAGGGGGATCGAACCCCTGACCTCAGGCTTGCAAAGCCCGCGCTCTCCCAGCTGAGCTAAACCCCCATCTAGTAATAAACACCCCAGCGGCGACTCGGCTCTCGCTGGGGTGTTTATTGCGAAAGAAAGTGGTGGACCTGACAAGATTCGAACTTGTGACCTCCCGGTTATCAGCCGGACGCTCTAACCAACTGAGCTACAGGTCCATCGCGCTAGGAAATAATAGCGCGGGTCGACGTCGCGCGTCAACAACTTTTTTCGGTAAATCTGACAACATGAAGAGAACGTGCGAAACTTCACATACGACGCGTTTTGGGTACTATAACTTACCAGTCAATCGCCGGGTTTCCCGGCTTCGCGATCATCGACCAGGAGGTGCCATAATGATTCGCGTTGATATCGAGACCATTATTATGGCCGCCGGGCCCGTCCCCTCTGTCATCGTGCTGCGCGAGCGCAGCGCTGACGGAACGTCGGATGCTCCGCTGAGGGCCCTTTCCATCCAGACCGGCTCCTTCGAGGCTGCAGCGGTCGGCCGCGGCGTCGACGGAAACGACGGTCCGCGCCCCATCACCCATGACCTTATGCTCGACGCTATCAAGGAGCTTGGCGCCAAGCTCGAGCGCATTGAGATCAACCGCGTCGACGCCCCCATCTTCTATGCGACCGTCATCGTTGCCGACAAAGAGGGGAGCGAGAAGCATCTGGACGCACGCCCGAGCGACGCGCTCGCTTTGGCCGTGCGCGCCAACGCGCCCATCTACGTCGAGGACGATGTCATGAACCGCGCGGGTAATATCTCGTACCGCTCCGACGAGGACACCGAAAAGGAGCTTGAGCGTTTCGACGAGTTCGCGCGCTCCGTCTCGCCTGACGACTTCTAACGGACCGCACCGCGACATGAACGTGTACGCGCACGGCTTCGCATAATGACGCGAAGCCGTGCGCTTTGTTTTATGGAAGCCGTATAGGACCCCCTACATCAACCGAACAGCGTTGCGATGGCGCCTGAGACGCAGAAACCAAAGGCAGCTCCGACAGCCAAGGCGATTATGATCCACCCGATAGTTCGAACCGTCTTCATCCACGAGGGAATAGCCCGCTCGCGGCGACCGCGCTCGGTATCACGGTCGACCGGCTCACCGCGCCAATAGGACAGGATCTCTTTGTAGGTGATTAAGTCATGCTGCTTCTTGATGCGATCAACCCAGATTGCCGCAAACATGGAGATGCCCCACATCACCAATGCGATGACTATGGTGGGAATCGCATGCTCTAAAGGCCAATCCCACACGGCAACCTGAAATGTGAACCAGCCGCACGCAAGAGCCGTGAGGATGAGAAACACCAGCATCACATTCCCCAACCGCTTCATGGTGCGAACGTCTGAATCAACCGTCTTCGTCATGGCTTCCACATCTCCTTTGATCAGGCTGTCCACGGACACGTCAAAGGTTTCGGAAAGGAGCAGTAGGCTCTGGACATCGGGGTAGGTCTTGTTGTTTTCCCACGAGCTGATCGTCTGGCGCGACACGTATATGCGCGCCGCCAGATCATCTTGGGACATGCCGACGTCCGCTCGGCAGCTCTTGATGCGATTCCCGATTTCCATAGCCCTCCTTTCCGACTGTTCTGGACGTATCCCGTACGCCATCGACGTTGCCATGACGCGTCGCATCGTACCATCAAAGGGTGCGGACATCGGGGCGCAGAAGGCTCAACCGCATCGTCAAATGTTCTTGACGATGCGGTTGAGCTGCAGTGACGCAGTCGGTTGGGAGCCATGGGGCGTTAGCGAATCCAAACGACAATCCGATCCCCGGCGGTTAAGGCGCCCAGGGGGAGGCGCGGGACAGGGTTAAAACACCCTAGGGATTATTTTACACAGCATATGTTTATACATATGCTGTGTAAAATAATCCCTAGGGTGTTTTAACCCTGTCCCGCGCCTCCCCCTGGGCGCCTTAACCCCTCGCTGTCCCGTACCTCCCCCTGGGCTCCTACCCCTCGCGCTCCGCTCCGACCCGTGGGCGCCTATCCCTCGCAGGCAACTCCGACCCCTGGGTGCCTAACCCCTCGCTGGGCGCTTTAACTCCGGGACACCCGGCTCCCTATAAACAAAGCGGGCTTTCCGGCTGCAGTTCCGGAAAGCCCGCTCAGCATCGCAAAATCGACCAGACCCGGAAGGTTACTCCTCCATCAGGTCCTCGAGCGCCTCATCGCCACTGCCGATATCGATGTGGTCGTCATCGCGCGGGGCCTCCATGGCGCCGGCGGCAGCAAGGTCGAGCGACTCCTGGCCCTCGGCTACTGCAGGTGCCTTGGCCTTCTTCTTGGCGCTCGTCATGCGCGCCACGGCGGTGACGCAGTCGCCGTCGGCAACCGACATCATCTTGACGCCCTGGGTGGCACGGCCGGTCTTGGAGATCTCGTCGGTCTTCACGCGGATAACCGTCGCGCCCTCGGTGATGATGAACAGCTCATGCTGTGGGCCGACCGTCTTCATCGCAGCCAGATTGCCCTTCTTCTCGGTCATCTGGATGGTGTAGACGCCCTGGCCGCCACGGTTCTGCTCGGGATAGTCGGCAACCGGGGTGCGCTTGCCGTAGCCGCGCTCGGTGATCACGAACAGGTCGCCGCGGCCGTTGGAAATCTCCATGCCCAGGACCTTCGTGTCGCCCTTCATGGTGATGCCGCGCACGCCGCTCGTGTCACGGCCGGTCGCGCGCACCTGCTCCTCGTTGAACATGATGGCCTTGCCGGCGGTAGTGGCAAGGATCACCTTGTCGTTCTCGCGCACGCGGCGCACGTCGAGCAAGTTGTCGCCGGCCTTGAGGTTGATGGCGATGATGCCGTCGCGACGGCTGCGATCGTACGCGCTCATGACGGTCTTCTTCACCATGCCGCTCGCCGTGGCGAACATCAGGTACTCGTTGTCGGGGAACTCGCGGCAGGAGATGACGCTCGCGATCTTCTCGCCGTCCTCGAAGGGCAGCAGGTTCACGATCGCGGTGCCGCGCGCCTGGCGCGTGCCCACGGGCAGCTCGTGCACCTTCAGGCGGTACACCTTGCCGCGGTTGGAGAAGAACAGCACGTACTCGTGGGTGCTCGCAATGAACATCTCCTCGATGACGTCATCCTCTTTGAGGTTCGCGCCGGTCACGCCCTTGCCGCCGCGCTTCTGCGCGCGGTAGGCGGCCACCGGGATGCGCTTGACGTAGCCGGTGTGGGTGATGGTGACGACCATATCCTCGTCGGCGATGAGGTCCTCGACGTCCAGGTCCTTCTCGGCGGCGCAGATCTCGGTGCGGCGCTTGTCGCCGTACTTGCGCGAGATCTCGCGCATCTCCTCCTTGATGACCGCAAGGATCTTCTCCTCGTGGGCCAGCAGGTCCTCGTAGTAGGCGATGGCGCGACGCAGGCCGTCGAGCTCCTCCTGGATCTTGTCGCGCTCAAGGCCGGTCAGGCGGCGCAGCTTCATCTCGAGGATGGCCGTGGTCTGCTCGGACGTGAAGCCGAAGCGCTCGATCAGGCGCTCGCTGGCCTCGGCGTCGGTGCGCGAGGAGCGGATGATGGAGATGACCTCGTCGATGTGGTCGAGCGCGATGAGGTAACCCTCGAGGATGTGCGCGCGGGCCTGGGCCTTCTTGAGGTCGAAGCGCGTGCGGCGGGTGACCACGTCGACCTGATGGTCGATGTAGGCGCGCAGCATCTCGCGCAGCGACAGGCACTTGGGCACGCCGCCCACGAGCGCCAGGTTGTTGACGCCGAAGGTGTTCTGCAGCGAGGTGTACTTGTACAGGTTGTTGAGGACGACCTGCGGAATGACGCCCTTCTTGAGCTCGATGACGAGGCGGATGCCCTTGCTCGTGGACTCGTCGCGCATGTCGGAGATGCCCTCGATGCGCTTCTCGTTGACGAGCTGAGCGATCTTCTCCTGCAGCGTACCTTTGTTGACCTGGTAGGGAATCTCGGTGAACACCAGGCGGTTGCGGCCGGTCTTGGTGGACTCCACATGCGCCTTCGCGCGCACGGTGATGGAGCCGCGGCCGGTCTCGTATGCCTGACGGATGCCGTCAGAACCCATGATCTGGGCGCCGGTGGGGAAGTCGGGGCCGGGCATGGCGGTCATGAGCTCCTCGACGGTGGCGTCGGGGTTGTCGATGAGCATGCACGTGGCCTCGATGGCCTCGGTGAGGTTGTGCGGCGGGATGTTGGTGGCCATGCCGACGGCGATGCCCGACGAACCGTTGACGAGCAGGTTGGGGAAGCGCGCCGGGAGCACCTGCGGCTCGGCGAGCGACTCGTCATAGTTGGGCTGCCAGTCGACGGTGTCCTTCTGCAGGTCGCGCAGCAGCTCCATGGCGGGCTTGGCCAGGCGGCTCTCGGTGTAGCGCATGGCGGCCGCGGAGTCGCCGTCGATGTTGCCGAAGTTGCCGTGGCCGTCGATCAGCGGGGTGCGCATAGAGAACCACTGCGCCAGGCGGACCATGGTGTCGTACACCGCGGAGTCGCCGTGGGGGTGGTACTTACCGATAACCTCGCCGACCGTCCAGGCCGACTTCTTGTGCGGGCGGTTGGGGTAGATGCCCGACTCGTTCATGGCGTAGAGGATGCGGCGGTGCACCGGCTTCAGGCCGTCGCGCACGTCCGGCAGGGCGCGGGCGGTGATGACCGACATCGAGTACTCGATGAAGGACTGCTTCATCTCGCGGCCGAACTCCGAGATCTGGAGCTGGCCGCCGTTGATGTCCTCGCCGGCCGCCTCGCCGCGGTCGACGGTGCCGAAGCTCTCCTCGAGCTCCTCCTCGTCGTCGGACTCCTCGTCCTCATCGACCGCGTCGGGGTCATAGCCCACGGTCTCGCCGTCGTCGTTTTGCGTCTCGGCGCGGGCGAGCAGGCGGCGCAGGTCCTCGGGCAGGCCCTCGGTGCCCTGCTCGTCGCCGGCGCCCGGCGCGTTGTTCATATCGTCTGCCACGTACTACCTCCTGTGGTTCGGTCGTGGTTCAGTGCATTCAGCGACAAGAAGCGACAAGTTTGTACCTGGCACCATCTTGTCGCATACGGTCTTCGGGTTTCCCAAGTGCCCGAGATTGCCCTGAAAGCCGAGGGCGCACGCCTGGCGTGCGGCGCCCGAGGGCTTGAAGGGCAAGGTCGGGCGCTTGGGGGCCCGAAGTTAGGCGTCGAGGAAGCGAGCGTCGTGCGCGTGCTTCTCGATGTACTCGCGGCGGAACTCGACCTGGTTGCCCATGAGCTCGCGCACGGCGCGGTCGGCCACGGCGGCGTCCTCGATGGTCACGCGCTGCAGGATGCGCGTCTTGGGATCCATCGTGGTCGAGGCCAGCTGCTTGGGATCCATCTCGCCCAGACCCTTGTAGCGCTGGACGGTATAGCCGCGGCGCTTCTTGGTGGTCTTGCCGTCGGCATCCTCGCCCTCGTCGGGATTGAGACCCAGGCTCTTGATGGTGTCGCGCAGGATCTCCTCCTCCGGCTGGCGTCCGTTGGGGTAGACATAGTGGATCTTGTTGCGCACCTTGATGCCGAAGATCGGCGGGCACGCCACGTACACGTAGCCGGCGTCGATGAGCGGACGCATGTACTTGTAGAAGAACGTCAGCAGCAGGATGCGGATGTGCGCGCCGTCGACGTCGGCGTCCGTCATGATGATGATCTTATGGTAGCGAGCCTTGGTGATGTCGAAGTCGCCGCCGTCGCCGGTGCCGTTCGTCACGCCGCAGCCGATGGCGGTGATGAGCGACTGGATGGTGTCCGACGAGAAGGCGCGATGGTCGCCCACGCGCTCGACGTTCAGGATCTTACCGCGCAGGGGCAGGATGGCCTGGATGTCGCGGCGACGGCCGTCCTTGGCCGAGCCGCCTGCGGAGTCGCCCTCGACGATGAACAGCTCGGTCATCTCGGCGTCGCGCACCGAGCAGTCGGCGAGCTTGCCGGGAAGCGAGGCGGTCTCGAGCAGGCTCTTGCGGCGCGTGGCCTCGCGGGCCTTGCGGGCGGCGTTGCGCGCGCGGCTGGCCTGCTGGGCCTTCTTGATGATCTCGCGGGCCTGCTTGGGGTGCTCCTCGAGGTACTCGGCGAGGCCCTCGGACACCACCTTGCGCACAAGCGTGCGCATGAAGGAGCTGCCGAGCTTGGCCTTCGTCTGACCCTCGAACTGCGGGTCGGCGAGCTTGACCGAGATAACGGCTGCGAGGCCCTCGCGGACGTCGTCGCCGGTCAGCTTGTCGGTGTCCTTCTTGAGCAGGTTCTGCTTGTGAGCGTAGTCGTTGATGACGCTCGTGAGCGCGGTGCGGAAGCCCTCGAGGTGCATGCCGCCCTCGGGGGTGTAGATGTCGTTCGCGAAGCTCATGACCGTCTCGGAGTACGAGGTGTTCCACTGCAGGGCGACCTCGACCTCGCCGGTGCGCTCCACGGGCGCGTCAGGCTCGGAGGAACCGGCCAGGTAGATGGGCTTCTTCAGGCCGTCGGGGATATCCTTGCCCTCGTTCAGGAACTTGACGAAGTCGATGATGCCGCCGGCGTAGCAGAACTCGTCCACGCGCGGGGCGAGCTCGCGCTCGTCCTTGAGGATGATCTTCAGGTTCTTGTTCAAAAACGCCGTCTCCTGCAGGCGGTTGCGCAGGGTGTCGTAGTCGTAGACGGTCGTCTCGAAGATGTCGTCATCTGGCCAGAAGGTCGTGGTGGTACCCGTCGTCTTGGACTTGCCGACCTCGATCATCTTCTGCGTGGTCTTGCCGCGCGAGAACTGCATCTCGTAGATCTTGCCGTCACGGCGGACCTGGACGACCATCTTCTTGGACAGCGCGTTGACGACCGAGACGCCCACGCCGTGCAGGCCGCCCGAGACCTTGTAGGCCGAGTTGTCAAACTTGCCGCCGGCGTGCAGAATGGTCATGACGACCTCGAGCGTCGGGATCTTTTTGACCGGGTGCTTATCCACCGGGATGCCACGGCCGTTGTCGACGACCGTGATCGAGTTGTCCGGGTGCACCGTCACCTCGATCTTGGAGCAAAAGCCCGCCATGGCCTCGTCGACGGAGTTGTCCACGATCTCCCATACCAGGTGGTGCAGACCGCTGGAGCTCGTCGAGCCGATATACATGCCGGGGCGCTTGCGAACGGCGTCGAGACCCTCGAGAATCTTAATCTCGGAACCGCCGTACTCGTTCTTTTTCGCCACGCACATCTCCTTTTCCTCAAGACGTGTAGCTAACCTTATATAGTTTATAGGAATACCAGGGGTATGACAGCATGGTTCAAATACCCCTACAAGACCACCAAATGCGTTTTAAGACCTATGTTTGGTCCTTGTTGATGATTTTGTGCTCGAGACTGGCTTTCATCGCTTTTTTGAGGGCGTCGCGCAGGCGCGGGTCCTCGATGGGGGAGACCTCGCCCTCCAGCGCCGTCTCCTCGGCGGGCGTCAGCGGGCAGGCAGGGGCAGCCTGCTTACGCGATGAGGTCGCCGCACCGGCGGCGCGGGCGCTTTTTATGCGATGCGGCGTGTAGCCCGGACGTGTGAGCTGCACTTTTATGTTTGCGATATCCACACCGCGGCGGTACATGCGCGCACGGATGATCTCCCGCATCATGGTGAGCTCGGCCACCCATGAGGAACCGTCGGCGTACACGATCAGCTCGTTGCTCTCGGGCACGTAGTGCAGGCCGGTCACATGCGCGCCTTCGCGCGTGCCGGCGCAGACCTCGTTCCACGCGCGGTACACGTCGCGGCTCGCCTCGGCGGCATGCATCTGGGCGCGGCGGGTCTCGCTCGCCTGATCGAGGATACGATGGCGCTCGGCGGGCAGAAAGTCCGCCAAAGAATGCGTCTCACCGAACCGCCTCGACTGCGTCACCCCAGCTCACCACCCTCGTGCTCCGGTTCGGTCGCGCCGATGCGCACCACGTGGGCGCGGCGCAGCAGCTCGTCGGTAAAGTACCCGAGGTTGGTCGTGGTGATGACGGTTTGAATCTCGTCGGCGATGAAGCGCACGACCGCCTCGCGGCGCGATGCATCCAGCTCGCTCATCACGTCGTCGAGCAGCAGCAGGGGGTTGTAGCCCAGAATGTCGCGCGTCACCTCGACCTCGGCGATCTTCCACGCCAGCACCAGGCTGCGCTGCTGCCCCTGGCTGGCAAACGAGCGCGCCTCGCGGCCGTCGATCAAAAACACGATCTCGTCGCGATGCGGTCCGACCAACGTCATACCGCGGCGCGTCTCCTCCTCGCGCGTCTCTGCCAACGCCGCAGCCAGATAGCCGGCGACCGCGTCACGATCGCGCGATGACTCAGTCGGGATATCGCCCACCGACGCGCGGTAGCGGACGTCGACCGTTTCACGTGGAGCGATGGAAGCGTAGACCTCAACGAGGTGCGCGCGGACGCGCTCGAGGAGCGCCAGACGGTGTACCAGCACCGAGGCGCCGGCGGTGATGAGCGTCTCGTCCCACGCGCTCAGCAGGTCGCGCGGTGCAAACCGGTCCTTCAGCAGGTTGTTGCGCTGCTCGAGCGCGCGTTCGTAGGTCGAGACGAGCTGCGCGTAGCTCTCGTTGAGCTGCACGCCGAAGTCATCGAGAGCCGCACGCCGCACGCTCGCGGAACGCTTGATCATGTCCAGATGGTCGGGGCAGAACAGCACGCTCGGCAGCACGCCGCGGATGCCGGAGGCGGGGACGCGCTTGCCGTTGCGGGTAAAGGCGCGGCGGCCGCGCTCGGAAACCATCCCCATGTCGAGGCGGCGGCCGTCACCCGCAAGCGAAAGCGCGAGCTCGGCGCGGGTGGCTCCGTCGCGCACGAGGTCGACAGGGGAGGGACGGCGGAAGGACTGACCGGCCGTGAGCAGCTGCAGCGCCTCGACCAGATTGGTCTTGCCGGCGGCGTTGGGCCCGACAAGCACGGTGATGCCCTCGTCGAGCTCCAGCTCAAACGACTCGTAGCTCCGAAAATCATGTGCGACCAGACGCTGCGCGAAGATGCCCACGGCGCATCACCCCCTCATCCCGACTCGTCGATACTCCTGCAGATGAAACGAGGCCGGAGGACTATCCAGCGCGCGAAACGGCGCGCTGGGGCGCCCCCGACCTCGCATCACGCGAAAGCGATTAGATGCGGACGGGCATGACCAGGTACAGGTAGTTGATCTTGTCGTAGGACTTGAAGATACCCGCCTGGCTGTAGGACTGCAGCTCGAGCGTGATCTCCTTCTCGCGCGATAGGACGTTCAGGCAGCCGAAGATGTAGTGATAGTTGAAGGCGATGACGCCCGATGCGCCCTCGACCTCGACATCGATGGTCTCCTGCGCGCGGTCCTGGTCGTTGGAGATGGCGGACAGGCCCATGGTGCCGGTCTCGGCCGAGATCTCAAACTTGACCGCGGAGTTGGCCTGGGCGACGACGGCGACGCGCTTGAGCGCGGCCGTGAAGGCCTCGACGTCGATCTTGACGGTCGTGGCGCAGGTCGGCGGCAGAAGCGCCTTGTAGTTGGGGTAGGTGCCCTCGATGCGGCGCGACACGTAGGTGGTGTTGCCCGCAGCGAAGACGACCTGCGTATCGGTGGAGCCGATCATGATGGTGTTCTGGCTGCCCATGATGCTCAGCGCGTCGTTCAGGGCCTCGGCCGGCACGTTGAGGGCAAAGCTGCCGTCAAGCGACGAGGTCTCGACCTGCGTGTCGCACACCGCCAGACGGTAGGAGTCCGTGGCGACCAGACGCACCGTGTTGTTCTCCACGGTCATGTACACGCCGTTCAGCACCGGGCGGTTCTTGTCGGTGGAGGTGACGCGCCACACGCGTGAGACCATCTCGGAGAGGATGTCGCACGGCAGCTCGACCGAGCGCTCGAGCGCGATGGTCGGGAACTCGGGGAAGTCGCTCGGATCGAGGGTGTTGAGGCTAAACGAGCTCTTCTCGCAGGCGATGGACACCTGGCGGTCCACAACCTCAAACGAGACGGGTGCGTCGGGCAACGTCTTGGTGATGTTGGAGAGCATCTTGCACGGGATGACGATCTCGCCCTCCTCGTCCACGCGCGCGGCGATGCGGTGACGAATCGAGATCGTGTAGTTGGAGGTGTGGAACTCCAGCACGCCCTCGGTCGCGCGGATGAGCACGCCCGAGAGGATGGGGAGGGTACTCGCGCTTGCGACGCCCTTCATGACGGTGGTGAGTGCCTCGGCGAGGGCGGGCTGGCTTACGGTGAATCTCATGTCCTTCGGGTCCCTTCTTTTCTATCTTCTGTATATATATCTAACAAACAATAGTAATAAGCGTGTCGACGCTGTGGAAAACTGTCGTTTTGCCTGCGTCAGGATATTGTCGGACGCACGGGCATGCTGTGGAAAACTCCCCATGTTTTCCACCGGCGCTATCGCTCGGGGTTGCTTTCCACGGTGCCGGCGAGCTTTCCAACATCTTTTCCCGTCCTATTCCAACAGTTTTCAACATGCTCACGACTTGATGAGGATGATGTTCTTGAGCTGCTGGATCTCTTCCTTAAAGCGGGCATCCTCCTTCATCTTGGTCTCGACCTTCTCGATGCTGTGGATGACGGTGGTGTGGTCGCGTCCAAACGCCGCGCCGACCGCCTTGAGCGACATCTCGCACATCGAGTTGACGAGGTAGGTGGCCACGTGGCGCGGGAACACGATGTTCTTCGAGCGCTTACGGCCGATCATATCCTCGTGGCTCACATGGTAGAACTCCTCGACGACACTTTGGATCGTCTCGACGCGCACAACCTTGTGGGCGGTGTCGAAGTACTCGTCGGCGATCGCGTCGATGTCGGTCGCGGTGAGCTCGCGCCCCGCCTGCTCCTTCTCGAAGGAGAGTCCGGCGCATCGCTCACAGAAGCTCTCGAGCTCGCGGATGTTGTTGCCCGAGATCTCGGCCATGTGGCGCAGGTGGTCGTCGGTCAGCTTGCCCTCCTCGAGCGCGATGCCGTCCAGAATTGACAGGTCGCCGGCGCTTGCCGGGACGTTCGTCGCCGAGCAGATCATGTTCTCGTAGTAGTACTTGAGGATGCGGTACTTGGTCTCAAAGCTCGGCTCGGACACCAGGCAGAGCATGCCCGAGTTGAAGCGGCTCGTCAGGCGCTCGTCCATGCCGAGTTTCTTGGGCGCGCGGTCGCTCGCGATGACGATCTTCTTGTTCTCGCGGATGAACTCGTCGACCAGCTGGAAGAAGAACTCGATGGAGGCCTGGCGGCCGATGATGTTTTGGATATCGTCGATGATCAGCACGTCCGCGGTGCGGTACTCGCGCATGATCGGCTCGCCGGGGCCGCGCTGGGCTCCCAGGTCGCGCATGTAGTCGTCGATATAGGCCTGGCTGTTGGCGTACTTCACGCGAATGTAGGGCTTTTCCGCCGCCAGGTAGTTTTTGATGGCAAACAGCAGGTGGGTCTTGCCCAGGCCCGAGTTGCCGTAGATGAACAGGCTCGTGCACTGCCCCGGCTCGTCCGCAAAGGCCGCGAAGCGCGCGGCGGACTGGTAGGCGTGGCGGTTCTCGTCGCCGAGCACGAAGTTGTCGAAGGTGAATTTGGAGTTGACGCCGACCGACGGGTACTCGGTCGCATCCTCGGCTGCGCTCGGGGCGGCAGGTTCGGCCGGTGCGGGGGCCGGTGCGGCAGGTCCCGCGCTCGCGCCCGTGCCGCCGTCCTGCTTCATCCGCTCCATCATGGTGCGGAAATCGGCCTCGGACATGGTCTTGGTCACGTTGACCTTGCGGTCCGCCGCCTCGCGCGTATCGGCGAGCAGCGGCCCCGCATGGCGCGCCGGTGCGGTACTGCCCGCCGTCGCGGTGGCCTCGGCGGCTCCCTCTGCTGCGGCCGGCACGGCCTCCGTGCGCGACGTGGGGGTGCCCGCGGGTGCCTCCGGCACGGTCACGTTGAGCGCGAGCTGCGCAAACGCAATCTCAGAGAGGTAGCGCTCGATGACGTCCCGCTGTTTAACCAGGTAGGAGTAGGCAAACCGGCTCGGCGCCTCGATGGTGAGGGCGTCTTCGGTCAGCGTGAGCGCCCGTGCGCTCGCGAGCATATTGATAAGGCGCGCGTCGAGCCCGTCGCGCTGGCAGCACGCGATCGCGTCGTCGAGCAGAAGCCTCGCTTCGTTATCCATGGGTCACCTCTCCGCCTTCCGTGTGCTGCTGGCGAATCCACGCGCCGCCCGCCTCGGTGGCAAACCATTTCTGGCCGTGCTTTACCACCAGACCGCTTTGCGCCAGCGCCTTGAGTTCGCGCGACCACGTGGGCGCAGACGAGCCGAAAGTCCCGGCGAGGTCCGTCGGTCCGGCGCTGCCGCCCGCGGCGAGGTAGGAGAGGGCCTGCGCGCCGCGCTCGGAGACGTATACGCCGGCCCGCGTCGCTGACGGTACGGGTGCGCCCGGCATGGCGCCCGCGCTGGGGGCGGCTCCCCATGCCTGCGCCGGTGCCGCCGCGCCCCACGGCTGCGCGCCGCCCTCGACGCCCCAAGGCGTTCCGGCACCTGGCACGGCGCTCGGCATGGCACCCCACGGCTGTGGGGCGGCGGGCATGGCCCCGGCCCCGGGGTATCCCCATCCTGTCGGATAGGGTTGCTGCGCCGCCGGGTACGGCTGTTGGGCTGCCTGATACGCCTGCTGGGCCGTCGGGTAGGCTGTCTGCTGCGGCATCATGGGCGCGACCTGCGCGGACGCGGCGGCGGGCTGCGCAGCCCCGCGTGCGTCGTGTGCATGCGAGCTGCGGACCGCCGCTCCGCGGGCTGCTGCCGCCTCGACCTCGCCGGCGCGGACCGGGTCGATCGTCACCGTCACCACGGTGCCCTGATGGAGGTTGTCCTCGATCGATATGGCGCCGCCGGCGTTTTCCAGATACTGCTGGACCATGGGAAAACCCGCGCCCGTGCCGCGGATGTAGCGCTTCTGGTTGCGGTCGGCGCTCGTGACACCGAACTCAAACGCCCGCTCCTTGTCGTCGATGCCCGGTCCCTGGTCGGCAAAGCGGATGGTGTTGCCGTCGTCCAGGATGGAGATGATGGGCTCGACGAAGTCGGCGTGGATGAAGTTTTCCACAATCTCGCGGATGACCATGAGGGAGATGCCGCCGCCCTGCTCCTTCATGCAGCGATAGACGGTGTTGGTGATCTCCTCCAGATAAGTGCGCACGTCCTTGGGCGACACCACGATGACGCGCGGCGTGGAGAGCATGTCGTCGTACACGGCGATGCGGGTGGCGTAGCTCGCCCGCTCGGCGTCCGGCTGAGGGGATGTCTCCTGCGTAGTGCCGCCGTCTGCCGCAAGCGCGTCCGACACGCCCGTCAGATGGGCGTTGTCGGGAGCGGGGTCTCCCGAGTCTACAAACGGGTAGAAGTCATCCGACATGGAGCATCGCAATCTATGAGGGGTTCAAGTCCTTACAGGATAGCATCGCCCGCCCCGCCGCGCAGTTTTCAACAACTTTTCCCAATCTGTTGAAAAGTTCAGAAAAGCGCTGAAAAGTTATTAACACTTTCAACGTAACCTGTGGAAAAGTCGGTGAAAGATTCTGAAAGGATTTGAGGCCGCATAGGTGTGCCTCAACGGTTATGCGCTCTCGGTGAAAAGGTTGCGTGCTTTCAGCGCTCTTTCATTGACATTCGCGCACTACATTCCCTACAATCTGAAAGCTCACGTGTCTATATCGTGCGTACAGCACACTAAATGTAGCAGGAGGACATCTACCATGAAGCGTACGTATCAGCCCAACAAGCGCAAGCGCGCCAAGACTCACGGCTTCCGCGCCCGTATGGCCACCAAGGGCGGCCGTGCCGTGCTCGCTCGTCGTCGTGCCAAGGGTCGTCATCGCCTCACCGTTAGCGATAAATAATCGCATGCATCTCGCATGAGGACGATCAAGTCTCATCAGGACTTCGAGCGCGTCTTCCACCAGGGGAAAAGTTTCAAGCATCCCCTGATGCGCATGATCGTGTGCGACTCCGTAGACGAAGGCGATTCCGGAAGGGTCGCCTTCGTTGCCGCAAAGCGACTCGGCTGCGCGGTGGTTCGCAATCGATCGAAGCGCGTCCTGCGCGAGGCCGCACGTGCCTGTGCGTTCCCGCGCGAGGGGTTTGACGTCATCTTGTTCGCGACTCGCAAGACCAAGACGTCCTCACCCGACGAGATGCAATCTGCGCTCAGGTCGCTGTGCAAGCGGGCGGGCATCGATGGAATATAAAGGCACCTCTTTGGCGCACCTGCCGCGACGTCTTGCCGTCGCTGCGGTGCGCTTTTACCAACGGTACCTTTCCCCGCTGCTGCCCGCGTCATGTATCTACACGCCGACCTGCTCGCAATATGCTGTCGAGGCAATCTCGAGATACGGCGTAATCAAGGGCTGCTGGCTCGGTTTGCGACGTATTGTGCGCTGCAATCCATGGCGCGCCGGCGGGTACGACCCCGTACCGTAGGGCGCGCTGCTTATTTCGGAGGTTTATTCACATGTGGGACTGGATCGTCAACATCCTCTTCCAGGTCTTGAGGCTTATTCAGGGCTTCGCGGTGGACTGGGGCCTGTCCATCATCATCCTGGTCGTCATCGTCCGTCTGCTTCTGACGCCGCTGATGATCAAGTCTTCGCGCTCCACGGCGCGCATGCAGGTCCTGCAGCCCAAGATGCAGGAGATCCAGGAGCGCTACGCCGATGATCCCCAGCGTCAGGCTGAGGAGATGCAGAAGTTCTACTCTGAGAACAAGTTCAACCCGTTCGGTAGCTGCCTGCCTCTGCTCATCCAGATGCCCATCCTGTTTGCGCTGTTCACGCTGCTCAACAACCTGCCGAACTACTTCTCGGGCGAGAACTTCTCGTTCTACAGCATCCTGCCCGACCTGACCACGTCCGCGTCCGCGACGTTTGGCGAGGGTATCGAGGTCGCTCTTCCGTACCTGATTGCCCTCATCCTGTTTGCGGTCCTGACGCTCATCCCGCAGATCTACATGTCCCGCAACCAGACCGGCGAGCAGGCGTCCACCATGCGCATGATGGCCGTCGTCATGTCTGTCATGATGCTCTGGATCGGCTGGGGCCTCCCCGCCGGCGTTCTGCTGTACTACGACGTCTCCTCCGCGTGGCAGGTTGCCCAGCAGCTGTTCGTGACCCAGAAGGTCATCGAGAAGGCGAAGGCCGAGGAGGAGGAGCGCATGAAGAACGCTCCGATCGAGGTCGACGTCGTCCGCCGCGAGCGCAAGCAGCGTCCGCACAAGAAGAAGTAACGACCTGCCGTTCTGACAGGTTATTAGGTACCTAACTAATGGAGTGTGCCATGTCTGAAGAGATTCAAGAGGTCGAAGAGGCTCCGGCGGGTGAGTTCACCGCTATTGCTGAGCGCTATAAGGCCGGCGAGGAGCTGACCGACGAGGAACTCGACACGATCGCTGATGTTGCGGTGTCTGTCCTGCGCGACCTGCTCTCCTTCTTTGATGCCCGCGAGACCCCGATCGACGAGTACGAGGGCGATGAGGGGGAGCTGATCCTCGACGTGACCGCTCCCGACCTTGCTGTGCTCATCGGTCGCCATGGCCGCACGCTCGAGTCGCTGCAGACCATCTTCTCGCTGCTCGTCAGCCGCAAGCTTGGCTTCCGCTATCCGGTCGCTGTCGATGTCGAGGGCTATAAGAGCCGTCGTCACGACAAGGTTATCTCTATGGCTCACTCCGCGGCTTCACGTGCTGTCCGTCAGCACAGCTCCGTGAGCCTGCCTCCGATGAGCGCCTACGAGCGCCGTCTCGTGCACATCGCTCTGCGCGACAACGACCGCGTAGATACGCACTCCGAGGGCAGCGATCCCGAGCGCCGTGTGGTCATCACGGTGCTGTAGGGTTTCTGACATACGATGCTGCTAGAGGGTGGGTTCGTCCCACCCTCTTTTTATATCCTCTGTCTTTGAGTCGGCATGTGCACTACGCGATGTTCTGACTCACATTCTTGATACACTGATTTCAGTCACGATTGAGCAAAGAGGTGCTTGATGTCTCAACATGCCGAACGCCCTATTATTCTGACTTCTCTGGATGACCAGCAGGGGTTGATCGTGTCTTTGACCGACGAGCTTGCGATGCTTGTATCCGATACTGAGCTCGAGGTCTCACGTGTAGACCTCGAGACGCTTGTTGGGCACCTGCTCTATGTTGAGCAGATTAATGACTTTATCAACCTCACCCGCATCACCGATCTGCACGACGCCCTGGTGCTTCATATTCTCGACTCACTGCTCTTCGGTCTGTTGACTCATGAGTCTGAAGGTCGGTTCCTCGATATGGGAACTGGTGCTGGGTTCCCCGGTATTCCTTTCCATGTGCTGACGAATTTGTCTGGCGTCTTACTCGATTCGGTAGGGAAGAAGGTCAAGGCGGTTGCTGCTATCGCTGATGCCCTCCATCTCGATGGGCTTCAGTTTGCTCATGCGCGCGTCGAGCATTACGCCGGTGACCATAAGGGTGAGTTCGCTCATGTGATGGCACGTGCGATGGCGTCGCTGCCCATCTTGATTGAATACGCCACGCCGCTCTTGAAGCAGGACGGGTCCCTTTTGGTGTCCAAGGGTCAGCTTGATTCTCAGGAGCTTGAGGCCGGCTTGCGCGCCGCAGAGATCTGTGGGCTGACGCTCAATCAGCATATCTCCTTCGATCTTCCTCGTGACCTTGGACATCGAGAGCTTCTGTCTTTTGTTAAGACTGCTGAGCCGTCGCTTAAGCTTCCTCGTGCTGCTGGGGTGGCGAAACGGAAGCCGTTGGCCTGATGTTTCACGTGAAACACTGTTATTCCCACTAAGATACCTCTTCCACATATATATAAGTAGGGCTCGGTTTCAGGCTTGGATCCGAGCCCTTTTTATTGCGTCAATATATAGATAGCAAGCTTCCTTTCATACAGTCGATGTCTTTCATTCCGTTATCTCTTATCAGCTGCATTCGAGACAGTCGTAAGTTTTCTCATATTCAATCTTGCATGGACGTTTCACGTGAAACATAATGAGAGCGTGAGACACGGTCGTGTTTCACGTGAAACATTGATTCACTCCGGAATGAAGCATATTTGAACTATTGGAGGGTGAAGTGGGCTTTCGCGACGTTAAGCGTTCGAAAACTGGTATCGACACACGCATTATCGCAATAATCAACCAAAAAGGCGGGGTAGGTAAGTCTACAACCGCTGTGAATCTCGCTGCCGCACTCAGCGAATTGAAGTATAAGGTGCTTGTGGTTGATTTTGACCCGCAGGGAAATACAACCAGCGGTTTTGGTATCGAAAAAGAGCAGCTTGAGAACTGCGTGTACGATGCATTGCTTCACGATGTGCCGGTTGAGGACATCATTCAGTCGACCGAGTGCAAAAAAGTGTTTGTCGTTCCAGCAACGATTCAGCTTGCAGGCGCAGAGATCGAACTCGTTTCCACCATGGCGCGTGAAACGCGTTTGAAGGACCTTCTTGCTCCGGTTGTCGATGACTTCGATTTCATCTTTATCGATTGCCCGCCATCGCTTGGTCTTCTGACCATCAACGCGTTGACTGCTGCAGATAGCGTCCTGATTCCCATTCAGTGCGAGTACTACGCACTTGAGGGCGTAACGAAACTTCTTGAATCCATGAAGATGGTGAAAGGGCGTATCAACAAGAGTCTCGATACATTCGGTGTGCTGTTGACCATGTACGACTCGCGCACATCCCTCTCCAACCAGGTGGTCGAGGAAGTGCAATCGTACTTTGGCGAAAAGGCCTTCAAAACATGTATCCCTCGTTCGGTGAAGGTATCCGAGGCCCCCTCCTTCGGTATGCCGGTCGTTATGTATGCACCCAACAACAAGGGTGCTCAGGCGTATATGCAGCTTGCGAGAGAGGTGATTCGTCGTGCCTAGTCCCAAGAAGAAGGCGCTTGGTCGCGGCCTGGGTTCGCTGATTCAGGAAGCGCAGACCGAGACGGGAAGCAATGTCTCCGGACAGGAGAACAAGGTCTCCATTCAGGAGATCCATCCCAATCCGAATCAGCCCCGTACGCATTTCAACGAGACGCAACTTCAGGAGCTGAGTGAGTCCATTCGCGAGCATGGCGTGCTGCAGCCGCTCCTGGTGCGTAAGAGCCCGGAAGGTTATGAGATCATCGCTGGCGAGCGGCGCTATCAGGCGGCAAAGCTCGCGGGTATCGAGGAGCTTCCGGTCATTATCAAGGATGTTGACGATCAAGAGATGCTCGCGCTTGCCCTGATCGAGAACCTTCAGCGTTCTGACCTGAATCCCATCGAAGAGGCAAAGGGCTACCGTCAACTGATTCAAGCGAGTGGCATGACTCAGGAGGCTCTGTCCAAAGCGGTCTCAAAGTCGCGCTCGGCAATCACCAACTCGCTACGTCTGCTTGACCTTCCCGAGGTTGTTCAGGACATGCTCTACGATGGCAAGCTGAGTGCCGGTCATGCTCGTGCGATTCTGGCTGTTCCCTTTGAGGATGCACGCATCAAGCTTGCGGAGAAGGTCGTTGCGGAGGGATTGTCGGTTCGCGCGACTGAAAACCTTGCACCGCTGTTTTCAGTCGGTGATACGCCAAAAGCACCGCGTCCCGTCACACCGCAGTCCTACAAGAAGGCGGCACGTGTGCTTCGCCAGGTTTTCAATACCAACGTTCGCGTGAAGGCAACGAGGGGTAAGAACAAGATTGAGATCGAATTCAAAGATGAAGACGATCTTGCACGGATTCTTACTCAGGTGATGGCAAGCCAAGAGAGCCGAGGGGATGACGATGAAGAATAGGATCATCGGGGCGGTCATTGGAGTGGCGGCTGTTGCAGCCGGCGCGTTTGTCGGGTACAAGGTTGCAACCGACTCTGAGCTTCGCGGAAGAATTACCCGTGGAGCCCAGGATATGTACAAGACTTCAAAGAAGAAGGTCAGCGACATGACGGAGGATGTTGCCGTCAGGACCGCTCAGATGACGAAGAACCCAAAAATCAACCAGGAGTGGGTTTCTAACCAATGGAGTAATATAGGATATTAAATAAAAATATCTAAAAGAATATATTCAATAAAATAAGGGGACATTCATAGAGAATGTCCCCTTTGTTGTTTCATGTGAAACGCGTCTCTACAGGTTCACGTGCTTCTGCTTGAGCTGCCCGCACGCCGCATCGATGTCATTTCCGCGGGAATTGCGGATCGTGGTCTCCACGCCATGAATGCTCAGGCGCTTCTGAAGGGACTCGACCTTCTTCATGGGCGACGGCTTCATCAGGCTGCCCGGCGTGTCGTTCAGCTGGATGAGGTTCACGTGGCACAGCGTGCCCTCGCAGAACGAGATAAGGGCTTCCATCTCGGGATTGGTGTCGTTGATGCCGTCGATCATCGCGTACTCGTAGCTCGGGCGGCGGCCGGTCTTCTCGACATACTGCTGAATCGCCTCGTGCAGACGGGGGAGCGTGTACTTCTTGATGCCGGGCATGAGCTTGTTGCGCGTGCTCTGGATGGCGGAGTGCAGGGAGATAGCGAGCGTGAACTGCTCGGGCAGCTCGGCGAACCGACGGATACCCGGGATAACGCCGCAGGTAGACACCGTAAGGTGGCGTGCGCCAATAGCCATGCCGTCGGGATCGTTCAGAATGCGCAGCGCCTTGACCGTCTCGTCGAAATTGGCGAACGGCTCGCCTTGGCCCATGAATACGACGCTCGTCACGCGCTCGTCGAAGTCGTTGGCGACGTGGATGACCTGGTCGACGATCTCGCGGGCGGTCAACGAGCGGGACAGGCCGTTGAAGCCGGTGGCGCAAAACGCGCAGCCCATGGCGCAGCCCGCCTGCGTGGAGACGCAGACCGACAGCTTATTGCGGCTCGGCATGCCGACCGTCTCGACGGAGGTGCCGTCCGAGAACTCGAGCAGGTACTTGCGCGAGCCGTCGCGCGAAACCTGCTTGGCGACCTCGGTGGGAACGTTGAAGCAGAAGCGCTCCGCAAGCTGATCGCGCAGCTTCTTGGGGACGTTGGTCATCTCGTCAAACGACGAGACGTTTTTGGCGAACAGCCACTCGGCGAGCTGCTTGGCGCGAAAAGCGGGCTGTCCGAGCTCCGCGACGACGTCGTTCAGCTCGTCACGGCTGAGCGTGCGAATATCCTGTAGGCGGTTGGTGCGCTCCATATCATGCCTTTCACAAAACGATGCCAGCCCGATACTTATACAATAAGGTACTGCATGGAGGGGGCGTGCATCGCGCGCGCCCATCGGATACACAACATCTCGGTTGACGCCTCGGGCACGAAGGAGCGCAGGCCATGGATAACAAGCAGCGCAGCGACATGCGGATCGCGGTACTGGCGGGAGGAACGTCGGCGGAGCGCGACGTCTCGTGCTCGTCGGGCGCGCACGCGCAGGAGGCCCTGCTCAAGGCGGGGTACGGTACGGTCGATGTGCTCGATCCGGCCGATAGCGACTTCATCGACCGTCTGCGTGACGCATCCTACGACGTCGCGTTCGTCGCCCTCCACGGTGTGGGTGGCGAGGACGGCATGGTCCAGCATATCCTCGAGTACCTGGGCATTCCCTATACGGGTTCGGGTCCGCTCGCGAGCGGGTGCGGCATGGACAAGGAGCTCTCCAAGGTTCTGTACGAGCGCGCGGGCATTCCCGTTGCGCGCGGTGCTGCCCTCAAGCGCGGCGAGGCGTACGACGTGCAGCAGCTCGTCGAGAAGCTGGGCTCCCATCTGTTCGTCAAGCCGGCGTACAACGGCTCGAGCTATGGCGTCTCCAAGGTGAATCGCGCCGAAGATCTTGCCGATGCGATTGAGCGCGCCTTCGAGTTCGATCGCAAGGTGCTCGTGGAGGAGTGCCTCGAGGGCACGGAGATCACGGTCGGTGTATACGGCGATGCCGAGCTCACCGCGCTTCCCATCGTCGAGATTTGCTGTCCCGTGGATGTCGAGTTCTACGACCTGAGCGTGAAGTACGTGGACCCCAAGGACATCCACCGCATCCCGGCGCGTCTGAGCGAGGGGGACTATGCGCGGGCCCAGCTGCTTGCGAAGATGGCACACCGTGCGCTCGGCTGCTTCGGCATCTCGCGCAGCGACTTCATCGTCGGCGAGCGCGGTCCGGTGATCCTCGAGACCAACACCATTCCGGGCATGACCAAGACCTCGCTGTTCCCCGACGAGGTCCGTCACGCCGGACTGCAGTTTTCCGACGTGTGCGCCGAGCTGGTCGATATGGCGCTCGCTCGCGCCGCGCGCAACTAGATACGGAGACAACCTGTGACAACTGTCGCCGAGGCGGTGATGGCCGGGACTCCCGACTTCATCGTCAAGCAGTACGAGACGCTGGCCGAACGAGCTCGCACGCGCACGTTTGGCCTGATAGAAGAAGATGTCATCGTTCTCGACACCGAGACGACCGGCCTGTCGGTGCAGGACAGCAAGCTGATCGAGATCGCCGCGGCCCGTCTGCGCGGGCGCGAGATCATCGACCGTTTTGACACCTTCGTTCACCCTGGCATCCCTATCCCCGAGGAGATCACGCGCCTGACGAGCATCACCGACGCCGACGTCGCGCATGCGCCGAGTTCGGAGCAGGCGGTTGCCATGCTCGAGGAGTTCGTGGGCGGCTGCCCGGTCATCGCGCACAACGCGGCCTTCGACCGCTCGTTTATCGAGGCGGTCAAGGGCGGGGTGAACGTCAGCGACGTGTGGATCGACTCGCTCGCCCTGTCGCGCATCGCCCTGCCGCGCCTGAGCTCGCATAAGCTTGCCGACCTCGCCGAGCTGTTCGGCTGCGCCGCCGTGTCTCACCGCGCGATCGACGATGTCGAGGCGCTGTGCGGGGTGTGGCGCATCCTGCTCGTCGGCCTGACCGACCTGCCGCGCGGCCTCATGCGCCGCCTGGCGGACATGCATCCGGACGTTCCCTGGAGCTATCGGCCGATTTTCTCCTATCTGGCAGGCGAGGACCCCGACGGCATCTTCTCGCTGGCCGCGGCGCGCACGGAGGTCCTGCGCGCGCAGGCGCCCGAGGAGCGCGTGGACGCCGACGAGCTTCCCGGTCTTATCATGCCCTCATCCGACGAGGTCAAGGCATGCTACGCGCCCGGCGGCCTGGTGAATCGCATGTATCCGGGCTATGAGCCCCGCGCCGAGCAGGTCGACATGGCCTGCGAGGTCCGCGATGCGCTCGCGACGGGCACGCACCGCGTCATCGAGGCGGGCACGGGCGTCGGCAAATCGGTCGCCTACCTCGTCCCCTTCGCCGAGGCCGCCCGGCGCAACCATGTGACCGTCGGCATCGCGACCAAATCCAACAACCTGGCCGACCAGCTCATGTACCACGAGCTCCCGCGTCTCGCGCGCGAGCTGCCCGGCGGCCTGACGTTCTGCGCGCTCAAGGGCTACGATCACTATCCGTGCCTGCGCAAGCTCGAGCGCATGAGCCGCTCGACGGCGGAGATCAAGACGAACCGCGACCCGGCGGACACCCTGACCGCGGTGGCGGTCATCTACGCCTTCGTCTGCCAGTCACCCACCGGTGACCTCGACGGGCTCGGCATTCGGTGGCGCAGCGTCAATCGCGCCGACCTCACGACGCCGTCGCGCGAGTGCGCCCGCCGCCTGTGCCCCTTCTATCCCGATCGGTGCCTGGTGCACGGCGCCCGCCGCCGCGCGGCGCGCGTGGACGTGGTCGTCACCAACCACTCGCTGCTGTTCCGCAACGTGGCGGCTGACGGCAAGATTCTGCCTCCCATCAGGCATTGGGTGGTCGACGAGGCCCATTCGGTCGAGCGTGAGGCGCGTCGCCAGTGGGCGCTGTCCGTGTCCGCCGACGAGGCGCGCGCACTGTTCGAGCGCCTGGGCGGCGAGCGCTCCGGTGTCATGGGGCAGCTCATCCGCAACCTTGCCGGCTCCGATGCGGCAACGCTGTATATGGGGTTGACCGCCAAGGCGACCGCGAGCGTCCAGCGGGCCTCGCTCGCCATGGCCGAGCTGTTCGAGGCCGTGCGCGAGCTGTCGCGCCGCGGGAAGGCGGATGGCTACGACAACGCGAACATCTGGATCGGGCCCGATATGCGCGCAAGCGCCGGGTGGCAGGTGTTTCTGCCGCCCGCGCTGACCGCCATCGACGCACTGGACGAGGCCCATCGCAACCTGGCATCGCTCGTGGAGACCGTATCCGAGGACAAGCCGGAGTTCGTGGTCGACGCCGCCGACGCGGCTCGGCGCACCGGGGAGATACACGACGCGCTCGACCTGATCGTCAAGGGGGAGGACGAGCGCTATGTGTACTCCCTGCAGGTCAACCGGCGCCTGCGCGCCGGAGGCGAGTCGCTGACCGCCGAGCTGCTCGATGTGGGTGAGATGCTGGCGACCCGTTGGCTGCCCGAGGTCCATACCGCCATCTTCACGTCCGCGACCATCTCGATCGCAGGAAACTTCAACCATTTCAACCGGGCTGTCGGTCTTGACCGTTTGAGCCCGGGTTCCTCGCGCGCCCTGCACCTCGACTCGAGCTACGACTTCGACGAGAACATGACGGTTGTCGTCGCCGGCGACGTTCCCGATCCGCGCAACCGCGACGCCTATCTCGACACGCTCGAGCAGCTGCTCGTGGACGTGCATATCGCCATGGGCGGCTCGGCGCTCACGCTGTTCACCAACAGGCGCGACATGGAGGAGTTGTATGCGCGCGTGGAGCCCAAGCTTGCCGCGGCGGGCCTGGAGCTGGCGTGCCAGCAGCGCAACGCGTCGTCGCGCCAGCTGCGCGACCGCTTCATATCGCAGAAGTCCTCGTCGCTGTTCGCCCTCAAGGCCTTCTGGGAGGGATTCGACGCCTCCGGTGACACGCTGCGCTGCGTGGTCATCCCCAAGCTGCCGTTCTCCAGCCCAACCGACCCGCTTTCCTGCGAGCGCGGCCTGCGCGAGGAGCGGGCGTGGGCGCAGTATGCCCTGCCCGAGGCGGTGCTCGAAGTCAAGCAGGCCGCTGGGCGCCTGATTCGCACATCATCCGACGTGGGCGTGCTCGTGCTCGCCGACTCCCGCCTGGTGACCAAGGGATACGGCAAGAAGTTCCTGAGCTCGCTGCCCACCTCGGGCTACCAGCGCATCGAGAGCGGCCAGGTGGGTCGCTACCTGGAGCTGTGGCGCCGCACGCACGAGCGCTGATTGCGCGCACGAGCGCTGCGGCTACCGTCAGCCGTCGTTGGAAGCGAGCAGCTCCGCGGCGTAGGCGCGAAGCTCGTCGCGGAGCTCTCGCGGTTCGACGATCTGCAGGTTACCGCCGGCGGCGAGTACCTGGTCGAAAAGCCAGCGCTTTGACGAGTAGTAGAGCGTGAAGACGCAGCTGCCGTCGTCGCGCGCCTCGATCTGCCCTATGCCGGACCAGGTGAGCCTGCGCATCGTCTCCTCGTCTGCCGCGACGAGCCGCGCCGCGGCGCCGTGCGCGCGCAGGCTTTCCGCCGTGCTGCGCGTCTTCACCTCATGCGGGGCGACCGAGTCGTCGGTGTAGGCCACGTCGGCGATGCGGTCCAGGCGATAGCGCCGCTCCTCGTCGCGCTCGACATCCCACGCGATCAGGTAGGCGCGGCCCTGCTCGTCGTCGATGCGCAGGGGGTCCACGGTGCGCGTGCGGGCGGTGTCGTCGGTCAGCGAGCGATAGGTCATCCGACAGCGCACGCCGTCCTGGATGGCCTCCGAGAGCTGGACAAGCCACGAACCGTACCGGGATGTCTCGGCGATGCCGCGCGCCGTGTCTTCATCGCCGTCGGGCATGAGGCCCTCGCGGATGCGCTGGCGGGTTTCGGAATCCAAGTCGAGCAGGTCGATCATATGCGAGACGATCATGCTCTCCTCAACGCTCAGACGCAGGGGCATGAGCAGGGCGGCGTCTCCGTACAGGTGGATCTGGTCGCCTTCGGTCTCGATCGCCGCGCGCGCCCCGCTCATGCGGTCGGACAGCGCGCCGATGGTATCGACGACGGCCGGGAGGTCATCGGTCCCGATACCTGCGGCAGCCGCCGCGTCGACGACGCCCAGGCGATGGTCGGGTGCGGCCGACAGGGCCTCGAGCAGCTTGATGCCCGCGGTGAGCGTGCGGTCCGCGGTGAGCGATCCGGGCTTAGCCATGGGCCTCCACCACCTTTCCGATCAGGGTTTTCCATGCGGTAACCAGGCGATTCGGCGCGACGGGGCGCATGCCCATCGCACTGTGGGCGAGCGCGAAGCTGGCCGCGGCGTCGAGGTCGCGCGCCTTCACGCGCCAGCGCCACGACCCGTCCGTCGCGCGCTCGAGCTCACCGCGCCCGTGGATAAGCGCCTCGACCTCGGGCTGCGACAGGTCGCGGCGCAGTGAGAACTCGACGGGCTGCGCCATGCCGGCGGCCAGGTCGAAGGGCAAAAAGAGGTAGTTGCCGATGTCGAACCACGCGGGTACCTCATAGCGGCCGGTCGGCCGCCATGCGCGGACGATGCGGTCGTCGCGGAAGGTGCGCACGCCGCCCGACTGCTCGTCCAGACCGACAAAATAGCTGTGGCCGTCCTGCATGAACACGCCCCAGACGGCGACGGTGCGCTTGCTTTCCTGCCCCTTGGCGTCCAGATACGAAAAGCGGATCTTGCGCTTGAGGACAAACGCGCTCCACAGAGCCTCGGCAGCGGGGTTTTCCTGCGCGGTGGCCTCGCTGTCGAGCGGCGAGGGCTCGGCGGTCATGCCCCCGAGCCCTTCGAGCTTGTGCCTGATGCTCAGCAGCCCATGGCGAAACGGGGTGTCCTCGCGCGCGAGGCACTCGTCGACCGCGCGCAGGAGCACCTCGGCGTCGGCGCGGGACAGAGCGCCCGCCGCCGCGTAGGTGCTGCGCCGGTCGATCGTCCACGAGCTCTCCTCGGTCTGCTGGGCCCCTGCAGCCCTGATCTCGATGATGTGGATGCCGCGCTCGGCGAGCTTCTCGCGGTCGCGTTTGAACTTCTTGAGGTCCGACGCGCGATTCAGCGAGCCGTATCCCAGATCGCTGTCGGATACAATCTGCTCGGTGGTCAGGGGCGTGGATGACGAATTGAGGATAAACAGGAGGTTGAGGATACGGCGCGCGGTGTCGTGCGTCGTCGTGTCCTCGGCGTCCTGTGTGTGCTGACGTGTATCCATAGATGGGACCTTTCTGGGGCCTTGTCGTGCGCCCCGCGTCGCCTCGTTTCATTCTAAACGAGGCGACCGGACCAGCGACGCTCGTCTGCGGACGGCCGCGCTACCAGTAGGGATGCGCTGTCGGATGTGTGTCGGGCCTGTGTCGGGCGTACCGGCGCGTCCGCGACGAACGGGCCGCTTTTGTCGGTAAGAGGGATGGAAAGCTGCAGGTACGATTCGTTCAGGGTATACTTTCGACTACGTACGGACGAAGCGCCCCGCGCGGCGTCCGCATATTCGGACAATATGATGTGGAGCCAACATGGCGAATACCCAAAAGTATCTGAACCACCTGCTTCAGACGGTCGGAATCACCCCTGCTTGCAGCGAGGAGGAGCGCGTCGCCGCCGAGGAGATCGCGCACATCTTTTCCAATCACGGGTTTGAGCCCGAGATCCAGGAGTTCACCTCGTCCTCGTCGCCCAAGCTGATCCGTGCGATTCTCGGCTGCGTGCTGTTCGTCGCGACGGTGCTCATGGGCATCGGCGGCGCGCTCGGCGTGGTCGGTACGATTCTCGTCATCGTCTGCGGCGCCATCTTCATCCTCGAGCGCCTCGGCCGCATCTCGCTGCCGCAGATCGGTGCCGGCGGTCTCTCGCAGAACGTCATCGCATATCACAAGGCGTCCGGCCCGCTCGCCTCGCCGCGCAACCGCCCGGTCGTCGTGGTCGCCCACTATGATTCCCCGCGCGCCGACATCCTGGCGCAGGCTCCCTTCGCCGCGTACCGTCCCCTGCTGGTCAAGCTGCTTCCCGTTGCCATGGTCGTCCCGGCGATCATCGGCATCCTGCGCATCTTCCCGCTGCCCGGTGCCGCGAAGGTCGTGCTGTGGGTTCTCGCGATCCTCGCCTCCCTGATTCCGCTTCTCAATGCGGTCGCCATCATTCTCAATCGCTACGTGCTGCCCTACACCTCGGGTTCTGTGTGCAACAAGTCCTCGGTCGCGGCGATGCTCGGCGTCATGGATGCCGTCGCGCCCTTCCAGGGGGCCGATGAGTTCCCCGAGGACCGTCCCTTCGACGAGTACATGGAGGAGCAGCAGAGCCTCTACGCCGTGGAGAGCTATACCGACGACGGCGGTGTCGTGGCCGTGCCGTACGGCGACAACGAGCTTGTCGACGGCGCCGAGGCCGACGATTCCGATGCTTCGTTTGAAGATGAATTTGCCGACGAGGGCGCGGACGAGCTGGTCGAAGACGGGTTCACCATCGTGCCCGATATCGACTACGGCGCCGATGACGAGGTTGCCGAAGAGGAGGTTTCACTCACGGGCGCGACCATCACCATGCCGGCGCTTCAGGACGATCAGCTGGCCGAGGCTGCTGACGACGAGCCGGCCGAGGCCGACGAGGCCGATGCCGAGGAGATCGCGCAGGAGGTCGCCGAGGAGGAGCCGGTCGAGGACGAGGAGCCCGGCCTGCCCGTCAACGAGGCCGGCTGCATCCGCTATGGCGTCGATGCGCTGCGCTCGCTCGGCATGGTAGCCACTTCGTGCGCGATCGAGTACGAGGAGGGCGCGCTTCCTGTGCCCGCCGCCGCGCGCGCCGCGCATACGGTCGCCGATGTTGCGCAAGCCGCATCTGCGGTTTCCGCCGCGGTTCCCGTCGTTCCCACTGCACCTGTGGTCGACATTGTTCCCGAGATCGAGGACGCATCTGTCGTTGAGCCGGAGCCTGCCGTCGAGCCCGAGGTCGAGGCTGAGCCGGAGTTCGCCTCCGCTGACGACGACGTTGTCGTCGAGCCGACCGTCGCGTCTGAGGAGTTCGAGGCCTACGAGGCCGAGGACGACGAGGAGCTCGACGAGCTCGAGGAGTACGACGAGGACGAGTGGGCGTACGACGAGTCCGAACTCGACGCCGCCGTCGACGCCGCCTACGAGACCCTGGACGACGAGGATGAGTTCGCCGAGGACGAGCCCGCATTCGATGGGGAAGCAGAGGGGGAGCTCGCCGAGGAGGAGCTCACGGAGGACGAGTACGTTGAGGAGGAGTCTGGCGTCGAGGAGTTCGTCGACGACGAGGCCTTCGATGGCGAGGAGCCTGAGGAGGATGATGAGGAATCCTTCTACTCTGGTGAGACCAGTGTGTTCGAGCCCCTGAGCGACGAGGACATCGCAGCCGCCGAAGACGCGGTCGAGCTGCCTGCCGAAGACGAGCCCATCGAGGACGAAGAACCCGTCGATGGCAATGCTGGCGAGGTGCCGGCCGATGCCTCTGGCGATGGCGAGGAAGCCTTCTTCAGCGGTGAGACCGACGTGTTCGAGCCTCTGAGCGACGAGGACATCGCGGCCGCCGAAGAAGAGGCCGAGCCCGCTTACGACGACGATGTCGACATCATGGAGGCCATCTACGAGGTGCTCGATGATGATGAGCCGGTCGATGGCGAAGAGGCCGACGACGTTCTCGCGGATTCCGAGGACGCAGTTGAACTCGAGAAGACCTCCACGTTCGCCCCCATGGATCCCACGCTTGCGCGTGACGACGAGGACGCGCCGGTCGAGGCCGACGACGATGCCGCCGAGGATGACGAGATGGCATATGATGTCGACGGGATCCTCGCCGACGATGACGATGACGATGACGACGCTGATGAGTCCGAGGGCAACGAGCATGCTGCCGACCAGCAGGTTCCGCTCGGCGGCGCCACGCAGACGTTCGATATGTCCACCGTCCTGCAGGGGACGCATCCGTTCAGCGAGAAGCCGATCGATGCGACGCAGCCGCGCCGCCAGGATACGGTCGACTCGCTGATGGCCGAGATCACCGCTGCTCGTCCGCAGCGCCCGCAGCGCGCGATGAACATTCCCGATATCGCTTCGAACGCGCCCCAGGTGACCCGTACGGTTCCCCCGGTCGTGCCCGCCGTCGATCCGGCGCCCCGCACGATCGCCGGCGCCGCGTCTGCCGCCAACCGCGCATCCCTGCTCGACCTGCCCGATCCGTCCGCCCTCGCGTCCGATCCGTTCGCGAACGTCGGCGCCACGGGCAGCGTCCATGTGTCCTCTCCCTCCACCTCGCAGTTCACGGTCATCAATTCCGATGACGTCGTCGCGCCGAGCGCTCCTGCCCCGGGTACCTTCGACACCATCAAGGCTCCCGCTCCGCAGCCGGTGAAGAAAAAGAAGCGCGGCCTGTTCGGGCGCAAGAAGAAGCGGGACGAGTCGAGCATGAGCGACTGGCTTGGCGTCGATAGCAACTACGACGCCAAGCGCTCCGGCCGCGACATCGGCTCGTGGGACAACTTCGAGGGCGACGACGGTTGGAAGGGCGGCGCTGCCAGCGACGGCACGCTGTCCGAGACCGAGCTGCGCGAGGCGATCACCTCCCTGGGCGATGACGAGCTCCTCGGTCACGACATCTGGTTCGTGGCGACCGGCTCGTCCGAGAACGGCAACGCCGGCGCCCGCGCGTTCCTCGAGTCCCATCGCGACCGCCTGCGCGGCGTCTTCCTGATCAACCTCGAGTGCGTCGGCTCCGGCATGCTCGCGATGGTCTCCACCGAGGGCGAGCGCCGCGTGCTCAAGGGTGACAAGCGCATCATGGGTCTCATCTCGCGCGTCTCCTCCGATTTCCATCACGAGATCGGCTCGGTCGACATGCCGTTCGTCGATACCGACGCCCATGCCGCCATGGAGATGAGTCTGCGCTCCGTGACCCTTGGTGGTGTCGACGGCACGAGCTTCGCGTGCTCCCACAGCACCGAGGACATCCCCGTCAACATCAACACCGACAACATCGACCTCGCCGCCGATGTGGTCACCGAGGTCATTCGCCGCTCGTAAGACGCGCGACACCGCGTTTCAGCAGCCCGGCTGCGGCAACGAGCCGCAGCCGGGCTTTTTCATGCTGTACGGGATTGCATCTCAGCAGCCAGATGAACGGCTGGCGCCTCTCGTTATGAATCCCGATAATCAAAAGACGCCGCACGGCTTCTGGAGATACGCCCGCGCATGCATCGCCGCGCAATGCGCGATGCAAAAAGCTGGTAGCATACTGGGCAAACGAACCATGTCGAGGAGGATACGTGTTCTCGTTCATCAAGCGCCATTGGATCGCCTATCTCATCGGTGCCATCGTGGCCATTGCTCTGGGCCTCGGCCTTTCGTACTTTGTCGGCGTTGCGGGATCGACTCCCGAGGCGCAGCGTGTCGAGCGCAACGAGGCGGAGCGGGCGCAGGATGCTTCCAACGACCAGACCTTCATTGATGAAGCCATCGATGAACAGGAAAAAGAGGCAGAGGACGATGCGGCTGCCGAGGATGGCGATACCGCTGAGGACACCGAGGGCGGCGACGATGCGTAGCGCCTAACGGGCCACGTAGACCACCAGCGTCCGCCAGCTGGAACCGACGAGGTTTCCCGAACAGGTGACCAGCGTGACGGCCGCCGTGCTAGACGATATCAACGCCTCCGCTGTGTGCGACACGGCGGAGGCGTCTTCGGTTAAGCGCCGCAGCCATGCCCTGAGGTCCGCTGAATCGCCGAAGTCGAATTGCTGGATTGGCTGATATGCCGCCTGCACCTGCATTGCAAGAAGCGGGGTGCAGGATAGCTGTCTTCCGTCGCGCGATTCCCACCGTGCATTTCCCAGCTTGCAAAAGACGTCAGGGAGATAGGCATCGGCCAGACGGCTGAACATGGAGTCGGTCCCCAAGATTCGATGTCCGTATACGAGCAGATGGTCATCGGTCTCCGTAGCGCGGATATCAAGATACGGGCAGCCAAGCTCGCTGTTGTTGCCCCAGGCGTCATGGTCAAGATACCAGGAGCGGGGCGTGTTTCCGCGCGGCTGCACGACAGGGTAGGAAAGCTTCGGTTGTTCGATATCCAGCCATCCTACGATCGCGGGGTTGTCCGCCATAGGGTCCTGAGCCCCATCGTTTCTCGAAGGCGAATCGCCGTCGTGGATCGACATGCGCGAGGCGGCGGCGATGCGGTACGCCATCTCATCCAGATCGATGCGGGCGCACCGCACCGCCCCCGACATGGCTGCGAGCAGAAGGCACGACGAGGCGATGACCTTTCCGACGCGCGCTGACTCAATCATGCGGCCCGCGACTCTTTGGTGCGCGCGAACCACCACGCCGCACCGCTTGCTGCCAGCAGAATCACCGCAACGCCCGCCCCGATACCGGTCTGGTCGAGCGGCCAGGTGCCTGTGTCGGGCGTCTGCTCCACGCGGTCCTCGTCGTGGTCTTCAAGCTCCTCTCCACCTCCGTTGCGGTACAGATCGACGCGGGCATCGTTGATCAGCTCATCTCCAGGTTGATATCGATCGGTGACGCGCATGTGCAAGACGAGCGGCGCTCGTTCCGCTGTCTCTCCTGTTGAGGTTTCAAACGTGTCACCCTCATGGGTCGCCAAGATCTCATCGACGTTGTCATGCGCGTCCTTGATGTCGTCGGCATCCCATCGCTCCGAGCGCGTGCAGAACCCGGCGTCGACGCAGCCGTATTCCAAGCGAATCGCAACGACCGTCTCCCCATCTCTTAGGTGCAAGTCGGTGACGTTCAGCTGCACTGCCTGCTCGGTGCTCACGTCCTCGCACCACAGACGCCATCCGGTGTAGTCGAGTGCTCGTCCGTCGCTGCCGAGAGATGCCATCACGTTGTCGTGGGCCAACCAAGGATTGCCGTGACCGTCATCGAGCGTGGCGTTCGCGCTGCTGTCCTCCACGGTGTCCGCGGGTAGATTCGTCCGATACCACACGTTGAGCTTCCCATCGAAATCCCCAGACGCTTGCGGTGTGGTAAGTGCGGTCAGTTCGACAAGCCCCGCCTCGGCGCCGTCGATCTCATCGGTCACCGTGAACTCGTCGACCCATGTCGTGCTTCCGTTGCGTACGTCGATGCTGTAGGCATAGCTTCTATCTGCGGATGTGCTGTCATTGGGCCCATCGTTTCCGGAAGGTTCGTCGTCCCCGTCAGCCGGGCCGACAACCTCCTGGCGCTTGTCGACAGTGCCCTCGATCGAGATGGGTTGGTCATACATGACGACGGTTTGGACCCCGCCGGTCGCATCGACGGTGAACTCGATGGCGCTTGCTTGTTCATGGGTCTGCGGTGCGAGCTCCTCGATGAGATAGTAGGTTCCAGGAGCGAGTCGCTCGATGCGATGGGGTTCGGTTCCAGAAACCCAGCTCTCGACTGCGTTGCCGTCCTCGTCCAAGATGGTCAGGTGAGCTCCGGGAACCTCCTCCTCATTCGTGATGTCGCGCTTCGAGATATCCACCTTGGTGTAGTCGTTTTCCATGGTGACCTCAAACGACCGCTCGCCCTCGATCAGACCCTGGTCATCTACGGTGAACTCAAAGACCTCGTCGCTCGGGATGAGCCCCTGCGGAGCACCCGTCTCCTTCATGCGCCAGGTTCCCTGCTCAAGATGTTCGACGATGGCGTCTCCCTGCGCATCGGTTTCGACCGTCAGCGCTTCTCGCCCGTCGACAAGCTTGGGCACCCCATCAACCTCTTCGCTTCCTTCCGCCTCGTCGTCCGCGCGCCACAGCGTGAACTCAACGCCCTCGACTCCTTCATCGGGATTCCCACCCACCCGCTTGTGCACCACGACCCGTGTCGGCTCATTGGTTGCCGAAACCTCCGTGACCACGGTCGGTGTCTCGCCATCTTGGAAGCTCAGGGAAAACTCGATCGGGGATGTGTCGAGCACGTGTCCGTCGGGCGCTTCGGTCTCTACGAACGCGTAACGGACCGTGTCGGCGGCAAGCGGTAAGCCCTCTATGTGCGCCGTTCCTTCCTCGTCGGTCGTCACCGTTCCCACAATCGACCCTTCAGCTGCAAGGATCGATCCATCAGGGCCTATGACATCCTGCAGCGCCACGACATCGAAGGTTGCTCCCGCCAAGGCCTTGCCGTCTTGCGAGCATGTCTTGGCTAGGCGGGCGCTGCCCGTCGCCTGGCGGTCTGCCACCTCCACGACGACGAGAGCGCCGTCGGATTCATCTTCGATGGTAAAGGTCACATCTTCATTGCCGAGCAGGTAGGGAGCGGGGGCGGCCACCTCGCGGATGCGATATGACCCGGCGCGCAACAGCTCGGGAAGCGTCACGGTGCCGCTCTCGTCGGTCGTGAACACATCGGTGGTGACGGGGTTTGGGTACCACGCGTTTTGGCTGATGGGCTCACCCTGCTCATCGAGAATCTGGAACGAGAAACCGGCGGCCGCGATGCGCTCGCCCGTGTCCGCATCGACTTTCGCGATCTGCAGGCGCGCCGCTACGGCCTGGTTACTCACGATATAACGCAGCGTGACCCCGTTCGCCATCTGATCCGCCTTGATTGACCAGTCATCGAGTGGCTTGAGTCCGTCGGGGGTCGTCTCCTCGTTCTCGCGGATCAGATAGCCCGCTCGATCGTAGGGAAGGGCGCCGGCTGCGTTGTCAGGGCGCTCGCCCTCGCCGAACCAGAGCCCCTCGGTCGTCGCGTATCCGTCGCTTCCGGTGACGATGGACCCGACGGTCTCGCCCGTAGAGTTCGAGATGATAAGGAACTCCACGCCCTCCGCAGGGGTCTTATGGGCGGAGCTGCCCGGTTCGATATCACCCCGAAACTTCGCGATCTCAAGGTCGAAGGCGACGGGGACTTCAAGATAATCCTCTTCAGGCATCAGGGTAAGCTCACCTGTTTCCGACAGGTCGCTGGCCTCTACGGTGTATTCACGTGGCGTCGGGTCGAGCACGTATCCTTCCGGGGCCTTGGTCTCCACCACTCGAACCGTGCCGAGCGGAAGGTCGTCAAACTCAAGAACGCCGTGCTCATCGGTCGTTCCGCTCCGCTCGAATCCATCGACCGAGAGCGAGGTGAGATGAAATTCCGCGCCCTCGAGGGTGGCTCCCGGCTGCGCGATACCGCGGGTTGCCGCATCGCGCTTGGAAACGACGAGCGAGAAGCGCGCGGGCGTGTCGACAAGTTCCACGTTTGAGGGCTGCGTTCCGGTTTTGAACTCGATACGCTGCTCGTTGACTAAAAAGCCGTTCGGCGCGGATGTCTCGATAGCGTAATAGGAGGTATTCGGCTCGAGTTGCAGCGACGCGCGCCCATCCTCGTCCGTTTCGATGGATGCGACCTTCCGATCGTCTGAAGCCCGATAGATGTCGTAGCTGGCGCCCGCGAGCGAGTACGATTCGTTGCCCTCGGTGATCTGCATATCCGCTGACGTCTTCGTGAATGTTGCGGTCACCACCTTATCCGAGGTCACAAGGCATTGATATTCAAACAGCCCGGTCTGGTCGTGAGCGGTTTTGTTGGTCCACAGGGTTGCGCATCCCGCTTCGTCTCCGCCCGCGCCGGCGCGCTTGTAGTCGAGTCCGGCCTGGTAGAGCTTCCAGGCAGCATCCTTGACCTGCTCGTCCTTGATGAGCTGCCAGCGCTCAAGATACATCTGGTTGCCGTGGAACTGCTCCCCGTCGCCCACATAATCAAGGATGTCGCCGCGCTGGTCGGCGATGGCGAGCCATACCGCAGCCGCGGTCGCCGCTTCGGACCGCTGCTCATCGAGACCGTATACCGACGTCACGACCTTGCCGTCGTAGCCGTGGTACATGACGTAGTCGAGCTCGGGAATCTCGAGCGAACCGTACCGCTCGAGGCGCTGCCCGACTTCAGGGGTGAGCAGCCATCCCTGTGCACAGTACGCGACGGAGGAGGTCGGCCCGCTGACGCGAATGAACGTTCCCTCGCCGTCAGACGAGTGCGGATTGCTCGGCAGCTCGGTTACAGAAATCGTCGATTGGGCTGCATAGGCATCTTCCGCAGGATTGATGCGAAGCCACGCGACAAGCGACAGGGCGCACGCCGCCGCAACAAGAAGCGCCAACCGCGCACAAAGCACGTGCACATCAAGCGCTCTTGCGCACGGGTATCCGGAACGCATCCTCCTGTGATCTCGTCCTTTTCGAGCACGGCTCGACCGGCGGGCTAACCGAGACGGCAATCTCATGACCGACCTCCTTCATCGCGATGGGAAGGAGATGATAGATGGTCAAATTGGACAGAAATTCAAAGGTATCCAACAGGGCACAAGACGGCGGTCCCGCGATTATCCAAAGCAACCCAACAACGGCTGGTGAAGGCAGGGCTCAAAGTTCATGGATAAAGACCTATCGGTACGGACATGCCGTCAAAACCGCGCCATATCAGCACAAATCTGAACCGTTGGGGCGAACTTGGCCCACGTCGATGGTGCCGCTGAGGTGTTCGTATGGGACAGCAGCAATTTTCCTGCGGTTCAAGGCTGTTTGCGGCACCCGCCTTGTCCGGCGAAAACCGGCACGCTATACTACACCGTACGCCGACGTCATCGGCACACATACGCGGGCATCGCCAAGTGGTAAGGCATCAGCTTCCCAAGCTGACACTCGCGGGTTCGAGTCCCGTTGCCCGCTCCAGAGCTTTTACGGCACCGACCGCGGTGCCGTTTCTTTTTCGGAGCCTCTTCCAGGGACTCGAACCCGTTGGGGTCGCGGAGCGTGGGAACGCGTGAGCGTTCCCCGCGCAGCGCGCAAGGCGCGAAGCGCCGCAGCGGGGGAGCCGGCGCAGCCGGCTCGAGTCCCGTTGCCCGCTCCAGAGCTTTTACGGCACCGACCACGGTGCCGTTTCCTTTTCCGAGCCCCTTTCGGGGACTCGAGCCCGTTGGAGTCGCGAGGCGACACATTTGTGCCCGGTTCCATCTTGTCGCGCTCATGCCTGGGGAAATGGTGCTTGCCCCTATTTTCCCATGCGAGCGCGTACAATATGTGCGTACCGTCAGCGTGCCAATACACAAAAAGGAGCCGCAATGATCGATCGCTACACCCGTCCTGAGATGGGCCACATCTTCTCGCTGGAGAACAAGTACGCCATCTGGCAGGAGATCGAGGTGCTTGCCTGCGAGGCTCAGGCAGAGCTCGGCAAGATCGGCATCACCAAGGAGGAGGCCGCTTGGATTCGCGAGCACGCCGCCTTCAACAAGGACGAGGTCGACGCTATCGAGGCCGTCACCAACCACGACGTCATCTCCTTCCTCACCAACATGGGTGAGTACATCGATAAGGAGGTCCCCGAGGGCGAGCCCAAGCCCAGCCGCTGGGTGCACTTTGGCATGACGTCCTCCGACCTCGGCGACACGGCCCTGTGCTACCAGCTTGTCCAGGCGACCGACATCATCATCGAGGACTGCCGCAAGCTCGGCGAGATCTGCAAGCGTCGTGCCTTCGAGGAGCGCGAGACCCTGTGCGTCGGCCGCACCCACGGCATCCATGCTGAGCCCATGACGTTCGGCATGAAGTTCGGCAGCTGGGCTTGGGAGCTCAAGCGCGACCTCGACCGTCTGATCGATGCCCGCGCCAATGTGGCGTTCGGCGCCATTTCCGGCGCGGTGGGCACCTACTCCTCCATCGACCCGTTTGTCGAGGAGTACGTCTGCGAGCATCTGGGCCTGGTCCACGATCCGCTGTCCACGCAGGTCATCTCCCGCGATCACCACGCCTACCTCGCCGGCGTGCTCGCCACCACGGCTGCCACCTGCGAGCGCATCGCCACCGAGATCCGCAACCTGCAGAAGACTGATACCCTTGAGGCCGAGGAGCCCTTCAAGAAGGGGCAGAAGGGCTCGAGCGCGATGCCGCACAAGCGCAACCCCATCACCATGGAGAAGGTCTGCGGCCTCTCCCGCGTGGTGAAGGCCAACGCGCAGGTCGCCTTTGACAATGTCGCCCTGTGGCACGAGCGCGACATCTCGCATTCCTCCGCCGAGCGCGTGGCGCAGGCCGACAGCTTCATCGCGCTCGACCACATGTTCCAGTGCCTTACCCGCGTGGTCGACGGCCTCATCCTGTATCCCGAGCAGATGAAGGCCAACCTCAACAAGACCCGCGGCCTCATCTTCTCGTCCAAGGTACTGCTCGCCCTCGTCGAGACGGGCATCACGCGCGAGGAGGCCTACGCCATCGTGCAGGAGAACGCCATGGCCACGTGGCGCGAGGTGCAGCAGTGCGCCGGCGGCACCACGTTCCGCGAGAAGCTCGAGGCCGATCCGCGCTGCACGGTCGCATCCGAGAAGCTCGACGAGATTTTCGATCCGTGGGACTTCCTGACCCGCATCGATCGCGTCTTCGACCGCCTGGATGAGCTGGAGTTTTAAGCTCGTAACGTCACCGCGAGGCGAGCGGTCCTGCCGACATCGGCGGGGCCGCTCGTTTTTGTAGGCGGCTCATCCTGTATACCACGTGTCGCCTGAAACCCATTACGTTTCTGTTCGAATGCGGACAGGCGAGGGGCCGCTGCTTGCCACGACCGCCTGCCACGACCGCCTGCCACGTCGGAATACCTATGGGGTTCGTGCGGGGTGGACGTCCCGACGGAGCGCCGCGTCTATAATGGCCAGCAGGAAACAGCGATAGGAGTCCATCATGATCGAGACCGACTACATCCCTCGCGGCGTCTGCTCGCGCCTGATCCACGTCGAGCTGTCCGACGACGGCAAGACCGTCGAGAACGTCGCGTTCACGGGCGGTTGCAACGGTAACCTCAAGGCCATCTCCAAGCTCGTCGCCGGCATGCCGGTCGAGCAGGTCGTCAAGATCCTCGCCGGCAACACGTGCGGCCCGCGTCCCACCTCCTGCGCCGATCAGCTCACGCGCGCGCTCACGGAGGCGGCTGCTAAGGCGACCGCATGAAGCTCTTCGGCAAGGACGGCATAACCCGCCGCCGCTTCGTGGCGGGAAGCGCTGCGGCCACCGCCGCGGCGGCCGCAGCGGTTTCGCTTGCCGGCTGCTCGGGAGACTCCAACGGAAACGAGACGACGGGCGAGCCCCAGGTCATCGAGGACGACTCGCTGATCATCGACGCGCTCGACGAGTACAAGGGCGTCGACAACACGCTCAAGGCGGTCAACACCTGGACGCTCCCGCTGGGCACGCAGCTGTTCCACAGCGACGGCGTCTGGAGCGCCGCCATGATGACGCCCGAGTCCGCGGTGTCCATCAACACCATCGGCGTCCTGTCCCTTACTTCGGGCAACCTCATCACGCTGGTGGAGACTCCCACGAAAGGCAGTCGCTACAGCTTCTTCGAGGTCCGCTGCGGCTCCGGCGTCTTCGCGTGGACCGAGATCGACTACGCCACGCTTTCGTGGTCGCTGCTCGCCGCCACCTATGCCGACGGGCAGATCGTGGGAGAGCCGATTGAGCTCGATAGCGGCGACGCCGATTGGGACCCCGCTCCCTTCACCGCGATCGGGTCGACCGTCTACTGGCTCAAGATGCCGAGTCTGTCGGGTTCGCACACCTCCGACGCGAGCCACTGCTATCGTCGCTCGATCGAGGACGACGCCCATCAGGAAATCTACGAGTCCCCCGGGCGTTTTGCCACGCATCCGCGCGTGTGCAACGGGATCCTCACCATCGCGCCGCGCGTGCGTGCCGACGAGGGAACCTACTACGGCATGACGGCGATCGACATCACGGACACCAACTTCCGTCGCGTCGACCAGCTCGTGCTGCCCGCCGGCGTCCGCCCCTTCGAGGCGGTCTACATGGGCGATTCGTTTGCCTTCGCCATCGAGGCGAGCTACAGCGGCAGCGGCAGCCTGGGCAACATGGGCACGTTCATCGGCCGCGAGGGCGGCCCCTTCATCTACGTGGGGCGCGAGCCCGCCGCCTGTCCTGCGGGCAAGGGTTCGGTCTATCTGGTCAAGACGCGCTCTTCGCACTTCGTGATCGACACCGAGGAGCAGACCTACGCCACGCTCTCGTGTCCGGACCGCTCGTTGGACTACGGCGACTATCCGGCCAGCGAGGGGACGTGCGACCAGTTCGTGACCTTCGCGACCATCAAGAACCGGGAAGGCATCCCGACTGACGTCATCGCCCGCGTCTTCGCGCTGTAGGCCGTCGGCCGCCGGGTGCGCTGCGCTGCCGGCGTGCGCTTCAGGCGGCGCAGGCGCGATCTGCGCCCCGCACGGTCGCCCTACGCGGTCAGGTCCTTTTCCATCCAGGTGACCGAAAGCCACTGCCCGAGCTTGTAGCCGCAGGTATGGTGCTCGCCGCAGATGCGGTACCCATGGCGTTCGTGGAAGGCGATCGAACCGGCATTGTCCGAGGTGATGCATGCCTCGCTCATGCGCATGCCCTGTTCGCGCATGCGGTGCTCGAGCTCGTCGAGCAGCTGGGAACCAAGTCCATGCCGCTGATGTGCAGGAGCGAGGTAGATCGATATCTCCGACGCGTAGCCGTACGCGGGGCGCGAGCGAAACGAGCTGTTGTAGGCGTATCCGGCAACCTCGCCGGTCTCGGCATCCTCAGCGACCAGGTAGGCATAGCGCGCGGCGGTCCGCTCAACCCGGTGCGTGAACTCCTCGAGGCTCGGGACCTCGAGCTCGAAACTGACGGTCGTGCCGGTGACGAAAGGCGCGTAGATGGCCAGCAGGTCGGCCGCGTCTTCGGGTCGCGCGTCGCGGATTGTGTAGCGCATGGAGCCCTCTCGATTCATACGGAAGAAAACGGTGTGCCTGGGAATAATGTACAGCAACGAGGCACACTCGTCGCCTTGTCGTGCGCATCCGTCGAGCGCCCGGAGCTCATAGGACGAAATGTGCGCTAGAATGAGCAGTTAGGTTTTGTACGTAAGAAGAAGGAGGCCTGGTATGGCTTCGGATGCACGAAAGATTCTGCTGGTCGAAGATGAAAAGGCGATCCGCGATGCCGTGGCCGCCTACCTTGAGCGTGAAGGATATTGGGTTGTCGGCGTCGGCGACGGTCAATCGGCTGTTGAGGAGTTCGAAAAGCATCAGTTCGACCTCATCGTGCTCGACCTCATGCTGCCCAAGCTGTCGGGCGAGCGCGTCTGCCGCGCCATCCGCGATACCTCCGACGTGCCTATCATCATGTTGACCGCCAAGGGCGAGGTCGAGGATCGCATCATCGGTCTGGAGCTCGGCGCCGACGACTACCTCATCAAGCCGTTCTCGCCGCGCGAGCTCGTCGCCCGCGTGCGCGCGCTGTTCCGCCGCACGCATCTTGCCGATGAGCCGCAGGTCGAGGTCCTGGACTTCGGCGACCTGGTCATCGACATCTCGGGTCACAAGATCCTGGTCGAGGGCAAGGAAGTCGACCTCACGGCTTCCGAGTTCAAGCTCCTGACCACGCTGGCGCGTCACCCCGGTCGCGTGTACAACCGCATGGAGCTCGTCGAGAAGGTGCTCGGCTACGACTTCGAGGGCTACGAGCGCACGATCGACAGCCACGTGAAGAACCTGCGAGCCAAGCTGGGCGACGACCCCAAGCATCCCAAGTGGCTCTTCACGGTGCACGGCGTCGGCTACCGCTTCGAGGCTCCCCAGCAGCCCAAGGCTGACGAGGGCAGCGCCAAGTAATGATGCCCGCCCGCATGGTGATCGGACAAAAGAATAAGCCGGAAAACGAGGCGAGTTCCCGCGCGAGCTGGAACACGCCTCGTTCCGATTCGCGTACGCGCATGTCGTACGGGTCGCGCATGGCGCTGTCCTTCGCACTGACTTCGCTCATGACCGTGGGTATTCTGGTGTGCGTGATCTCGGTGGTGTGGGGCGGCGTGTTCAGCGAGTACACGCGCGCCAACGTGACCGAGCTCGCCAGGCTCACGAGCGAGAAGCTCGCCAGCATCTATGAGACGAGCGGGGAGTGGACCCTGTCCGATCTCGCATCCCTTTCCGACTCCACCATGGTTTCGGACGATATCGGCTTGCAGATCATGGCGGCCGACGGCACGGTGCTCTACGACGACACGTGGCCCGCGGCTCCGGTCGCAGCTGAGCTCAAGCGCCTGCGCGAGCAAGAGGAAGCAGCTCAGCGGCGCGCCGAGCAGGCGGAGCAGGCTGCTGATTCCGCGGAGAACGAACAGGACGCCGAAGACGCGGCAGCCGCAGCAGCCGCGGCCGATGCGGCTGCCGCCGCAGCACGGGCGGACGCCAAGGCGGGCGAGGAGGAATGGATCGCCCAGGCGCACAGCTTGACCTCGTCGGCGCCGACGGATGCCGAGGGGGCGGTGACCGAGCCGGTCGTGACCTCCGACGGCGAGACCGTCGGGTCGGTCCGCCTGTGGGTCATGGGCAGCGACGTGCTGCTCACCAAGGCCGACGCGGCGTTTCGCGACCGCACCTTCAACGCCATCGTCATCGCGGCGGTCGTCGCGGTGACCATCTCGCTGCTCATCGGCCTTCTTGTCTCCCGCATGCTCGTGAAACCCATCGGGCGCATCACCAGCACGGCCAAGCAGATTCGCGACGGCGACCTGTCCGCGCGCACCAATCTGCGCGGCGAGGACGAGATCGACCAGCTCGGCGAGACGTTCGATGAGATGGCGACCTCGCTCGAGAAGGACCTCAAGCACGAGCGCCGCCTGACCTCGGACGTCGCCCATGAGCTGCGCACGCCGCTCATGGCCATGCTCGCCACGGTGGAGGCCATGCAAGACGGCGTGTACCCGACGGACGCGGAGCATCTCGAGACAGTCGCCTCCGAGACCCGGCGCCTTGCGCGCCTGGTCCAGCAGATGCTCGATCTCTCGCGCATGGAGAATCGCACCGCTCCGCTCAACCTGGAGCCGGTCGACGTGGTCTCGCTCACGCGCAACATCGTGAACGCGCAGGAACAGCTCTTCATCTCCCGCGATCTGCGCCTGCGCTTCTCCGACGAGACGGACGGGCGCTCGGCCACCATCGAGATCGACCCCGATATGATCACGCAGGCCATCATCAACCTCATGAGCAACGCGATGCGCTACACCCCCGAGGGCGGCTGGGTGGTCGTGTCGGTGATGCTCGACCGCAAAAACGTGCTCGTCTCGGTGGCCGACACGGGCATCGGCATCGCCAAGGAGGACCTGTCGCGCATCTTCGGGCGCTTCTGGCGCGCTGACTCCAGCCGCGCGCGCGAGGCGGGCGGCCTGGGCGTGGGCCTCGCGGTGACCAAGCAGATCATCGAGCGCCACCACGGGTTCATCTCGGTTGAATCCGAGCTCGGGAAGGGCACGACGTTCACGATCCACCTGCCGCGCGAGCACGTCTCCGAGTAGCAGCCGATGCGGCGACGGACGCGCGGCGATGCGTGCCCGTGACCCGGGGATCGGTCTTACTATTTTATGATTCAGGGAGCGCGCGCCTGCGCATGCGGCGCGCGTTCCACTACAATGAGGGGCTAGTTTGCACTTTGCCGGTCAAGGAGGGTCGCGTCCCTGCCGCTCCGCGCATGGTGCGGACAGCGTGCCGGTGCGCCGGTGCGATCGATTCAGCGTTTGTGTGAGGAGTTGACCAACGTGACTCAGATGGAGCGTCGTCCGGATTCCCGTGGCAAGGTTCGTGATATCTACGATGCCGGTGACAACCTGCTGATGGTCGCCACCGACCGCCTGTCGGCGTTTGACTACATCCTGCCCGACGAGATTCCCTATAAGGGCGAGGTCCTGAACCGTATCTCCGCGTTCTGGTTTGATAAGTTCGCCGACATCGTCCCCAATCACATGGTGACGATCGATGCCGAGCAGTTCCCCGAGGAGTTCGCCGAGTACCGCAGCTACCTGTCGGGCCGCGCGATGCTGGTCAAGAAGGCCGAGCCGATCATGATCGAGTGCATCGTTCGCGGCTACCTCACCGGCAGCGGCAAGAAGACCTACGATCAGGACGGCACCGTGTGCGGCATCAAGCTGCCCGCCGGTCTGGTCGAGGCGTCCAAGCTGCCCGAGCCGCTGTTCACCCCGTCCACCAAGGCGGCCATCGGCGACCATGACGAGAACATCTCCTATGAGCGCTGCGTCGAGATCGTCGGCGAGGATATCGCTTCGCAGATCCGCGACCTTTCGCTCAAGATCTACACCGCCGCAGCCGACTACGCGGCGACCCGCGGCATCATCATCGCCGACACGAAGTTCGAGTTCGGCATCATCGATGGCAAGGTGACGCTGATCGACGAGTGCCTGACTCCCGATTCGAGCCGTTTCTGGCCTGCCGCCGAGTACGAGGAGGGCAAGGTCCAGGGCAGCTACGACAAGCAGTACGTGCGCGATTGGCTGAAGGCCAACTGGGATATGACCGGCGACGCGCCGCACCTGCCCGCCGAGGTCATCGAGGGCACGTCCGCCCGTTACCGTGAGGCCTACGAGCTTCTCACCGGTACCGCATTTGAGTCCATGAAGGAGAACGACTAAGTGAGTACCCGCAACCCCCTGAACAAGCGCAGCCAGGCGCAGCAGACCGGCGAGGCCACCGGCTTTACGCGCAAGTCCGCCGCGTCCGCCAAGCCCGCCCGCAACGCCGGCTCGTCCGTGCGCGTTGTCCCCGCTTCCGCTAAGGACAAGCGTCGCCAGGCTCAGCGCGGCGAGTCGCTGGTGGGCCTCTCCAAGGAGGAGAAGCGCGCCCGCAAGAAGGAGGAGCGCCTGCGCGAGGACCGTCTTTACGCGGTGTCCAACGAGCTGCTGCGCGCCGACCCCGACTACAGGTCGAGGCGCAGGGTGTTCTGGGCGTTGCTCGCTGTCGGTATCGTGGCCACGCTGTTCGTGTGGATCATGATGGTCGCCGCGCCCACCACCGAGGTTGGCACCATGCAGATCGCGCAGATCGTAGGCCTGGTCGTGGCGTATGCGGCCATCATCGGCTCGTTCATCTTTGACATCGTGCGCGTCCGTCCGCTGCGCAACGACGCGCGCAGCCGCGCCGAGGGCATGTCTGAGGCCAAGCAGCTCGCGCTGCTCGAGGAGGTTGCTGCCAAGAGCAACAAGAAGCGCGATGCCAAGAAGGACGAGGCCGAGCAGGAGGCTGAGCCTGCCGCAGCTGCCAAACAGGGAAAGAAGCGCTCCAAGAAGAAGTAGCGCTGTCACATTATCGATGCTGGTACGGGGTGTGCGCCAAGGGCGTGCGCCCCGTTTTTGGCTGTCGGCCCTGAGGTGGCGGAGGTGCGCCGCGTTGCAGGGCCGCCCTGCGCCCGTTATCCGTTCGTCCACGCGTGCCGCCGGGCGAACCGGTCCCTTGCCGCCTGCCTGCTCGTTGGCCGGGGCGCCATCAAATCATGCGATAATGAAAGATGGACTGAAAGACGTACCGTTATCCGATGTTGGGAGCGCCCATGATCAAATCCGAGCTGACCGCCGAAGACGCCCGCATGGGCATGAGGACGCTCGACCCGCAGATTGATCGCTACGCCAGCCTGGTTGTCCGCACCGGCGTGAACGTCAAACCCGGACAGGAGCTGGTAATCCAGGCTCCCGTCGAGACGCAGGACTTTGTCCGCAAGCTCGTGAAGCACGGCTACGAGGCCGGTGCCGGCCACGTCACGGTCATCTGGGGTGACGACGTGGTGACACGCCTGACCTACGAGCATATGGACGTGTCGTACTTCGAGCAGACGCCCGAGTGGCAGCGCATCCAGCTGGAGTCTCTGGCCGAGATGGGCGCCTGCTTCATCTTCGTCGAGGGATCCGACCCGCAGGCGCTTGCCGGCATCGATCCCGCCAAGCCCGCGACCGCTTCCAAGGCGCGCAATACGCAGTGTCGCGCGTTTCGTCGTGGTCTCGACTTCAACATCAATCCGTGGTGCATCGCCGGCGCGCCGGTGGCCGCCTGGGCCAAGCAGGTCTTTCCCGACCTGTGCGAGGAAGCGGCGATCTACCGCCTGTGGTGCGCCATCCTGTCCGTCGCTCGCGCCGACGGCGACGACCCCGAGAGCGACTGGGAGCTGCACGACGCGACGTTCGAGAAGAACCTGCGGTTCCTGAACGAGCGCCACTTCGACTCGCTGCACTTCACTTCCGAAAACGGCACGGATCTGACGGTCGGCCTGACCGACAAGCACCTGTGGGCGGGCGGCTGCGGCGAGACGCCCGACGGCCATCCGTTCTTCCCCAACATCCCGACGGAGGAGGTCTTCACCTCGCCCGACTGCGAACGCGTGAACGGCATCGTGCACTCCGCGCTGCCGTTGATCCGCTACGGGAGCAAGGTCGATGGGTTCTGGCTGCGCTTTGAAAACGGCGTGGTGGTCGACTACGACGCCGTCGTCGGTCGCGACGTGCTGACGGCCATCCTGGATACCGACGAGGGCGCGCGCCGCCTGGGCGAGGTCGCGCTCATCTCAAAGAACACGCCGATCAGCGAGAGCGGCATCCTGTTCTACGACACGCTGTACGACGAGAACGCGAGCTGCCACTTGGCGCTCGGCATCGGGTTTGCCGAGTGCTACGAGGGCGGCTACGAGATGACGCCCGAGGAGCTGCGCGCGCACGGCGTGAACACGTCGAGCACGCACGTCGACTTCATGATCGGCACCGATGACATGGACATCATGGGTATCTGCGCTGACGGCACGGAGGTGCCGGTGTTCGTGAACGGCCAGTGGAGCTGGGAGTAGCGCGAGCGCCCCGCGTTCCGTTGTCCGCGCGGCGTGTGGCCCGCACCCGCGGTGCGTGGTACAATGCCTGTCGCGGGCCGTTAGCTCAGCTGGCAGAGCAGGGGACTTTTAATCCCAAGGTCTAGGGTTCGAACCCCTAACGGCCCACCCTTTGCATGATGAAAGCCCCGGCAACGGGGCTTTTTCGTACCGCAGGATGGCGCCAGGGCACGTCGCCGGCCGCCTGCGTTTTGTTGGAGGTGGAGGCATGACGCGCGACGAGGCGCTCAACGTGCTCGGGCTCGCTGCGGGTGCGAGCCGCGAGGAGATCTCTGCGGCGTATCGCGAGCTTGCCCAGATGCTTCACCCCGATAAATACGGCGACAACAAGCGCCTGCGCGCCCGTGCCGAGCAGCAGATGCGCACCATCAACGAGGCGCGCGACGTGCTGCTCAAGGGTGCGCGGAGCTCGCGGCGCACGGCGGGGGGAAGGACCTCCTCCGCGACGGCGAGCTCGCCCGCGTCCATCGCCTTCGAGGCCACCGCACGTGCCAACGCTGCCGAGACGGCGCGCCTGTCTGTCGTGGCCGACCTGCGCACCATGCGCGAACGGCGCCGGTCCATGCTCATGATGGCGGGGGTGGCGGCTGTGATCGCGTTTTTCTTCTCGCGGATGCGGGGAGGCATCGGTCTCACCATCTTTTCGGTCGCCTCGATGGTGGCGGTGTGGGGCGTCATCGATGCGGTGCTGCTCTCGAGTCAGGTTGACGCCCTGCAGAAGCGCTCGCGGGAGCTCCTGCAGACGCGGGACGCTGCGCGCAAGATCGCCGAGGAGGCCTCGCAGCTCGGTGCTTGATGGGGGCGCCGAGCGCGGATGGGGTCCGACGAGGGGCGCTCCGCCTGCCGCCCTCCCTCGTCAGGCGTCCTGCATCTGGCTATGCGCGTCGAGGGGTGCTGTGCGCTACAATGTTTCGTTAGCCCATGAGAGGGGAGTCTGGGATATGACCGACAATCAGCAGACAGCCGGCGCCGTATCGCCGGAACTCGACGCCATGACGTGCGACATGATCGGTCTGTTCCTCGACGCACTCGCCGAGGGCGAGAACCCCGGCGTCGTCATCTGCGTGGAAGATGCCCAGGGGAACCGCTACGAAGCGGCCTTTTCCGAGGACGGCGAGGAAGCCTGTCTCGCCGCCGCGCAGCAGTTCATCTCCTCCCACGCCGCCCACGGTGTGACCGACGAAGGTGTGGGCAAGATCGAGCGCTATGCGGTCGCCTACGCGGGCTGCGTGGATATCGATGGCGATTACGAGAACGCCGTACTCGTGAGTTTCTGCGAGCGCGGGCTGCCCTGCGGCTATTCGGCCTACGTGCTGTTCGACAACATGGGCGCAGGCGATAACTTTATGTGGAGCGACCCTGAACCTGCAGGTGAAGAGCCCCAGCTCTTCTAAGGTCCGCTACTATATAAGCGCTTTTTAAACCGGTTACCGATATTATCGCGCGCCTGCCGATTGAGGCTGGCGCGCGCTGCAGTGAGGAAGAGGGTACATGCGCGTCGAGAACCTGAGGAACATCGCCATCATCGCCCACGTCGACCACGGCAAGACCACGCTGGTCGACAAGCTGCTGCGCGCCACGGATGCCTTCCGTGCCAACCAGCAGGTTGAGGAGCGCGTGCTCGACTCCAACGATCAGGAGCGCGAGCGCGGCATCACCATTCTGGCCAAGAACATCTCCATCGAGTACAAGGGCGTCAAGATCAACGTCATCGACACCCCTGGCCACGCCGACTTCGGCGGCGAGGTCGAGCGCGTGCTGCGCATGGCCGACGGCGCGCTGCTGCTCGTCGACGCCTTCGAGGGCCCCATGCCCCAGACGCGCTTCGTATTGCGCCACGCCATCGACACCGGCCTGCGCATCATGATCGTCATCAACAAGATCGACCGCCCGGGCGCCGACCCCGAGCGCGCCTACAACGACTGCCTCGATCTCATGGCCGACCTGGGCGCCTCCGACGAGCAGCTTGAGTTCGCCATGGAGCACGTGGTGTACGCGAGCGCGGTGAACGGTTTTGCCCGCCTCGATCCCGAGGACGGCAACGACAACATGTACCCGCTGCTCGACATGATCCTCGACGACATGCCCGCGCCCGAGGTCGACGTCGACGGTCCGCTTGCCATGCAGTGCGTGACGGTCGACCACTCCAGCTACGTCGGCCGTATCGGCATCGGCCGCGTGTACTCCGGCACCATCCACGCCGGCGACCGCATCCTCGTGGTCAAGAACGACGGCGAGCGCGCGATCGCCACGGTCAAGCAGCTGTTCACCTTCGACTATCTGGGTCGCACGGAGTGCACCGAGGTCGGTGCGGGCGATATCGCCGCCGTCGTGGGCGTCGACTCCACCGACATCGGCGATGTGTACACCGATCCCGACAACCCCGTCGAGCTCGACCCGATCGAGATCGATCCGCCGACCCTGTCCGTCGTCTTCGAGGCCTCGACCTCGCCGCTCGTCGGTCGCGACGGCGACATCGTGGGCGCCCGTCAGCTCAAGGAGCGCTTGTTCAACGAGCGCGAGAACAACGTGACCATGCGCATCGAGGAGCTGCCCGACAAGAGCGGTGTCGAGGTGTCCGGCCGCGGCATCCTGCACCTGTCCGTCCTTATGGAGACCATGCGCCGCGAGGGCTACGAGTTCCAGGTCGGCCGTCCGCGCGTCCTGTTCAAGAAGGACGAGAACGGCAACCGCGTGGAGCCCATCGAGCAGGCGGTCGTGGAGTGCCCCGACGAGTACGCCGGCAAGGTCATCGAGCTGTTCGGCAACGCCGGCGGCACCATGACCAACATGCAGGCGGGCTCGACCGTCACCCACATCGAGTTCCGCATCCCCACGCGCGGCATCATGGGCCTCAAGAACCGCATCATGAACGTGAGCCACGGCGAGGGCGTGTTCTACCACACCTTCCTGGAGTACGGTCCGTACGCTGGTGAGATCGGCAACCGCAACAACGGCGCCATGATCTCCATGACGACCGAGAAGGCCGTGGCCTACGCGCTCGGCACGCTGCAGGAGCGCGGCCAGCTGTTCGTCGAGCCCGGTACCGAGTGCTACGAGGGCATGCTCGTGGGCGAGCGCTCCAAGCCCGGCGACATGGTGGTCAACATCGCACGCACGAAGAACCTGGGCAACCAGCGCTCCTCGACGGCCGATATCGCCGTGCAGCTGGTGCCGCCCCGCACCTTCTCGCTCGAGGAGGCCCTCGAGTACATTGCCGACGACGAGCTCGTCGAGATCACGCCCAAGAACATCCGTCTGCGCAAGCGCCTGCTGAACGCCACCGACCGCAAGAAGGCGGCCGCTCGCGCCATGAACGGCAAGTAAGGGCTTTTCTTAGAGACGCTCGGATTCGCGCCGCCGCATCGCACGATGTGGCGGCGTTTCGCGTTAAGGGGGTCGACAAGTTTGTACCTGGCACCATCTTGTCGCGACAAGATGGTGCCAGGTACAAACTTGTCGCTTAGCCGCTTTAGAGGTCGAGCTTTCGGTGGGCGCGCGCCTTGCGGTGGCGCTGCAGGCGGTCGAGCGCGGCCTTGCGGCGCTCGCGGTGGCGCCGGCGCTCGATATCGGCCTGCACGCGCTCGCGGCGGCCCTCAAGCTCCTCGGGGGAGCGGGTCGTCGTCTCGGGGCGCGTGGCGCGCATCTTGCGGCGCGAGCGATGGATCGCCTCGGCGATGTCCATGTCGGCAGGGCTTTTGATGTCGTAGGCAAGCGAGATGAAGCGCAAAAGCATCGTGGTGGCAACGCAGACGATGACGGCGATGATGTGGTCGATGCCCATGTCGGCAAGCAGCACGTACGCGATGGCGCCGGCGATTGCCGCGACGGCGTAGAGATTGCTGCGCTGGAAGATGCCGGGCGTGCGACCCAGGCAGATGTCGCGCAGCATGCCGCCGCCGACCGCTGTGAAGAAGCCCATGGTCACGCAGATGATGGGCTCGAAGCCGTAGACATAGGCCTTGTCGGCGCCAGTCGCGGCAAACAGGCCGACCGAGAAGATGTCGAGCACCGCGATGAGGCGGTCTTGCTTCTCGATGAGCGAGGGGATCATGAACGTGACGGCCGCGGTGATGACCGCGGACGGCAGCGCGAGGGGCTGGTCGAGGAAGTAGACGCTGCCGACCTGCAGGATGACATCACGGATCAGACCGCCGCCCAGGCTGCAGAAGACCGCGAGGGCGATGGCACCGACCAGGTCGAGCTTCTGCTTGCGTGCAGTGAGCGCACCGGTGACCGATGCGATGACGACGGCTGCCATCTCGAAGCCGATAGGGATGGGGACCATCTGGTAGTCGGCACCGCCTCCGGCGAACACGGTCGCTACGGCGGGAGCGGTGATGGCGAGCAGAGCGGGCATGGGCATCTTTCCGGTTGCGATACGGGGATAGACCATCGCTATCTTACACGCTTTATGGGGGATGGGGGATGTTGGTGCCCGGCGGTTGAGAAGGGGCGCGGAGCGGGCTTTCGCCGTCGGCCGGCGGCGGCGGAGAGAGAGGGATGTCGGCCGCCTGCTGCGCAGGCGACCTCCCGCTGCAGAGGCCCTGCGGGCCTCCTTGCGACTCATGCTGGCAAAGAGGCTCGCGCGCTTTGCGCAGCATGAGGCCCTACGGGTTCGAATCCCTCTGCCCGTGGCGGTAAAGGGCTCCGGTTTCAAACCTGTTGGGATGGAGCAGGTAGGCTGCTATGTTCCAATGCCGTGTCCTGATCGGGGCGGAGAGAGAGGGATGTCGGCCGCCTGCTGCGCAGGCCCTGCGGGCCTCCTTGCGCGCTTCGCTGGAAAATGCTCAACGCATTTTCTCAGCTTCGCGCCCTGCGGGTTCGAATCCCTCTCGCCCTCAGTTGAGAAGGGCTTCGGGCCTCGGGCTATTTCATTATCGTAAAGGTAACTGGCGGAGAGAGAGGGATTCGAACCCTCGGAACGCTCGCGCGCTCAACGGTTTTCAAGACCGCCGCATTCAACCGCTCTGCCATCTCTCCGTGAGTTGTAATGATAGCATCGAATCAATGCGGCTAAAGTCGGGAGGATTCGTGGACACAATCGAGATGGCCGAGCTTGATGAGCGCTTCATGCGCGAGGCGCTTGCCGAGGCGCGTGTTGCGGCGCAGATGGGGGAGGTCCCTATCGGTGCGGTGGTGGTCCACGAGGGAAAGATCATCGCCCGTGCCCACAACCTGCGCGAACACGACGAGGACCCCTCGGCGCATGCGGAGTTTTCGGCCATGGTCGCCGCGTCGCGCGCCCTCGGTCGCTGGCGCCTGACAGGTTGCACGGTCTACGTCACTCTCGAGCCCTGCACCATGTGCGCGGGCCTCATGGTCAACGCCCGCATCGACCGCTGCGTCTACGGTGCAGCCGATCCGAAAGGCGGCGCGCTGGGATCGCTGTACGACCTCAACGAAGACGACCGCCTAAACCATGCGTTCGAGGTCACCGCGGGTGTCCTGGAAGATGAATGCGCCGCGGAGCTTACGGCCTTTTTCTCGGACCTGCGGCGGCATGGCGTCACGGCTGCACGGCGGGATGCGTGCGCCGACGAGTGCTCTGCGGGTGCTGCGGTTTCGCCTGCGCGCCCGACCGCTGCCCGCAGGCGCGCGGCGTCCCGGCCCGGGCGCCCTGTTAAAAACGTCCTCCTCGCTCTGGACGCCTTCAAGGGCAGCGCCTCGAGCGCGCAGGTGGAGCAATGGGCCGCGGAGGGCATCGCCCGCGCCGACAAGGCGATTCAGGTCCAATGCGTCCCCGTCGCCGATGGCGGCGAGGGCACACTCGACGCCGTGCTGTCCATACCCGGCGCAGCCGAACGGCGCATGGAGGTGCGCGACGCCTTCGGCATCACCTGCTCGGCGCGGTATGCGTGGCTCGACGCAGGGAAGGCGGGCGCGCCTGAAGTCCCTGGCGAGCGGGGGCCGCGTTCAGCCGCGCCGGAAGGACTGCTTGCCGCTGCATCGGGCGGCGCGATCGCGGTTATCGAAATGGCGCAGGCGGCGGGCCTCGACCTTTCCCGGCGCTCCCACGAGGCGGCGCTTGCGGCGTCGACATACGGCGTGGGCCAGCTGGTGCGCGCTGCGGCGCAGGAAGGTGCCCGGACGATTTACCTGGGGCTGGGAGGTAGCGCGACCTGCGATGGCGGCTCGGGCTTCCTGCGCGCCCTCGGCGCCCGCCTGCTTGACGATGCGGGCCGTGAGGTCCGTGACGGCCTCGTGGGATTGCAGGACGTCGCGTATATCGACCTCTCGCCGGCGCTCGATGCCTTGGGCGGCACTCGCGTGGTGGCGCTTGCCGATGTGAAGAGTCCGCTGGTGGGGCCCCGTGGATCTATCGCGGTGTTCGGGCCGCAGAAGGGCTTGCCGGACGATGCGGACACGCTGCGTGCATACGATCGCTGGATGATTGCATACGGCGCGCTTCTGGACGAGGCGAGCAGACGTCTGGAGGACCGCGCGTTCCGCTCGCTGGGCGGCGTGCCTGGCGCGGGCGCTGCCGGCGGTCTGGGTGCCGCCGTCCTCGCTCTCGGCGGCGAGCTTGTCTCCGGAGTCGATGCCGTTTTGGATCTTGTCGGCTTTGACGCCAAGCTTGCGGACGCCGACCTCGTCATCACGGGCGAGGGGATGATGGACGAGCAGTCCGCGGCGGGCAAGGCACCGGTTGGCGTCGCGCGCCGGGCGCAGGCGGCGGGCGTTCCCGTCGTGGCGCTGGTCGGTGGCAGGGCCGACGAGCTCGACGCGCTCTACCGGGCGGGTATCAAGGCCGTCATCCCAGTCGTGCGACGTCCCATGTCGCTCGACGAGGCACTGCGTCCCGAGGAAGCGCGGCGCAATCTTACTTGCGCGGCGGAGACGCTCATGCGCCTGTACGGTTAGGAGCCTCTGCGTGGTACGATGCCTATCGTTTACCGGAAAACGATAGGAGCGCGTATGTCCGAGCACGTCACCTACAACTTCGACCAGGTTATCGACCGTCGCCACGACCGGTGGAGCTATTCGGAGAAATGGAGCGATTCCGTCGCGACGGCGGAGCACTGCGGCGTGCCGGCCATCACCGACGACCATATCGCCCTCTTTACCGCAGACATGGATTTCCGCTGTGCGCGGCCCATCCTCGACGCGCTCCACGCAACCGTCGACCACGGTATCTTCGGCTATTCGGGCATCGGGGGCAACGACCGCTACTTCTCCGCGGTGCGCGATTGGTTCGCACGGCGCGACGGCTGGGAGATCGACACGTCGCTCGTGGCGTACTCCGCCGGAACGGTTGCGGCGCTCAACGCCTGTGTGCGCGCGTTTACCGAGCCGGGCGACGCCATCATCATCCAGCGCCCCGTCTACCCGCCGTTTGCCAAGGCGGTGGAGGGCAACGGACGCACCCTGCTCGACAACCATCTGGTGCGCCATACCGCCGCCGACGAGCAGGGCGACCTGTACTACACGATGGATTTCGAGGGGCTGGAGGAGCTGGCGGCGCGCCCCGAGGCCCGCATGCTCATCCTGTGCAACCCGCACAACCCGGTCGGCCGCGTGTGGACGGAGGAGGAGATCGCGCGGCTCGCGGACATCTGCAGCCGTCATGACGCGCTGATCGTTGCCGACGAGATTCACGGCGACCTGCTGGCGCCGGGCGTGCGCATGCGCCACGTGGCCCAGGTTGCACCCGAGGCGCGCGTCGTCACCTGCACGGCCACCAACAAGACGTTCAACCTCGCCGGGCTTCCCGCCACCAATGTGGTCTTCAGCGATGCCGCCGACAAGGAATGCTTCGAGAGCGCCTTAGGACATGCGAACCCCTCGCCGTTTGCCATCAGCGCAGCGATTGCCGCCTACGAGGAGGGCGAGGACTGGCTCGAGCAGTGCCTGGCGTATCTGGACGGCAACATCCGCACGGTCGTCGCCTATATGGCCGAGCATCTGCCCGACGTGGGCGTGCGCGCGCCGGAGGGCACCTACATCCTGTGGCTCGACTTCACCGAGCGCTGCCGTGCCCTGGGTATCGATGGGGCTGAGCTGCACCGTCGCATCTACGAGGACGCCCGCGTGCTGCTGCAGGACGGTGTGAACTTCGACCCGCAAGGCGGCGAGTTCTTCCAGCGCATGGTGGTGCCGAGCCCGCGCCGCGTGCTGCTCGACGCCTGCGAGCGCATCGCCCGCGTCCTCTCGTAGCAGCATATGGGTTGGTTGGGGACGTGTTCCATCCAACCCATTCTGACCGGCGTCACCCGACAGGTTTGTACCTGGCACCATCTTGTCGCTCAACCCATTATGGGTTGGATGGAACACGTCCCCAACCAACCCATGTGCAGATGCGTGGGAGAATGGTCGTTGCTTCCATTTTCCGGTTCGAGTCGGGTATCATGTCGCTTACAGCGCTTGCGCGTTCGATGGGTTCGGGTGACGATATGTTCCGAACCTGGTCAGGTCCGGGAGGAAGCAGCCATAAGGAGCCTCTGCCGGGCACCCGTTCCCATCGAGTGCACAGGCGCTTCTTGCTGCGCCGACATCATGCGGGATTCGGCCAGGCGTTTTCACCCCCGCCCCTGTACCCTGCCGCCTTCAACGCTCGGTGAAATTACCTTCGCATTACCTGCGCGCAACCTCGATATCGTATGATTGAACCTCGGATTGTCTCCGCTGCAAGGTAAGGGTTCCCGCATGCTAGAGCTGCTCAGGCGTTTCTCCGGCGGATTCCGTCGCTACTTTATCATCGGTCCGGCGTGCAAGCTGCTCGAGGTCTTCTTCGACCTTCTGACGCCGCTGGTCATCGCCCGCATGATCGACGAGGGTGTCGGCACGCACGATGCCGGTCTTGTGCTGCGCTACGGCGCCCTGCTCATCGGCATGGCGGTCGTCGGCATGTGCTTCACCCTGGTCTGTCAGAAGATGGCGGCGCTCGCCTCGCAGGGCATGGGCACCCAGATCCGCTCGGCGCTCTTCCGCCGTATCAACGAGTTCTCCTATGCCGAGCTCGACCGCTTCGGCACGCCGTCGCTCATCACGCGCATCACCAACGACATCAACCAGGTGCAGCTCGCTGTGGCGCTCGGCGTGCGCCAGCTCATCCGCTGGCCCTTCCTGGCGGTGGGCTCCATGTGCGCCGCCCTGCTCATCGATCTGAAGCTCGGGCTCGTGTTCCTCATCTCCACGCCGCTGATCGGCCTGGTGTTCTGGCTGGTCATGGCGAGGTGCGTGCCGTACTTCAAGCAGATGCAGGCAAAACTCGACCGCATCGGCCTGATCACGCGCGAGGGCCTGTCGGGCATGCGCGTCGTGCGCGCCTTCGTGCGCGAGGACCACGAGCGCGAGCGCTTCCGCGCGGCGGCGTACGAGCAGTCGGCCGTGGCCATCGCGGTCGGCAAGCTCTCGAGCGTGCTGAACCCCGTCACCTTCCTGGTCATGAATCTCGGCGTATGCGCCATCCTGTGGATGGGCGGCATCCAGGTCGACACGGGCGTGCTCACGCAGGGCCAGGTCATGGCGTTCGTGAACTACATGACCCAGACCCTGCTCTCCATCGTCTACGTGGCGAACCTCGTGGTGGTGTTCACCAAGGCGAGCGCCTCCGCCTCGCGCGTCAACGACGTGCTGGACTGCGAGCCGAGCATCACCGATGACGGCAACGAGCCGGTCACCCTGCCGAGCGCCTCCGATGTGGAGCGCGGTACCGCACCGGCCGCGCTGCGCATGGACGGCGCCTGCTTCGCTTTCGGCGACGCCGAGGTCAACACCCTCGATCGCGTGAGCCTCACGCTGCAGCTGGGGCAGACGCTCGGCGTCATCGGCGGCACGGGCTCGGGCAAGTCGACGCTCGTCTCGCTCATCCCGCGCCTGTACGACGTGCGCTCCGGTTCGGTGGAGGTCATGGGCACCGATGTGCGCCGCTGGCCGCTCGACCAGCTCCGCCACGTGGTGGGCATCGTGCCGCAGCGGGCGTCGCTGCTCTCGGGCACCATCCGCTCCAACCTGACGTGGCGCGATGCCAAGGCGACCGACGATGAGCTGTGGGCCGCGCTTGCGATCGCGCAGGCCGAGGACTTCGTGCGCAAGCTGCCGCAGGGCCTGGACGCGCCGGTCGAGGCGGGCGGCAAGAACTTCTCGGGCGGTCAGCGCCAGCGTCTCACCATCGCGCGTGCGCTGGTGGGCAACCCGCTGCTGCTGATCCTGGACGATTCCGCCTCCGCGCTCGACTTCAAGACCGACGCGGCGCTGCGCCGTGCAATTCACCAGCGCTCCGTCGAGGGCGCTGCGGGCGGCGCGCTGCCGCTCACCACGGTCATCGTGAGCCAGCGCGTCTCGTCGGTGCGCGACGCGGACCTCATCTGCGTCATGTCGCACGGCAGCGTGGCCGGGCTCGGCACGCATGACGAGCTGCTGGCCAGCTGCCCGCTGTACGAGGAGATCTGTCTGTCCCAGCTCAAGCGCGAGGAGCTCGAGGGGGCTGGCGCCGCCACGCCCGGCCAGGCCGCGGATAAGGAGGCTGCCGAATGAATCCGTATGCATCCGCCGGTTCCGTCTCGACGGTCACGGCCAGCGTTTCCGGTAACGACAACCTGAACGGCGACGGCAAGGGTGCGCCGCGCGGCGACATCGGTGGCCGTCGCCTCACGACCGCCGAGGTCACGCGCCGTCTGCTGACCTACGTCCGACCGCACGCGGCGTCGTTCTCCATCTCGTTCATCTCCGCTGCCATCTCGGTGGTGCTACAGCTGTATACGCCGATCCTCATCGGCCGTGGCATCGACCTCATCATCGATACCGGCCGCGTGGACTTCGATGCGCTCATGCCGCTCGTGCAGACGCTGGCGCTCGTCGTCGTGGGTGCGGCCGCCTTCCAATGGCTGCAGGGCTACTGCGTGAACCGTCTGTGCTACGAGACGGTGCGCGACATGCGCATCGAGGCGAGCGAGAAGCTCAGCCGCATGCCGTTGTCGTTTATCGACGCGCATCCGCACGGCGACCTGATCTCGCGCGTGGTGAACGACGTCGACCAGGTGGGCGACGGCCTGCTCCAGGGATTCACCCAGCTGTTCACCGGTGTCGTGACCATTGTGGGCACGCTCGTGTTCATGTTGACCATCTCGGTGCCCATGGCTATCGTCGTGGTGCTCGTGACGCCGCTGTCCGTGCTCGCCGCGTCGCTCATCGCCAAGTTCTCCAACCGCAGCTTCAACGACCAGCAGCGCATTCAGGGCCAGCTGGGCGGCTATATCGAGGAGTACGTGGGCAACCAGAAGCTCGTGGAGGCCTTCGCGCACGGGGCTGAGGCCCGCGAGGGGTTTGACGGCATCAACGACGAGCTGTATACCGCCGGCGAGCGCGCGCAGTTCTTGAGTTCGCTTTCCAATCCCGGTACGCGTTTCATCAACAACATCATCTACGCGGTCGTGGCCATCATCGGCTGCGTCGGCGTGATCACGGGCGTGCCCGCCGCGCTGACGGTGGGCGAGGTCCAGACGTTTCTTTCCTACGCCAACCAGTACACCAAGCCCTTCAACGAGATCACGAGCGTCATCACGCAGATCCAGACGGCCTACGCCTCGGCGCGTCGCCTGTTTGCCCTGCTCGACGCTACCGAGGAGGTGCCCGACGCGCCGGATGCCGTAGAGCTTGCAGACGCCCGCGGCGACGTGTCGCTGTCGCACGTGGACTTCTCCTACGTGAAGGATCGCAAGCTGCTGCAGGATATCTGCATCGATGCCGCCGCCGGCAAGCGCTTTGCGCTCGTGGGTCCCACGGGCTGCGGCAAGACGACCCTCATCAACCTGCTGCTGCGCTTCTACGATGTGGATGCGGGCACGATCACGCTCGACGGCGTCGACACCGCCAGCATCACGCGTGCCAGCCTGCGCCGGAGCTTCGGCATGGTGCTGCAGGACACATGGCTGTTCGAGGGCACGGTGCACGACAATATCGCCTATGGCAAGCCCGATGCCACGCGCGAGGAGGTTATCGAGGCGGCGCGCCGGGCGCATGCCGACAAGTTCATCGCGGCGTTGCCCGACGGCTACGACACCGTGATCGGCGAGGACGGCGGTTCGTTCTCCGCCGGCCAGAAGCAGCTTATGTGCATCGCCCGCGTCATGCTTACCGACCCTGCGATCCTGCTGTTGGACGAGGCGACGTCGAGTATCGATACCCGTACCGAGCTGCAGGTCCAGGCGGCATTCGACGAGCTCATGGCCGGGCGCACGAGCTTTGTGGTGGCCCATCGCCTGAGTACGATTCGCAACTCGGATTGCATCCTGTACATGCGCGACGGCGTGATCGAGGAGCGCGGCACGCACGACGAGCTGCTCGCGCTGGGCGGTGCCTACGCGGAGCTGTACAATTCCCAGTTCGCCGAAGTCTAACCGACAAAAGCGACAAGAAGGGGCCGGGTGCAAACGCGTCGCGACACGTTTGCACCCGACCCCTTCTTGTCGGTCTACAGGACCTCGACGCCGTTGTTGGCGCAGGCCTGGAGGAAGTCGGCGGGCAGGTTGCCGTCGCTCACGACGATGTCGACGCGGTCGAGTCCGCAGACCGAAAACGTGCTGCGCACGCCCACCTTGCTGGAATCCATCAGCGCGATGACCTCGTCGGCGTGCTCGATGCAGGCGCGCTTCAGGCCCGCCTCCTCGCTTGCGCCGCAGGCAAAGCCGGTCTTGGGCGAGTATCCCGTGACGCCCATGAAGTACTGGTCGAAGGCAAGCCCTTGGATGGCGTCGACGCTCTGGCTGCCGTTGACACTCATGCTGTAGCGGTTGAGCTTTCCGCCGACCAGGTAGGCCGACGGGCGCTCGAGGCGCGCAAGCTCGGCGGCGCAGGTGAGGCCTGACGTGAAGATGAGCAGGTTCTCGTCGGGAAGCGCGGCGGCAAACGACGTCGTCGTGCTGCCGGAATCCAGGAAGACCGTCGTGTTGGGACGGATGAGCGACAGGGCCTTGCGGGCGATGAGGTTCTTGGCGTCGGTGTTTTTGGCGGTTCGCGTGCTGAGCAGGCCGTCGGTGCCGATGATCTGCTCGACGGAGCGCGCGCCGCCGTGTATGCGGACGATGCGGCCCTCGGCGTCGAGCGCCTTGAGGTCGGTGCGCAGCGTCATATCGGAGACGTTGGGGAAGACTTCCTTGAGCTGTCGGAACGAAACGGTTCCTTGCGCATTAACCAGATCGACGATGGCGTTGCGACGTTCCTCCATGGAAACCCCCTGTTGAAGCAGCTCGTAGAGCGCATGATCTCCTCATAGCATCATAGCAGCTTTTCGAAACGACAGTATGGTTGCCAGCAAGGGCAACGTTGCTGCAAACGGGTCGGTTGGGGACGTGTTCCGTTCAACCCATTTGCGGGCCTCCTTCGCCCGCGCTCCCTGGCCCCGTCTTCGCAGAGGGGGCGGCGCGCCTTGCCGCAGATGGGTTGAACGGAACACGTCCCCAACCGACCCGTTTGCGGTACCCCCGTTTAGGGGACGGTTTTGGAGGGACCCTTCGAGTAGGCGGCGCCTTCGCCCCGTGAAACCCGCAGGTAGACGGGGTGCGCGTTTTCGGTCTACTCGGGGCCCCGCCGCAAAACCGTCCCCTAAACGGGGGTATGCGTTCCGGGGGGTGCCGATGGGGCTCATCTGGTCGCGTCCGGAGGCGCGGACGGGGCAAACGGAGGTCCTTTGTGACGGAGTGGCGGCGGGCGATGGGGTTGCATGCCATCGCCCGCCGCCACGGTTCAAGAAGGTCAACAGGAGGGGGTGTGCTTAGGCCTCGGTCCAGTGCTCGAGCAGGTAGCGCTCGGCGGCGGGGCACCACAGGCCGCGGTTGGCCTCGACGATGTCGGCCAGGCCGGCGAAGCGCTCGTCCTCGGCGGCGCGATCGCGCAGCTCATCGAGGGCGGTCAGCGGCATGCTCACATGCGTGTAGATGAGCTTCTTACCGCCAGGGATCTTTGGCAGGTTGAGCGTCGTCTCGGCGACGGCGTCCAGGCCGCCCACGTGCGTCACCATGACGGAGGGGTCGACGCGGTCGGCCGCGGTGAGCTCGAGCGACTCGACCATGTCGGCGGTGTTGCCACCGGTGGTGCCCATGACGTGGTGGCTGCCGTAGTGCACCTCGTAGAAGTTGATCGGTGCGCTGAACTGCTTGTCGGTGGGGCCGGCGAAGAAGTTCAGGCAGCCGTCGCGTCCCATGATGGCAGAAGACAGCGTGACGACGGGCGCCACAGGCGCATAGCACAACACGTCGTCGAAGCCCTCGCCGCCGGCGATGGCGCGCAGCTCGGCTGCGGGGTCGGCCATCGTGCCATTGTTGGCAAACACGAGCTCGATGCCCGTCTGCTCCTTGATCTCCGCGGGCGGGAATAGCTCGGCGGCGCGGTCCAGACGGTCCTGATTGATGTCGGCGACGCACACGAGCGACGGGCGACGGTCGCAGTGCAGCGCGTAGGTGAGCGCGCCCAGGCCCATCGGGCCGGCGCCGGCCACGATGGCGAGCTTGCCGCCCTCGCGGATGCCCATCTCATGGGTGTAGACGCCCATCTGCGTGTGATACGCCGCATGGAACGCACCGATCGAGCAGCTCATGGGCTCGGCAAGAGAGGCCTGGTAGTAGGCCTCGCCGGTGTACTCGAGCAGGCAGTCGCACTCCATGACCTCTGCGGGCAGGATGCAGTAGGTGGCGTCGCCACCGCAGAACTCGTAGGAGTAGCCGGGGCTCCACATGGTGCCCTTGTAGTTCAAAGCGGGCTGGATCGTGAACTTCATGCCGGGCTTAAAGCGGTCGGCCCACTTGGCGCCGACCTCGACGATGTCGCCGGCGAACTCGTGACCCATGATGGCGGGGTGCTCGGCCACGTCCTCGTGGACGCGCTTGTGGTCGACACCCAGGGTGGCGCACTTGTAGGTGGACATGCAGATGCTGTCGGAGACGACGCGCACGAGCACCTCGTCGTCTTTGATCTGCGGAAGCTCGAACTCCTCGAGACGCAGGTCGTTGGCTGCGTGGAGACGCACTGCCTTGGCTTTCATGATGACTCCTTTCTCTCGCGCCCCGGCCGGGGCGCGCTCGTACCTGATTGGGTGGTCGCTCAAAATCGCGCCGGCGCGCAGGCGGGAATACGCCGTGCTGGCACGTACGACCTACAACTCCTCGACGTCTACCTGCGGCAGCAGCGCGTCGATATCCTCGCGGCGCGCCGGCTCGGTGCCGGGGCGCATGACGGTGGCAGCGCCCGTCGCCATGGCGAGCCGCGCTGCGTCGATCGGCTCCATGCCGGCGTCGAGCGCGTAGGCCAGCGCCGCCACGACGGAGTCGCCCGCGCCGACGGTCGAGACGACCTCGACTGCGGGCTGGCGCAGACGCCAGGCTCCCGCGGCGGTCACATACACCGCGCCCTCGCCGCCCATGGAGACCATGACCTGAGAAATCCCCTGGTCCTGCAGCTCGCGTGCCGCCTCGACGATCTTGTCGGTCGTGTCCAGCTCGCGCCCGAGCATGCGTCCGAGCTCGACTTCGTTGGGCTTGACGAGCTCGGGCTTGGCGGCAAGGCCCGCCTTGAGCACCTCGCCGTCGGCGTCGAGAAACACGCGCGCGCCCGCCTTGCGGCATGCCCGCGCCCAGGTGGCGTAGGTGTTGGTGGGGGCGCCCACCGGCAGGCTGCCCGAGAGCACGACGATGTCGCCGGGGGAGACCTGCAGGGCGAGGATGGCGAGCGCGTCGTCGAGCAGCGACTGGGTGACCGATGCGCCCGGCTCGTTGACGTCGGTGTAGGTTCCGAGTGCGAGATCGACGATCTTCGTGTTGGTGCGGGTGGACCCCAACCCCTCGAACACCTGCTTGGAAATGCCGAGCTTGTCGAGGGAGCTGGCGATTAGCGCACCGGTGGCGCCGCCGACGATGGCAAACGCCGTGCTCGTGCCCCCGAGCGCGCGGATGGTCTTGGAGACGTTGATGCCCTTGCCGCCGGGGTCCTGGCGGACCTTCGTGGCGCGGTTCACCGCGTCGATGGTGAAGCGGTCGACGTAGACCGTCTTGTCGATGGCCGGGTTGAGCGTGACGGTGTAGATCATGGCGGGTCCCTCTCTGTCGGGATCGCGTTCGCAGGCGGTTGTCCGCGGTCATGTCCGCCGCCCGCGTGCCGCTTGCGAAACGCACTCCGAAAGCGCCGATGGCTTTCGTAACAAAACTAAGCACATAGTAAATCGCAAAGAATCATTGTCAATACAACAGTCAAAAACTTTGAAAACAACGGCGAAATCGACCATCCACCGAGCGAAACATACCGCTCACAGCAGAAAATCCTCGATAATCACGATACTGTCGAAACAACAATCTACTATGCCAGCTATCGAACCGATAGCAACTATCGAAAGGGAGGACACGATGGCGATTAAAGACAAGGTGTCGTCATTCGGAAAGTTCCTGAGCGGTATGGTGATGCCGAACATCGGTGCCTTTATCGCATGGGGCTTTTTGACGGCGCTGTTCATCGAGACGGGATGGCTACCCAACGAGCAGTTCGCCAGCATCACGGGTCCGATGCTGAGCTATCTCATCCCGGTGCTCATCGCGGCCCAGGGCGGATTCCTCACGGGCGGGGACCGCGGACGCATCGTCGGCGCCATCGCGGTCATCGGCTGCATCGCGGGCGCGCCGGATACGACGATGCTCATGGGCGCCATGGTGATGGGTCCGTTTGCGGGCTGGATCATCAAGATGTTCGACAAGCTCATGGAGGGCAAGACGCCGGCGGGCTTCGAGATGCTGATCGATAACTTCTCGGTCGGTATCATCGGCATGCTGCTTGCCATGCTGGGCTACCTGGCGATTGGCCCGATCATGACGGCCATCCTCGCCGTGCTCATGGGCGGCGTCCAGATCCTCATCCAGTACGGCCTCATGCCGCTGCTCGCCATCTTCATCGAGCCGGCCAAGGTGCTGTTCCTCAACAACGCGATCAACCACGGCATCTTTACGCCAATCGGCATCGCGCAGGCCGAGGAGACGGGCCGCTCCATCATGTACATGCTCGAGGCCAACCCCGGCCCGGGCGTGGGTGTGCTGCTTGCGTACTGCTTCTTCTGCAAGGACGCCAAGACCCGCCAGTCCGCCCCTGGTGCGGTCATCATCCACTTCTTCGGCGGCATCCACGAGATCTACTTCCCGTATGTCCTCATGAACCCCAAGGTCATCATCGCCCCCATCGTGGGCAACATGTGCGCCATCGCGTGGTTCAGCTTCACGGGCACTGGTCTGACCTCGGCCGCCTCGCCCGGTTCGATCATCGCCTTCCTGTCGATGACGCCGCCTGAGTTCATGGTGACCAACATCATCGGCGTAGCCATCGCCGCGGGCGTCTCGTTTGCCATCGCCGTGCCGCTCGTGCGCTCTATGGCGGCAGCGGACCTGGACGCGGCGAGCGAGCAGATGCGCGAGATGAAGGGCACGACCGAGGCTGCGGTCATCTCCGACACGCAGGGCGGCAAGATCGTCTTCGCCTGCGACGCCGGCATGGGCTCCTCGGCCATGGGCGCCACGCGCTTCCGCAACCGCATCAAGGCGGAGCGCCCCGACCTCACCGTAGAGCACTCGAGTGTGGACACGGTGCCCGCCGACGCCGCCATCGTGGTCTGCCAGCGCGTGCTGTCCGAGCGCGCCCGCAAGAGCGCCCCGACCGCGCAGATCGTGACCATCGATAACTTCCTGGACGACCCCGCGCTCGATGCGCTCTACAAGGCGCTGACCGAGCTTGCCCGCGCCCATGAGCTGAAGGCCGGCGACGTCGCGGCTCCGGCGCTCAAGGAGGAGCCCGCGCCCGAGCTCGCACTCGAGGAGGCCCCTGTGCTGAGCGTGACCGTCGACGACATCCAGGTGGGCTGCGCGAGCCTGCCGCGCGAGGACGCCATTCGCGCCTCCGGCGAGCTGCTCGTCAAGAAGGGCTGCGTGGACGAGGCGTACGTCGACGCCATGGTTGAGCGCGACCGCCTGACGAGCGTCTACATGGGCATGGGCGTCGCCATCCCGCACGGGACCAACGAGGCCAAGGACGCGGTGAAGCAGACGGGCGTGGTGCTCCAGCAGTATCCCGACGGCATCGACTTCGACGGCGAGAAGGCATATCTGCTCTTCGGTATCGCCGGCAAGGGCAACGAGCACCTGGAGGTCCTGGCGGCCGTGTGCAAGGCCATCGAGGACGTGGCCGTGCTCGAGAAGATGAAGACCACCGATGACGTGGCGTGGATCGCCGAGGTGCTGAACGGGTAACGGCAGGGTCCCGTTACGGCGAGGGACAGGCGCGTTTTGTCGACACGATGTCGGCGGGGCGCGCCTGCTCCTTTGTTGTCGGCAAAGTGGGTACAACAGGGGTGCTTTGATGCCGAAGAAGATGGGAGCACACCATGAACGATACCGCTCGCAAAGCTATCGCCATCGCCTATAACAGCAACAGCGGCAACACGCGCACGGTCGCGGAGGCCCTCGAGCGCGCGCTCGCTGCCGACGGGGCGCAGGTGACATCGATTCAGGTCACGCCGGAGTCGGTCAAGCGCGCGTCGGTGCTCACCGAGGCCGCCGATACGGTTCTCGTTGGCTTTTGGTGCGACAAAGGGTCGTGCACCGATGAGGTGGCCGAGGTTTTGGCCGGGCTGTCGGGCAAGTGCGTGTTCCTGTTCGGAACGGCGGGCTTCGGCGGCGAGGCGGCCTACTTCGACCGCATCCTGTCGTCGGTGCGCGCCAAGCTGCCCGCCGACGCCGTCTATCTGGGCGGAGCCATGTGCCAGGGGCGCATGGGCGGCGGGGTGCTCGCGCGCTACGAGGCGATGCTTGCCGAGAAGCCGGGCGACGCGCGCATCATGTCGATGATCGACAACTTCCACGCCGCGGAGAGCCACCCTGACGATGCCGATCTGGCGGCTATCGTCGCCGCGGCCCGCGCCGCGCTCTAGCGCAAAAGAGGGCAGGTTACCGTTCGCGCTGAAGGTAACCTGCCCTCTTTTTGAGCCGCTTTGGTTGCGGCTCCCACGCATCGGGGCGAAGCGGCCCGTCCGCTCCGCCCCGTTTTGCCTTACTTGATCTTGGTGGTGCCCGGTGTCAGGTTGGGATCCGTCTCGTTGGCCGCCGACTGGTACCGCTTGGTGTAGATCTCCTTGCCGTCGTAGAACATCTCGTAGTACTGCATGACGGCATAGTCGGCCCGCGCCTGCTCGACGGGGCTCGTGTCTTCATCGTCGGACACGCTGCCCGTGAGGAACCAGGTGCCGGCGGCGTCCTCGTAGCCGGAGGAGTTGATCGCGGGCATGGCCTCACGCAGCACGATCTGGGCCTTCTGGTAGTCGCTCATCGGCGCGCCGATGAGGTTCATGAGCTCGGCTGCCAGGTAGTTGGTCGACAGGTCGTCGACCTCGCTTACCTGGTCGTTGCCGGCGACGTCGTAGTTGGCCCAGATGATGTAGTCGGTCTGCCACAGGCGCATCTGGTGGGCCGCCGGGTCATCGTCGGTAAACCACAGGTCGTTGTAGGTCGACGGGAAGAACGGCTGGTGGTCGCCGAAGAACACCACGACCACCTTGCGGTCGAGTTGGCTCAGCTGGTCGATGAAGTACTCGAGCGCGCGGTCGGACTCCTGGATGAGCGACACGTACTCGTTGACCTCGCCGTCGTACATGCCGTCGATGGACAGGTTGAGCTGCTTGTCGGCGGGGACGAGCCCGGTGTTGTAGCCGGAGTGGTTCTGCATCGTCACGTCGAAGATGAACTGCGGGTTCTCGTTCTCATCGAGCAGATCGAGGATCTTGTCGTAGGTGGCGCGGTCCGTCACCATGCCGCGCAGGGTCTCGGCGTCCTGGAAATCCTCGATGGCGAGGAACTGGTCGAAGCCGAAGTCCTCGTAGACGTTCTCGCGGTTCCAGTTGGTGGCGTGGTTAGGGTGCATGGCGGTCGTGTCGTAGCCCAGGCTCTTGAACTGCGCAGCGAGGTTCTCGGTGTCCATAAGGTTGTAGATGGTGTAGGGGTATACGCCGGAGCCGAGGTTGGCCATGGAGTTGCCGGTGAGGAACTCGAACTCGGTGTTGGCGGTGCCGCCGCCGTAGGCCGAGACGTACAGGCGGCCGCGCGACACGCAGTCCGAGATGCTCTTGAAGTACTCGGGGCCCTCATAGTTCGCGTGCATCTGCTGGTAGATGGACAGATCGGAGAACGTCTCGTTCATGATGGCGATGACGGTGGGCTGCTCCTCGTCAAACTGCGCGGCCGCGGCGGTGCGCTCGTCGGAGGTGCCGGCGCCCGCGTCGTAGCGATCGACATAGTCCGCGATCAGTGCCTCGGCGTCCTCGGTGGAGTAGTCGTCGGGACGCGGCGGCTTGATGGTCTGCGCGCCCGAGATGAAGGCCGGCAGGAAGCCCTGACGGTAATAGCTCTCGAGCGGGCGCCACGTGTACACCTGGATGGTAAGGGTGTGGTAGTAGTCGATGAGCGTCACGTGCGCGGTCAGGCCGCCGAGGCACACGAGGGCGACGACCAGGTTGGTCACGAGCGCACGGCGGCCGTGGCGCGCGGCCTCGGGGCAGATGAGGGCCGCGGTCTGCAGGCAGACCAGGGAGATGCCCATAAGCGCCATGCCCACCAGGCAGTAGGCCGATAGCGTATAGGTGTAGCCGGTGCCGGCAACCGCGGCCGCCGTGGAGATGGCGGTAAGGTCGCCCGGGGTGATCGGCATGGACTTGAAGGTGATGACGAAGTACTCCGCGATGCCCACGAGGAAAAGGGCGAACGCGAAGATGCCGGCAAGGCCGGCGCGGCGCTGCAGCAAGAAGAAGGTGCCGGCGAGCAGGGCGGTAACGAGTGAGATCTCGAGCAGCAGGCACAGCGGGTACATCCACAGCAGGTTGTGGTTGGACGGCACCTCGAGGCCGAGCGTGGCGAAGATGCCGGCAAGCACGAGCGCGATGACCGTCGCCACGACGGGGTGGGGGAAGGTGCCCTGCGGGCCCGCGAGTGCGCGGATGCGCTCCTGCAGGGTGGGCCGATGGAAGCTCGCGTACGCGCAGGCGCACGTCACGATGTTGAACACGATGGCGGAGGCGGGCTCGTTCTCGACCAGCCCGATGCCGGACCACACGACGATGAACAGCTGGAACAGGGCGAAGATGACGCCCCAGGCAATCGTGGCGGGTGCAAGCGGGGAGCCTGCGGCGCGCGACGCGTGCTGCGCGCGGGCGCCGATCAGCAGCGTGGCGACAAGGCCCGCGCAGGTGATGATGGTGACGAGCATCGATGAACTCCTCTTGCCGCGTCGGCTGCACGGTGGTGCCGAGGGCGGCTGGATGTATCCTTAACAAAAGCTGACAGGTGCTTGACAGTGCGAACGATATGGTACCGTGCGATTGTCGAGAATCCGTCAATAAGCAGGGCATCTGAGCAAAATTCCAAGAATCCTAAGAATGGTGGGAAGCCATGGACAACACAGCGGCGATACAGGAGAACGCGACGCTTCGGCTTATCGATCAGCGGAGTTCCACGCGGCGGTTCGCCGACGGCGTTGAGGTGAGCGCAACACAGCGCGAAGCGGTGCTCCATGCGGCGACGCGCGCCCCGTCGGCGGGCGCGATGATGATGTACTCCATCATCGACGTGCGCGAACAGGCGACGCGCGACCGCTTGGCGGTCCTGTGCGACAACCAGCCGATGATCGCGCAGGCCCCCTGGGCGCTCGTGTTCGTGGTCGACTACTGCAAGTGGATCGACCTGTTCGAGCATGTGGGCTGCTTCGATGAGGACTACGTTGCGCGCACCGGCAGGCAGCCCCGCCGCACGCCGGGTCTTGGCGAGTTTGCCATCGCGGCGCAGGACGCAGTGATCGCGGCGCAAAATGCGGTGATCGCCGCAGAGGCGGTCGGCCTGGGCAGCTGCTATATCGGCGACATCGTGGAGAATGCCGAGGCGGTGCGCGACCTGCTCGACCTGCCGGAGCACACGGTTCCCCTGTCCATGCTCATCCTGGGCGTCCCGGCAAAGGAGCGTCCCGCGACGCCGCATCCTACCGTGAACCTGGTCATGCCCGAGCGCTATCGCCGCGCCGACGCCGCGACGCTCGACGCGCAGGTGGCCGAGATGGACGCGATGTTCCGCCCGCATGCGAAGACGGCGGGCGAGCGCGTGCTCGACATCTACGAGCGCAAGCACACCTCGGATTTCATGGCCGAGATGGGGCGCTCCATGGAGCTGTGGCTCAAGAACTGGTAGAGCGACGAGGGAAAATAGGGACAGTCGCCCTTTTCCCGATGACGACATGTTTGTGCTCATTACCATCTTGCCGGTAGCCATTGGGAAAAAAGGTGCCTGTCCCTATTTTCCCATGCCGCTGCAAACGAAAAACCTGCCGCCCCGGTGACTTCCGGGACGGCGGGTTTACTCGACGATATGCGGTGCGCTACTTCGTGTTCGGGTAGATGCGCGTCAGATGGTCGACAGCCTTGAACTTGGTGAACAGCGGCACGTACTCGTAGATGACGTTGGAGTTCTCCAGGCCGTACCACTGGACCGGCGAGCCGGCGTGACGACGGATCGCGTACTTGAGGGCGATGGCGGAGCGCTCGCGCGGGTCGACATCGGACTCGGGCGCCAGCGTCTTGTACACCATGCAGAAGCGGAACGAGCCGATGGGGCCCGGCGTCTTATAGACGGAGTAGTCGCTGCGCTGCGGGGGCAGCTCGCCGGAGGCAGACAGCTCGCCGACGATCTGGCGCAGATAGGCGTTGACGCGCTGGTTGACCTTGTAGCCCAGATACAGGTGGACACGGAAGACGTAGTCGGTCCCGAAGTTCTCCACCGAGTACTCAAACGTGTGCGGCTGGTCGGTAACCTTGACGTTGACGAACCAGTAGGCGTTGGCGCGCTTGGGATGCTTGTCAAAGATCGAGTACAGGATGTCGCGATCCAGGTAGTTGGTGCGCCCGTTGTTGGTGAGGTAGACCAGGTTGTCGCAGAGCTTGTCGTAGGTGGAGTCGTGGCGCAGGCGATCGAGCTGGGCGAGGTAGTCGCGCACGGGCAGCAGGTTGGCCTGACGGCGCTCGACGGCGCTGCCGTAGTACCAGCTCACCATGATGCTGGCGATGAGCAGGGCCAGGATGATGGTGAAGTAGCCGCCGTGGAAGAACTTGGTGAGCGACGAGATGAAGAAGAAGCCCTCGAGCGCGACGAAGAACACCACGAAGATCCACGGGGTGAGCTTGACCTTGCGGATGACGTGCAGGAAGTAGAACAGAAGCAGCGTCGTGCACAGCATCGTGATGGTGATGGCCAGACCGTAGGCGGCCTCCATGTGCGCGGAGGACTGGAACAGCAGCACGACGATGATGCAGCCCGCCCACATGACGTAGTTGACCATGGGGATGTAGAGCTGGCCGCGGGTCTCGGCGGGGTAGAACACCTGCATGTGCGGCATGAGGTCGAGGCGGCTGGCCTCGGACACCAGCGAGAAGGCGCCGGTGATGAGGGCCTGAGACGCGATGATGGCCGCGCAGGTGGACAGCACGACGCCGAAGGGACGGATGACATCGGGCAGCATCTGGAAGAACGGGTTCAGGTCCTCGATGCTCAGCAGGTCGGCGTTGCCGGCGTTGGCGAGCAGCCACGCGCCCTGGCCCAGGTAGGACAGGACCAGGCAGATCTTGACGAACGGCCAGGTGGCGTAGATGTTGCCGCGGCCGACGTGACCCATGTCGGAGTAGAGGGCCTCGGCGCCGGTGGTGGCCAGGAAGCAGCTGCCGAGGATCATGATGCCTGCGTGGTTGTTGGGCGAGAACAGGAACATGATGCCGCGGATGGGGTTGAATGCCTTGATGACCACGGGGTTGCCCAGCACGTGGAGCAGGCCGGACACGCCGAGGAACAGGAACCAAAACGTCATGACCGGGCCGAACGCACGGCCGATCTTGGACGTGCCGGCGCGCTGCACCAAGAACAGGAGGCACACGATGATGAGGGTGATGACGACGACGTTGGTCTGGTTATCGCCCATGATCGCATGGACCTCGGGGATGGTGCGCAAGCCCTCGATGGCGGTGGTGATCGTCACCGCAGGGGTGAGGACGCCGTCGGCCAGCAGCGCGGAGCCGCCGAGCATGGCGGGGATGATGAGCCACTTGGCGCCGCGGCGCACGATGCTGTAGAGCGCGAAGATGCCGCCTTCGCCGTGGTTGTCGGCGCGCAGCGAGATGAGCACGTACTTGACCGTGGTCAGCAGCGTGACCGTCCAGATGACGAGCGAGAGCGCGCCGAGGATGAACTCCTCGTTGACGGACATGATGCCGCCGTTTCCGGCGAGCAGCGCCTTGGTGACGTACATGGGCGACGTTCCGATGTCGCCGTACACCACGCCGAGGGTGACGAGCATCGCTCCGATGCTGATGGGGATGTTGCCCGAAGAGTGCGATGACGAGGAAGTATCCCCGGCTACGGCTTGGGCGGAATCTTTCATGGTGGACGTATCCTCCCGATTCGACTGACAGGTTAAGAGGTAATTATCTAAGGCTTTGCCCTTGGATGCAATGGTCGTGAGGGGGGGTTGCTTCGGCTGACAGGTGCACGACAACAGGAAGCGGCCGCCCGAACATGGCGACAAGGCCTGACGCGCGGCGCGTCTCTTGTTCAGCTGCTCCACCGATGTCCCCTCATCGGGTTCCGCTGTCATCGCCTTCTCGCTCTGGGCCGCCATCCTTCTTGTCGGCGCCTTATCGCCCTGAGGGCCGCTTTCCTTGTCGCTGCTTTCTGTCGTCCGCTCAGGTGGGCCACAATCAGCGCGCACGCACGAGGTAGCAGCGATGGATGCGCGGATTGCGGGCGAAATCCTCGGGTATGGTCTGTGCGCTGATATCCTCGAGGGCAACCTCCGCGCGCTCGAGCGCGGCGGTATCCGGCTTAAAGGTGCGCAGGTTGCATGAGAAGATGGCACATCCGCCGGGTGTGAGCAGGCGGGCGAGCGCAGAGAGCAGCTCGACATGGTCGCGTTGCACGTCCCAGGTGCGCTGCCCCATCTTGGACGAGTTGGAAAACGTCGGCGGGTCGCAGAAGATGAGGTCCCAGCGGTGCCCGGCGCGCACTTCGCGATCGATCCAGGTGAGCACGTCGGCGCGCACGAAGCGGTGCGCGGGGCCGGTAAAGCCGTTGCGCGCCATGTTGCGCCGCGCCCACTCGAGGTAGGTGTTCGACAGGTCCACCGTCGTCGTCTGCTGTGCGCCTCCGTCGGCCGCGTAGCAGGTCGCGGTGCCGGTGTAGGCAAACAGGTTGAGGAAGCGCCGGCAGCCCTGCGCGCGTTGGCGCACCAGGTCGCGCGTCACGCGATGGTCGAGGAAGATGCCGGTGTCCAGATAGCTCTCGAAGTCGACCTCAAACGTCAGGCCCCCTTCGCGTATGAGCAGGTTTTCTCTGCCGCTGTGTTCGGGCGACGCCCCCTCACGCACCGAGCGCGCCTCGGTGCGTGCGCCGCCTGCGTGGGCGTACTGGGAGCCGCCGCGCGAGCGCGTGCGCGAGCGGGCGATGACGCGCTCGGGTGCGACGTCGAGCACGCGCGGGGCGATCGCGAGCATATCGAGCAGGCGCGCTTGGGCGAGCTCGGGGTCTACCGAACGGGGCGCGGCGTATTCGGCGAGGACCATCCAGCGCTGCGGACGGTCGCCGCAGGTCTCGTACAGGTCGATGGCCGCGGAATAGTCCGGCAGGTCGGCGTCGTAGACGCGGTAGCAGGTGACACCGGTGCGCTTGGCCCATTTGCGCCGCTGTCGGGCGACCTTGCGCAGGCGGGCGGCAAACTGATCGGACTCGGGGACGAGCACGCCGACCGGCTTGCCGTCACCTACGTCCACGGTCGCCCGGGCGGAGCCCGTGCGGCCTTCATCGCCCGCCGTGTCGCGATCCTGCGCAGGGGCGAAGGCGACGATGCGTGCGGGCTTGCTGTCGAGCCGGATGTCAACCGAGCGGGACGTCGCGCCTGCGACCGCGCGGGCGACGAGCCCGTCGCGGGCGAGGGCGACGACGGGGAAGGAGGCGAGCTCCGGCGTGCCGTAGAGGTCCTCGACCAGCTCGAGCGTGCGGTTCATGTGCCCGAACGGGGCGTCTGCCACATTGAGCACGATGGCGCCGGCGCTCGGTGCCAGGTCATCGCGCCCCGCATCACCTGCGGGGTGGGGAAGCTTCTGCATAATCTTCTCGACGTCGGGTTGGACGAAGATCACGTTGCGCGTCAGGCCGGCGCGCTTGAGGGCGCGCCGCGCAAGCGCCGCCGCCTGGCCGTCGATGTCGGTCGCCAGGATGCGTGCCGGGCTGTCAGCCCCCTGCTCGGCACGTCGATCGGCCTCATCGACCAGCTCGTGCCAGGCGGCGGCATCGTGCCCCGTCCACGCGGTAAAGCCCCAGCGCTCGCGCAGCAGCCCGGGCGCGCGTCCAGCCGCCATGGCGGATGCCTCGAGCAACAGGCCGGCGTCGCCGCAGCTGGCGTCGATAAGCACCGGCGCGCCGGCGCCCTGGCCCGCATCGCCTGTAGCGCCCGCGCCATCGCACAGCTCGTTCCAGCCCGCCTGCATGAGGGCGAGTGCCGCGTAGTCCGCCCGAAGCCCGCGCGTGCGCTCCGCGCCGTGCACGGCGTCGATACCGCGGCGGAACAGCGGCTCGCCGGACAGGTCAAGATGCACACTCACCCGCTCTCCGCGCAGCGAGACGGCGATGCGGGCGTCGGGGTGAGCGGTGTCCACGTCGGCGCGCGTTCCGGCCTCGTCGGCCAAGCGGTCGCACAGGGCGTCTTTGACCCGCAGCGCGACGTAGTGTGAGTTGCGCAGACGGTCGTTCGTGCCGCGCGCCGACACGGCGACGGTGGCGCGCGGCGCGAGGATATCCTCCCAGGGCATGGCGTAGATGCCGTCGTAGAGCTCGTCGGCGTCCCGGCAATCAAAACGGGCGAGCACGACGAGCACGCGGCTCGCCAGGCGGGACCACAGACACACGCGCTGGGCGTCGCGCGCCTCGCCCGCAAAGGCAACGCGGCCCTTGAGCTTGCGGACCTGTCGCGCGCCGAGCGCGTGCAGCTCGTCGGCGAGCGCGTCTTCGAAGCCCTCGGGGCAGCTGGCAAAGAATTCCATGGATGACCTCTCAAGAAGGGGTTCAACATGCGAGGTCCATTATATGATGGGTTGCGGCGCGGCCGGCCCCATGTGCCCCGCGCCGTTGCGAAAGGAGTAGGGGATATGCCTGCAACCGTGTTTTTCGATGTGGACGGAACGCTGATCTGGCACGACCCGTCGAGCAACGCTGCCAAAAACGTCGCGCACGCGCGCCCGACCGCCGGGATCATCGAGGCCTTTGCGCGCTTGCATGCCCGCGGCCACCGCACCTTCATCTGCACCGGGCGTCCCTTATGCCTGCTGCAGCGCGAGCTGCTCGACCTCAAGCCCACGGGGCTCGTGCTGTCCGCCGGCGCCTGCCTGTATATGGACGGCGCCATGGTGTCGGAGAAAACCATCGACGTGCCGCTGCTCGAGCAGACCGTCCGGCATTTTGAAGAGCTGGGCATCGAGGTGATCTTCGAGGGCAGCGATACCGTCGCCGCCCTGCTGCCCCGCGGCGGCGACTACACCGACATCCCGGGTACCGTCGTGACGCATTCCCTGGCCGAGCTGCGCGCCAAGACGCCCATGCGCTTCAGCAAGTTTTCCTACACCAACGAGATGCTGCCCCGCCTGGCGCACATGAAGGAGTTTATCGACGCGCACTACGGGACCTACGATCTGGGGCTGGGAACCGGCGAGTGCACGTTGCGCGGCGTGGACAAGGGCGTCGGCGTGCGCGCCGCGCTTGCGGCGCTCGGCCTGGACGCGCAGGGCACCTACGCGTTCGGCGACTCGGAGAACGACCTGCCGATGCTGCGCGCCGTCGAGACCCCGGTCGCCATGGGCAACGCCCTTGCCAGCGTGAAGGCCGCATCCGCCTACGTGACGGACTCCGCTGAGCACGACGGCGTCGTCACCGGCTTGGAGCATTTCGGCCTCATCTAGCCCGGATGCCGCACCTCGAAGCGCGGCATCCCTCCCATTTCTCGCCCGCGCATGTCCCGACGTCGCAAAGTGAGTGCTTTCTTTCGGAACCGCTTTGTATACCGAAGCGGTCGCAATTTGCGTACCAGCGGTTTTGCGCATTGACCGAGTGCGTCTACTCGGCCATTCCGAATCGAAGCACTCACTTCGCGACCTGTGGGGCAAGACATGCGTCCTATCGCGGCCTGCCGCGTCCTGTAGCCTGAATCGCAGCACGAAAAACGGCCTCCCCGGAATTCCGGGAAGGCCGTCGTCATGCCTAAGGCGTATGCGCTCAGACAGCGTTACTCCAGCTCAAACGCGCCGGTGTAGAGCTGGTAATAGGTGCCGCGCTTGGCGATCAGCTCGTCGTGGCTGCCGCGCTCGATGATGCGGCCGTGGTCGAGCACGATGATCGCGTCGGAGTTGCGTACGGTGGACAGGCGGTGGGCAATCACGAACGTCGTGCGGCCGTTCATGAGGGCGTCCATGCCGCGCTGCACGATGGCCTCGGTGCGCGTGTCGATCGACGAGGTCGCCTCGTCCAGGATCATGACGGGCGGGTCGGCGACCGCGGCGCGCGAGATGGACAGCAGCTGGCGCTGGCCCTGCGACAGGTTGGAGCCGTTGTCGGAAAGCATCGTCTGGTAGCCCTCCGGCAGGCGCTCGATGAAGCCGTGCGCGCCGGCCAGCTTGGCCGCGGCGATGCATTCCTCGTCGGTGGCATCCAGGCGTCCGTAGCGGATGTTGTCCATAACGGTGCCGGTGAACAGGTTCACGTCCTGCAGGACCATGCCGAGCGAGCGACGCAGGTCGTCCTTACGGATCTTCTCGATGTTGATGCCGTCGTAGCGGATCTTGCCCTTGTTGATGTCGTAGAAGCGGTTGATCAGGTTCGTGATCGTGGTCTTGCCGGCGCCGGTCGCGCCCACGAAGGCGATCTTCTGGCCGGGCTTGGCCCACACGCTCACGTCGTGCAGCACCGTGTGGCCGGGCTTGTAGCCAAAGTCCACGTCGACCAGGCGCACGTCGCCCTGAAGCGGCACGAGCTCCACGGTGCCGTCCTGGTGCGGGTGCTTCCAGGCCCAGCGGCCGGTGTGCTTGCCGGCGGCCTCGACGAGCTGGCCGTTCTCCATCTTGGTGTTGACCAGCGTGACGTAGCCCTCGTCGTGCTCGGGCTCCTCGTCCATGAGCTCAAAGATGCGCTCAGCGCCCGCAAGGCCCATGACCACGGCGTTGATCTGCTGCGAGATCTGGCCGATCTGGCCGGCGAACTGCTTGGTCATGTTGAGGAACGGCACGGTCACGGCGACGGAGAACGCCAGACCGGACACGGACACGTTGGGCACGCCGGTGGCGATGAAGATGCCGCCCACGAGCGCCACGATGACGTACATGAGGTTGCCGAGGTTCATGAGGATCGGGCCAAGCGTGTTGGTGTACATGTTCGCGGCGCGGGCAGCGCGGAACAGGCGCTCGTTGCGGACGTCGAAGTCCTCCTGGGCGGCGTCCTCATGGCAGAACACCTTGACGACGCGCTGGCCGTTCATGATCTCCTCGACATGGCCCTCGACGACCGAGATCTCGTGCTGCTGCGCCACGAAGTTGCGGGCGGAGCGGCCGCCGAGCTGCTTGGTCATGTAGGCCATGAAGCCCACGCCGGCGATGACCACGAGCGCCATCCAGACGCTGTAGTACATCATGACGCAGATGACCGAGCAGCAGGTGATGACCGTCAGGCAGATGTTGGGCATGGACTGCGAGATCATCTGGCGCAGCGTGTCGATATCGTTGGTGTAGTAGCTCATGATGTCGCCGCGCTGGTGCTGATCGAAGTAGCTGATCGGCAGGTCCTGCATGTGGTCGAACAGCTTCTCGCGGAACTTCTCGAGCGAGCCCTGGGTGATGATGGCCATGAGGCGCGTCTGGGTGAAGTTGGCGATGAGCGTGACGGCATACACGCAGATGAGCGTGAGGGTGAGCGACGTGATGCGGCCCGAGACCGACGCCCAGTCGCCGGACTGCCAGGTGGCGGTCACGATCTCGAGGGCGCGCTGGATGAAGGTCGCCGGCATGGCCGACAGGATCGCCTGCACGACGATGCAGACGGCCACGATCGGCAGGAGCTTGGGATAGAACGAGAACAGGGTGCGGATGAGGCGTCCGAGCGTGCGGCCGCGTCCCGGGCGGCGGTTTCCGTCGTCGGTCTGACGGCCCGCGACGTTTTGGCGCTTGGCCTCGTATTCCTTGCGAGCTTCGGCATTAATGCTCATCGGCGACACCTCCCTTCGGGGTCTCGGCATCTGCGGCGGTCACCTCGGCGGGCGCGGCCTCGACGGGCTCGGCGGCGCTCACGTCGTCATCGTCGGTGCGATTCTGCTGGATGTAGGTGTCGCGGTAGATGTCGCAGGTCTTCATGAGCTCGTCGTGCGTGCCCAGGCCGGCGATGTGGCCGTTGTCGAGCACGAGGATGCGGTCGGCGTGCTCCACCGAGCTCGTGCGCTGCGCGATGATGATCTTGGTGGTCTCGGGCAGGTAAGCGCTGAGGCCCTCGCGGATGAGCGCGTCGGTCTTGGTGTCGACGGCGGAGGTGGAGTCGTCCAGGATCAGCACCTTGGGGTGCTTGAGCAGCGCGCGGGCGATGCACAGGCGCTGCTTCTGGCCGCCGGACACGTTGGTGCCGCCCTGCTCGATGTAGGTGTCATACTTCTGCGGGAAGCCCTGGATGAACTCGTCGGCCTGCGCGAGCTTGCAGACCTCCACGAGCTCGTCGTAGGAGGCGTCCGGGTCGCCCCAGCGCAGGTTCTCCTTGATGGTGCCGGAGAACAGCACGTTTTTCTGGAGCACGACGGCCACGTTGTTGCGGAGGAACTCGAGGTCGTAGTCGCGCACGTCCACGCCGCCGACCTTGACGGAGCCCTCGGTCACGTCGTATAGGCGGCTGATCAGGTTGATCAGCGACGTCTTGGCCGAGCCGGTGCCGCCCATGATGCCCAGGGTCTCGCCGCTGGCGATGTGCAGGTCGATCTCGGCGAGGGCGCGGTGCTCTGCCTTCTCGGAGTACTTGAAGGTCACGTTGTCGAAGTCGATGGAGCCGTCCTTCATCTCGGTGACGGGGTGCTCCGGGTTCTTGATGGTGGGCTCGGTCTCGATGACCTCGACGATACGCTCGGCGGACTCCTGCGCCATGGTGATCATGGCGAAGACCATCGACACCATCATGAGCGCCATGAGGATCATGAAGCCGTAGGTGGTCAGCGCGGAGAACTGGCCGACGTTGAGCATGGTGCCGCGGCTCGAGATGATCAGGTAGGAGCCGAACTGGATGATGACCGTGAACACCGTGAACACGGCGAGGTTCATCATCGGCGAGTTGAAGGCGAGGATCTTCTCGGCGCGCGTGAAGTCGGCGCAGACGTCCTGCGCGGCGCGGCCGAACTTCTCTTTCTCATAGTTCTGGCGCACGTAGCTCTTGACGTCGCGCATGCCGGTGACGTTCTCCTCGATCGACTCGTTGAGCGCGTCGTATTTGCGGAAGACGGAGCGGAAGATCGGGTGCACAGTACGCACGACCTTGAACAGGCCGAAGCCCAGGATGGGCACGACGATTACGAAGACGATGGCCATGGGGCCGCCCATGACGAAGGCCATGATGATGCCGCAGACAAGGATCAGCGGGCAGCGGATGGCCGTGCGGATGACCATCATGTAGGCGAGCTGCACGTTGGTGATGTCCGTCGTGAGACGCGTCACCAGCGACGAGCTGGAGAACTGGTCGATGTTGGCGAAGCTGAAGCGCTGCACCGCGGCGAACACGTCGTGGCGCAGGTTCTTGGCGAAGCCGCAGGAAGCCTGGCTGCAGGTGAGGCCGGCGCCGATGCCGAAGGCGAGCGACGCGAGCGCCATGGCCACGAGCAGGCCGGCGTACGGCAGCATCTCGGGTACGCTAGCACCCTGCTGGATGACGTTGATGAGCTGGGCGGTGACAAACGGGATGGCGACTTCCATCACCACCTCGCCCGACACGATGATGGGGGTCGCGATGGCCGCTTTGCGGTACTCGCGGATGCTCCCCATGAGCGTTTTAATCATGCAATCCCTCCCAATGCGTTCGAATCTTATCGAGCATGTCGAGCAGCTGCTCTTGCTCCGTCTCGCTCAGGCACGCGAACGCCTGGCGACGGAATTGGTTGCGCCCCTCCTGCTCGCGCGCCGCCTCCTCGATTCCCTTTTCGGTGAGGCGGATGGTGAGCTGGCGCCGGTCCTCGGGGTTGCGCGTGCGCTCGATCAAGCCGGCGTTCTCGATCTTTGCGAGAATCTCCGACAGCGAGCCCGGCTTGAGCTCGAAGAAGGAGCCGAGCTCCTGTTGCGACATCTGACCCCCGTTTTTGGCGAGCAGGCAGATGATGGCCGCGCGGCCCGACCTACCACCGCTGTGAAAGTGCAGGTACTGGCCGCAAAAGCCGATATCCCACAAGAGACGGCGGGCGCGCGCCTCCTCGGGGGAGTCCGAAGGCTGCGGCTCATCCGGCGCTGGACGGGCATGCCGCTCATCGGGCCGCGACGACGTGTCGTCGGCGGGCATACACATGCGTTACTCCTCTCTCTGTATGCGATTCGTTCGGTTTGACGAAAGAAGATTACTACCGATAAGGATAAAGTCAAGGTACCGAATAATTAGGTACATGAAATAATCGTTCAGGTCCGGGCGGAGTGTTGCGGCTTGCCGGGAACGGCGAGGTGCGTCGCGTTGCCGAGGCGGTGGGCCATGTGCCGCGGCGCTTTCAATCGATGATCAAGCTGCAGTTTGGCACCGGGAAACCAAAACATGCGTTTAGAAGACGGTTTTGGCGGCGCACCGCGCGTATAAGGAGCTTGTGCTGCATAGAAACCGCAGGTGGGAGCCTTGGCGGTTTTAGCGCTACTTGGCAGGCCGCCGCAAAACCGTCTTCTAAACGGGGGTAGTGTCCCGGCGGCTCAGATGTGGCGCCGAAACGGGGTCGTGTGGACGCGTGAGCACGCCGCAAAGCGCTTCGAGGACTCGCGTGCAGCGGTGTGCTGGTTTTGTTTGGTGCGCAGCCCGCTAGTTGCGCAGGTCCTTTTCCACGCGGAGCATGTTGTCGACGTTTTGCTGCTCGGTGGCGTTGAGCGGGCTGGCCATGGCGTCAAACTCCTCCGGGCTGTACTTGCGCGTGTACCACGCTTGGGAATCAAAGTATGCCTGCAGGTAGTCAGTGCTGAACCCGCGTCCGTAGCGGGCGTAGATCTCGTTGCGCGCCAGCTCGAGCTCGTCGGCTGACATAGCGTAGAGCTCGTTGTCGCTGTACACGTGCGTGGCCGAATCGGGGCATACGTAATAGTTGTTGGGAGCGGAGGGCTGCTGTGCTTGCGGCTCTTCCTGCTGCACCGGGGCCTCGCTTTGCTCGGCGGGCGCGGGTTCTGCGGGCTCCTCTGCCGGTTCGACCTGCTTTTCCACGATCTCGATATCGTCGTCGGCCTCATCTTTGGCTTCGGGCTCGATGACGCGGATCTCGGTCGCTTCCTGCTGGGTGGCCTGATTGGCGCCCAAGGGGTGGAGCGCCAGTACCGCAAGGACGACGCCGCATACCGCGACGACGGATGCCATCATGACGACGAGGGCGTAGACGGGCACGGTCCTGCGATGGGGTCCGGGCGCATCGCTGCTTGCGGCGGGCGCGGGGCTCGGCATGGGCGCCGTCGTCGGCGATTGAGGCTCGGCGGTAATCTGCTCGGCGCCAGCGGTCGCGTTGCCCTGCTCGCCGGCCGCGGTCGGCTGGCTGCCGAGTTGCGCGCCGCAGCGGGTGCAAAACGCTGTCTGGTCGTCTACGGGAGCTCCGCACGAGGTGCAAAAACGTGTCATGTCAGGTTCCAATCGCAGGTAGGTAGCGGGCGTGAGCGGGATTCGTTCGGCGTTGTCGGATCTGCCGGGAATTACAGCGGCGTGAGCACGGCGCCGGAGGAATACGGGTTGTCGGGTGTTTGGAACACGCCGGCGCCCGCCTCGCTTGCCGAGATTATATAGCCCTCTGAGGTCGTACCGAGATTCGTGGTCGAGCCGGTGTGCGGTTCGTTGCCCACATAGACCATGGCACCGCCGGCAGATCCGTTGGCCGAGGTGCGTCCGAACTGGTAGGTCATGAAGCCTCCCTCTTCATGGCCGGCGTCGATAACCTCAAGCGTGCCTGCCCCTTCGGGCATGTCGATGTAGAAATACTCGCAGGAGAACGCGTGGGTCGGTTCAGGCTCCTGTGCGGCCTCGGCGGTATCGGCGGGCTCGGTTTCCTGCGCATCGTTGGACGCCGCTGCGGCGTCCTTGTCGCTGTCTGCTGCAGCTTCGGTGTCCGACGTGGTGTCGTCGGCGCTTTCGTCATCCTTGGAATCCGTGGACGCATCTGCAGCATCCTCGTCGTCCGTGATCGCTTCGCCGTCTGCCTGCTCGGCGGCCTGTGAGGACTGCGAAGGAGCAATGACCTGTGCGTAGATGCCGTACGTGGCGCCGGCGGCGACGATGCAGAACAGCACCGAGATAACGATGAAGGTGGAGAGGGGGATGCGCTTGCCCATTATTCGGACCCTTTCGACTGGCAGGGTTTCCAACGCCCCCATTGTAGTGAATCGCCAGGCGAGGCGTTTGACGAAGCGGCGCGCTTTCGCTTCTGGTTGCGGAGGCGAGGGGAGGAAAACCCCGTTTAGGGGACGGATTTGCGCGCGCCTCCCGAGTAGACCGATTTTGGGCATCACGTCTACCTGCGGGTTTAATGGCGCCGGAAGGCCGTCTACGCGACGTCCCCTATAAAAACCGTCCCCTAAACGGGGGTATTGCGATAGGTTGGTTGGGGACGTGTTCGAGGGGTTGGTTGGGGACGTGTTCCGCCCAACCCATCTTGCCCCGGGTTGGATGGGGGGTTGGGGGCGTGTTCCATCCAACCTATCCTGCCCGGCGCCTCCGCTGGGGGCATGCCCCCGTTTACGGTTCGGTTTTGTGGAAGGGGTCTGAGTAGGCGAGCCTCACAATCCGGCAAAACTGCAGGTAACGATATTGCGCCTTTTCGCGCTATACGGCGAACCCCGTTAAAGCCGAACCGTAAACGGGGGCTTCGATTTTGGATGAGGGGCAAGCGCGTCGGTCGCGGCCGCTCCGCGCGTCGCCCCTGTCAGGAGAGGCGGTCGAGCAGAGCGGTGCAGCCAGCGAGGACATCGCGGTAGGTCGCGTCAAAATTCCCGGTGTACCAGGGGTCGGCCACGTCGCCGGGGCGATCGGTCCAGTCGAGCAGACGGCTCACCTTGCCCTCGGGGTCGCTGCCCAAGATGCGCTTGAGGCCGCGGCGGTTCTCGGCATCCATATATATGATGTGGTCCCACCTGTCGTATTCGCTGCGCATGATGATGCGCGCGCGGTGCGGGACGAGCGGTATGCCGACCTCGCGCAGCTTGGTCTCGGTTCCCCAGTGCGGCGGGTTGCCGATCTCCTCGTAGCTGGTGGCGGCGGAGTCAATCGCAAACTCGTCTTCGCGCCCCGCGCGCCGGACAAGCTCGGTCATGACCGACTCAGCCATCGTGGAGCGGCAGATGTTGCCGTGACAGATAAACAGTATGCGCTGCATGGGCGTCCTTTCGTGGTCGACGCACCCCATCATACGGTATGTGCGGGCTTCGCGGGCAACGGGGCGCAGCCCGCCGCTCGCCGTCAGCCGTCTTTCGTTGCGCAATGTGGTGCTTCGACGGTGGGCGTACAATGACAGCGGGCACCCTGTGCCCCCGTTTTTCGTTCATACAAGATGAGGAGAGACGATGATCTGCCCGACCTGTCACTCCGAGAACCCCGAGGGTTCGCTGTTCTGTACAACCTGCGGCTCGTCATTGGTGAGCGCAGACGTCGCGCCCAAAGCCGACGCACCGTCTGCCGTCTGCCCGGCATGCGGCGCCGCCGTCGAGGAAGGGTTCGCCTTCTGCACGGCCTGCGGGGCGTCCCTCGCGAGCGGCGCCTCGAACGACGCCGATCCGCAAGCGGACTCCGCTGTGCCTGTGTCCGAGCCTGATGACGCCGCGACGACGCTGCTGGCCGAGAATGCGGTGTCCTTTGCGGCGCCGGAACCCGACGATGCGGCCACCACGCTGCTAGCGGAAAACGCGGTGTCGTTCACCGCGGCGGAGCCCAACGATGCCGCGACGACGCTGCTTGCCGAAGATGCCCCGGCTGCAGGCGCGCCGACGCCGGACTGCCCGTCGCCGTTTGAGACCTACAACGTGATGGGCGACGCGCCCGCCGCCGCGCCGGCTGCCGGTTTCTGCTCCTCTTGCGGCGCGCCGGTTCAACCGGACGAGGCGTTTTGCTCCTCTTGCGGCGCGCGCATAGGTGCCCCCGCCCCTGCTGCGGACGCCGCCGCTTCGGCCGTCGCGGCAGGACAGCTCGACGTCACCGTTCCCGACATGGCGCGTGCCTCGGCCTATGGTCCCGCCGCGACGACGCCCGGGGCTGCACCTGCTGCGGCAGGCGTGGCGCCCTATGCGCCCATGCCCGCGGCAGCGCCGACGCCCGAGCCGCCGGCCAAGCGCGGCGGCAAGGGCAAGATCGTCGCCATCGTCGTCGGTGTGCTCGCCGTGCTCGCGCTCATCGGCGGCGGCATCGGCTGGTACTTGCACGATCAGCACGAACAGGAAGTCGCTGCCCAGCAGGCTGCGGAGGAGGCGGCGCACGCGCCGCGCAAGGTGACCATCGATATCATCGCCGAGGGATGGGATACCAAGGCGGGTGCCTCGCGTCTTCCCGTGCGCATCGTGGGCGAGGACCTGGACGGCGAGGCGGTCGACGAGATCCAGTACGTCGCCTCTGACGGTACGGGTATCGAGATTCGCCAAGGCGAATACGAGTTCGCGTTCCCCGGCTCGCCGATCGCTGCGGACGGAACGATCTACACGCCGCCCTCCGGCGCGATCGAGGTAAGCGTTTCGTCCGAAGACGCCGACGCTGTGATCGACGCCACGGGCGACACGTCGCTCACCTTGGCGCCCATCGACGCCCTCGAGGTGACCGATGAGCAGATCGAGGCTGCCTACCAGCTTGCCTTGGCCGATGAGGACGAGGGCGCTCCCGACGCGGACAGCCTGAGGAGCGCGGCCGTGGCGCGTCATGACGAGGCGATTGCCGCCGAGGAGGAGGCCGAGGCTGCGGCCGCCGAGGAGGCCGCGCGCGAGGCGCGCCATGTAGTCGCCGCAAACTATGAGCTTTACCTGCCTGAATACTGGGATGGCCGCGTGACGGTCGAAGTTGACGGCAACACCGTCACCATCCGCTCCAAGGCCTATCCGCGCCTCGACGTCTGCACCATCCAGGTGCAGCGCGGCGCAACGATCGATCGGGGCGATTACCTCACGAGCTGTATGGGCGATGTCGATCTCGGGCAGGGCCACTACGCGAGCGTCTGGGCGACGCGTTGGGGGCCGAAGATCGCCGAGCTGTACTCGATGGCCACTTCCGACCCCGATGACTACTACAGCCTGGAGGAGGCGACCGAGATCGTCGACCTGCAGACGGGCGGCGCCATCGCGTATACGACGGTGCGCGACGACTTCGTCGAAACCGGTAACGCTCACAGCCAGCTGGTCGACGACTACCTGCGCGCGAACGTCGTCAACGCCATCACCCCGCGATAGCGCGGCCTTGCGGCCCGTCGCCCGCGGTCTCAGATGGATCTTTTGCGCCGCTGCCGGGTTGCGCTCCGGCAGCGGCGCGCGTCGTTATGCGGGGATGTCGCCGGCTTCGCCCGCCGCCCGCTCGCGCGCATCGACGCGCTTGAGCGCCTCGATGGCGCACTCGAGCATGCCGTCGTCAGCGCGGCGCGTGGTCAGGCGCTGCATCTGCAGACCGGGCCATAGGGCGATCTTCACGAGCGGGTTGTCCGGATGGGCGCCCGCCCACTTGACGGTGACCTCGTAGGAAAGCCCGGCGACGATGGGCAGCATGATCAGGCGCGAGGCGAACACGAACAGCGTGCGCACGATGCCGGTGAGCCCAAGCGCCTCTGCCCAGGCGCCGACCGGGACCACCGCGTGCAGAATCAGCGCCACGGCGACGGTCATGACCAGAAACGCGGTGCCGCAGCGCACGTGCAGGCGCGAGAACTTCGCGGCGTTTTCCGGCGTGAGCGGTAGGCCGTGCTCAAAGCAGTGGATGGACTGGTGCTCGGCGCCGTGGTAGCCGTACAGGCGCGCCATGTCGGGCATGAGGCCCACGCCGCCGATATAGGCGACGAGCACGACCATGCGCAGGCAGGCCTCGACGACGTTCCAGGTGAGCGCGTTGTCGGCGGAAAGCTCGCCGACGAGCAGGTTGGTGAGGACGAGCGGCACGCCCATGAACAGGACCACGCCCAAAGCGATGCCGATGGCGACCGCGAGGCCCATGCCGGCGCCCGAGCCTGACGGGGATGCGTCGTCGGCGGAGGCTTCGTCGCCCGCGACCTGTTGGGTCGCGGTATCGGGCGAGCTGTCCGCCTTCGTGCCGCCGCTCGCACCTTCGGCCGCATCCTGGTCACCAGCCGCCTCGTCGACCTCGTCGGGAAACGCATGGATTGCCGCGATGTCCATCGCGCGGTACGAGAGGATCATGGATTCGGCAAACGACAGGCAGCCGCGCACGATGGGCCAACGGGCCCACGCGCCGCGGCCCGAGCGATCGGGCAGATCGTGTTCCTCCACGTAGATGCTGCCGTCGTCACAGCGCACAGCGACGGCCCAGTTGAGCTTTCCGCGCATCATGACGCCCTCGAGCGTGGCGGACCCGCCGATATGCGTGCAGAACAGCTCGCCTTCCTCGGCGATTCCCTCGTGCCTGTCTCGCGCCATGCGACCTCCTTCGAGCTGCGGCCGGCCTCGTCGGGCCCGTCGCCGCGCAGTGCGCACAAGCTTACCGTAAACGCACCTCCGACGGCGTATAGTTATAGCCGTGCATAGATGCGTCAAGGGTAAGGAGCGCGCATGTCCACCATCACCACCATCTCGCGCGGCGGGCTCACCGCCTCGATCGACAGCATGGGTGCCCAGCTCACCAGCCTGAATCTCGACGGGCGCGAGTATCTGTGGCAGGCCGATCCGGCATTTTGGGGCAAGCACGCCCCCGTGCTCTTTCCCATCGTGGGCAACCTGCGCGACAACGCGGCCCAGTCCGCGGCCGGCCCGTGCCGGATGGAGCGCCACGGCCTGGCGCGCATCAACGAGCACGCGCTGGTCGGCGTGAGCGATGACGGTTCGTCGGTGACCTACGAGTTCTCGAGCTCGCCGGAGACCCGCGCGGCGTATCCGTATGACTTCACGCTCAACATGACCTACGCGCTCACCGGGCCGGCGTCGCTCACGCAGACGTTTGCCGTGACCAACACCGGTGAGGTCGACCTGCCGTTCTCGGTGGGCGGCCATCCCGCATTCAACATTCCGGCGCCGGGCGACGAGCAGGCGGACGAGACGTTTGAGGACTACGGGTTCCGCTTCGCCGCGCCCTGGACGGCCGCGTGCCCCAAGATCGTGGCGGGCGGTTTGGCCGATCCGGCCGACACCTTCCTGACGGTCGAGAACTCCGACGTGCTGCCGCTGTCGCGTTCGCTGTTCGACTACGACACGATGATCTGGGACCACGTGCCGGGCAACACCGTGTCGCTCGTGGGGACGCGCAGCGGACACGGCATCCGCATGGATTTCCCGGGCTTCGACTTTTTGGGCGTGTGGTCCGCGCCGGGTGCGCCGTTCGTGGCGCTCGAGCCCTGGACGGGGCATGCGACCTACACGAACGAGGATGACGTGCTCGAGCACAAGGAGAACATCACGCTGCTCGCGCCCGGCGCCACCGACGAGCGCTCCTTCACCATCACCCTGCTCTAGCGTTCCGCGGGACGTTTCAAAAGGAATCGGGAAAAGAGACGTGTTTCCGGGGCTTTGCGCCCGGCAAAGCGGTGTCGCACCCTTTGTCGCGAGCCGGCGTGAAGCGCATCGATAGCAAGGCCGACGAGGGCGCTGTCCCTCCTTTGTCGGAGGGCTGACGGAGCAATCCGCCCTCGCCATCCGGAGGACCTTATCGCCGGTTGCCGGCATCTGCTGCCGCGCCGCTTGCCCGTTTGCGGCGGATATTCGGTTACGTGCGTGTTTCCGGGTCTTTTTCGCTGGCCTTTCGTATACCTGCGCAGTATGCTGGCAACTTGTACGCGTAACTTTCTCGCATTAAGTTGCAAGGGGGAGGGGAATGGGTCCCCTCCGGTTGCGTCGTACGGAAGGGGTTTTACACAACATACCGGAAGGAACCATCATGACTAAGAACCTCTCTGCGGATGTGCAGCTCGCATCGAGCCGCCTGACCCGTCGCAATTTCCTCAAGCTCTCCGGCCTTTCGGCCTTTAGCGTGGGAGGCATGATGTTCCTCGCCGGTTGCGGCCCCGCCGCCCAGGATTCCGGCACCGACGACACCGATGCCGCCGACGACACCGATGCCGCCGAGGCCACGCTGGGTGACGGCGTTACCCTGCGTGTCGGCATGGAGGCCGCCTACGCTCCCTACAACTGGCAGGTCTCCGAGGCCTCCGACTACACCATTCCCATCGACAACGTCGACGGCGCCTTCGCCGACGGTTACGACGTGCAGGTCGCCAAGATCATCGCCGACGGTCTGGGCATGGAGGCCGTTGCGGTCAAGCTCGACTTCGCCGCACTCATCGACTCACTCAACAACGGCCAGATCGATATCGTCTGCGCCGGCATGTCCGTCACCCCGGAGCGCGAGGAGTCCGCGGACTTCACCGATTCCTACGTTGACGACGATATCGTCATGATCACCAAGAAGGATTCCGCCTACGCTGGCGCCACCACCTTCGCCGAGCTCGCGGGTGCGTCCATCCTGGGCCAGGCCGCCACGATGTACGACGACGTCATCGAGCAGATCCCCGACATCAACCACATGACGCCTGCCGAGACCGTGCCGCTCGTGGTCGAGAACCTGTCCAGCGGCACCTGTGACATCATCACCTACTCCATGCTGTCGGTGCCCAAGCTGCTCGAGACCTATCCCGATTTCGTCCAGCTCGAGATGACTGACAAGTTCGAGGGTTCCGTCATGCCCGATAACGCGGCCATCGCCAAGGGCAACGACGCCGTGCTCGAGCAGATTAACGAGATCATCGCCGGCATCTCCGAGGAGGATCGCCAGACGATGTGGAACGAGTGCATGGATCGCCAGCCTGCCTAATGCGGAAGGGCGGTCACCGCGTCTGCCGCAGCGGGCTTACCGCATAGGCTGCCGGCCAGCACCCGCACGATTCCGCCCGCCATCGACGTTCGGGGCGCGCACCTGGGCCATGTGGCCGGTGCGCGCCTTACCCATCTCAGGACTAAAGGAGAAACCATGGGTACCAAAGGGCGTGGCCGCCTGGCCTCGTTCATCCTCGACGACCATCGCTACGTGCTGCTCGGCACGAGCACGGTGGCCGGTGTCGGCATGCTGCTGTCCAGCCAGCCGAGACCCGCGCTGAGCTTTTTGGCCCGCGCCTTCACGGTCGAGCTCGTGATGTACTACCTGCTCGCGGCGTGGCTCGTCGTGAGCGCCGTCGCGCTTGTGTTCAAGCTCACGCACTGGAAGACCTACGACGCGAGCGCGCCGTTTACCAAGCCGGCAGTCGCCCGCGCGCTGCGCTACGCGTCCTACGTCGTGTGGGCCATGACGTTTGTGCTCGTCGTCGACCGTGTGGTGATGGGTGTCGCCTCGGCGTGGCAGGTTGCCGTGGCGGCCGAGTCGCGCCCGGCCGACGATATGCTCCAGAGCATGTGCTACATCCTGTGGAACGGACGCGGCACGTTTGCCACCGGCCTGGCGACCACCATCGAGCTCGCCGTGTTCGGCACCATCATCGCGTTTTTCCTGGCACTGCTGCTGGTGTTCTGCCGCATCCAGACCATCGACCGCCCCGACAACGATTTCGTGCGCTTCCTCAAGGTTGTGGGCTCGGGCTTCGCCAAGGTCTATTCGACCGTCGTGCGCGGCACGCCGATGATGGTCCAGGCCATGATCATCTACTTCGGCGTCTTCGGTATCCTGCGCACCACCGACCTCACCACCACGCAGATCAACGGCATCTGGTCGGCGTTTGTGGCAGGCCTCGTCACCATCACGCTCAACTCCACCGCCTACATGATGGAGGTCCTGCGCGGCGGCATCGAGTCTGTCGATCCCGGCCAGGCCGAGGCGGCGCGCTCGCTCGGCCTGTCGCAGTGGCAGGCCATGAGCAAGGTCGTGTTCCCCCAGGGCGTGAAGTACGCCATCCCGGGCCTGTCCAACGAGCTCATCATCAACATCAAGGACTCGTCGGTGCTGTCGGTCATCGGCACGTTTGACCTCATGTTTGCCAACACGACCGTGTCGGGCATCTACTACAAGCAGTTCGAGACGAGCCTGATCGTCACGGTGATGTACCTCATCCTGACGCTTGCGGCGTCGTGGCTGCTCGGCCGTTTCGCACACCACTTCGACGTCACGCCCGAGCCGTTCGGCAGCACGTCGGACCAGACCATTTTGGGAGAGGAGTAGGCCATGGCGACCGCAAACGCACCTGAATCGCGCGAACCCATGGTTCGCATCGAGGGCCTGCGCAAGTCGTTTGGTAGCCTCGAGGTCCTGCGCGACATCAACCTTGACATCATGCCCGGGCAGGTCGTGACGATTATCGGCGCATCCGGCTCCGGCAAGTCGACGCTGCTGCGCTGCATCAACCTGCTCGAGACGCCCGACGCCGGGCACGTGTGGTTCCACGGCGCCGACCTGGCCGCCGAGCACGTGGACGTCAACCGCCTGCGCGAGAAGATCGGCATGGTGTTTCAGGGCTTCAACCTGTTCAACAACATGGATGTGCTGGACAACTGCACGCTGGCGCCCGTGACCCTGAAGAAGATGAAAAAGGCCGAGGCCGAGCAGGTTGCCATGAAGCACCTCGAGTCCGTGGGGCTCGCCGACTTTGCCCATGCCAACGTCTCCAACCTCTCCGGCGGTCAGAAGCAGCGTGTGGCCATCGCGCGCGCCCTGTGCATGCAGCCCGACCTCATGCTGTTCGACGAGCCGACCTCCGCGCTCGACCCCGAGATCGTGGGCGAGGTGCTCGAGGTCATGCGCGGCCTTGCGGCCGACGGCATGACCATGGTGGTGGTCACGCACGAGATGGCGTTTGCCAAGACGGTATCGGACCGCGTGGTGTTCATGGACAAGGGCGTCATCGCCGAGGAGGGCACGCCCGCCGAGATCTTCGGCGCGCCCAAGCACGCCCGCACCCGCGAGTTCCTCGCACGCTACCTCGACGACTAGCCGACAACTTGGCGCCAGGTACAAGCTTGTCGCTCTGAGGCGGTCCGCTCCCGTTTGGAAGCGGACCGCTTTCGCGACAAGGTTGAACCCGGCGCTTTCTCGTCGGCGACAAGATTGCACCTGCCGCCAAGTTGTCGCGGCTCCCTCTTGTCGCTCGTCAGCAAGGCTAGATTCGCTGCGTTTCCCCACTGTTCGCTTCGAAACTGGACAATTTGTTCAGATATGAAGGTCTACGGACCTGGAATATAGGGGAATCCGGCCCGTCCTCGGATAGTGGCAGTGAGTGCGCATCATAAGAATATGCGTACATGTCGTTTAGTAAATGTACAGTTATCGGGTTTCATTTCTTGAAGCATGCTGCGGTACGGTTGCGGTCCGTTTTCGGCCTCCCAAACCTTCATATCTGAACAAATTGTCCAGATTTGGGTTGCGGTGCCGTAGGAAGCACTTCCAAAGCAAGGGGCGCGCGCCGCTTCTGCTCGTGAACGGGCGTGGCGACAAGATTGAACCGAGCATCTTCTCGTCGGCGACAAGATTGCACCTGCCACCAAGTTGTCGCTAACTTGCCGCTGTGAACATTTTGCGCAGCTAGAGATGGTATGCGGCGCCCAGAGCCCGCCGCCGCTTGCCCTCGCGCGCCAGCCGGGTATGATAGATGGCCGAGAGAAAGGATTCGCGCGTGTACCTCAGATTCGACATGTTCTAGCTGGGCCTGCAGAGCGCTCGCCCGCCGAGCGACCCGCAATCCCGCTCCATGTCCATGCGCGGACACATGCCCGCCGACCGTAAAGGAATCCATCATGCGCGACAAGCTGGAAAAACTCATCATCGCCTACGAGGAGCTCGAGAAGAAGCTCTCCGATCCCTCGGTGGCATCCAATATCAAGGAATTCACGCGCCTCAACAAGGAGTACGCGCATCAGACGCCGCTGGTGACGGCCGCGCGCGAGTACATCGGCGCCCTCGACGACATCGACGCCGCCAAGGAGATGCAGCGCGAGACCACCGACCCGGACGAGAAAGCCCTGCTGCAGGAGGACATCGCCGCCAACGAGGCCAAGCTTCCGCAGCTCGAGGAAGACATCAAGTTCATGCTCATCCCGGGCGACCCCAACGACGAGAAGAACACCATCGTCGAGATCCGCTCCGCCGCCGGCGGCGACGAGGCCGCCATCTTCGCGGGCGACCTGTTCAAGATGTACCAGCGCTTCTGCGAGCATCAGGGATGGAAGCTCGAGGTGCTCGACTCCAGCCCCAGCGACGCGGGCGGCTTCAAGTCCATCGAGTTCAAGGTCAACGGCGACAAGGTGTACTCGGTCATGAAGTACGAGTCCGGCGTGCACCGCGTGCAGCGCGTCCCCAAGACCGAGAGCCAGGGTCGCATCCAGACCTCCACGGCCACGGTTGCCGTGCTGCCCGAGGCCGACGAGATCGACGTCCAGATCAACCAGGCCGACCTGCGCATCGACACCTACTGCGCGTCGGGCCCCGGCGGCCAGTGCGTCAACACCACGTACTCCGCGGTGCGCATTACGCACCTGCCCACCAACACCGTGGTGCAGTCGCAGGAGCAGCGCTCCCAGATCCAGAACCGCGAGGTCTGCATGCAGATGCTGCGCGCCCGCCTGTACGAGATGGAGCTCGAGAAGCAGCAGGCCGAGCTGGGCGCCGAGCGTTCGGCGCAGATCGGCCACGGCAACCGTTCGGAGAAGATCCGCACGTACAACCAGCCGCAGGACCGCGTGACCGACCACCGCATCGGCTTCAACTCCACCTACAACGGCGTGCTGCTGGGCGACCAGCTCAGCACCGTGATCGAAGCGCTCGCCGCCGCCGACCGCGCCGAGAAGCTCGCGCAGGCGGTCTAAGCCGCACGGCTTCGCCCGCACGAAGAATCGCATGCTCCGAAGGGGCGCTCGCAGGCCGCGGGCGCCCCTTCGCGCATGCGGCGCTCTGTGGTAATAGGCGGTATTCGGCCGCGCGCGCTGGCGGCCCTTCGCGCTCTATGCAAGAATACGGAAGAATATGCATCGATTCGTCGGCACGCGCCGACATGCCAATACCTTTCGGAAAGGATGGCTAGCCATGAACAAGTCCCCGCGCATCAAGCGCGATCCGGCGCCGGAGGGCCCCAAGAGCAAGGCGCAGCAGAAGCACGAGCGCAAGGAGCAGGCGCACAAGGGCCTGAAGATCGTGCTCGTGGCCATCGGCTGCCTCGCCATGGTCCTGTCGGTCACCACGATGGCGTGCTCGGGCTTCCTGAACGAGACCACCAAGGAAGAGGGCTACCACCTGACCGGCGGCGTGGCCGCGACGGTCAAGGGCGTCAACATCACCGAGGACACCGTCACCAACCAGATCATGAGCCTGCGCAGCGCCTACGGCTACGACAGCGATGCGGACTGGGCGCAGTACCTGGCCGATAACAACCTGACGCCCGAGAGCTACCGCGAGCAGGTCATCAACAGCTACGCCCAGCAGTACCTGCTGACCGCCGCGCAGAACGAGTACAACATCACCGTCTCGGATGACGAGGTCGAGCAGGCGTGGGACGAGGCCACAGCAAGCTATGACAGCGAGGACGCCTTCGTCCAGCAGCTCGCGACGTTCGGCTACACCGAGGACAGCTACAAGGAGAGCCTGCGCAACAACCTCGCGCAGGAGAAGCTGCTCGATGCCGTCGCGCCGGTCGAGGACCCCACCGACGACGAGATTGTCGCCTACTTCAACGAGAACACCGACAAGTTCAACAACGCCCGCCGTTCCTCCAACCTGCTGATCTCGGTGGCAAGCGACGCGACCGACGAGGAGAAGGAGCAGGCCTACGCAACTGCGCAGGAGGCCCTCGACAAGATCGAGTCGGGCGAGCTGACCTTTGAGGAGGCGGTCGAGCAGTACTCGGATGACACGGCGTCGGCCAAGGACGGCGGCGACGTGGGCTGGGACAAGCTCACGACGTTTGTGACCGAGTACCAAGACGCGCTTTCCGGCCTGGGTGCCGACGAGGTCAGCGGCATCGTCGAGACGACCTACGGCTACCACATCATCAAGTGCACGGACGTGTTCAACGTGGACGGCGAGGCCACCAAGGCCGATCAGATCCCCGAGGAGATCCGCACCTACATCTCGGACGCCATCAAGTCCGACGAGCAGGGAAGCGCCTACACGGAGTGGTGGAACACCTATCTGGACGAGGCCGACCTGCAGATCAACCCCATGCCCGAGGATGTCCCCTACAACGTCGACATGAGCGCCGCGGGCTCCGGCTCCGCCGGATCGGCCGAGTAGCCGGTATCCGAACGGCGCGGGCGGCACGGGCCGCCCCACGAGGAAAGAGGAAGAACCATGACGAGCGAACAGCTCCACAACGAGATGGTCCAGGCCATGAAGGCCAAGGACAAGACCCGGCTGTCCATCCTTCGCCAGGTTATCGGCGAGGTCAAAAACGTCGAGGTCAACGAGCGCCGCGAAGCGACTGAGGAGGACGTCAACAAGCAGATCCGCCGTCTCATCAAGCAGACCGGCGAGACGCTCGAGATGTCCATCAAGGCAGGCAACAACCAGGAGCGCACCGACACCCTGACCGAGCAGGTCAAGATCCTGGAGAGCCTGCTGCCCGCGCAGGTGGGCGGCGACGAGCTCGTCGCGCTCATCGAGAAGACCATCGCCGAGCTGGGCGCGACCACCAAGAAGGACATGGGTCGCGTCATGGGCGCGCTGGGCGCCGCGACGGGTGGCAACTTTGACAAGCCCGCGGCGGCCAAGGAGGTCGGCGCGCGTTTGGCATAAAGCGATACGCGCATTGCCCGCACGATTCGGCTCGGTAACCAATGTGTTTCCAGTTTTGCCCTGCAAATGCTGCAGCAGGGTGGTGTGTATAATGGAGCCGCGTTCGGGTAAAAGTATTCGCACCTGACGCCCGGGTGTCACCGTTTTCAAACGATGCGCTTGCAGCGTCAGTTGCTGTCTATACAGCATTATCACGCGCGCAGACAGATTTCACGCACACGTCGCGGAGCGCGCAGAACCGTATAATAGGATCGCTCGGTCGCATGATTCCCGACAGGGAAGCCGGCGGCCGAGATGTGGCAGAAACAGAGAGGAACCGCGCCCATGGCCGACATGATCGAGATCCGGAACCTGAACAAGTACTTCGGCGACCTGCACGTCCTCAAGGACATCAACCTGACCGTCAAGGCCGGCGAGAAGGTCGTCGTGATCGGTCCCTCCGGTTCCGGCAAGTCCACGCTCATCCGCTGCGTCGACTTCCTCGAGGAGCCCACGAGCGGCGACGTCATCATCGACGGCACGCCGCTGACCAAGAAGAACCACCTCGAGATGGCCCGCAAGTACTCGTCGATGGTGTTCCAGCAGTTCAACCTGTACCCGAACATGACGGTGCTCGGCAATCTCACCTTGGCCCCCATCAAGCTGCAGAAGAAGAGCAAGGAGGAGGCCAACAAGATCGCCATGGCCGCGCTCGAGCGCGTCGGTCTGGCCCAGAAGGCCGGCGAGTACCCGCAGAACCTCTCCGGCGGCCAGCAGCAGCGCGTGGCCATCGCCCGCGCCATGTGCACCAAGCAGCCTATCATCCTGTTCGACGAGCCGACCTCCGCGCTCGACCCCGAGATGATCCAGGAAGTGCTCGACGTCATGATCGAGCTCGCGCAGGACAACATCACCATGATCTGCGTGACGCACGAGATGAACTTCGCCAAGCAGGTGGCCGACCGCGTCCTGTTCATGGACGACGGCCAGATCCTGGAAGAGGGCACGCCCGAGCACTTCTTCACCAATCCGCAGAATCCGCGCTGCAAGGACTTCCTCAACAAGATCCTGCACTAGCGCTTGATTCATCGGCGGACCTCCGTTCGCCGGGCGGGCGCGGGCCCGCCAGCCGAGGGCTCAACGCCCTTTGGCACACTTGCCGCGGCCCTGTGCCGCGGGCATCGTACCAGGGAAAGGGGTACCGATCATGAAGATGTCACGTCGTCAGTTCCTGCAGGTTTGCGGCCTCGGCGTCGCTTCGGTCGCGGGCGTGAGCGCGCTCGCCGGTTGCGGCGGTGGCGAGAGCGGCAACGGCTCGTCCGGCGCTTCCGAGTCCAAGCTCCAGGCTATCAAGGATCGCGGCAAGCTGGCCGCCGGCGTCAAGGCCGACGTCCTTGGCTACGGCTATCTCAACACCGAGACCAACGAGTACGAGGGCCTCGAGATCGACCTGTGCTATCAGATCGCCGCGGCTGCGCTCGGCGTCTCCTACGAGGAGGCCAAGGAGCAGAAGCTTGTCGAGTTCACGACCGTGACGCCCAAGACGCGCGGCCCGCTCATCGACAACGACACCCTCGATATCGTCTGCGCCACCTACACCATCACCGACGAGCGTCTCGAGGACTGGGACTTCTCCGATCCGTACCGCACCGACCATGTCGGCATCATGGTCATGAAGTCCTCCGGCATGTCCTCCATGGCCGACCTTGACGGCAAGCTCATCGGTGTGTCCCAGGGCTCCACGACCCGCGACGCGATCCTGACCATGCTCGAGGACGAGGGCATCGACGCCACGCCCGACTTCAACGAGTACGCGGACTACCCCTCGATCAACTCCGCGCTCGAGAGCGGCAACATTGACGCCTTCGCCATGGACCGCTCGACGCTCAACACCTACATGAACGACCAGAAGGAGCTGCTGCAGCCCGAGATTGAGTTCGGCGAGCAGAACTACGGCGTCGCCACCAAGAAGGGCTCCGACCTCTCCGAGCTCGTCAACGAGACGGTCAACGAGCTGCTCGACAACGGCTGGCTCGATGAGGAAGCCACGACCTGGAACCTCCTCTAAGGATTTGAGAGCGCCGCGCGCATCCGGGCCGGAAGGCTCCAGGCGCGCGGCCGGTCGCCCGGGCGGCACGTCCCGCTCGGGCGATTTGTACGTATTGGCATAGGAAGGAGCGCTATGCTCGAAGGTCTCTTCGACCCCAGGCGCTGGGAAATCACCATGAACGAGATGGGGAGCCTCTGGGAGGGCTTCGCCTTCACGCTGCAGGTGGTTGTCGCCGGCCTGCTGCTCTCCCTGGTGCTCGGCACCATCTTGGGCGTGTTCTCCACGACGCGCTCGCGCGTGCTGCGTCTGATCAGCCGCATCTACGTCGAGTTCTTCCAGAACACGCCGCTGCCCGTCCAGGTGTTCTTCTACTACATGGCCGGTCCGCGCGTGCTGCAGATGATCACGGGCGCCGACAGCCCCGTGCGCATCTCGGCCTTCGCGATCGGCGCGCTGGGCGTCGGCCTGTACCACGCGGCGTATATCTCCGAGGTCATCCGCACCGGTATCGAGAGCGTCCCGCGCGGCCAGATGGAGGCTGCGCTGTCCCAGGGCTTCACGCGCACGCAGTCCTATGCCTACATCATCTTGCCGCAGACGTTCAAGGTGATCCTGCCCCCGCTGTGCAACCAGGCGCTCAACTTGGTCAAGAACACCTCGGTGCTCGCGCTCATCGCCGGCGGCGACCTCATGTACAACGCCGACAACTTCGTGTCGACCTACGGCTACCTGCAGGGCTACATCATGGCCTGCGTGCTGTACTTCATCATCTGCTTCCCGCTGGCGATGCTCGTCCAGTGGCTTGAGCGCCGCTCCAAGCTCCGTCCGCGCGCGAAGAGCATTCCCGGCATCACCCCCGAGCCCGCGAAGGAGGCGTAAGGCATGGAGATCTTTACCCCGGCAAACGTCTCGTTCATCATGGCGGGCTTCCTCAAGACGATCGAGATCTCGCTTCTGGCCATCATCTGCTCGGTCGTCCTGGGCACGGTGCTGGCGCTCGTCAAGCAGTTCTGCACCGGCAAGCTTTCTGTTTTCAAGTGGCTGGTAAGCGCCTACATCGAGCTGTTCCGCTGCACGCCGAACCTCCTGTGGATCCTGTTCATCTACTTCACGGTCAAGGGTGACGACGTGTTCATCTCGGTGCTCGCGTTCACGGTCTTCACGTCCGCCGTCATGGCCGAGATCATCCGCGGCGGCCTGAACTCCATTCCCAAGAGCCAATTCGAGGCGGCCAAGTCCCAGGGCTTCGGGTTCTTCTCATCCATGAGGCTCATCATCTTGCCCCAGACGTTCCGAACGATCATCCCCGCGCTGTTCAGCCAGTGCACGACGGTGATCAAGGACTCGTCGTATCTGGCGGGCATCAACGTGATGGAGTTCATGTTCAGCGCCAAGGTTGTCATGGGCTACACGAGCGACCTGTCGCAGGTGCTGCTCCTGTACGGCTTCGTCTTCGCGCTATACTTCATCTTGAACTTCGGTATCTCGTTGGTCGTGCGTCTCTACCAGCGTCGCCTGGTGGCTGCGTAAGGTACGGGCAGCTCGGGCCGCGCACGTGCGGTCCGGCGGATTGGATGGCATCTCATGGCTAAGAAACCTGACAAGAAGGTGGACGTGTCCCAGCTCCTCGCCCAGGACATGTACGCCAACGATGCGCTGGGCGCCCCGACCGAGGAGGGCGATCCCGAGTACCCGGTGGTCATCACCATCGCGCGCGAGTACGGCACCGATGCCCACGAGATCGGCATCGCCCTGCAGGAGCGCCTGGGGATTCCCCTGTACGACAACGAGCTGCTCATCCGCGCCGCCCGCCGTGCCGACACGGTCGTCGACAAGGTTGCTCCCTACGACGAGGCGGTCGCTGCCGAGATGATGGCGTTTCTGCCCGACCGCTTCGACTCGCGCACGATGGCGGACAAGCTGTTCGAGAACCTGCGCCAGGTCATCCTGGACGTCGGCTCGAGCGAGTCCTGCATCATCATCGGACGTCTGTCCGACTACATCCTGCGCGACAACCCCAACCTCATCAACGTGTTCGTGACGGCGCCGCTGGCCGAGCGCATCGAGATCGTGCAGGCACGCCGCGGCGTGTCCGAGCAGAAGGCGCTCAAGCTGATCAAGCGCATGCAGCGCAACCGCGAGCTGTTCTACAAGCGCTACTCCGCCGGCAAGACCAAGCTGCGCCTGGGCAAGGACCTGATGGTCAACCGCGCGCTGTTCGGAGTCGAGGGCTGCTGCGAGATCATCGCGAAGGCCTACGAGGTCAAGATGCGCGAGCTCGGACGCATGTAGCGCTCAGTTCCGTATAGCATGCATGAGAGCCCGCCTCGACGTGTATCCACGCCGAGGCGGGCTTCGTTGTGGTTGGGGAGCGCTGCGCGGAATGGGAGACGTGCGCGAATCTGTAGGTCGGGATGTGAGGCCGGGTGCCGGTGCGTGATTTCACCCTAGGGATTTTGTTACACCGGGCAGCCCAAGGGCTGCCCGGTGTAACAAAATCCCTAGGGTGAAATCACGCACCGGCACCCGTGTCACGCGGACATGAGGTTGACAACAAGGATGGCAACCTGGGGCATGAGGGCCGACGCGTAGATGACGCGGAAGATCTGCAGCACGGCGATCTTTGCCAGGTCGGCGCCCAGGTCGCCGGCGATGAGCGCCATGTCGCTCGCGCCGCCGGGTGAGGAGGCGAACAGCGCGCTCTTCATGTCGAGCATGCCGGTCTTGGTGGCGATGACGGAGAACGTGAAGTTCACGACCATGTACATCGCCATCATGATGATGACCGGTCCGATGATGGTGTTCAGATGCGACACCGTCTCGGGCGTCACCGAGGAGCCCACCAGGCTGCCGGCGAGGACCTGTGCGACGCGCTTGATGGTCATGGGCATCTTGCAGGCGTCGGTAAAGATGTTGAGCGTCGCGACCACCACGAGCGAGCACACGAGCGATCCGGCGGGGATGCCGCTGGCGTAGCCCACCGCACCGCAGATAAGCGCCACCACGAGCGTGAAGACGGTCCGACGCTGCGGGGTGTTGATGAAGCGGTCGAGCACGGTCGGGTTGGCGGTCTGCGTCATGTCGAGCGCGGGGCCGCTGTCCTCGCCATCGCCGATGTTGCGCGTCATGAACGAGACCCAGCTCGGCAAGAACGCCAGGACGGTGGCCAGGCGCAGCGTCTGCATGATGGCGACGGTGCTCGCGTCGGCGTCGAGGTCCATCGCGATGAGCGAGACGTCGGCGATGCCGCCCGCCACGCACGAGAGTAGGCCGGTCATGAGGTCCCAGCCGAAGACCGCGTGAAACACGATGCCGAGCGTGATGGTGTTGACGGTGAGCAGGGTGATCAGCAGGATGAGCGGCTTGATCATATGCGGCACGTTGCGCACGTCGCGCTTGCTGATGGACAGGCCGATGAAGGCGCCGGAGATGCCCTGCGAGATGGCTTTGATGGGCGCAGGCATCTCGGCGAAGCCCGTAAACGCGCTGACGATGCCCACGGCGAGCATGGACCCGATCATGGCGGGAACGGGGATGCCGATGCGGCGCGCGACAAAGAATCCGACGATGGCGACGACCAGTGTCACCAGGATATGCAGGAGTTCCACGGGACCTCACGATGGGCGAAAGAATTACTTGATATGTCAAGTATTCTATGGGAACTCCAAGGCCCCCGCGCGACGCGGGCAAAAAAGAACACTGTGAGCACAATCAGGGTGCGAGATTGAGCCGGCCGCCGTCATCTCGACGGCAGGTCATAGGGCGCTAGTAGTGGACGACGTTGCCGGCTTTGTGGATGCGCGCGAGCACGGGCGCGGCCTCGTCGCTTGCGAAGTAGTCATAGGTGCTGGCGGGAACGAGCGCGCGGACAGTCTCCATGTCGCCTGCCTGCAGGGCACGGCGCACGGTGGAGGCGCTCACCGGGGCGCCACCGGTCTCAAGGCGCGGTACCACGTGCACCTCGATCCCGACACGCGGCAGCTCCTCGCACATGACGCGGTTGTACACGCCGGTCACCTGGCTCGTGGGCTCCTCGCCCACGAAGCGCTGAGTGACGCCAAGTTCGGCGGCGATGCGGGTGAACACGGCGATGTCCAGGCGCGCGTGTCCTTCGTTGACCGCGACGTCATCTTTCAGGAAATAGCTCGGGAAGGTGGCCGACGAGATGATGTAGGGGCCGGACTCGTGCACCACGACGTTGTCCAGATCGGCGACACCCGCTTCGACCAGGCGCTTGCGCACGGCAAACGGCACGAGGCTGGCGTCTTCGCTCACCACGAACAGATGGAGCGTATCGACGGCTGCCGCGGCGACCTCGACCAGATGGCGATGGCCCAAAGTGAACGGGTTGGCATTCATGACCACCGCGCCTGCGGTGCCCGGGCGACGAGTTGCGGCAAGGCGACGCAGATAGCCCGCAAAGCCGTCGGCGCGATTCTCCAAAAACACGAGCGTGCCGTCGACGCGGGCGATTTCCTTAAAGCCCAGGTCGCAGAAGAACTTGGCGGAATTCACCTTCGTGTACACGAAGAGATGGACGTTGCCGCGCTCGTACTGCACGTCGATCAGGTGGGTGATGAGCTTGTTCATGAGCCCTTCGCCCTGGTAGCGGCTGTCGACGGCGAGACAGCGCAGCGTGTTGCCGAAGCAGCTGCCCGTGGCGATCACATTCAGGTCGTCATCCTGGATGGCGCACGTGTAGTCAAGATTGCCGTCGCGCTGGATGCCCTCCTTTTCGAGCAGGGCATCCACCTGCCCCATCGTGAAGGAGTCGGTGGGCCAGACCTTGGATACGGTGTACTCGTCGAGCATGGGTTCCTCCGGGGCGTCGGTGCGTTAAGCGTTCTCGGTGTGAGCGTACTGCGCCTTGATGATGTCGATGAGGGCCTGGACCTGAGGCAGGCGCTCCGATTCCTTCTGGCAATCGATATACATGCGGCGGATGAACGGCTCGCCGTTGGCAAAGGTGCAGGGGCGGATGCAGCCGTCGAAGCCGTCGAGCACGATCTCGGGAAGCAGGGCCCAGCCGATGCCGCGCTTGACGAGCTCCTGGCAGGTCATGAGGTCGGTGACGTTGATGCGGTTCGCATCGTTGGCAAGGTTGTTCTCGTGCAGCCAGCGCGTCATGAGCGCGGTCTGCGCAAGGTCGGTGGTGTGGTTGATGTAGGTGAGCTCGGAGAGGGGGAGCTGCTCGAGCTCATGGGTGCACACGGCGCACAGACGCTCCTGCGCAAGCAGGTACTGCATGCCGTCCCAGGGCAGCTCGCCGCGCAGGACAGCCAGGTCGAGTGCGCCGCTCTGCAGGCGACCGTGCAGGTCGCTGCTCTTGCCGATGGAGATGTCCAGGTGCACGAGCGGATAGCGCTCATGGTACTCGGCGATGACGTCGGCAAGGTGAACGAACGCGTAGTTGGTGGAGAAGCCCGCGCGCAGCGTACCGCAGACCTCGCCCTGTGTAGCCCCGAGCTCCCGGCGCAACAGGTCGAGCTCGTGGCGCACCTGGGCGGTGCGGCCGAGGACAAGCTCGCCTTCTGGAGTGAATCGGACGCCCTTACGCGTGCGGATGATGATCTCGCAGCCCAGTTCGCGCTCGATGGCCTTGATGCGCTTGGAAAGGGCGGACTGGGTCAGATAGAGGCGGTCGGCGGCATGGGTGATGTTGCCGCATTCTTTGAGCATGTGCAGGAGGGCGAAATCTTTTTCGTCCACGGCGAACCTCCAACGTCCAACGCATACGTGTTTCTGAGATGTTCTTAAGCTATGAGGTGATAAGCATTCCGGGCATTCATAGGTGATAGTAGCGGCCCCGTGTGAAGAGCTTATGCACCCATCGCGCGAAAGAGCCTTCAAAACAGGGCAAATAGCAGGAAGAACAGCGAAAGAACAAGCCAGGGGAAACGAGGAGGCGCGCGTGCGTTAGGGGGACTGGACCCGTCGCCGGCCAATAAGCAAGTAGCAAAAGGAATGGAAATAATGAACAAGGAGGAAAGATTCTTCTACATTGCGCGGTGCCGCGCAGGGTGCCCGCCTTGCAGCGGACAGGATTGTCCGGCGAACATGGATGCACATCTGCTTGCAAAGGGGGCGGTATTTCGCGCAGCGCACGAGCCCGATGCCGCGCGGATCGATTTCTTTCAGGCGGACAAAACGGCATGCGACACGTGGGGGAGAGGCATCGGCCGAACTGCTCTATCATTCCATATAGTATTAGAAAACGGATATTACGATAGCTCTGATTCAGTAAACAGGAGATGACCGTCATCGGGTCGGCGGATAGGGTGCAACCTGATGTCCGTACCCGCCCTGTACGATGAACCAGATGATTTAGGACTGATTGGTGACGGTAAGCTGTAATTGAGCATCAAATGTGCAGCCAGATAGCCCAATACCATGAAAAGACGTAATGGAAAAACACGAATCTGGGGAATGCCTCTCAGGAAAGACAGCAGAAAAACAAGCAAACGGATGCAAATCAGGGACAAACGGCATAAAAACACCTGAGGAACAGTTTGAATACACGGCATTACTAATGTGAATGCAAAAGTATGAACAAGAAGAAAATAAGTTATTGAAGATTCTTTTATGATGGGACTGCGTAAGATTCGATAGACCGTCGGGAGCCCGGGTAATCGCCCGCGGCACCGTCGGGCGCAACAGAGAGGAGCGCGGATGGTTATCGAAAAGACCGCAATGGCCGGCACGCTCGAGTCGAGCGATGCCCAGGTGACCGTATCGCCCGCCGATGCGCTGGAGATCGTCATCGAGAGCAGCGTCATCAACCAGTACGGCCGCCAGATCAAGGCTACCGTCGAGGAGACCCTCGACCGCCTGGGCGTCACGACCGGTCTGGTGTCCGTCGTGGACAAGGGCGCGCTGGATTGCACGCTCAAGGCCCGCGTCGAGTGCGCGGTGTTCCGCAGCTGCGATGCTTCGATGTCCAACATCCCCTGGGGAGGTGCGATTCAGTAATGGCTAAGATCACTCGTCCGAAGCCCAACAAGGACCGCCTGCGCCGCACCATGATGTTCATGAACGCGCAGCGCCCGGGCCTTATCAAGGATGCCTACATCTACGGCTGCGACTCCATCATGCTCGACCTTGAGGACGCGGTCGCCGTCAACCAGAAGGACGCCGCCCGCTTCTCGCTGTATCACGCCCTGACCACGATCGACTACGGCGATACCGAGGTCATCGTGCGTATCAACGGCACCGATACCGAGTACTGGCAGGAGGACGTGCGCGTCTGCGTCGCCGGTGGCGCTGACGGCATCCGTATCCCCAAGTGCGAGACCGCCGCTCAGGTCCAGGAAGTCGAGGCTGCCGTCGAGGCTGCCGAGAAGGAGTTTGGCGTCGAGGTCGGCCGCACCCTACTCATGGCCGCGCTCGAGAGCCCGCTGGGCATCATGAACGCCTACGAGATCTGCACCGCGTCCGACCGCATGCTCGGCTGCGCCATCTCCGGCGGCGACTTCCGCACCTCCATGCACGTGCAGATCGAGCCCGACGGCATCGAGATCAACACCGCTCGCGCCATGATGCTGCTGGCCGCTCGCGCCGCCGGCGTGCAGTGCCTCGACACCATGTATCCCAACCTGGATGACGAGGAAGGCTACCGCCAGGAGGTCGACCTCATCGTCCGCATGGGCTTCGACGGCAAGTCGCTCATCAACCCCAAGCAGATCGCGTACGTGCACGAGCGCCTCGCGCCCACGCCCAAGCAGATCGCCCATTCCGAGAAGATCGTGCGCAGCTGCCGCGAGCAGGCTGACGCCGGCGTCGGCGTGTATGTCGTCGACGGCAAGATGGTCGATCCCCCGTTCTTCAAGGAGGCCGAGCGCATCATCGAGCTCGCCAAGAAGTGCGGCGTTTACCACGGCGATCTGTAAGAGAGGAGCCAAGATATGATTAACGCAGTCGGAAGGGACATTCCCGACTACCTGCTCGAGAACGGCAAGGAAGTCTATCAGGGCCGCTTCGCCAAGGACGGCCAAGTGCTCAAGCGCGACGCGCCGACCTGTGTCATGAACGAGAAGCCGGTTGCCGACAAGCTGTGCGCGTCCATCCGCGAGGCCTGCGAGAAGTGCGGCGCCCACGACGGTATGACCATCAGCTTCCACCATGCGTTCCGCAACGGCGACTACACCGCCTCCATGGTGTGCAAGGTGCTCGTCGAGGAGATGGGCATCAAGGACCTGCGCGTGGCCGCCACCTCGCTCGGTGACGCCCACAACCTGCTGGCCGACTACATCGAGCAGGGCATCATCGTCCAGGTCCAGGCCTCCGGCGTCCGTGGCCGCATCGGCGACGTCATCTCCGCCGGCAAACTCAAGGAGCCCGCGATCATCCGCTCCCACGGCGGCCGTCCCCGCGCCCTCATGGCCGGCGAGCTGCACATCGACATCGCCTTCCTCGCTGCCGCGTCCTGCGACAAGGTGGGCAACGCCTCCGGCAACGGCGGCAAGAACAACTGCGGTTCCATGGGCTACGCCATCCCCGACTCCAAGTACGCCGACCGCGTCGTCGTGCTGACCGACACCCTGGCTCCGTTCCCCAACGTGCCGGCGTCCATCAAGTGCGAGGACGTTGACTGCGTCGTCGTCGTCGATGAGATCGGCGACCCCAAGCGCATCGGCACCAAGGAGGCGCGCGTCACCCAGGATCCGCGCAACCTCATGATGGCCGAGCGCGCTGCCGACATCATCGCCTGCACCCCGTGGTTCGTCGACGGCTTCTCCTATCAGACCGGCGCTGGCGGCCCGTCTCTGGCCGTGACCCGCTTCCTCGAGGAGCGCATGGACGCCAAGCAGATAAAGATGGGCGTCGCCTTCGGTGGCATCACCGGCAACATGTGCGACCTGCAGGATCGCGGTTACGTCCGCAAGATCGTGGACACCCAGGACTTCGATACGAAGGCCATCGCCCACCTGCATGATTGCCCCGATCACGTCGAGATGACCGTGAGCGACTACGCGAACCCCGCCAACAAGGGCGCGTACGTCAACTACCTCGATTACATGATCCTTGCGGCCCTCGAGGTCGACACCAAGTTCCACGTCAACGTCATCACCGGTTCCGACGGTGTCGTGCGTGGCGCGCCCGGTGGTCACCCCGACACCGCGGCCGGCTCCAAGTGCTGCATCATCGTCACGCCGCTCGTGCGCGGCCGCATGCCGACCATTTGCAAGGACGTCACCACGGTGACGACCCCTGGCGAGTGCGTCGACGTCGTCGTGACTGATTACGGCACCGCGGTGAACCCGGCCCGTCAGGACATCATCGACTGCATGGACGCCGCGGGCATCCCGCACGTGTCCATCGAGTGGCTGCAGGAGAAGGCCTACTCCATCGTGGGCGAGCCCGACCCGCTGCAGTGGGAGGACAAGGTCGTCGCCATCGTCGAGGCGCGCGACGGCAGCATCCTCGACGTCATCCGTCAGGTCAAGCCCTACACCTTCGAGTAAGCAGGGCTGATGGCCTCGCGCCATCGACGTGATAAGAACCCCGGCAGCGCTTCGCGCCGCCGGGGTTCTTTGCGTATCGCGGTGTCCCGAACGTACGCAAACGGGCTACAAGTCCGCGCACGTGCGCGAAGTGAGTGTGTCGATTTAGATATGCGGAGTAGACGGCGATTATCTCGATACGCGTCGCAGGTCAGAAAATGGCACCATGCAGGTATACAAAAGGTTCGCGAAATGAAGCACTCACTTCGTGAGGTTCGGGTGCCCAGCGGGTTGGCGCACATGGGCTACCAGAGTGCTTTATGTCTCAGTAGGCGAGAGCTTCGGGGCCAAACAGGCCCTCGATGAGTCCGAAGAACACGGCAAGCGACAGCAGGTCGGCGGCGCCGCCGGGGCTCACGTTTAGGCACGTGAGCTCGGCATCGTAGGCGGCAAGCGTATCGACCAGGTCATCCGCGGACAGGCGGGCGGCGTCGAGTGCATGGCAGCGCGCCTGGTGGTCGATGAGCGCTTGGGGTCCTCCGCGGTGCACGACGTTGGTATCCTCGAGCACCGACATGATTTTGACCAGGCACCGCAGCAGCGCGATGCGGGCGGAGTCCACACTTTGCATCTGGGGTGCAGCGTCGTGCAGGTAGGGAAGCGCGATGGACCTGAGCTGCGGATAGCCTTGCGCCGCCTCGCCGCGCACGCCCTTCATGCCGCGTTCGAGCAGCAGACGCTCTCCGTGGGAGAGTTGCGTCTCGCCTTGAGAGGCGCGCTCGCGCAGGTCGCGGACATCATGGTCGAGCAGCCCCTCGCCCATGCGTGCGACGAGCCGGAACAGCGCTGTGGTGTCCTGAGGCGCAAAGGGCAGCGTGCGTCCGTTCGCCAGCAGGGCGCCGACAGCTCCCAGAACGAGCGCAAAGGTGAAGTTCGCCCCTTTATGCGTGTTCACGCCGTCAGTGGCGGCAAACATGGTCGCTTCGGCGCGTACGCCGATTCGGCGCACCGTATCGGCAAGCTTGTCGGGATCGTCCGAACCCATCTGAAAGCCGGCGTCAACGTATTCAGAAAACAGGGGTTCCAGCGCATCGGCACTCGCCATGAACGTCGATAGATCCATATCGGTGTGGGCGCCGTTGGTTGCAGCGTCAACCAGGCCGGGCTTAGGAGTAAGACGCGCCTCGGCGATCAGCGAGGCGCGTGCGAATGCGGCGATCTGTGTGCAGAGAGCGGCACGGCCGTCAGTGGACGCCAATGTTTGTCATCTCTCCGTTCACCAGGCTGTAGGAGTTGCGCAGATGTGCGCGAACGACCTGCTCGATCTTTTTCTCGGGTCCGAAGCGCATGGCAAGGTAGATTCCCCAGTGCTCCTCGAGTGCCTGGTTGCGGCGCTCCTCGGGACTGGCGGAGATGTTGCGGAAGTAGCGCGTGTAGGCCTGCAGCGGCTCGATGATGCTCTGCAGGCGCGGGCTGTTGGCCTTGGCGAAGATGAAGCGGTTAAAGTCATCCCAGTTGTCGACGACGCCCTCGACATCGTCGTTGGCATTGAGGCGCTGGCCGCGCTCGAGCAGCTCGCGAAGCTCCTCGAAGTCCTCATCGGTCATGTTGCGCGCGGCCTTGGTGGTAGCGAGCGTCTCGAGGACGACGCGGATTTCGAAAACCTCCTCGGCATCGCGCTTGCTGATGCCGCGGACGATGACGCCGCTGCCCGCCTTGCGCTCAACCAGACGTTCAGCTGCGAGCTGATCGAGGGCTGCACGGATGGGCGTGCGGCTGATGTGCAGCGACTGGGCGAGCTGCTTTTCGTTGATCATGGTTTCCGCGGGGATGCGCCCCAGCGTAATCGCCTGCTTGAAGGCAGAGAAAAGAACGTCCTTGAGCGGCGCATTCTTTGAAAGGTCGAGGAACTCGCACAAGGTCAGCATCAACGATTCTGTGTCCATGCATTACCTCCTACCTCGTTATTGCTCCTCAGCTGTAGCAATTGTAAAGGATGGGCTTACCATCGTTTTTCAAGAACGGTTCTAAATATGGCCAGGAGGTATTCCATTTTGGAAAAGAAGAGACGCTGCAGCGCGCTTTGATGTGTGCGCAGAAGGAATGGCGAGAGAGGGGGCGGGTAGGGGGTTGCCTTGATTGAGCGAGCGAGGGAGCGGAGAGCCGCTTTGACGGAGGGAGCGGGTAGAGGGAGTCGCCCTGACGGGGGCGGCGCCTACCAGAGGGGGTGCGCCACCTCGTTAAATCGCTCACCCGGGCCCGCCCGCGGCAATGCGCTATCCCAAGTCCCCTGTCGTCTGGTGGGCTGCAGCGTACCCATTGCAGTCCGCCGTCCAGGCGTCCAAGCTCCGTGTCGCCAAATAAAAAACCGCGGCCGCCGGGATGGCGACCGCGGTTTGGAAAGAGGGAGCCAAATAACGGTCCCCCTGCAGAGCCTGAACGATTAGGCCTGCGGGACGTACAGCGGGATGGCGCCCGTGGCCATGATCGTGACGACGAAGATCACGAAGATGCACAGGGCCCACTTGCCCGCGGCGCGCTGCCACTCGCCCAGATCCTGGCCGGTGAGACGCAGGAGCAGGTAGATGAAGGCAGTCAGCGGGGACAGCAGGTGGAAGGCCTGGCCCATGAGGGAGGCGAGAGCCATCTGCAGGTTGGTGAAGCCGTACGCATAGCCGGCCTCGGCGATGGCGGGCATAACGCCGAAGTAGAAGCCATCGTTGGAGATGAAGAACGTGCCGGGCGCGGAGATGAGGCAGACGATGAGGCCCCAGAAGCCAGCGAGCTGCTTCGGGATGATGGTGATCAGCGACTGCGCAACCGCGTCGGACATGGACAGACCGAGCTCGGAGTCACCCTGGAACAGGCCCATGAAGATACCGGCGCCGAAGATCAGGATGACGACCTGCACCGCGTCGCCGCCGTTGGCGCCGATGCGAGCGGACTGGTCCTTGATCTTGGGGTAGTTCACGAGCAGCGCGATGATGGTGCCGAGCATGAAGAGCATCTGGTTCGGGAGCGAGATGGCCTCGATGAAGGAGCCGGCCACCAGCCACGCGATGAGGACAACGGTCATGATGGCGTTGAACAGCCAGTTCTGGGGACGACGGAGCTCGAGGGTCTCGGGATCGTCGATAGCGCAGAGCTCGTCGATCTCAGCCTGCGTGAACTCGGTCACGCCGAGACGCTTGCGCTCCTGCTTGCCCATGAAGCGGGCGACGACCACGATGTTGAAGATCACGGAGATGATCATGCCGGGCATGAGGTAGGACAGGATGTCGCCGCCGACCTCGCAGACGGCCATCGCACGAGCGGTGGGGCCGCCCCAGGGCAGCAGGTTCATAACCGTGTTCTGAAGGATGACCAGGACGGCCAGGTTCATCTTCTTCATGCCGAGCTTCTCGTAGATGGGGAGGAACGCGGCGCAGCAGACAAGCGTCGTGGTGGTTCCGTCACCGTTGAGCGAGATGCATGCGGCGACGACCGAGGTGGCGATGAGGACCTTCATGGGGTCGCCCTTCGCGAACTCGATCATCTTCTTGGTGATGGGGTCGAACAGGCCCGCATCGAGCATGATGGAGAAGTACAGAATAGCGAACAGCAGCAGGATACCGGTGTTAGCGGTAGTGCCGAGGCCGTTCATGACCCAGTCGCCGATGAGCGTCCACTGGGAGATGTTGCCGGTGACGATGAGCACCAAGAACGCGAAAACCATAGGAATCGTGCACAGTGCCACGAGCGGCGACAGCTTCTTGGTCATGACGCAGAACATGAAGACTGCGATCATGAGCCAACCGAGGATGGTTATAGCCATAACTTCACCCTTCCCTTTCCCTTTTCCCTTTTCCAACCGAACCGATAAAAAGTGGCGGCCTGTGTCCCATGCGTTTGATACAGGCAGCCGATGCTCGCGAAAAAGAATAGGGCGCATTCCTGCGAGGAATATCGAAGAGACACCAATCGGAACACCAGAAAAACAACATCTATGTGGGGAAACAGTAAAACCGCAGGTCAGAGCTAGAAGCAAATGACTATTGGAGGCATAGGAATAAACAATCGCCGTTCGCCAGTCGATACCGACCGTTCACCGGCACTGAAGCGGCGTTCAACAGGCCCGATTTTGGATGCCAGACCGCCAAAACTAGAATGGATTTCGGAAAACATCGAGCTAGCGATGGGTGAGACAGCAGAAGTACACGGCGGTGCACACGTGAACAACAAAAGTGCATGCAGTCCATTCTGTACGCCTATAAAGTAGTAGCCATGAATCGCTGGCACGATTGCGGAGGCAATCGCCGCGTGATTGCCACGGATAACCGAGGGGAAGTGAGTACATGGGCTTCTTTGATTGGTTGCGGCGCAAGGACGCCGAGCCCGAGGCGAAGGCAGCGACGGCACCGGCCGCCGCGCCGGCTCCTGCGGCGCCTGCGCAGCCGGAGGAGGAGTGGGAGAAGATTCCCGCCTTCCTGCCGGTCGATGCCTCCGAGCATCGAGCGGTCGTGATCGCGGCAACGGCGATCGCGGCGGGCGACCGACCCGAGAGCCAGCTGGTGGTGCGCCGCGTGAACGCGGTCAATCCAGAGCACCGGCTCGTCTCATGCATCGCATCGGCGCTCGCCGCCGGGGCGATGGAAACCAGCCAGTTCGTAGTCAAAAACGTCTACAAGAGAAAGTGATGGAGGAGGACCATGCTTCGTAAGTTCAAGATCTCGATCGACGGGACCCAGTACATGGTGGAGATGGAGGAGATCGGCGCGCCGACCCCGACGCCCGCCGACGCCGTCGCCGCTCCGGCTCCCGCCGCTGCCACGTCCGCCGCTCCTGCCGGTGCGACCTCCCAGACCGCTCCCATGCCTGGCAAGATCATCGACGTTCAGGTGAACGTCGGCGACACCGTCAACGTGGGCGATCCGGTCATGGTGCTCGAGGCCATGAAGATGGAGAACCAGATCATCGCCGAGTCCGCCGGCACCATCGCCTCCATCGCGGTGGCCAAGGGCGACATGGTGAACCCGGGCGACGAGCTGTTCAGCATCGCCTAGCGCTTAGCACTTTGCGCGCACCCGTGCGGTGCATCTATATAAGGAGAGACCATTGGAAGTACTGAATCAAGCCGCTGACGTGCTTACCGCGGGCGTGCTCGGCCTCGGCGCCGAGCCGGGCCGCATCGTGATGATGCTCGTCGGCATCGTCCTTATGTACCTGGGCATCAAGAAGGAGTACGAGCCCACGCTGCTCGTGCCCATGGGCCTCGGCACCATTCTGGTGAACATCCCCGACTCCGGCGTGCTGCTGACCGGCGGCGAGCCCGGCCCGTTCCAGATCCTGTTCGATATGGGCATCGACACCGAGCTCTTCCCGCTGCTGCTGTTCATCGGCATCGGCGCGATGATCGACTTCGGCCCGCTGCTGGCGAATCCCTTCCTGCTGCTGTTCGGCGCTGCCGCCCAGTTCGGCATCTTCTTCGTCATCATCGTGGCCGGCCTGCTCGGCTTCAACCTGGCCGACTCCGCTTCCGCGGGCATCATCGCCGCGGCCGACGGCCCCACGTCGATCTTCGTGGCGAACTCGTTGCAGTCCAAGTACCTGGGCGCCATCATGGTCGCCGCCTACTCCTACATGGCTCTCGTGCCCATCATCCAGCCGATCGCCATCAAGGCCGTGACCACCAAGAAAGAGCGCATGATCCGCATGGTGTACAAGCCCGGCTCCGTGTCGCAGACGGCTAAGATCATCTTCCCGATCGTCATCTGCATCGTCGCCGGCCTCATCGCGCCCGCGTCCCTGCCGCTCGTCGGCTTCCTGATGTTCGGCAACCTGCTGCGTGAGTGCGGCGTGCTCGACAACCTGTCGATGTCCGCCCAGAACGAGCTCGTGAACCTCATCTCCATCCTGCTGGGCCTGTGCGTGTCCGTCCGTATGCAGGCCGGTGAGTTCCTGCAGGTCGATACCCTCATCATCATGGGCCTGGGCCTGCTCGGCTTCGTGATGGACACCGTCGGGGGCATCATGTTCGCCAAGGTCCTGAACATCTTCCGCAAGGAGAAGATCAACCCCATGATCGGTGCGTCGGGCATCTCGGCGTTCCCCATGAGCTCCCGTGTTATCCAGCGTCTGGCCACCGAGGAGGATCCGGGTAACTTCATCCTCATGCAGGCGGCGGGCTCCAACGTCGCGGGCCAGATCGCTTCGGTCGTCGCCGGCGGTCTGATCCTCGGCATCGTTCCCGGCATGCTCTAAGAGAGGGGGATGTGAACGATGATTACCACTGAGATTCTGAGCGAGTCCCTGATCATTCTGGCCCTTGGCTGGGGCGGCATCTTCGTCGTCATGATCATCATCTACCTCGTGTCCATGGCGCTCATGCGCCTGTTCCCCGCGGACAAGGACAACTAGGTTTAGCGCTTACGCCGAGGGTGCGGCCGGGCCAGGGTCCGCCGCACCCTCGAGCTTCACGGCACGGTGGTTGCCGTTTCATCGTACGAGCAGGAAGGGAGGAGCCGTGAGCAAGTCGATCGACGCGCTGGTCGCGATGGTGTTCGACGGGCCCGAGGCACAGCTCCCCGATATGCTCGACGCGCGCGAGCGCCGCGCCGCTTGCCAGCGCGAGATGCTCGCGGATGCGCGCGACGACGAATCGCTGCTGTGCATCACCCTGTCCATCCCCGGCCCGCACAAGACCTCCGACGCGCTCGAGCACGTCTTCGATGTGCTGGCGGCGCAGGCCGAGGCGGCGCTCGACGGGGCCACGGTTCGCGAGCGGCGTTCGCTCGGCGGAGTCTCCGGCCCTGAGCTGCTCATGCTCGTCGAGCTGCCGGCGCGCGAGCTCAAGCGTCGCGTGGTGCAGGTTGAGCAGACGCATCCGTTGGGTCGCCTGGCCGACCTCGATGTGCTCGGGCGAACGGGCGATACGCTGTTTTCGGTCCAGCGAACCGAACTGGGGCTGCCGCTTCGCAGATGCCTGATCTGCGACGGCGAGGCCAAGGCGTGTGCTCGTTCGCGCGCGCACACCGTGTACGAAATGCAAGAAACAATTGCCCAGATGATTGAGCAAGGGGGTTATATCTAACCATGAGCAAGCAGATCAAGTTCACCGAGACCGCTCTGCGCGACGGTCAGCAGAGCCAGATCGCGACCCGCATGCCCATCGAGGACATGCTGCCGATCCTGGAGACGATGGACCAGGCCGGTTACTACTCCATGGAGGTCTGGGGCGGCGCCACGTTCGACTCCTGCCTGCGCTACCTCAACGAGGACCCGTGGGAGCGCCTGCGCACCTTCCGCGCTCACGTCAAGAACACCAAGCTCCAGATGCTGCTGCGCGGCCAGAACCTGCTCGGCTACCGCAACTACGCCGACGACATCGTCGAGAGCATGGTCAAGAAGTCCGTCGAGAACGGCATCGACGTCATCCGCATCTTCGACGCGCTGAACGACGTCCGCAACCTGCAGACCTCTATCCGCGCTGCCAAGGAGGCCGGCGGCGAGGTCCAGGCTGCCATCTGCTACACCACGAGCGACGTTCACACCGTGCCCTACTTCGTGAACCTCGCCAAGGAGATGGCCAAGGCCGGCGCTGACACCATCTGCATCAAGGATATGGCCGGCGTGCTCGAGCCCGGTGTCGCCACCGAGCTCGTGGGCGAGATCAAGGCCGCCGTCGACCTGCCGCTCGAGGTCCACACCCACTGCACCGCAGGCATCGCCGAGATGACGCTGCTGAACTCCGTTGCCGCCGGCGCCGACATCATCGACACCGCCATCTCCGCTTTCGCGGGCGGCACCTCGCAGCCCTGCACCGAGTCCATGGCCATCGCGCTCGAGGGCATGGGCTACTCGACCGGCCTGAACATGGACAAGCTCGAGGCCATCGCTCAGCACTTCGCGCCCGTGCGCACCAAGTTCAAGGAGAACGGCACCCTGAACCCCAAGGTCATGGAGGTCGAGCCCAAGGCGCTGCTGTACAAGGTGCCCGGCGGCATGCTGTCCAACCTCATCTCCAACCTCAAGGACCTCGGTGTGTCCGACAAGTACAACGAGGTTCTGGCCGAGGTTCCGCGTGTCCGTGCCGACCTTGGTTACCCGCCGCTGGTGACCCCGCTGTCCCAGATGGTCGGCTCCCAGGCCATGATGAACGTCGTGACCGGCGAGCGCTACAAGGTCGTCCCCAAGGAGATCAAGGACTACGTCCACGGCCAGTACGGCAAGTCCCCGGCGCCGATCGACCCCGAGGTCCAGAAGCTGATCATCGGCGACGACGAGCCCATCACCTGCCGTCCGGCCGACCTGATCGAGCCCGCGATGCCCAAGCTGCGCGAGGAGATCGCCCAGTACGCCAAGACCGAGGAGGACGTGCTCGATTACGCCCTGTTCCCCGAGCAGGCGCGCGACTTCCTGGGCCGTCGCGAGGATCCCTTCTACGACGTCCCCGTCCAGGAGGTCGAGGTCTCCATCGAGGCCTAACCGACGAGGCGGCGCCAGGTACAAACTTGTCGCTTGCGGGCGGCATCCGGGGCAACCCGGGTGCCGCCCGTTTTCATGTGGGACCTCAGCGGGCCTTATAAGCACGACGGTGCTGATTTCCTGACGATGAGGAGTCAGCGCGCGCCTCTTTTGGCTTATAGGACAAAAGGTGTGTCTGATTACGGGGCATCGGCGCAGGTCGATGCCCTTTTTTACTTTTTAAAATTAGCGTCCGTCCCTTTTCCTGCCGTAGAGAGAAAGCAAGCGCACTCCGTTGGTCTCACCCGACGCGCAGCGCCCGCCCCTTTTTCCTGCTGCAGAAAGAAAGCGCCCGCCGACGGGATGCCGACGGGCGCTTCGTGCGCGACGATGTGTGCACTACGAGCGGTTACTCGCCGAGAATCGTCTTCTTGATGGACGCAGCGGCCTTCTTGCCGGCGCCCATGGCGAGAATGACGGTTGCGGCACCGGTCACGATGTCGCCGCCGGCCCAGACCTTCGGGTTGCTCGTGCGGCCGTCCTCATCGGTCTCGATGAGGCCCCAGCGGTTGAGCTCGACGTCGGCGCAGAGCTTGGCGAACGGGTTCGCGCGCGTGCCGATGGCGGTGATGGCCACGTCGCAGGGGATGGCGAAGTCGCTGCCCTGGACGGGGACCGGACGACGGCGGCCGGAGGCGTCCGCCTCACCGAGCTCCATGCGCTGGAGCTCGATGGTGGACACGAAGCCGTCGGGGCCGGGCAGGAACTTCAGCGGGCTGCAGAGCTCGAGGATCTCGACGCCCTCTTCCTTGGCGTGGTGGATCTCGGCGCGACGCGCGGGCATCTCGGCCTCGGTACGACGGTAGGCCAGGGTGACCTTCTCGGCGCCCAGGCGCAGCGCGGTGCGCGCGGCGTCCATGGCGACGTTGCCGCCGCCGAAGACCACGACGTTCTTGCCGTGCTTGACGGGGGTGTCGTACTCGGGGAACTGGTAGGCCTTCATGAGGTTCGTACGGGTGAGGTACTCGTTGGCGCAGTAGACGCCGGGGAGGTTCTCGCCGGGAACGTGCAGGAAGCGCGGCAGACCAGCGCCGACGGCAAGGTACAGCGCGTCGAAGCCGTCCTCCTCGAACAGCTCGTCGGCGGTGAACAGGCGGCCGGCCACCGAGTTGTACTCAAAGTGGACGCCGAGCTGCTCCAGGCCGTCGATCTCGCGCTTGACGATGTCCTTGGGCAGACGGAACTCGGGGATGCCGTAGGTCAGCACGCCGCCGCCGGTGAAGAACGCCTCGAACACGGTGACGTCGAAGCCCTCGCGCGCGAGCTCGCCCGCGCAGGCGATGCCGGAGGGGCCGGAGCCCACGATGGCGACCTTGTGACCGTTAGACGGCTTGCACTCAGGCGCGGTGCCGACTTCCTCGGACATGTCGCCGAGCATGCGCTCGAGCTGGCCGATGGCGACGGGGTCGCCCTTCTTGCCGAGGATGCACTTGCCCTCGCACTGGTTCTCCTGCGGGCAGACGCGACCGCAGACGGAGGGCAGCAGGTTGTCGGCCTTGATGGTGGACAGAGCGCCGGCCCAGTCCTCCTCGCGGATCTTCTCGATGAACTGCGGGATGTGGACGCCGACCGGACAGCCCTCCATGCACAGGGGCTTCTTGCAGTCGAGGCAGCGGTTGGCCTCGGCGATGGCGTCAGCCTTGGTGAAGCCCTTGTCGACGGGGCGGAAATCGTGGGCGCGCTCGTCCGCGGGCTCCTCGTTGGCAGGGGTGCGCGGAGCTCCGATGTTGGGACGGTACTTTACTTCTGACATGCGCAGGCCTCCTCGTAGCGCGTGATGGACTGAGCCTCTTCGGTCTTGTACGTCGCCTGACGGTGCGCCAGGTCGTCCCAGTCGACCAGGTTGGCGTCAAAGTCCGGGCCATCGACGCAGGCGAACTGGGTCTCGCCGCCGACCTCGACGCGGCAGCAGCCGCACATGCCGGTGCCGTCGACCATGATCGGGTTCAGGCTGGCAACGATAGGAATCTTGTGCTCGCGGCAGGTGAGGGTGGAGAACTTCATCATCGGGACGGGGCCGACGCAGAACGCGGCGTCGATGGTGTCGGTCTCGCACAGGCGCGCGAGCGGCAGGGTGACGACGCCCTTCTCGCCCATGGAGCCGTCGTCAGTGGTGACGAAGAGCTCCTCGAGCGGCAGCGCTGCGAACTGCTCAAAGAGGATGAGCAGGTCCTTGGTGCGGGCGCCCATGATGACGTAGACCTTCTTGCCCTGCTCGCACAGCATGCGCGCGACAGGGTAGGCGATGGCCAGACCAACGCCGCCGCCGATGACGGCGACGCTGTCGCCCTCGATCTCGGTCGGCTTGCCCAAAGGACCGGTGATGTCGCGAATCTCCTCGCCCTCCTCGAGCTTGGAGAGGCACTCGGTCGTCTTGCCGACGACCATGAAGATGAACTCGACCCAGCCTTCCTCGGGATTCCAGTTGGCGAAGGTGAACGGCACGCGCTCGCCCGTCTCGTCGACACGCACCATGAGGAACTGGCCTGCATGAGCGTGCTTGGCCATCCTCGGCGCATGGACACGGAACTCGAAGACCTTCTCCGAGAACTGCGTCTTTTTAAGGATCTTGTACATAAAACCCCTCTCTTATCAGGCGGGGGCGCCGATGCCGGCGAAGGCGGGCGTCCCGTTTGCAACCCAGCACGCGCGGTGTGCGCATACAGCATTCAGTATACTATCGCGCGCGCCGCTGCACGCGACGGCTCGGTAGGTGGATGGATGAGGATGCGCCCCGTTCATCCTGCCGAAGCGGCATGAACGGGGCGCATTCCTGTCCGTGTCATGCTGTACTGTGCTTAGTGCTTGCCGTTGCTGGCGGCGCTGCCGTTCACGTGATCGCGGGCAAAGATGACGCCGCGGGTGAGGGCAAGCGCAGCTGCCTCGGCGGCGCGGAAGGCCGTGTCGTCGAATTCCTCCGCCTCGCGGGCCCGCAGCTGCTTGAGCACGAAGTCGGCTACGGCCATGCGTCCCGGGGGATCGCCGATTCCGACGCGGATACGGCTGAAATCGCGGCTTCCGAGTTTGTCGATGATGGAGCGAAGGCCGTTGTGGCCGGCGTGTCCACCGCCGACCTTGACGCGCACGTCGCCTGCGGGGATGTCGAGCTCGTCGTGGATGACGAGCAGCTCTTCCGGGGAAATCTTATGCGCGGCGCACAGCTTGGAGATAGGACCGCCGCTGGTGTTCATATAGGACTGCGGCTTGACGAGCAGGACCTCGCGTTTGCCGCCCTCGGCGTCCGCATCGTTGACCTGGATGCTTGCCACCTCGGCACCCGACTGGTTTTTCCAATACGTGACGTTTGCCTGGCGCGCCAGCGCGTCGACGGCGCAGAAGCCGGCGTTGTGCCTTGTGCGCGCGTATTCGTCGCCGGGGTTGCCCAGGCCGGCGACCATGCGGATCTTCTTGGGCTGAGCCGCTGCCATGCGGTCTCCTTTCGCGTGCGTTTTGACGTCCAACATGGTGACGAGGGTGCGCCGGATTGTCAATTTTGAGGGCGCTTCACCTTAAGGTGGACAATTTGTTCAGATATGAAGGTCTCGGAGCCGCCGGGCGCCCTAGGATTCAGCTGTTCTTGCCGTATCGGGGCGTTGCCGCCAGAAGCGACCGCCGCGCTGCTGTTGACTGATAAACTGATGTATTGCGTTATAAACGACTATCTCTTGAGTAAGCCCCCTGCAACCTTCATATCTGAACAAATTGTCCAAGATGGGTACGGGGATACGTGACGGCGCGCTCGGAGGCGTCTGGACGGGAGCCTGTGCGCCCCATCTGAGCGTTCGAGCAAGGACAGCGGCGCGCATGCTGCAACTCGTGCGCGCCCGCAGCAAAAACAGGGGCTCGCGGCGAATGCCGCGAGCCCCTGCCCTAGTGGCGTTGTGTCGGCGTGTGCTGCCCTACAGCGCGAAGTCGCCGCCCACGAGCTTGGAAACGGACTGCTCAACGTAGACGGCCTCGATGGCGTCGGCGAACTCATCGGCGACGGTGATGGTCTTGATCTTGCCGCCGACCTCGACGGGGATGGAGTCGGAGACGACGCACTCGACGATCGGCGCCTCGTTCAGGCGCTCGATGGCCGGGCCGGAGAAGATGCCGTGCGTGGCGCAGACATAGATGTCGCCGGCGCCGAGCTTCTTGAGCTCGCGCACGTTGGCGCACAGGGTGCCCGCGGTGTCGATCATGTCGTCGTTGATGATGCAGGTCTTGCCCTCGATGTTGCCAATGATGCCCATGACCTCGGCGGCGTTGTGACGCGGACGGCCCTTGTGAGCGATGGCAAGGTCGCAGCCGAGCATGTCGGAAAGCTTCTTGGCGGCCTTTGCGCGGCCGACGTCGGGGGACACGACGACGAGCTTCTCGGTGTCGAAGCCCTTGGCGTTGTAGTAGTCGCCGAACAGCGGGAGGGCGGACAGATGGTTCACCGGGATGTCGAAGAAGCCCTGAATCTGGCCCTGGTGCAGGTCAAGGGTGATGATGCGGTCGACGCCCGCGCGCTCGAGCAGGTTGGCGACGAGGCGTGCGGTGATGGGCTCGCGCGGTGCGGCCTTGCGGTCCTGGCGCGCGTAGGCGTAGTGCGTGATGACCGCGGTGATGGTGCGGGCGGAGGCGCGCTTGGCGGCATCGGTGGCCACGAGCAGCTCCATGAGCATGTCGTTGACGTTGGGTCCGGCGATGGACTGAACCAAGAAGACGTCGGCGCCGCGGACCGACTCGTCAAAGCGAGCGTAGATCTCGCCGTTCGCAAACTTCTCGAGAGCGAGACCCGAGAGCTCGACATCCAGGATGTCTGCGATCTTCTGCGCGAGCGGTCGGTTGCATGAGCCCGAATACAGGCGCAGCGTCTTGAACATCTGCTGGGTCAATTTGTGGTCCTGTGCTGGCATTTGCCGATTCTCCTTAGCTCTTGGACTCCCATGCCCTTCCCGAACGGCTACAGACGGGCGCGCCTGCGCTCGGTGTAGCCCTCTATGATGCGCTGCTCGGAACGCTCGAGGGCGAGCGCTCCGTCAGGAACATCCTTGGTGATCGTGCCGCCGGCTCCGGTGATCGCGTCGGAGCCGATGTGCACGGGGGCGACCATCATGGTGTCGGAACCGATGAACGTACGGTCGCCGATCGTGGTCGCGTGCTTGTTCTTGCCGTCGTAGTTGCAGGTGATGGAGCCCGCGCCGATGTTGACGCCGGCGCCCATCTGCGTGTCGCCAATATAGGAGAGGTGGGGGACCTTGGACCCCTCGCCGATTGTGGACTTCTTGATCTCCACGTGCGTGCCCACGTGCGCGCCGTCGAGCAGGTGCGTGCCGGGGCGCAGGTAGCAGCGCGGTCCGCACGTAACGCCGTTTTCGACGACGGCCTCGATGGCCACGGTCTCGTCGAGCGAGCAGCCGTCACCCACGCGCGTGTCGGTCAGGCGGGTGTTGGGCCCGATCTGGCAGTCCTCGCCCACGGCGCTGTGGCCGATCAGGTGGGTCTGCGGCCACACGACCGTGTCGCGGCCGACGGTGGCGTCCGGTCCGATCCAGGCCTGCGCGGGGTCGATGAAGGTGACGCCCTCGGCCATGAGGCGCGCATTGATGCGGTCGCGCGCGATGGCGGTGAGCTCGGCGAGCTGGGCGCGGCTGTTGACGCCCAAGCCGTCGCGGTAGTCCTCGCAGTGGTAGATGGTGTTGGCGTGCCCGGCCGCCTTGAGGATCTCGAGCATATCGGGCAGGTAGTACTCGCCCTGCGCGTTGTCGTTGGTGACGTCGCCGATATGGGCGGCGAGCAGCGCGCCGTCAAAGGCGTAGCAGCCGGCGTTGCACTCGAGTAGGGACGCCGCCTGCTCGGGCGTGCAGTCCTTCTGCTCGACGATGCGCGCGACGGAGCCGGACTCGTCAAGCTCGATGCGGCCGTAGCCGAAGGGATCGGGCGGCGTCATGGTAAGCACTGCTGCCGCATGGGTGCCGTCGGCGACGGTCGCCGCGAAGGTGCGGATCGTGTCGGCCTGGATGAGGGGGAGGTCACCGTTCAGGACCACCACGGGACCGGCGTCGATGCCGGTGGCCTCGAGCGCGACGCGCACGGCGTGGGCCGTACCCAGGCGCTCGGTCTGCTCGACGCATTCGATGCGCGCGGCGTCCTCGCCGTCGTAGGTGGCCGAAAGCAGGTCGCGGACCTCGTCGGCGTGGCTGCCGACGACCACGATGACGCGGTTGACGCCCGCGGAGAGTGCGGCGTCGGTGACCCAGCAGATCATCGGCTTGCCGAGAATCTTATGCGAGACCTTGGCATGGTTGGACTTCATGCGCGTGCCTTCGCCGGCAGCCATGATGATTGCGGTGACATCCATCGGAGAGCCTTCCCGGTTGTGGTGCAGGTCGTGCGGGCGAATCTGCGGTCCGCGGCGCACATACACCGATGATACCGCAGCTTGTGCGATATGCGGTTTTCATCAAATACAAACCACGCGCAAACCGCGTGCGCCGGTGCGCAACAATGGGACAAAGGGGACGTTTGGCGACGGGCGCGGTGCCCGATGCGGGGACGCGCTGCGTTGCCATAGCGCTGGGCGTACGAAGCGCATCGTCCGCGCTCCAACGCGACGGCGCGTCTCCCTTGCCGGGACTGGCGTGTCCCGCCGGATCGGCGAAGCTGTGGGATGATGAGGTGCCAAGGAGGTGGGCGATGAGCCAAAGGTGCGTTTCGCGCGCTGCGCATACGGCGTTTTCCGCCATGCATCCGTCGGTTCCCGCCTGCTACTTGGTGATAACGCTCGTCCTCACCATGGCCGCCATGCAGCCGGCGCTCATCGCCCTGTCGCTTGCGGGCGGCCTGGCGTACGGATGCTGCGCTCACGGCGTGCGCGAAACCCTGCACGGTCTGCGCTGGCAGCTGCCGTTCGTCGCCCTCGTGGCGCTCGTGAACCCGCTGTTCTCCGCATCGGGTTCGACGGAGCTGTTCCGTATTGGCACCCGCGCGGTCTATCTGGAGAGCCTGGCGTTCGGCTGCGCCATGGGCGGCTTGTTCGTGGCGGCGGCCCTGTGGTTTTCCGCCGGGACGCGGCTGTGCCCCTTCGATAAGGTCATGGCGCTCGCGGGCAACGCATCGCCCGTGGTGGCGCTCATGGTCTCGATGACCATGCGTCTCATTCCGCGCTTCGTGCGCCGCGGTCGCCAGATCGCGACCGCTCAGACGGTCAATGCTCGCGCCCTGCGCGCGAGCGATGCCTTGCGCGACCGTCTGCAGCTGACGACCACCCTCATGGACTGGGGGATGGAGGATTCCCTCGAAACCGCCGACGCCATGCGGGCGCGCGGGTGGGGGGCAGCGCGGCGCACGACCTATACGCGCTATCGTTTTTGCCCATCGGACGCCCTGGCGCTGACGGGGCTTATCTCCGCGGGCGTCATTCTGGGCGTCCTCGCGTGGAGCGCGACGGCGCAGTATGCGTTCTATCCGACCATGAGCGAGCTGGTTGCATGGTGGGGCTATGCGCCCTATGCTGCTTGGATGCTCATGCCGGCGGCACTTCACGTGCGCGAGGAGAGGAGGTTCAGATGACGGGCGACCGCGTTGCGGACAGGACCGCGCCGCCTTCGTGCGCCCTGTCGATCAAGAACCTCTCCTTTGCGTATCCCGGCTCGGACGAGCCGGTCTTGCGCGACGTCTCGCTCGAGCTCGAGCGGGGGGCGTTCTGCCTGCTCGTAGGCGATACCGGATCGGGGAAGTCGACTTTGCTGTCGCTGATCAAGCCTCAGATCGCGCCCGCGGGCGAGCGCTCGGGCAGCGTGGCCGTGCACGGCCACCCGGTCGAGAAGCTCGATGATGCGCAGTCCGCGCGCACGGTGGGCTTCGTCTTTCAGAATCCCGACAACCAGATCGTGTGCGAGAGCGTGTGGCACGAGATGGCCTTCGGTTTGGAGAACCTGGGTACGCCGCCCGGCGAGATGCGTCGGCTGATCGCGGAGACCAGCTACTTCTTCGGCATCGACGACTGGTTCCGCCGCGAGACCGACACGCTCTCCGGTGGGCGCAAGCAGCTGCTGGCGCTCGCCTCGACGCTCGTCATGCAGCCGGACATCCTGCTGCTCGACGAACCGACCGCGCAGCTCGACCCCATCGCCGAGAAGAACTTCCTCCATGCGCTGTTCCGCGTGAACCGCGAGTTGGGGTGCACCGTGGTGGTCGCCACGCATCGCCCGCATGCCATGGTGGACTATGCGACGTGCGCCTATCGGCTGGCCGCAGGGCGGCTCGAGCCCGTGGAGGACATGGACGAGCTGCGCGCCCATCCGGCCCTGCCCCTCGCATCCGATCCCGCCCCTGCCGACGCGCCGACGGGCGAGACGCTTACGGCGTCGCGCGTGTGGTTGCGCTACGGGCGCGACGACGACTGGATCTTGCGCGGCCTTGACATGGTGGCGAGGCGCGGGCGAATCCACGCCCTGGTCGGCGGCAATGGCTGCGGCAAGTCGACGCTCCTGTCGGCGCTCGGCGGCGCGCTGCGCCTCCAGCGGGGCTCGGTGCGGACGGACGCGGCGGTAACGGTACTGCTGCCGCAGGATCCGCGCGCGCTGTTCACGCAGGAGAGCGCAGGTGAGGAGCTCATGGCGTGGTCCGGGCGGCTCGGCTATGGGAAAAAGGAAGCCCGGGCCATGTTGGAGCGCCTGGGGCTCGGCGCGTGCGTCGCGCGCCATCCGTACGACCTGTCGGGCGGACAGCAACAGCTGCTCGCCTTGGGCAAGCTGTTGCTGGCCAAGCCCGATCTGCTGCTGCTCGACGAGCCCACCAAAGGCCTTGACCAGGCGGCGCGCGCCGAGGTGGCCCGCGTGCTTGCCGGCCTGCGCGATCGGGGCGCCACGGCGGTGATGGCCACGCATGACCTCGATTTCGTCGCCCAGGTGGCCGACGACGTGTCCATGATGTTTGACGGACAGCTTGCCTGCACCGATACGAGCGAGGAGTTCTTCCGTGGCAACGTGTACTACCGCCCCTAAAGACGGGCGTTCCCGCGGGCGCGCGCGCCACGCGGCGGCCATTGAGGCCGCGCTGCTCGCCGTCGTGCCGCTCGTCATGGGGGCGTGCCTCGCGGTGCGGGCGGTCTCGTCGGCGATCCTGATGCTCGGCGTGGTGGCTGCGGTCATCGTGCTGTTTTTCATGCGCTACGAGGCGGACAGACCGGCGCTGCGCCAGATCATGCCCACGCTCGTGCTGGCGGCCGCGGCCGCGGCGGGGCGCCTGCTGTTTGCGCCCGTCGCCGACTTCAAGCCGGTGTCCGCTATCGCGATCATCGCCGGCGCCACCTTGGGCCGGCAAAACGGGTTCATGGTCGGGGCGCTGGCGGCGCTCACGAGCAACTTCATGCTGGGCCAGGGGATGTGGACGCCCTGGCAGATGTATGCGTGGGGCCTCGTCGGGTACCTGGGAGGCGTCGCGGCCGACGCCGGCGCGTTTACGCGGGCGGACGGCTCGGCGCGCATGGGCGCGCTCATCGCCGCCGGCATCGGCTCTGCCATCGTGTACGGCGCGGTTATCAACGCATACGACATCATCGGCTTCGTACAGCCGCTCACCTGGGCGGGAGCCGTTGCGCGCGTGCTGTCGGCCTTGCCGTTCGACCTCATGCACGCGTTTGCGACCTGCGTGTTCCTGGCCCCGCTCTACGCGCCTTGGACGCGCCGCATCGCGCGCGTCGTCCGCAAGTACGATCTGCGCTGAGCCGCCGCGCCCCGGGCAGCGCGGAGCGCGGCGCTCCCGTTGCCGTCCCGTCCCGCCGCGTCAGCTTTTGTCGAGTTGCGCGGTCGGGGACTAGAGACAAAGCCGCTCGGGTACGGTAGGCTTTAGCTGCTCTTTCAATCGATTCCGGAGGTGCCATGCACGGAGACACCATCCTGCTCATGACATTTGTCCTCGCCCTGGTCGCCGCGTTCGCCGGCGGCATGGTGGCGCGCGCCCTGCGGCTCCCGCCCATCGTCGGCTACCTGGTCGGCGGCCTGGTCGTGGGGCCCTTTACCCCGGGCTTCTCGGGGGACTCCCACGCCATGAACCAGCTCGCCGAGGTCGGCGTCATGTTCATGATGTTCGGCACGGGCCTGCATTTCTCGTTCAAGGACCTGCTCGAGGTCAAGGGCATCGCCGTGCCCGGCGCCATCCTGCAGATCGCCCTCGGCACGCTCGCCGGCTACGCGCTCGCGCAGGCGTTTGGCTGGGAGAGCGCCGCGGGCGTCATGCTCGGCCTGTCGGTCAGCATCGCCTCGACGGTCGTGCTGATCAAGAACCTCACCGACGCCGGCTTGTACCAGAGCCGCGGCGGACGCATCGCCACCGGATGGCTCATCGTCGAGGACCTCGCCACGGTCGTCATCCTGGTGGTGCTGCCGGTGGTGTTCGGTCCGGGCGAGACGAGCGCGTCCCAGGTGGTGTCCGAGCTCGCGATCGCTCTGCTCAAGACCGTCGCCTTCGTCGCCCTCATGCTCGCGGTGGGGTCCCGTGTGCTCCCGCGCCTGCTCGCGCGGATCGCCCGCTTCTGCCCGCGCGAGCTCTTCCAGCTCGCCGTGGTCGTCACGGCGCTCGGCACCGCGCTGGCGGCCTCGGTGCTGTTCGACCTGTCCTTCGCGCTCGGAGCGTTTCTGGCCGGCGTGGTCGTGGGCACGTCCAAGCTCTCGCACCGGGTCGCCGCCGAGGCGATTCCGTTCCAGGACCTGTTCTCAATCATCTTCTTCGCCAGCGTCGGCATGATGGTGAACCCGGCGACCCTGACAGACCATCTCGGTGAGCTCGTGGCCCTCGTCCTGCTCATCATGCTGGGGAAGTGGATCATCAACATGGCGCTCGGCGCCCTGTTCTCGGCGGGCGTGCGCACGTCGCTCACCATCGCCGCCGGCCTGTCGCAGATCGGCGAGTTCTCCTTCATCATCGGCCAGACCGGCATGGCGCTCGGCGTGCTCACCGCCGACCAGTACAGCCTCATCCTGGGTGGCGCGGTCGTGTCCATCGCCCTTAACTCGTTCGTCTTCAAGCTGGTCGACCCGCTGTGCTCCCGCATGGAGCGCGCAGGCGGTCTCGTGCGCCTGTACGAGCGGCGGACGCGCACGATCGAGCCGCCTCGCGAGGGACTCGACGGCCACGTGGTCGTGGTTGGCTACGGACACGCGGGCACCTACGTCGCTGAGGTGCTCAAGGATCTTGACGTGCCGTGCCTGGTGGTGGAACGCGACCTGCCCGCCGCCGAGGAGGCGGAGGCCGCTGGCCTGCCCGTGCTGGTGGGCGACGCGGCGAACTCCGAGATCTTGGCCCACGCGCACCTGGAGTGCGCCCGCGTGCTCGTCATCGCGCTGGCGGCGGAGGGTGCCGCCGAGATGATCGCCCGCGAGGCGCGCGAGGTGGCCCCGCGGCTGCGCATCGTCGCGCGCGCCGACAGCCAGGACGGGGTCTGCGCCCTCGTGGACGCGGGCGTGGACGACTTGGTCCGCCCCGAGCTCGAGGGCGGTATCGAGCTTATGCGCCATACCCTGCTCGACCTGGGCTACCGTCCGCGACAGATTCAAAACTATGCCGACGACCTGCGCGCGAGCGGCTACGAGGCCTTGGGCGACGACGGCCGCGCAGAGCGTCAGCGCGCCTTCGAGCACCTGGTCGCCTCCCTGTCCGAGCTTGAGCTCCACTGGATCACGGTGGGGGAGGGCTGCCCCATGGCAGGCTGCAGCCTGGCCGGGCTCGACCTGCGCGCCCGCACCGGGGCGAGCGCCGTCGCGCTGCGTCGCGCGGGCGAGCTCGAGGTGTTCTTGGATGCGACGACGGTTTTGCTGCCGGGTGACACGGTGGGCCTGATGGGCACGGCCGAGCAGCTCGAGGCGGCCGAGGCGCTGCTGGGCGGCGCTTCGGCCTAAGGCGCGCCGCCGTTTGCGGCGGGTCCCGCGGGTCTTACAGCTCGATGGCGAGCTCGACCGGGCAGTGGTCCGATCCGAAGATGTCGCTGCGTATGCCGGCCGCGCGCACCCGGTCGGCGATCGCGTCGCTCACCAGGAAGTAGTCGATGCGCCAGCCGGCGTTGTTCTTGCGTGCGTTGAAGCGGTAGCTCCACCAGCTGTAGGCGCCTGTCTCGTCGGGGTGCAGCAGGCGGAACGTGTCGGTGTAACCCGCCGCGAGCAGCTCGCCGAACTTGCCGCGCTCCTCATCTGAGAAGCCGGCGTTGCCGCGGTTGCTCTTGGGGTTCTTGAGGTCGATCTCCTCGTGGGCCACGTTGAAGTCTCCGCAGGTGACGACCGGCTTGCCGGTCTCGTCCTCAAGGCCGCGCAGAAACGCGCGGTAGGCGTCGTCCCACGCCATGCGCACGTCGATGCGCGCCAGCCCGTCCTGGGCGTTGGGCGTGTAGACGTCCACGAACCAGAAGCTGTCAAACTCCAGCGCGCACACGCGGCCCTCGTCGATCGCCGCGGCGACCAGGTCGCCCTCGGCGTAGGGCAGCAGGCTGTCCGCGCGCCGCACCGACAGCGGCTCCTCGCGCGAGAACACCGCGGTGCCCGAGTAGCCCTTGCGCGCAGCGTAGCTCCAGGTCTGGTGGTAGCCGGGAAGATCGAGTTCGACCTGGCCCTCCTGCAGCTTGGTCTCCTGCAGCGCAAGGATGTCGGCGTCGAGCTCGCGGGCGATCTCGATGAAGCTCGGGTCCTTCTTGAGGACGGCGCGCAGGCCGTTGACGTTCCAGGATGCGAATGTGTACGTGCGGGTGGCGCCCATGGCAGCTCCTCGGTCGCGTGCGGTGGTCGATCGTGCGCGCCGCAAGCCGCCTGACGGCGGGGGCGCGTCCACCCATGGTAGTACATTCGAGCGGTCTTTTTTGCACCGGCGATTCGCCCGGTATTCAACATGCGGTTGAGCCGATGGGGCGCCGGAGCGGGCAAGGCGGACATCCTGTTGTGCAACAGTGCGGGCGCATGCGCCGGCTCGCTAAAGAACCTGCAGGAAAACAGGGGGGTGTCGCTCAAGCTGTCCACATGCTGTTTCCGCTGCACATCCGGGCTGAATCGCGTGCCTAAGGACCGCTCGACCTCGTATAATATGAGGGCTTGCGAAATGGTTTCGTTGCGGCGCGCGGCTGGACTGCCCGATGGCGCCACTGCATGGGAAAAGGACAGATAGCATGCCGGATAGAGAAGGTGGCCAGAACCGTTGGTCGGACGGATGCCTCACGCTTCTGAAAGTGGCCTCGGGCATCCTGTTGGTGGCGAGCCTCATCTACCTCGCGGTCGCGGGGGCCAATTACGCCGTGCTGGGCGCGGTGTTCTTCGAGCGCGAGCAGATGGGAACCGTGGTGACCATCGTCTACGCGCTCGTCATGTTCGTGCTTGCGCTCGCCGCGGGCCTGTTGGGCATGCGCGCGACGTACGACCCCTCCAAGATCATAAGCTTCTGCATCGCCGCCATCGTCATGGTGATCGGTGTTCTCGCAGGCATGGCCAGCGGCAACTTCGGGTACCCCGACAGCGCCTTCGGCGGCGGTATCGTGGGCGGCCTCAACCTGTTCTTCGGTGTCCTCGCCCTGGTGAGCGCCGGCATCGGCGTCTTCGTCGTCAAGCCCGAGGTGCTGGGGTCCTCGACCGCAGGTGCGCGCACGGCAGCTTCCGCTGCGGGCGCCGACGACGAGAAGGCCGACGAGGCGGACGCCGCGGATGACGAGGCGGATGACGAGGGCGCTGCCGATACCGGCGAGCTTGCCGATCGGGACTTCGATGAGACCACGGATGCCGACGACGCTGCGGACGATGCCGACGCTGCGAGCGACGAGCCTGCGGATGCCGCCGATGAGGACGAGCCGCCCTTCCAGCCGGCGCCCGAGCCGAGCCCCCGCGGCGATGTGGGGTCCACGCCGCTGCCCAAGGTCGCGCGCACCGCGATGCCGCGCGCTGAAGAGGACGCGCCTACCGAGGACGCCGCTTCCGATTCCGAGGGCGTTGCCGACGATGACAACGCTGTCGATGACGCCCCGGCCCGTACCGCGGCCGTCGAGATCGAGGCCGACGACGCCGTCGACCTGGGTCCCATCACCTCGTTTGCCTGGGAGGACGCCGAGCCCGAAGACGCACTCGATGCCCTTGAGCTCGACGAGCCCGACGAAGATGCTGGCGACGCCGAGACGTCCGAGGTCGATGCGGAGCCTGAGGACGCGGACGAGCCGGCCGGTACGCAGGCTGACGGCGCCGACGATGAGCAGGAGGCCGCAGACCAGCCCCCCGCACCCGACGCCGAGGTCGCCGAGATCGAGTGGGTCGATTTCGGCGCCGGCCGCGATACCCTCGACGACTTGGACGACGAGGGGTCCGCGGGGCTGTTCGGCAAGCATCGCCGTCGATAGATTCAACACCAAGCATCTTCGCTTGCAGACATGAAGCGCGGTCGCCGATGCGGCCGCGCTCGCATATGCAGGGCAGGAAAGGAGCAGATATGGCCGCATCATCGCCCATCACCGAACCGCACGAGGCGTCCCGTGTGCTGTCCGAGCTGTTCGCAAACCATAAGCGCGTCGTCTTCTTCGGCGGCGCAGGCGTGTCGACCGCCAGCGGCATCCCCGACTTCCGCAGCGAGGACGGTTTGTACCGCCAGCAGTTCGACTATCCGCCCGAGGTCATGCTCTCGCACAGCTTCTACCGCAGCCACCCGGCGGAGTTCTTCGAGTTCTATCGCAAGAAGATGATCGCGCCCTCCGCGCGCCCCAACCAGGCGCACATCAAGCTCGCCGAGCTCGAGCGCGCAGGCTCGCTGCTCTCGGTGGTCACGCAGAACATCGACGGCCTTCACCAGATGGCCGGCTCCCAGCGCGTATGGGAGCTGCACGGATCGGTTCACCGCAACATCTGCCAGTCCTGCGGAGCCGTCTACGACGCGGCGTGGATCTGCGCGCGCGAGCACGAGGACGAGCGCGGCGTTCCGGTGTGCCCCGTGTGCGGTGGCGCCATCAAACCCGACGTGGTGCTGTACGAGGAGCCGCTCAGCGAAAGCGTGATCGCCGGTGCGGTCGAGGATATCGCGAGCGCCGACGTGCTCATCATCGGCGGCACGTCGCTCGTCGTGTTCCCCGCTGCCGGCCTGACGCAGTACTTCACCGGGGAGCGCCTGGTCATCATCAACCGCGACCCGACGCCCCAGGATGCCCATGCCGACGTGCTCATCTCCTGCGACATCGCCGAGGCGTTCCGGTTCTGAGCCGCGCGCTGCATCTGGCCGCCCAGGCCCGTCGCGCGGACTCTTGTCTTTTTGTCCCCGTCGCGTGACGGGTGGGTGAGGTCGTGCACGAGTGGATACAATAGATGGACTTGCACGTCGTCGGCTCAGCGAAAGGATCCCCATGGCTCACGAATCCAAAACCTGGCGCTGCGGGAAGTTCGAGCTCAAATTTGACCGCCCGCGCATCATGGGCGTGCTCAACGTGACGCCCGATTCGTTCAGCGACGGCGGTGAGCACCTGGATGTCGATGCGGCGGTCGCGCACGGCGTAGCCATGCTCGACGCCGGCGCCGACATCATCGACGTGGGCGGCGAGTCGACGCGCCCCGGGTTCACCCCGGTCACGCCCGACGAGGAGGCCAAGCGCGTGCTTCCGGTCATCCGCGCGCTCGCTCAGCGCGGCGCCATCGTGTCGATCGACACGCGCCATGTCGAGGTGGCCAAGGCGGCGGTCCGCGTGGGTGCCTCGATCGTCAACGACGTGACGGGCTTCACCGATCCCAAGATGGTCGAGTTCGTGAAGAACAGTACGTGCGGCGTCATCGTCGTGCACGCAGGTGAGCTCACCGAGCCTGCGCGCGCACACAAGGCCGTGCAGCTCGATACCTCCGCCGCGGCGTTCGTGGCCGAGAAGGCCCGCGCGGCTGCCGCGGCGGCCGCCGAGAGCGCTGCGGGCACAAAGCGCCGGGGCCGTGCTCAGGGCGCGCTGCGTCTGGGTGGCGGGCTGATCCAGCCCCAGCTGCCGTTTGGCGACCTGCCGACCGGCTCGGCTGCGGCGGGGTCCGAGCCCCGCGCGACGAAGGACGAGGATACCGACGCCGCGAAGGTCGACGCGGACCTGTCCGAGGACGCGCGCACCGAGGCGCCGGCCGCGGATGCGGCCTCCGAGGGCACGGTGGAGCTCACCCAGCAGGACAACCTGGCCGCCATCATGGCGCGCTCGGCCAAGCGCGAGGAAGCCTATGTGAGCACCTCGCAGCTGCGCCGCTTCACCCTGCCCGATTCCGCCCCCATCATGCGCCGCGTCATGGGGTTCCTTTCCGACCAGGCGCGTGCCCTCATGCACGCGGGTGTCGCGCGCGAGCGTATCTGCATCGACCCGGGTGCCGGTTTCGGCAAGACGGCGAACGAGGACATCGTCATCCAGCGCGAGACCGCCAAGATGGCCTCGCTGGGCTATCCGCTCATGTGCGCGGTGTCGCGCAAGCGCTTTGTCGGCGCCATCTCCGGCGTGGAGGAGGCGCCCGATCGCGACGCGGCGACGTTCGGTGTGTGCCTGGGCGCCATTCAGGCCGGCGCCAACGTGGTGCGCGTGCACGATGTCGCCGGGTTCGCCCAGTTCCTCAATGCGTACTGGGCCGTCGCGCGCCCGCAGCCGCGCCGCGCCTTCGTGGCACTCGGCTCCAACCTCGGCCGCCGCATGGACAACATCCGCGCGGCCAAGGACCTGATCGCCGAGATTCCCCTCACCTGCGTGTCCAACTGCTCGCGCATCTACGAGAGCGAGCCGGCCTACGAGGAGCGCCAGGAGCCCTTCGCCAACGCGGTGATCGAGATCCGCACCGAGCTCGCCCCGCTCATCCTGCTCGATGAGCTCATGAAGATCGAGGGCAAGCTCGGCCGCAATCGCACCAAGAGCGCCCGTCCCAACGGGCCGCGCACGCTCGACTGCGATCTTTTGTGGATGGATGGCGAGGTGCACGGCGGCGACAAGCTGCGCCTGCCCCATCCCAAGCTGGGCGAGCGCGACTTCGTGCTCGTTCCGCTCGAGGACCTCATGCACGACCCGGCGCGCTTCCTCCGCTACGAGGGCGTCGACGTGCGCGAGCCGGAGGACCGTGTCGGACATGTGACCCGAGAGCTGGGGGCGCTGTAATGGAGGACATGGCGATGAGCGCCGGCGCGCTTGATTCCGTGCGCTTTGTGCCGGAGGTCGGATCGACCAACGATGCGGCGATCGATGCCGCGCGCGAAGGGGCTGCGCACGGCTGGGCGATCAGCGCCGGCCGACAGACCGCGGGCCGCGGCCGTCGCGGGCATGCGTGGGCCTCGCCGACGGGAAGCCTGTATCTATCGGTGGTGCTCCGCCCCGGCGTTCCCATGCAGAACATGATCGCCCTGCCCGCGGTGTGCGCCATGGGCGTCATGGATGCCCTGCACGAGCTCGGGCTTGCCGGGCACGTGGGCATCAAGTGGCCCAACGACATCGTGGCGCGCATCGACGCGCGGGACGGTGCGTTCGACCGCAAGCTCGTGGGCATCCTCGTGGAGGCGCGCTCCAGCGCCGAGGGGCCGTTCGCGGCGGTCGGCATGGGCGTCAACGTGCAGCCCGTGCAGGTGGAGAAGCATGTTGCGGCTGACGCGATGTCGCCGCAGGCGTTGGGCCCCATCTCGCTCGAGGAGCTGCTGGATGCCGACGTGCCCGGCCTGCCTGCGCTGGCCGAGCGCCTGCGCGACGCCGTCATCGCCCGCGTGGACGCGTGGGCCGAGGCCGTGCGCGCCGGATCGGCGGCGGCAGGACCCTTGGCGCCGATTCTTGCGGAGTATTTCGACATGGTGCCCATGCTCGGCCATCAGGTGGCGGTGCTGTCGCCCACGGGGCAGGTGATGAACACCGGCGTGTTCGCGGGTCTGGACATGTGGGGACGCGCCTGCGTCATGACGCCCGCCGGCGAGCAGGCCTATCCGTCGGAGGCCGTGAGCCTGCGCGACCTGTAGCTCCTCGGGAAACGGGGAAAATGGGGACAGGCACTTTTTTCCCGCGCGTGCCGTCCGCTACTGCGCGTTGTGCTGGAGCCGGCGGTAGATCTCGTTGATGCCGCGCAGGGTGAGCTGCCCGTCGATCACATCGAAGACATCGGTCGCTTCCGCCACGATGCCCGCGAGGCCGCCCGTGGCGATCACGCGCGCGTCGGGGTCCTGCAGCTCGGCTTTGATACGGGCGACCAAGCCCTCGGCCATGGCGGCGGTTCCCGTGACCATGCCGTTTTGGACCGCTTCCACCGTGTTGCGGCCGATGGCGTGCGCCGGCGCCTCGAGCGGCACGCTGGCAAGGCGCGCGGCGCGAGCGATGAGCGCGTCCATGGAGATGCGGATACCCGGCGCGATGGCGCCGCCGATGTAGTAGCCCTCGGCATCGACGACATCGATGTTGGTGGCAGTGCCGAAATCGACCACGATGGACGGGGAACCGTAGAACGTGGCGGCAGCGACCGCGTTGGCGATGCGGTCCGCGCCGACCTCGGCGGGATTCTGCGCGCGAACGGGAGTGACATCCGCCGTATCGCGCCCGACGATCACGAGCTCGGCTTGGAGCTGGTCGGCCACGCCGTTCCACTCGCGTGTGAGCTGCGGGACCACGCCGGCGAAGACGATGGCGTCCACGCAGGAGAGGTCGAGTCCGTACATGCGGAAGTAGCCCTGCAGGCGTACGTTGATTTCGTCTTTGGTGAACGTGCAGTCGGTGGGCATGCGCCACGAGCGGACGAGCTCGGCGCCATCAAACAGGCCGAGGGCGGTCTGCGTGTTTCCCATATCCACGGCGAGGATCATGTCGGGCCCCCTGTATGGTGTCGGAACAGCTGCCCTTCATTGTAAACACCCCGGCGGCCTGTCGATTGTGTCTCAAATGTGGAATCATGCGCATAGCTCACGCCGGTCTTGCAATCGCAGCCGTCGGTTCGTAATATGTCTTCTTGCGCAAAGGCGCATCCAGACATTGCGGGGTGGAGCAGTCTGGTAGCTCGCCGGGCTCATAACCCGGAGGTCGTAGGTTCAAATCCTGCCCCCGCGACCAAGTAACTCAAATACCTGCGGAAACGCAGGTATTTTTATGTAGCTACCCATCCGGCTGAGCGTCCCCCTAATTAGCCCTCCTTTGATTGTCAAAGCTCGGTTCATCCGAGCTTTTTTGTATCTCGTGTTTGGCATGCTCAGTACGGCAGGATGCTCTTCCGAATAGGCAAGGTGAGGGCGATCGTGCGGCAGCGAATCACCTGTACGTCACGAAGTGAGTGCTTTGTTTTGCAAACCCTTTGTATACGCCCCAAGTAGCAATTTAGCTACCTGGGGTTTTGCTGTCTAGACAAGGCGACATACTCATCGATTCGCAATCGAAGCACTCGCTTCGCGAATGTGATGCGGCACGGACCGGAAAATCCGGCGCATCCGCCCCGATCGTCCCCCTCGTGCGGCCCCGTGCGCCCTCCCGAGTACAATCGTGTCGAGTTGTGCGCGCATGAAAGGCGGTTGGCAGCCATGAAGATCACGGTGCTTCTTGAAAACTCGACGCCCTCGAGCCGGCTTATCGCCAAGCACGGCCTGAGCCTGTTTCTCGAGGCCGCCGGATCGCGCATTCTATTTGATATGGGGCCCGACGCCAGCTTTATCGCCAACGCCCGCGCGCTCGGCGTGAATGTCGTTTCGGCCGATGCGGCGATCATCTCGCACGGTCACGATGACCACGGCGGCGGCCTGCGCGCCTACCTGGACATGACGCGCGGCGTGCGCGACGAGGCGCCCGTATACGTCCACGCGCACGCGTTTGACCGGCATGTTTCCGGCACAGCCGAGCAGCATCGCGACATCAGCCTCGATCAGACGCTGGCCGACGAGGAGCGCATCATAACCGTCGAGGGCACCTGGGCGCTCGACCAGGGCCTGCTGCTGTTTTCCACGACGGAGCGTCCGCATCCGCAGCCTGCGGGCAACGGGCGCCTGCTGGAGGAGCGTGACGGCGCGCTTGCGCCCGACTCCTTTGCTCATGAGCAGGGCCTGCTGGTGAGCGAGGGCGACCGGCATATCTTGGTGTCGGGCTGCTCGCACGCCGGAATCCTGAACATCATGGACACCGCGGAACGGCTGGCGGGCGCCCCGCTCGATGCGGTCGTAGGCGGCTTCCATACGACGAGCCCCTCGGCGGGCGATGTCGAGTCCGAGCAGGTCGTGTGCGACCTGGCACGCGAACTTGCCACGCGACGGGCGCGCTACTTCACCTGCCACTGCACGGGCCTCGAGACCTTCAGCCTGCTTCGCGATGCGTTGGGCGACCGGATCCAATACCTGCATACCGGCAGCGTCGTCATCGTGTAGCGGCGCACCGACGGGGCGGCCGATACCTGCGGGGCCGATATGGTTTCGAGGATGCCGGGCCGATCTTCCTACGCGCCTGATGCCGGCAGCTGCGAGCGTGCCTCGTCCACATAGAGTTGCGCGTTGGCCCTATTGTGCTCGAGCTCTTCCGTTGTGACCTGCCTCACGATGCGCGCGGGGCTTCCCAACACGACCGATCCGTCGGGCACGACGGTCCCTTGCGTCACGAGCGCGCCGGCGCCCACGATGCATTCTGCACCGATGTGCGCGCCGTTGAGCACGATGGCTCCCATACCGATCAACGTGTCGTCGCCGATCGTGCAGCCGTGAAGAATCGCGCCGTGTCCCACGGTTACCCGGCGTCCGATGCGCGCCGGGTACCCGAAGTCCTCGTGCACGATGCAGCCATCCTGGATGTTGGTGTCGTTGCCTACCTCGATGGCGTCGACATCGCCGCGCAGGACCGCGTTGTACCAGACGCTCACGTTTTCGCCGAGCGCCACACGTCCGCGCACCACGGCGCCTTCGGCGATACGGGCCGTGGGGTGGATGGTGGGCGAGGGGGTCATATCTAGTTGCATGGCGGCGCCTCCACTATGCATAACGGGTTGGTTTCGGGGGTCAATCAATGACGGCGTACGCCTCAGACTGAGGCGTGTAGCAGGGATTATTAACAGTCAACGCCCTGTTGAACAAATTAGGTACCCAAGCTATCGAATGCAGAAAGAGTGTACTACAATGCACTTTAACATAATAAAGAGGCGCGTTCGCGCGCCTACGGATGCCGTCGCAGCGACGCACGGCATCTCGATGGAAAGGGGAGGGACTTATGGCTGCAGCCAACGCTGCGCCCGCAACCGCGCATGCGGCTTCGGGCGACAAGGGCACCAAGCACAAGTTCAAGGTGCCGCACACCTTTGTCATCATCATGATCATCATCTTGGCGGTCACGGCGCTCACGTGGATCGTACCGGCCGGCGAGTACGCTCGTTACGAGAACGCGAGCGGCCAGATGGTCGTCGACCCCGAGCAGTTCACCTACGTCGAGCAGACGCCGGTCAACCCGCTGCTCATCCCGCTGTACATCGTCAACGCCATGTGCAGCCGCATCGACCTGATGCTGCTCATCATGTTCTCGGGCGGCGCCTTCATCTTCATCACCAAGTCCGGCGCGCTGCATTCGCTCGTCGCACGCATCGCCAAGGTGTTCCAGAACCGCCTGTACCTGTTCATCCCCATCATGACCACGGTGTTCGCGCTCATCTGCACCACGCAGGGCGTCAACCAGTTCATCGCGTTCGCGCCGATCCTCGTCATGATCTCGATGGCCATGGGCTTGGACTCCATCACGGGCGTCGCCATCATCCTGCTGGGTGGCTCGGTCGGCTTCTCCACCGGTACGTTCAACCCGTCCACGACGCTCATCGCTCAGGGCATCGCCGAGCTGGCACCGTATTCGGGCCTGACGTTCCGCGTCATCAACCTGGTGGTGTTCCTCGTCATCGTCAACGTGTACCTCGTGCACTACGCCAACAAGATCCGCAAGGACCCCACCAAGAGCCCCATGTACGAGCTCGATAAGACCAACGAGTACAAGAACCTCGACATCGACTCCTTCGGTCCCATGGACGCGCGCAAGGCCCTCATCATCCTGGCGCTCGTCGTGGCGCTCGCGGCGATGGTCATCGGCAGCGTGAACTTCGGCTGGGATACGCCTGAGCTCGCGGCCGTCTTCCTGGCGCTCGCCATCGTCGAGGGCTTCCTGTCCGGCGAGACCCCTTCGTCCATGTCCTCCGAGTTTTTGACCGGCTGCAAGGGCATGCTGTCCGCCGCGATGGTCATCGGCCTTGCGACCTCCATCTCCGACATCATGACCGCCGGCAACATCGTCGACACGGTCATCCACGCCATGGCAACGCTTATGGCGGGCACGCCGGCGTTCCTGATCGGCCCGGTCATGTATCTCGCCAACGTGCTGGTGAGTTTCGTCATCGTGTCCGGCTCCGGCATGGCGTCGGCCATCATCCCCATCACCGCTCCGTTGGGCGACCTGCTGGGCCTCACCCGTCAGTCGACCGTTTTGGCGTTCAACTTCGCCGACGGCTTCTCCAACTACGTGCAGCCCCACTCCACGGCGCTCATGGGCATGCTCGGCGCGGTCAACATCCCGTATGATCGCTGGATGAGCTTCATGTGGAAGCTCTTCCTCATCATCATGCTCGCGTGCTGCGTGATGATGGGTATCGCGCAGGCGATCGGCTACATGTAAGACGCACGGATCGGGGCGGTCGCGGGAGGAGTTTCGCGGCCGCCCGCCGTTTTGCGCACCGACCGGATGTAAAGGAGCTCATCATGGCAATCGATAAGGAAACTCTGTTCTCGTACGTGGACGATCTGCGCCCCGATCTTACGGACATGGCCGATCGCATCTTTGACAACCCCGAGTACGACGGCAAGGAGTACGACGCGCAGGCGCTGCTCACCGCGGCGCTCGAGGCCCATGGCTTTGCGGTCGAGCGCGGCGTGGGCGGCTACGAGACGTCGTTTCGCGCGGAGTATGCGGTGGGCGAGGGCGGCCCGACCATCGGTTTTTTGTGCGAGTACGACGCCCTCGTGGGCCTCGGCCATGGCTGCGGGCACCACATGCAGGGCCCGGCGATCCTGGGAGCGGCGTTTGCCGTCCAGCGCGCGCTCGCTGGTCCTGCGCAGCCCTACAAGCTCGTGGTGTACGGCACGCCCGCCGAGGAGACCCAAGGTGCCAAGGCGTCCATGATCAAGAACGGCTGCTTCCACGAGTTGGACGTAGCGCTCATGATGCACGGATCCCCGACGACCTGTACCGATGTCCGCTGCCTGGCGGACCAGACGTTCAAGGTGCACTTCCATGGCCATCGCGCCCACGCCGCGCTTGCCCCCGATCAGGGGCGCAGCGCCTTTGATGCCCTGCTCGTCGCGTTCAACGGCATCGAGTTTCTACGCGAGCACGTGTCCGACGACACGCGCATGCACTACACCGTGAGCGCGCTGCCCGGACCGTCCAACGTCGTTCCGGCGGAGGCGGAGGGCGTCTTCTCGCTGCGCTCGTTTTCCAAGGAGAACCTCGAGGGCGTGGTCGCGCGCTTCAAGGACATCATCAAGGGCGCGGCGCTCATCGCGGGCGTTGACTACGATATCGAGCTCAAGCACGACTTCTACAACAAGATCCCTGTGCTCAAGCTCAACGAGCTGCTCATGAAGAACGCCGAGCTCGCGGGCGCGCCGCGCCTGTCTGCCCCGCGCGAGAAGACCGGGTCGACCGACTTCGGCAACGTCATGTACGAGATTCCGGGCTCGTGCATTCGCGTGGCGTTTGTGCCCGTGGGGACCTCGTCGCATTCGCAGGAGTTCGTAGATGCGGGCAAGAGCGACGATGCGCACAACGCGGTGATTTACGGCGCCAAGACGCTTGCCGGCGCGGCCTGCGATCTGATCTGCGACCCCGCGCTCATGCAGGCGGTAAAAGACGAGTTCGCCGAGAACAAGAAGGCAAACGCCTAGCTGTGCCACGGTTTGCCCGAGTCGCGCCCATGCGGCGAGGACGCCATGGCGCGATGTGAAGCGGGCTGGCAGGCCATGCGGCCTGCCAGCCCGCTTTTCTGCCGAGGGGCTGCTTTCGACAAATGCGAGCGGGCCGCGAGCTGCGGGTCGGACGGCTGCGCGAGGAGCCTTCGGGGCCAATGGAGTGCCGGGCGGACGGCCATCGTGCTCCGCCTCGAGCCGGTATGCAGACTATGTGGCGAATAGACGCGCTTTATGCAGCCTTTGCGCGTGCTGGCCGTGCGTCATCCGTTCATTTCCGGACGGGTGGTCACGAGCGAACGATTACTGATCGTCGCTCGAGCAGACATTTGCTCCAAAGGGCTCTCGGCCGCGCTTGGAGGACGTCGGCGTCCGCCCGTCGTTCGCGGGGATGGCTCAGAATTCGCTGTTTGACGTGTCTCGGGGTGCATTTTGCAGCTTCACCGCGAGGCGGGGTGCCCATCTGGCGGAACTGTGCCGCTGTGCATAAGCTTCCGAGCAGTCGAGATCGTCAGTAATCGTTCGCTCGTGACCATTTTCGCGAGCGTAAGCGCCCGTGTGCCCATAAGGAGGCGCGGCCACAAGGGAGTCGCTGCGGACATGTCCACAGGACCGCCTCTTTTGGAGTGGCCCGCAGGCTGCAGGACTCGAATGCGTCGCCGCAAGAGGCGCGACTAGCCCCACAGCCCCATGCGCTTGAAGATCCACGCGGCGATCGCGCAGGCGATGGCGGCGAGTAGCGTCGGGAACATCCAGCTGTCTATGAGCGGTATGCCTTCGAAGGGCAAGTGCACGTTCATGCCGTAGAAGCCAAAGACGATGTTGGGGATCGCCATGACGATCGTGATGACCGTCAGCACCTTCATGACGATGTTCAGGTTGTTGGAGATGACGCTCGCGTAGGCGTCCATGGTGCCCGACAGGATGTTGTTGTAGATGTTGCACATCTCCTGCGCCTGATGGACCTCGATCATCACGTCATCCATGAGTTCCTGATCCTCCTCGTAGAGGGTGATCATATGGCCTTGCATGATCTTATTGAGCGTGACCTCGGCGCTTTTGAGCGACGTGGAGAAATAGACGAGCGATTTCTCGAGCGAGAGCATCTGCAGCAGCTCCTCGTTGCGCTTGGAGCCGTAGAGGCGCTGCTCGGTCTTGGTGGACAGGCGGTCGATGCGCCGCAGGCACACCAGATAGCTCTGCGAGATGCGCAGGAGCATCTGCAGCAAGAAGCGCGTGCGCATGCGCGTGTTGACCTGGCGCACGCGCCCGTTGGTCATGTCCTGCACGATCGGGCTCTCCTGCAGGCTCACGGTGACGATGATGCTGCGGTTGCGCAGGAAGATGATGGAGATGGGCAGCGTGGTGTACTGCAGCATCGAGGGATCCTGCATGTCCTCGACGTCCTCGGCGCTCGGATAGTCCACGATCACGAGGGTCTGGTTGACGTCCTCGTCGTAGTCGATATGCGAGGTCTCTTCCTCGTCGAGGGCGGAGCGCACGAACTCGGGCGCGATGCCGACTTCCTGCTCGAGCCATGTTGCCTCTTGGGGCGAAGGGTTGACGACGTTGATCCAGCACCCGGGCTGCGGCGTCTCGATTTTGTTGGTGGCGGTGCCGTCCTCCGTGGTCATGAAGCATTCGACCATGGTGCCCCCTTTCGCGTTCGAGGGTGTGAGCGGGATTGTCCAGCTTCGCCCACGATACCGTATGCAGCTGGAGAACTGGCTTCGGATGTCCGATTATCAGGAACTCCTTACTTGCCCTCCACAGCCTGCGGGCCGCTTCGCCGCGCCCGCGGGCTGGCGGTGTCAGCCGTTCATGCTGCCGCGGCGATACGGGCGGGCGAGGGGCTCGACGCGCACGGCGCCCGCGGTGCGCAGTGCGCGCAACACGGCGTCGGGCAACATCACCGAGCCGTCCACGTGCCGCGTTGCGCCGTAGCCGGCCAGCGCATCGAGGTCATCCGCGGATGCCTCCACCCGCATTGCGCCATCGACAAGACGGCACCGGATCTGAGCGAGGCCGAGCTCATGCAGAGTGTCCTCGCAGGCGCGGACAAGCTCGAGCTTGCCTGCGGACAGCGGCTCACCGGTGGGGATGCGCGTTGCCAGGCAGGCGCCTGCGGGCATGTTCCACACCGGGTGGCCCCAAGCGCGCAGCAGCTCGCGCTCTTCGGCCTTGGTCCAACCCGTTTCCATGAGCGGCGAGCGCACGCCCAGTTCGCGCAGGGCGCGCATGCCGGGGCGATAATCGCCCGCGTCGTCGGCGTTGCTGCCTTCGACAACGGTATCGCACCCGAGGCTGCACGCTTCCTCAATCAGGTGCGTAAAGGCAGCGCGCTTGCATAGGTAGCAGCGGTCGGGCGGATTTGCAGCGATGGCGGGATCGTCCAGCGGGTCGAGGGTGACGACGGCAACCGGCAGGCCGTATCGGCGCGTCTCGCGCTCAAACGAGATCCGCTCGGGCGTGCTTACAAACGGGGTCGCCACATGGATGAGCACGGTGCGATCGGGGATTGCCCGGGCACAGACTGCGGCGAGAAACGAGCTGTCGACGCCGCCGGAAAACCCGACGGCCACGCGTCCCAGCGAGGCAAGAAGACTTTCGAGCTTCTCGAGCTTTTCGTCCATGCGCGGGACCTCCCTTCTGCATACGTCGCCGCAGCCGCGGCGCCCGCTGCGCCGCACCTACAGGAACGTACCCAGATTGAGGCCGGTGGCGTCGGATGCCTGCATGGTCGTGCGCCCGACGGTGCTAGCACGCGTGAGCATAAAGGGACGGACGAGCTCCTGGTGGTTCTCGGAGGCATCCTCGGTGCCCGTGCGGCGCGCCTCGATCTGGTCGATCAGGCTGCGGACGCCGCGGCGCCCGAGTTCGTAGCCGGTGGGCGAGCACGTCGTCAGCGGCACCGAGCAGCTCCAGGCGAGCGGGTTGCCGTCGCAGCCGGCAATGGCGATGTCGTCCGGGACGCGAAGTCCCGCGGCGCGCACGCCCTCCAGGGCACCGCAGGCGAGTACGTCGGTGAGGCCGATGATGAAGTCGGGTCGCGCCGCGCCCTGCTGGGTCGCCAGGTGCCGGCCGATCATGAAGCCGTCAGGCGCCTGGGTGATCTCGCCGTGGTCGACGATATCGAGCGCCACGTCGGGATGGAGCTCCATGTATGCACGGATACCCTCGAGGCGGCGCGTCGTCTGGGGGGTCATGGTCCTGCCGATGACCGCGATGCGCGTGGCGCCGAGCGACACGGCGTGCTCGGCGATAAGGGATCCCTGGGCGGCGCAGTCGACCGAGACGTAGTGCCCCGCGCCGTCGCATACCGCGTCCAGCACGGCGAGGGGGACGCGCGACGCCGTGGGGGCGATGCGCGTGAGGTCGGCCGACGAGGCTTGGACCAGAACGCCGGACATTTGGGTGCCGGCGAAGTAGCGCGTATAGCTCGACTCGAGCGCCTCGTCGCCGTTGGCGGTCGCGATGAGCAGGCTGTATCCCTGGCGCTGCGCCTCGGTGCTGGCGCCGCTTGCGATCTGCAGGCTCAGGCCGTGGTTGAGCTGGGGGAGCACCAGGCCGAAGGTCTTGCTGTGGCCGCCCGCGAGCAGACGGGCACTCTGGTTGGGCGCGTAGCCCAGGCGGCGGATGGCGTCGTTGACGATGGCGAGGGTCTCGGGCCGGACGCGCTCGGGATGGTTGAGCGCGTTCGAGACGGTTCCGAGCGCGACGCCCGCCTCGCGGGCGACGTCGCCTATCGTCACCTTTGCCATACATCCTCCTGCCATCGGTTCCAGGCGACGATTGTACCACCCCGCACGCGTCAATTAGAGCGCTTCAATCGATCGGGCGCAAACGCCGTCGTGTGGACATCATGTGGTATCTCAATACGCATACCAGTAGAGGGAAGGGAAAGAGGTCTACTCCAGTACAATGAGCACCCGACATGCGATTTGACGCCGGCTCACGGCGAGACGAGGGGATATATCTATGTGCGGCATCGTTGCCTATACCGGCGAGGATACGGCGAAGGACATTCTTCTGGCGGGCCTGAAGCGCCTCGAGTACCGTGGGTATGACTCCGCGGGCGTGGCGCTCGAGGGCATCGCTCCCGACGGGTCGACAACCCTTGACGTGACGTGCCGGGTCGGCAAGGTCATGGGCTTGGCGTCCGAGCTCGAAGGCCACGACGCGGCGAGCACGTGCGGCATCGGGCATACGCGCTGGGCCACGCACGGCAAGCCGTCAGTCGCCAACGCGCATCCCCACACCAGCTGCGACGGGCGCATCGCGGTGGTCCACAACGGCATCATCGAGAACTTCGCCGAGCTGCGCGACGAGCTCGCCTCGCGCGGGCACGTGTTCACGAGCGAGACGGACACCGAGGTGCTCGCGCACCTTGTCGAGGAGGCCTACGCCCGTCACGCCGACCTCATGGCCGCCGTGCGCGAGGCCTGCACCCATGTGGTGGGCGCCTACGGCATGGCGGCGGTGTCCGCCGACGAGCCGGGCGTCATCGCCGTCGCGCGCAAGGACAGCCCCATCGTGGTGGGCCGCGGGGAGCGCGGCAGCTACGTCGCCTCCGACGTCATCGCCCTCATCGACGCCACGCGCGACGTGGTGGTGCTCGAGGACGGCCAGTTCGCCCGCCTGACGCCGACGGGCATCGAGTACACCGACGACGCGGGCGAGCCGATCGAGCCCGCTGTGACCCACATCGATTGGGATGTCGACACGGCGGAGAAGGGCGGCTACCCCGACTTCATGCTCAAGGAGATCTGCGAGCAGCCGCGCGTCGTGCGCGACACGCTCGTGGGTCGTCTGTCCGCGACTGGCGAGCTCGACATCGACGAGCTTGGGCTCACCTTCGAGGAGCTCGACCTCATCGACCGCGTCTACGTGATCGCATGCGGCACGAGCTATCACGCCGGCCTGGTCGCCAAGAACCTCATCGAGGCCTGGGCACGCATCCCCTGCGAGGTCGAGGCGGCTAGCGAGTTCCGCTACCGCAACCCCATCATCACCCCGTCCACGCTCGTCGTAGCGGTGTCGCAGTCGGGCGAGACGGCCGATACGCTGGCGGCCATCCGCGACGCGCGCATCAAGGGGGCCAAGGTCTTCGGTATCACCAACGTCGTGGGCTCTCCGGTTGCGCGCGAGTCCGATGGCGTCATCTACACCAAGGCCAACAAGGAGATCGCCGTCGCCTCGACCAAGAGCTTCATCGGTCAGATCGTGAGCCTGACGCTGCTCGCCATGCTGCTCGGGCAGGTCAAGGGCAAGCTCACCACCGGCCAGGTCCGCATGCTCTTCCGCGAGCTGGGAGACACGGCGGCTCAGATCCAGTGGATTTTGGACTCGCAGCGCACGGCGGTGCACGAGGCGGCGCTCGCCTGCAAGGACGCCCAGTCGGCTCTGTTCGTGGGCCGCGGCATGGGCGCGGCGATCAGCTACGAGGGCGCGCTCAAGCTCAAGGAGGTCAGCTACCTGCACGCCGAGGCCTACGCCGCCGGCGAGATGAAGCACGGCCCCATCGCCCTCATCGACCCGGGGTTCCCGGTCATCGCGGTGACCACCAAGAGCCCGACCTACGACAAGGTGGTGTCCAACCTGAAAGAGTGCGAGGCTCGCGGGGCAAAGATCATCGCGCTCGCCACGCAGGGGGACGAGGACATCAAACAGATTGCCGACCACGTCATATATATACCGCCGGTGCGCGACGCCTTCTCGGCCATCACGGCGAGCGTGCCCTTGCAGCTGCTGGCGCGCGAGGTCGCCGTCATGCGCGGGTGCGATGTGGACCAGCCGCGCAACCTGGCCAAGAGCGTGACGGTGGAGTAACGCGCCGCGCGCGGCGGCGTCGGTCTTTCAGGCAAAAACCAGGAGCTTCCTGGCATGTGCATAAGGCGCGGGAGGATTGCAACCCCTCCCGCGCCTGCGTTTTTGAATGGGCTGGGACGCACCGGGCGCCCCGCTGCGCGCCAAGCGCATCAGATCAGGGCGCGGACGCTGTCGCGCTCCACGAACGTCGTGCTCATGTGGGTGACGCAGGTGTAGGGCGTGGGATGCTCGACCTGCTCGATGAGCTTGCGTACGGCGATGCGGCCCAAGTCGGCGCGCGCCACGTGGACCGTGGTGAGCCCGGGGTGCACCACGCCGGCGAACTCGACGTCATCGAAGCCGACCATGGAGATGTCGCCGGGGATGTCGTAGCCGCACTCGGTGAGCGCCTTCATGGCGCCGACCGCCAGCGCGTCGTTCTCGGCGAAAAACGCGGTGGGCATCTCGGGATCGGTCTTGAGCCAAGCGAGCATGTCGCGGTAGGCGCTCTCCATCTTGTCGGTTCCCAGCGAAACGCGGAACTTTGCCTGCGGCGTGGCGCCGGCCTCGGCGAGCGCGCGCTCGTAGCCGCGCTCGCGCAGCGGAAAGTTGCGGATGCGCAGCTTGCCGGCAAGGTAGCCGATCTCGCGATGGCCCTTCTGCACGAGGTAGCGCACGGCGCGATAGGCCGAGCCCTCGTTGGAGAAGAGGATGGACTCGAAGAAATGGTTGTCGCTCTGGCCGTCGACGAGCACGAGCGGTACCGGCGCGTTGGCGAACAAGTCGTAGTCGCGCTGGGTCATCTCGGTGCCGAGCAGGATGATGCCGGCGGAGGGGTCGGACATGATGGCGCCGAGCTCGCGCTCGCGCGTCTCGCTGTCGGAGAGCTCGACGGTGGTGTACGAGACGGTGAGCCCGTGGACGCGCGCCTCCTCCTCGATGCCGTTGACCACGGCCATGCGGAACGAGCCCTCGTCGAGCATGCGGCCGGAGTTGCGGCCCATGACGAACTGGACCTGGCGCAGCTTGCCGTTGCGGCGGTAGCCCAGATCGGCGGCGACGCGGCGGATATGCACGGCGGTCTCGTCACTCACGCCGCGCTTATTGTTCAGTGCGTTGGACACGGTCGCCGGGGAGTAACCCGTGAGACGGCTGATTTCGCGAACGCTGACTTTTCCGGTAGGCATGATGCCCTCCCGTAACTAAACATTTGCTAAACATTGACACTGTACTCCTATTTTGACGAGGGTCGACCAAAAGGAGCCAAACATCCCGCGAACGGTAGCTGAACAGATGCGAAACGGTTTGTGGGTGCATGTCGAGAAAAGAATAGGTGAAAGGCACTGAACATCAGTGCTGCTAAATGACACTTATCAGATAGGAAAAATCAATACCGTTCGCCAACGGATAGATACCGTTCGCAGGTTGCACGCCAGCGCAGGCGTCATGTCGGCATATAAATGTTTTGTCGATGTTTGGCGAAGCGTTTAGTTAATGTTCAGTAGCTCAACGACCACTCGCCAAACGCTTTCCGGGGACGCGAAAGCGTCCGCAAGCACGAGGGCCTGTCGGCCCGAGGTTTTCCGGCGTGCGGGAGAGCGCGCCGGGATGTATGGAAGGGGTATTCCATGAAAGACGTTTCGAGGCGCAACTTTGTCAAGCTCAGCGCTGCTACGGCCGGTCTCGGCCTGACCGCCGGCGCGCTTGCCGGTTGCGGCGGCGAGTCCGGCAACGGCTCCGGTGCCGCCAGCGGTTCGGGCGAGAAGATCAAGATCGGCGTCTCCATCTGGAGCTCCACCGACGCGCTCGGCTCCCTGTCCAAGAACATCCTGGACAAGGCCGCCGGCATCCTGGGCATCGAGCTCTCCTACGTCGACCAGGGCCACGTCTCCGAGCAGGTTACCGCCTCCATCGAGACCCTTTGCGCCGCTGGCTGCCAGGGCATCGTCGTCTGCAACTCCGCTGACTCCGAGATGCAGGCCGCTATCTCCACCTGCGACCAGAACCAGGTCTACCTCGCTCAGTTCTACCGCATCATCAGCCAGGAGAACAGCCCCGAGGTCTACGCCACCGCTGAGAACTCCCAGTACTACGTCGGTGCTGTCCACGAGGACGAGGTCGGCAACGGTGAGAAGCTCATCGAGCTGCTCACCATGGACAACCCCGATGCCTACGAGGGCATCCAGAAGGGCGCCCGCAACATCTGCCTCGAGGGTTGGACGGTCGGCGACGCCACGTTCCAGCAGCGCTGGATCGGCTACCAGAACGGCGTCGAGAAGTGGAACAAGGAGCACGCTGACGACCCGGTGACCATGACTGAGCCGGTTTACGCCAACACCTCCTCCTCCGAGGGCGCCAAGGTTACCCAGCAGTTCGTCAACAACAACCCCGACATGGACGCCCTGATCGTCGCCGGCGGCGGCGGCGACCCGCTGGTCGGCTCCATCGGCCAGCTCGCCAACATGGGCCTCACCGGCACCATCCGCGTCGCCTCCACCGACTTCCTTGAGGACCTCAAGGAGCAGCTCGAGACCGGCGGTATGTACTGCGAGTCCGGCGGCCACTTCTGCGACCCGCTGTACGCGCTGCTGCTCGTCTACAACGCCGTCCGCGGCAAGGAGGGCTACGTCCCCGTCCAGGGCGAGTTCGGCAAGGACATCCAGTTCCCGTACGTGTTCGTGTCCTCCGTCGAGGAGTACGAGAACTACGAGAAGTACTTCGTCGACGACGACCCGTACAACGACGACGAGATCGCCGCTCTGGCCGAGCTGAGCTATGACGAGCTCAATGAGGCCGCGACCTCCCTGTCCATCGAGGACGTTATGGAGCGTCACGCGTAAATCCTCGTTTAGCCATCCTGGAGACGGGGGCAAGTACCCTTGCCGGGGCTTGCTCCCGTCTCCATCGGTATCCATCACCATTGGAAGGAGAGGTGGATGGACGCAATCAAGAAACTCCAGCAGAGCCAGTGGTTCGGCGTGGGCTTCCTCGTCGTGCTGACGCTCATCTGCTGGGCCATCTTCAAGGTGCTGCGCCCCGAGACGTTCGGTTCCCCCGCGCAGATCATGACTTACCTGCAGAGCGCGCTGATCTACGCGGTCGGCGGCTGCGGTATGTACTTCATCGTCACCCAGGGTCTGTGGGACTTCTCGATCGGCTCGGTGCTGGTCCTGTCCTGCCTGCTGTCGATCGGCTTCAGCCAGATGTTCGGCGTCGTGGGCCTCGTCGTGGCCCCGATCGTGTGCGGCATCATGCTCGGCTTCTTCAACGGCCTGGCCTACACGGTCCTGCGCATCCCGTCGCTGATCGTCACCGTCGGCCTGTCGCTGATCTACGAGAGCTTCAGCGTGTTCGCGTCCAACTGGGCCGGTACCCGCCTGGACGCCCAGTACAACATGTTCGGCTCCTACCCGTATAACGTGATCCTCGCGCTCATCGCGTTCTTCCTGTGCGGGTTCATCCTCAAGTACACCAAGGTCGGCACCTACATCAACGCCATCGGCACCAACGAGCTCACCGCCAAGAACATGGGCGTGAACGTCGACAAGTACAAGTTCATCGCGTTCATCCTGTGCGCCGGCTTCGTCGGCATCATGGCCGTCCTGTACATCGGCTACGGCACCGCCCAGACCCCGATGACCGGCATGCTCTCCCAGTCGCTGAACTTCACGCCGCTCATGGGCGCGTTCTTCGGCCTGGCCTTCAAGAAGTACGGCCACCCGGTCGTCGCCATCGTGATCGGCGAGCTGATCATCTCCATGATGTTCGCCGGCTTCGTGGCCCTCGGCATGCCCACCACCATCAATAACGTCGTCACCGGCGCTACGCTGCTGATCGTCGTGACCCTGACCGTCAAGCGCGTCAAGGGCGCTGTCGTCAAGTAAAGGAGGGATGCACCATGTCAGATAAGCTGTTGCTTCACGCTGAGAAGATCGATAAGAAGTTCGGCCCCACGCACGCCGTCAAAGAGGTGTCCCTCGACTTCAACGCCGGCGAGATCCACGCCTTGATCGGCGAGAACGGCTCCGGCAAGTCCACGTTCACCAACATGCTCACGGGCATCCTGCCCATCGGCGGCGGCACGTTCACCCTGGACGGCGAGCAGATCGCTCCCAAAAACCAGGTCGACGGCAACCACCACGGCGTGGCCGTCATCGTCCAGGAGCTGGGCACCCTGAACGGCCTCACGGTCGCCGAGAACCTCTTCCTGGGTGACGAGGACCGCTTCATGAAGTACGGCATCAAGAACACCGCCGCCATGAACAAGAAGGCCCAGGAGCTGCTCGACGGCTTCGGCCTGTCCAAGATCCGCGCCACCGCGCCCATCGAGAACTACAACTTCGAGGAGCGCAAGATCATCGAGATCTTGAAGTCCACGTGGTTCGATCCCAAGATCCTCGTCGTCGACGAGACCACCACGGCCCTGTCCCAGGACGGCCGCGAGAAGCTGTTCGAGGTCATGCTCGACGTGCGCGCCAAGGGCCACTGCGTGATCTTCATCAGCCACGACATGGCCGAGGTCCTGCGCATGTCCGACCGCATCTCCATCCTGCGCGACGGTGACTACATCACCACCATCAACGCCAAGGACGTCGACGAGGACAAGCTCAAGACCCTCATGGTCGGCCGCGAGATGGACGATCACTACTATCGTACCGACTACCCCGACTACACGCTCGAGCCACAGGGCGAGATCGCGATCATGATGCAGAACGTGAGCGTTCCCGGGTCGCTCGACAACGTGTCGCTCGAGTTGCACAAAGGCGAGATCCTGGGCATCGGCGGCCTGTCCGAGTGCGGCATGCACGAGGTGGGCAAGGCCATGTTCGGCGCCTCCTACGACCGCGAGGGCATCGTGCAGCTGGGCGACGGCACGCCGATCAACGACATCAACGCCGCCATCGACCACTCCATCGCCTACGCCTCCAAGGACCGCGATAACGAGAGCCTGCTGATCAACGACACCATCCAGGACAACATCACGCTGCCCTCGATGCGCGACATGGGCCTTATCCTCAAGCAGAAGGATCTCAAGGCCTTCGCCCAGAAGTACGCCGACATCATGTCCACCAAGATGGTCGGTGTCGACCAGTACGTGTCCGCCCTGTCCGGCGGCAACAAGCAGAAGGTCGTTCTCGCCCGCTGGCTGGGCAAGCAGTCCGACATCCTGCTGCTCGACTCCCCGACGCGCGGCATCGACATCGGCGTCAAGGCCGACATCTACGCGCTGCTCGAGGAGATGCGCAACCAGGGCAAGGCGATCCTCATCATCTCCGAGGAGATCATGGAGCTCATCGGTATGTGCGACCGCATTCTGGTCATGAAGGACGGCAAGATCAACGGGCAGCTGTTCCGCAGCCCTGAGCTTACCGAGCAAGACATCATCGCGAAGATGATTTAAGGAGGCGAAACAGATGGCTTCTACTAATACGAAGGCTGCGGCCGAGACCCAGGAGAAGAAATTCGACTGGCATCAGATCAAGAGCTTCTTGCCCATCATCAGCTTCGTGGCGATCGTGGCGATCTTCGCCATCCTGACGGGCGGTGCGCTGGTCACGCCGCGCAACATCACCCTGATCATCTCTGGCGGCTTCACGCTTATGATCGCGACCGTCGGCGTGTACATGATCATGTCCATGGGCTGCCTGGACTTCTCCCAGGGCTCCATGATGGGCCTGTCCTGCGCCGTGGTGTGCTTCCTGTCGCAGTACAACCCGATCCTCGCCATCCTCGGCGGCATGGCGACCGGCGCTGTCATCGGCCTGATCAACGCCCTGTTCCACGTGAAGGGCCAGGTCCAGTCATTCGTGGTTACGATGTGCATGATGTTCCTGCTCCGCGGCGTCATTGCCTACATCACCACCTCGAGCCCGGTGTACGCCGCCACCTACCTGACGGCGCTCGCCACCAACACGCCGCTTCTGATCGGCATCGTCGTCGCCGTGCTCGTCCTCGCCTACCTGGTGCTGCACTTCACGGCCCTCGGTTCCAACCTCAAGGCGATCGGCGCTTCCGAGAGCGGCGCCCGCTTTGCCGGCATCAACGTCCAGCGCACCAAGATCATCATCTACGTCGTCGCTGGCGCTATCACCGGCTTCGCCGCGCTCATCAACGCGATCCGCATCGGCTCGGTTACCTCGCAGGCCGGCAACATGCTCGAGACCCAGATCCTCATCGCCCTGGTTCTCGGCGGCATGCCCATCAACGGCGGCGCCCGCTCCCGCTTCTCCAGCGTCGTGACCGGCGTCCTGTCCTACCTCGTGCTCCAGCGCGGCTTGGTCATGCTCGGCTTCACCACCGAGATCCAGCAGCTGATTCTCGGTATCGTGTTCGTCGTCATGGTCGCGATCTTCTCCGAGCGCGCGGCCAACCAGGTCATCAAATAGCGACTCGCGGGGGTCGGTCATCCGGCCCCCGCTTTCCGCGCGGACGGATGGGTATATGTCCGTCTGTCCACTGGGGTCCGCGAGCTCGTCTTGCGCCCCGTCCCGTTCATCTCTAGAGCAAGGAGAACAACGCTATGCTCGAGATCAAGAAGTACAAGTTCTATTTCTGCCCGTGCACCCAGGACCTGTACGGCGACGAGGTGCTCCAGCACGTCGCCGAGCACTCCGCCGAGGTCGTGGCTGCACTCAACGCGTCCGATAAGGTCCCGTTCGAGGTCGTGCTCAAGCCCAACCTGCTGACCGCCGATGTCATCCAGGCCACGTTCAACGAGGCCAACAACGACCCCGAGTGCGCCGGTATCATCACCTGGGCCCACACCTTCTCGCCCTCCAAGAACTACATCGCCGGCCTGCGCGACCTCCGCAAGCCGCTGTGCCAGTTCGCGACGCAGTACAACGAGGAGATCCCGTACGACACCATCGACATGGACTTCATGAACGAGAATCAGGCGGCCCATGGCGAGCGTGAGTTCGGCCACATCTTTGCCCGTATGCGCTGGAACCACAAGGTGGTCTTCGGTTACTGGAAGGACGAGGCGGCCCTGGCCGAGCTCGGCCAGTGGCAGCGCGTCGCGGTCGGCATTAACGAGAGCCGCAACATTCGCGTGTGCCGCTTCGCCGACACCATGCGCAACGTCGCGGTGACCGACGGCGACAAGATCGAGGCCCAGCAGGTCTTCGGCTGGACGGTCGACGCCTGGCCGATCAACGACCTCACCCCCTATGTCGACGCCGTCACTCCCGCCGAGGTCAAGGCGCTCGCCGACGAGTACTACGACACCTATGAGCTCGTGCTCGACGGCCGTGACCCCGAGGAGTTCCGTCGTCACGTCGAGGTCCAGGCCCAGCAGGAGATCGGTATCGAGCGCTTCCTCACTGATCACAACTACAACGCCTTCTCCGATCACTTCGGCGACCTGGGCGGCCTGAAGCAGCTGCCGTCGCTGGCCATCCAGCGCCTCATGCAGAAGGGTTACGGCTTCGGCCCCGAGGGCGACTGGAAGACCCCTGCCATGGTGCGCCTGATGAAGGTCATGACTGCCGGCGATCCCAACGCCAAGGGTTCCGCCCTCATGGAGGACTACACCTACAACCTGGTCCCGGGCAAGGAGGGCATCCTCGAGTCCCACATGTCCGAGGTCGATCCGTCCGTGGCCGAGGGTCCCATCGCCATCCGCGCCACGCCGCTGTCCATGGGCGACCGCGAGGATCCGGCGCGCCTGATCTTCACCGCCAAGACCGGTTCGGCCATCGCCACCTCCCTCATCGACCTGGGCAATCGTTTCCGTCTGATCATCCAGGACGTCGACTGCAAGAAGGTCGAGAAGCCCATGCCGATGCTGCCCACCGGCACCGTGTTCTGGACCCCGCGCCCCAACCTCAAGGTTGGTACCGAGGCCTGGATCTACGCGGGCGGCGCGCACCACACCGCGTTCTCCTATGACCTCACCGCCGACCAGATGGTCGACTGGGCTGACGCCATGGGCATCGAGAGCGTGGTCATCGACGCCAACACCAACATCCGCGACTTCAAGCGCGACCTGAAGCTCGGCGAGGTGTACTACCGCTAATGCGCGATAGGGGATCGGGAAAATAGGGACAGGCACCTTTTCCAGTGGTCCCCGTCTGAAGCTCTGCAAGATTCGGCCGCGTCCCGCCCCGTCGGGGCGCGGCCTTCTTCCTTCTAAGGAGAGGCTCATGGCCATGACGAAAGAACAGATCATCGCCGATATCGAGTCCGGTGCGACCGCGCTGGGCATCGAGTACGGCTCGACCCGCATCAAGGCGGTGCTTGTCGCCTCCGACAGCGAGCCGATCGCCATCGGCGCCTTCGACTGGGAGAACTCGCTGGTCGACGGCTACTGGACCTACAGCGACGAGGAGATCTTCGCCGGTCTCGCCGCCGCGTACGCAAGCATGAAGGCCGACGTCGCCGAGAAGTACGGCGTCACCCTCAAGAAGGTCGGCGCGCTGGGCATCTCCGCCATGATGCACGGCTACCTGCCCTTCGACGCTGAGGGCAACCCGCTCGTGCCGTTCCGCACCTGGCGCAACACCACCACGACGCAGGCGGCCCACGAGCTGTCCGATCTCTTCGCCTTCCACACCCCCGAGCGCTGGAGCGTGTCCCACATCTACCAGGCCGTGCTGAACGGCGAGGAGCACGTGGACAAGATCGACTTCTTCACGACGCTTGCGGGCTATGCGCACTGGAAGCTCACCGGCGAGAAGGTCCTGTCCATCGGCGACGCGTCGGGCATGTTCCCCATCGATTCCGAGACGCACGACTACGATGCCGCCATGGTGGCCAAGTTCGACGAGCTCGTGGCGAGCAAGGGCGTGGCGTGGAAGGTCGAGGACCTGCTGCCCAAGATCATGGTCGCGGGCGAGTGCGCCGGCCACCTGACCGCCGAGGGCGCGCGTCTGCTCGACCCGGATGGCGATCTCGAGCCCGGCTGCCCCGTCTGCCCGCCCGAGGGCGACGCCGGCACCGGCATGATCGCCACCAACTCCATCGCGCCGCGCACCGGCAACGTGTCGGCTGGCACCTCGGTGTTCTCGAATATCGTGCTCGAGCACGGCCTGAAGGACGCCACCATCCCCGAGATCGACCTCGTGACCACGCCGGTCGGCGATCCGGTCGCCATGGTGCACTGCAACAACTGCACCTCCGACATCAACGGCTGGGTCAACCTGCTGTGCGACTTCGCGTCCCTCATGGGCGCCGACGTGAACAAGGGCGAGGCGTTCACCAAGCTGTTCACCGCCGCGCTCGACGGCGACAAGGACGCGGGCGGCCTTGTGTCCATCCCGTTCATCTCGGGCGAGACCGTCATGGGCGTCCAGACCGGCTACCCGATGGTCCTTCGCGGCCAGAACTCCACGTTCAGCATCGCCAACTTCATGCGCATGAACATCATGGCCGCCTTCGGTGCGCTTGCCGCCGGCAACGAGGCCCTGCGCGCAGAGGACGTCAAGATCGACAAACTGTACGGCCACGGCGGCATCTTCAAGACGCCCGTCGTCGCCCAGAGCCTGCTCGCCGCGGCGCTCGAGGCCCCGGTGACCGTCATGGCCACCGCGGGCGAGGGCGGCGCTTGGGGCCAGGCCGTCGCCGCCGCCTACATGGCGTGGCGCGAGGATGGCGAGTCGCTCGCCGACTACCTCAACAACAAGGTGTTTGCCGACATGGAGGGCACGACCATCGAGCCCGATCCGGCAGACGTCGAAGGGTACCGTGCGTTCCTGGCCACCTTCAAGAAGGCCAACGAGGCCGAGAAGGCCGCGGAGCGCGCGTTCGCCTAAGGAGCTGTCGAGCGGGGCATCGCTGCGCGCCGGCGCGGGTGCCCCGCTTCACGCGAACGAGAGAATGCATAAACCGAAAAGGAGCTGAACGTTTAGTGAACGTTCAGCTCCTTTTGTGTACGGCGGGTTACCAGCTGGTCTGCTCGGAGCCGGGGAATGCGCGAGCGGATCGGAAGGCGACGCGGGGCGTCAGATTCCTTCTTATATGAATAGAATGCCAGCTACATGCATGAATGTAATCACTGGTAGAAGCGGATTTGAGGCACCTGCCGTTCACCAACCAGTTTTGACCGTTTAGGGTATGCGACAATCATTTCTCCATAATTCGCCTTATAACTACTATATGCGTGTTTGGCTGGTGTTCGTATGTGTTTAGGCGAGCCGAGCTGGGCCGCATGTTTTTCCAAGGGTGACAGGACCCGTACGGCATCCGGGTTCGTCTGCCTGTCGTTTATCCGGTGCGCGATGGAGCGCGCCGGAGTGTATGGAAGGGGATTTCCATGAAAGAGGTTTCGAGGCGCAATTTCGTCAAGCTGGGCGTCGGCGCGGGTCTTGGCCTGGGCGCGCTCTCCCTTGCCGGTTGCGGTGGCGGCGGCGAGACCGCTGGCAGCACCTCCGAGGGCGGCTCTTCTTCCGAGCTCATCACGGTCGGCGTCATCAACAACGACCCGAACGAGTCCGGTTACCGCACCGCTAACGACAACGACATGAAGAACACCTTCAACGAGGAGAACGGCTTCGACGCGTCCTTTGCCTACAGCATGAAGAACGAGGAGCAGATCACCTCCGCGAACCAGTTCATCCAGAACGGTGTCAAGTACCTGCTGCTCTCTGCCGCCGACACCGCCGGCTGGGACACCACCCTGCAGGACGCCAAGGACGCCGGCACCCAGGTCATCCTGTTCGACCGTGTCGTCGACGCCCCCGAGGACCTCTACGTGGCCGCCGTCGTGTCCGACATGGACGCCGAGGGCCAGACCGCTGTCGACTGGCTCGAGTCGCAGGCTCTCGATGAGTACAACATCATCCACATCCAGGGCGCCATGGGCTCCGCTGCCCAGGTCGGCCGCACCGGCGCGCTCGACAAGGCTGTCGAGGAGAAGGGCTGGAACCTCGTCGTTCAGCAGACCGCTGACTGGGACGCCGAGACCGCTCAGCAGATCACCCAGTCCGTCATCGACTCCGGCGAGTCCTTCAACGTCATCTACGCCGAGAACGACGACATGGCCCGTGGCGCCGTGGCCGCCCTCGACGCCTCCAACATCACCCACGGCGTTGACGGCGACGTCATCATCATGGGCTTCGACCACAACAAGTGGGCGCTCGAGGAGGTCATGAACGGCAACTGGAACTACGACGGCCAGTGCAACCCCTACCAGGCCTCCACGATCCTCGAGATCATCGAGCAGCTCGAGGCTGGCGAGGAGCCCGGCGAGAAGACCGTCATCATGGAAGAGGGCTACGCCGACGCTACGAACTGCACGCAGGAGTACATCGACGAGAACGGCATCTAATTCCCGTCTGCCAGTCGCTTAAGAACTGAGGGGAAGGGGCGCGGCGTCAACCCATAAGCGTCGCGCCCTTCCTTCCATCTACCGAGGAGGTGATATACCGGTGAGCGATTCCACCTTGCTTCGCATGAGGGATATCTGCAAGAACTTCCCTGGCGTGCGCGCCCTGCAAAACGTTGACTTCAACCTCAACAAGGGCGAGATCCACGCGCTGATGGGTGAGAACGGCGCAGGCAAGTCCACCCTGATCAAGGTACTGACCGGTGTATACGAGAAAGACGGGGGCGATATCTTCCTGGAGGGCAACGACAAGCCCGTCATCATCCGTTCTCCGCAGGACGCCCAGGACGTGGGCATCGCTACGGTGTACCAGGAGATCACCCTCTGCCCCAATCTGACCGTCGCCGAGAACATCTACATCGGCCGCGGTCACACCAAGATCGAGAACTGGCGCAAGATGAACGCCGATGCCGACAAGATCCTCCAGAATCTGGGCATCCCGGTGCGCGCCAAGCAGCAGCTCGGCAGCTGCTCGATCGCCATGCAGCAGATGGTCGCCATCGCGCGCGCGGTCGACATGGACTGCAAGGTCCTGATCCTCGACGAGCCGACCTCGTCACTCGATGAGCAGGAGGTCGAGAAGCTGTTCCAGATGATGCGCCAGCTCAAGGAGCGCGGCGTCGGCATCATCTTCGTCACTCACTTCCTGGACCAGGTCTACGAGGTCTGCGACAAGATCACGGTCATGCGCGACGGCAAGCTCGTCGGCGAGTACGAGATCGAGGACCTGCCGCGCGTGAAGCTGGTTGCCGCCATGCTCGGCAAGCAGATGAACGACATGGACGACATCAAGGGCGACTACCCCGAGTATGCGGGCGAGGGCGCCGGCTCCGCCGTGTTCTCGGTCGAGGGCCTGTCCAGCAACACCGGCATCGCGCCGTTTGACTTCGAGACCCGCAAGGGCGAGGTCAACGGCTTCACCGGCCTGCTCGGCTCGGGCCGCTCCGAGAGCGTCCGCGCCATCTTCGGCGCCGACCATGTGACGGGCGGCACCGTGAAGAAGAACGGCGAGACCATCAAGATCTCCAAGCCGCTTGACGCCATGAAGAACGGCATCGCCTACCTGCCTGAGGACCGCAAGGGCGACGGCATCATCGGCGCGCTGTCCGTGCGCGAGAACATCATCCTGGCCAACCAGGTTCTGCGCGGCTTCTTCAAGCCCTACAGCAAGGCCGAGACCTACAAGATTGCCGACGAGTACATCAAGCTGCTCGACATCAAGACGGCTTCGGCCGACACGCCGATCGAGTCGCTGTCCGGCGGCAACCAGCAGAAGGTCATCCTGGCGCGCTGGCTGTTCACCCACCCGGACTACCTGATCCTCGACGAGCCGACCCGCGGCATCGACATCGGCACCAAGGTCGACATCCAGAAGCTCGTGCTGCAGCTGGCGAGCGAGGGCATGAGCTGCACGTTCATCTCCTCGGAGCTCGACGAGATGCTGCGCACCTGCTCGCGCCTCGCCGTCATGCGCGACCGCAAGAAGGTCGGCGAGCTCACGGGTGACGACCTGAACCAGGACACCATCATGAGCACCATCGCAGGAGGTGAGGAATAGTGGCTGAGACGAAAAGCAAGGGAGGCGCCCTCGCGCATATCCTGCACAGCCAGATCATTATCCCGATCGCTGCGCTTTTGCTGCTGGTTGTGTTCAACCTGATCGCCGACCCGTCCTTCTTCGAGATTTCGATGGGCACGGACAACGCGGGCAACCCGGTTCTTTCCGGCTACATCATTTCCATTCTTAACAACGGTTCCGAGCTGGCGATTCTCGCCATCGGCATGACGCTGGTCACCGCGGCCACGGGCGGACAGGACATCTCCGTCGGCGCGACGATCGCCGTGGCGGGCTCCGCCATGCTCGCCGTGCTGTGCGGCGGCAACATGCGTCCCGACACCCTGGCGGCGCCCATCATCGTCGCCTTTTTGGTCGGATGCGCTGCCGGCATGCTGTGCGGCGCGTTCAACGGCATCATGGTCGCCGGCTTCAAGGTGCAGCCGATGGTTGCGACCCTGATCCTGTACACCGCCGGCCGCTCCATCGCCGCGTGGATCAACAACAACCAGCTGCCGATCATCTCCGACGAGACCTTCTCGTACTTCGGCGGCTTCATCCCGGGTATCCCCATCCCGACGCCCTGCTTCATCGCGATCATCTGCATCGTCGTGACGTTTTTGGCGCTCAAGTTCACGAACCTCGGTCTGTACGTCCAGTCGGTCGGCATCAACGAGAAGGCCGCCCGTCTGAACGGCCTGAACCCGGTGTTCATCAAGTTCATCACGTTCGTGATCCTGGGCCTGTGCGTCGCGGTCGCCGCGCTGATCAAGGTGAGCCGCATCTCCACCATCAACTACAACAACATCGCTGCCGACATCGAGATGGACGCCATCCTGGCGGTCGCTCTCGGCGGCAACGCGCTGTCCGGTGGTAAGTTCAACATGGGCGCTTCGATCATGGGCGCCTACATCATCCAGTTCCTGACCACGACGCTGTACAAGTTCAACGTGGCCTCCGCGGCTCTGCCTGCGTACAAGGCCATCGTCGTCATCCTGCTCGTCGTGCTCAGCGCCCCCGTGGTGCGTCAGAAGCTGTCGGCGCTGTGGAACAAGATGCGCAGCCCCAAGCAGACTGAAGTGGAGGCGGCATAAATGGCTCTTCTCGCAAAGCTCGCCAAAGGCGGCTCCAAAGAGGGTAAGCGCAGCCTCACCGACACCAACCTGTTGCTGATCATCACGGTTGTCGTCTTTATCCTCATGTACCTGTTTGCCATGGTCGTCCTGGGCAAGGGCTTCCTCAAGTGGCAGACGTTCTTCAACATCCTGAACGCCAACGCCCCGCTGCTCATCACCGCATGCGGCCTTACGATCGTCATGATATGCGGCAGCATCGACATCTCCGTCGGCGGCGTCGTCGGCCTCGTTACCATGTGCTGTGCCGTGAACCTTGACTATCAGGGCGGAAGCCCGCTGACCGCGCTGCTCATCGCGCTCGGCATCGGTCTTGCCTTCGGCCTGATCCAAGGTTTCCTCGTGGCGTACTTGGACATCCAGCCGTTCATCGTGACGCTTGCCGGCATGTTCTTCGCGCGCGGCATGACCACCATCGTGCACACCGAGCCCTTCAACGTCGAGAACGAGGCGTTCGGCGCCCTTATGCGCACGCGCATCTACATCCCGTTCTTGGGCTCGCCCAACAACTCCGGTGTGTTCATGCCCGCCTATATGGAGATCGGCGTGGCCGTCGCCCTTATCATCGTCGTGCTGCTGTTCGTCGGCCTGCGCTGGACGAGCCTGGGCCGTAGCTTCTACGCGCTGGGCGGCAACCGCCAGAGCGCCCTCATGCTCGGCATCAACACCAAGCGCTCGCTGTTCCTGGCGCACCTCATCAGCGGCCTGCTCGCTGGTATCGCCGGCTTCGTGTACATCATGCACTCCGGCTCCGGCGCCGTCACCAACGCGAGCGGCATGGAGATGAACGCGATCGCGGCCTCCATCATCGGCGGCACCATGCTCACCGGTGGCGTGGGTAACATCGCGGGCACGTTCTTCGGCGTGCTCTCGCTGTCCACGATCCAGAACATCGTCTCCTCCGCCGGCTTCGACGAGGCCTGGTGGTCCAAGATCACCGTCGCCGCGATGATCTGCCTGTTCCTGGTTATCCAGAGCGTCGTTCTGGCGCGTAAGAAGCAAGTCGAGTGACGCCGGCTGCCGAAACCCGATACCCCTTCGCCGCAAGGGCCGAGCTCAAATAACTCGGCCCTTGCGGCGTGCCGTGGGGTATCTTTGGTAGTGGGGCTCCAACGCGGGGCTCCGTATCGCCAACGATTGCGAGAAGGGATCTAGCTCATGATGCTCAAAGAATTGCGCGAGAAGGTCTACGAGGCCAACATGGACCTTCCCAAGCACGGATTGGTCGTATTCACCTGGGGCAATGCCTCTGAGCTCGACCGCGAGAGCGGCCTGTTCGTGATCAAGCCCTCCGGCGTGGATTACGAGGACCTGTCGCCTGAGTCCATGGTCGTGTGCGACCTGGACGGCAAGGTGGTCGAGGGCAACCTCAATCCGTCCTCCGATACCGCGACGCATGCGTACATCTATCGCGAGTGGGGCGACAAGGTCGGCGGCGTGGTGCACACGCACTCCGCTTGGGCGGTGTCCTGGGCGCAGGCCGGCCGCGACGTGCCCGCCTACGGCACGACGCACGCCGACTACTTCTACGGCCCGATTCCGTGCATGCGTGGCCTGACCGAGGCCGAGATCGAGGAGGCCTACGAGCTCAACACCGGCAAGGTCATCGTCGAGGGCTTCACCGAGCGCGATATCGATCCGGTCGCCGTGCCGGCGGTGCTCGTGCGCAACCATGGCCCCTTCAGCTGGGGCAAGGATGCCGCGCAGGCCGTTTACCATGCCGTGGTGCTCGACGAGGTCTGCAAGATGGCGGCCCGCACCGAGATGCTGCAGGCCGGCGTCGGTCCTGCTCCGCAGTATCTGCAGGACAAGCACTATATGCGCAAGCATGGTCCCAACGCCTACTACGGCCAGGGCGGTGCGCACTAGCGCGTGCGCTCGCATCATCTGCATGCTGGAACCCCGCCTCTGCGCGGGGTTCTTTTTTGACGCGCGGCCGACAAGATGGGGACGGGTTCAACCCCGTCGCGACGGGGTTGAACCCGTCCCCATCTTGTCGCTTGAATCTCTTTTCGTGAAGTGAGTGCTTAGATTCGGAATCGCTTTGTATACCGCAGCGATAGCAATTACTGTACCTGCTGATTTGTGCTTTGGGCGCGCGGTTCTACTCGGGAGATTCGATTTGAAGCACTCACTTCGCGCGCGTTACTGCCAGGAGCGGATGAGGGCGCGGTAGCGGGCGGCGTAACGGCTGCCGCGTTGCCAGATGAGGGCGAAGTCGTGTTCGATCGATACGTCACCGGGCGTGGCATCGTACAGCTCCCCGCAGCGCAGCTCCTCCTCGACGGCAACGCGGTACAAAAACGAGATGCCTGCGCCCGCTCGCACGCATGCCTTGATGGCGGGAATGCTCGCCACCTCGATAGCGCCTGCGAAGTTATCGACCGAGAAGTTGCGTACAGCGAGATAGCGTTCCAGGATCTCGCGCGTGCCCGATCCCGGTTCGCGCAGGATGAGGCGGCAGCCAAGCAGGTCCTCAAGCCGTGCCGGCGCAATCGGTTCGCTCGCAACGGCGATATAGGGCTCATGGGAGAAGACGGCGCTGTCGAAGGTTTTTCGGTCAAACGATCCCTCGACCAGCGCGAAGTCGATATCGCCCTGGTCGATGAGGGCAACGAGCTCGGATGTGTTGCCCGTGCGCATGAGGATGCGCTCGTCGGGATGGCGGGTCAGGTGCTCGGCGAGCAGGCGCGGGGCGACAAAGTCGGCGACGGTGCGCGTGCAGCCGAAGCGTAGCGGCGGTCGTACAACGTCAACGGATGCGAGCACATCAAGTTCGCTCCGCAGGCGCGCGTCGTCGTTTTGCATCACGTCGAGCGCGTGGTAGAGCAGCTCGCCGGCTTGCGTCGGTTCGATCCCGCGCCCCGCCTTGGTGAACAGAATGCAGCCGTAGTGGTGCTCGAGCTGCCGAATATGCTGCGAGACCGCCGGCTGCGTGATATGGAGCGCGGCCGCTGCATGCGTGTAACTGCGCAGGCGATACACCTCAAGAAATGTGCGAGCTCGGTAATCCAGCATCGCGCTCCTCCTTCGCGCCGCATCGTTCCTCATATCATCAGAAACTCTTATAAGAAGATAAGCAAAAGAACGGTATTCATTATAGCTGCAGGTCATAGCATGGTATCGAAACAATCGATACCAAGGAAAGGCGTGCACATGGAGCTGCTGAAGGATTTCAAAGGTATGTGGCGCGGCGTGCTTTTCGCGCTGGTCGTCGCTGTGCCGGCATGGCTGCTCGGCAAACAGTTCGAGGTGATCGGGGGCCCGGTGTTCGCCATTCTCATCGGCATGGTGTTGGCGCTTGTGGTACCCGAGGCGGCTGGCGAGCCGCTGCAGAAGGGCATCAAGTTCACGTCGAAGAAGATCCTGCAGTACGCGGTGATTCTGCTCGGCTTCGGCCTGAACCTGGCACAGATTGCGCAGGTCGGCGCCACGTCGCTGCCCATTATCGTGTCGACCATCGCAACGTCGCTCATCGTGGCCTTCATCCTGTGCCGCGCCCTCAAGATTCCGAGCAAGATCTCGACGCTCATCGGCGTGGGCTCGTCCATCTGCGGCGGCTCGGCCATCGCGGCGACCGCGCCGGTAATCGACGCCGATGACGAGGAGATCGCTCAGTCCATCAGTGTGATCTTCCTGTTCAACGTCATCGCTGCGCTCGTGTTTCCCACGCTCGGCGGCATGCTCGGTCTGACCAACGAGGGCTTCGGCCTCTTCGCCGGCACGGCGGTAAACGATACGTCGTCGGTGACAGCTGCGGCCGCCGCGTGGGACGGCATGCATCCGGGTGCGAATACGTTGGATGCAGCCACCATCGTCAAGCTCACGCGTACGCTCGCCATCATCCCTATCACGCTTGCGCTGGCATTTTGGCAAGTGCGCCAGGCCAAGCGCGCCGCGGCAGCGGGCGAGGGGAGCGGTCAGGCTGCGGGCACCTTCGACCTCAAGAAGATCTTCCCGTTCTTCATCGTCTTTTTCGTGCTCGCGAGCGTAATTACCACGGTGTTCGCCCTGCCGACGGACATCACGGCGCCCATCAAGGAGCTCTCCAAGTTCTTCATCATCATGGCGATGGCTGCTATCGGCTTCAACACCAACATCGTCAAGCTCGTGCGCACCGGCGGCAAGCCGATCCTCATGGGTCTCGCCTGCTGGATCGCCATCGCGGCGGTGTCCCTGGGCATGCAGCACGTGCTCGGGATTTGGTAACCAAAGCCGAATCCGAGCTTATTGAGGAAAACAACACTATCTACCAGCGAAAAGCAACCGCCAGGCGCCTGGCGGTTGCCTGCATTTCGTCCCAAAATGCAGCCCAGCGGTTGGTAGAATGGGCTTCGCGGCGCCTGCATACTGGAGATGCCGGCAAGCATTGCAGCCCCAATCGAAAGGCCGACCATGAGCTTTCGCGACAACCTCCAGCACCTGCGTGCCACGCGCAACATGACCCAAGAGCAGCTCGCCATGCTGCTCGGCGTATCCCGTCAATCGGTAACCAAATGGGAGGCAGAAAAGAGCTATCCCGAGATGGACAAGCTCCTCAAGCTCTGCCAGATTTTCGAATGCACACTCGACGACCTCGTACAGGGCGACCTGACCGGCCGTGCGCCAGAGCCCAAGACGGCATCTATCCCCGTCGGTCCGCCGACCGACATCTGCGGCTACGACGAGCATCAACGCATGATGGCTTGGAAGGTCCCCACGGGCGTTGCGACCATCCTGGTCGGCATCGCCATCGGGCTGTTCTTTGAAGGCGCGGTCGACTTGGCTTCGGTGGGAGCGCGCGACGGCCTCTTCGTCATCATTGTTCTTGCGGGTATCCTCGTCGGCCTTGCGTTCCTTGTCCCCGCCGGTATGGACCACACTGCGTTCATCAAGGCGCACCCTTTCGTCGAGGACTTCTACACCGAGGATGATCGCCTGGGCGCACGTAAAGCGTTTACGGTCGGTCTCATCATGGGCATCGCCCTCATTTTTGTGGGTATCGGCTGCCTGGTCATGCTCGAGGAGATGGCCACCGAAAACGTTGCCCTGTTCTTCCTGCTGTTCTTCATCGCGCTGGGCGTGTGGAACATCATCCATTACGGCATGCTGCTCGGCCGCACCGATGTCGCAGAATACAACCGTTCCGTTGCGGAGGACCTCGAGGTCGAGGACATCGTCAGCGCGCAGCTGGACGACGAGCGCCGCGAGGCTTTGCTGGCGAGCAAGCGTGCCGACCAAAAGATCGGCGCTGTATGCGGCGCCATCATGATCGTGGCCACTATCATCGCGTTTGTGCTGCTGTTCGCGCCGGTGCTGTCTTCTCCCGACCCCGACGCCTTCGAGCCACTCGGCACCTCGTCTGCATGGTTTTGGGTCGCCTGGCCCATCGGCGGCATGCTGTGTGGCATCGTTACCATCCTTATGAAGGCTTTCGGCAAGCAAGAGTAACAAGATGGACAAGATGGGGGCGGGTCAATTTGTGTCGCTGCGGACAACGCTAACGGTCACTGCACGCCGCTAAAGTGACCAAATCGGCCGCTGCTCCAAAGTTATCCACCGCCTACCAATTTCAGCGTATAGACAGCGCCGCTTACGGGTTTACTGGAATTGTCAGTAAGGCCACCGCGCCGCAAGGCGCCCGACAGCTAGGAGACCATTATGGGACTGAAGGCTGACGAGACGATACCCCTGAGCTTCGAGGAGCTCCTCAACTACCTGCGCTCCAAGACTCGCGTGTTTATGGACATCGATGATGATCAGTACTACATCACGCATACCGATGGGTACTGGCGCGTCCAGGACTGCTCGAAGCTGAACGACAAGGGTCGCTTCACCGATTGCTCCGAGCTGGTCACGACGCTTTCCGAGATGGCCGAGCTTCCGTGGCGCGACGGCAAGAGCCTGCACGACTTGTGCGATTCCGCTACGTTCTACGAGTCCATCCAGGAGGGCTGGGAGAAGTAAACGGCATTTGCCGAGCTCCTTGCGACAAGCCTTTCCCCCGGCGCCCGCCGATGCTTCCGTTCGCATCGGCGGGCGTTCTTTGTGCGCCTCGGGCATGTGGAAAGCCTATGCCGAGTGCTTGCGCATGCACCGGGGGATGACGGGAGTCGTTGAAGCCGTTGGGCCAGAAGTGAGCTAAGCGACGCAGAGAAATCTCGCCTTGCGCGCTCGGACCCAGACCGTTTGTTTGGTTCGGAAACACGTCAGGATGGTGCGCCTGCCGGGGCAAGAGGTGCGTGTCGCACGCACGAGGCCCCATCATTCTTGAAGAGCTGCCGCACGAGCATTGTTGACGATAATCCGGTATCGGACTACAATGCCCCGAGGAAATCCGAAATCGGACAGAATGCTGACCCACGAGGAGCGATGGTATGGAGCACGACGCGATGCCCGCCCCGCACGCCAAGGCACCCACGGACCCGAGGGAACTCGACTGCCTGTACAAAGAGGCGGATCGCATCTATTACGGGTTCGCGCGACGATGCGGCCTTTCCACCTGCGCGTACTGGATGATGTACGACATCGAGCGGGGAGAGGGCTCGATCGCGCTGCGCAGCCTGACCGACTCATGGGCGTTCAGCAAGCAGACCATCAACTCGGCGATCAAATCGCTCGAGGCAAAAGGCCTGATCGAGCTGGCGTTCGAAGAGGGGAGCCGCAAGAACAAGGTGGCATCCTTCACCGACGAGGGCCGCGCATTTGCCGCGCGCTACATCGTTCCCGCTCAGCAGGCGGAGCGCCGCGCGTTCTGCGCGCTTCCTCCCGAGGACCGCATCGCGTTGCTCGCCCTTGCGCGCGAGTACACCCAAGCGCTCGCCGCCGAGTTTGAACGCACCGAGTTCGCGGCGGGCGAGTGAGCGTGCCCCATGCGCACGCGCATAACATCGGCAGGTAAAACGGTACGAACGGAAAGGATTCCCGCATGAAGCTGCTCATGCGATTCTTGAAGCCCTATAAGAAGCTCGTGGCCATCACGCTCATCGTATTGTTGCTCGACAACACGGGCACCTTGCTGGTGCCCACGATGCTGGCCAACATGGTCAACACCGGTATCGCCAACGGCGACCTCGACCACCTCATCAGCGGCGGCGCGTTCATGCTCGGCGCCTCCATGCTGGCGAGCGGCGGCGCGCTCACCGGCGCCTATCTCGCCGCGCGCCTGTCGTCCAACGTCGGTCGCGACATCCGTAACGCCATCTACGACAGCTCGCTGGCGTTTTCGAGCAGCGACTTCGAGCGGTTCGGCACCGGCTCGATGATCACGCGCACCTTAAACGACATCAACGTCATTCAGCAGTCCATCATCGCGACGATCCAGATGGTGCTGCCGCTGCCGTTTCTGTGCGTCGTCGGCATCACGATGGCCTGCCTGATCGATTGGCAGATGGGCCTTTTGCTCGCCGTGGTGACGGCGGTCGTGCTCGTGATCGCCGCGCTGACCATTGCCAACGCGGCACCGATCTTCATGCGCCTGCAAAAGCTCATCGACCGAATGAACATCGTGCTGCGCGAGAGCATCATCGGTGTGCGCGTCATCCGTGCCTTCACCAAGGAGCGGCACGAGGAGCGTCGTCTGGACGAGGTGTTCTCGGATTACGCGTCGTCGGCCATCAAGGTGAATATGATGTTCGCCGGCGTGGATGCGGCAAGCTTCTTCCTCATGAATATCACCGAGGTCGCGGTGCTGTGGCTGGGTGGCGACCGTGTGGGCGCGCATGCCATGGAGATCGCGAGCATCTCGGCGGTGCTCGAGTACGCCATGCTCATCCTGTTCTACATCATGGCGGCCCAGATGGTCGCGCTCACGCTGCCGCGTGCCATCGCCTGCTTGAATCGCGCCGACGAGGTCATCAGCCTGACGCCCGAGATCCTAGATGGCCAAGCGGCCTCGGACGCGGCCGCGGACGCCGGCGATACGGCAGGGTCCGACGTCGTGGCGGCGTTTGACCACGCGACGTTCCGCTTCTCGGATGCGGATGAGGACACCCTGCACGACCTCGACTTCGTATGCCGTCGCGGGCAGACGACCGCGATCATCGGCTCGACGGGGTCGGGCAAGTCGACTGTGGCCAAGCTCCTGCTGCGCTTCCACGACGTGACGGACGGTGCGGTGAGGTTCTGCGGCCGCGACATCCGCGAGATGGCCCAAAGCGAGCTGCACGAGCGCATCGCCTACGTGCCGCAGAAGGCATGGCTGTTCAGCGGCACGATCGCCAGCAACTTGCGTTTCGGCAACGAGGAGGCCTCTGAGACGCAGATGCGCCACGCGATCGAGGTCGCACAGGCCGAGTTCGTCTACGAGCAGCCCGGGCGCCTGGAGGCGCGCGTGGCGCAGGGCGGTACGAACTTCTCGGGCGGCCAGCGCCAGCGCCTGTCCATCGCGCGCGCCCTCATGAAGCGCGCCGACCTGTACATCTTTGACGACAGCTTCTCAGCGCTCGACTTCAAGACCGATGCCGCCCTGCGTCGCGCGCTCAAGCCCGAGACGCGCCACGCCGCGGTGCTCATCATCGCGCAGCGCATTTCAACGATCCTACATGCCGATCAGATCATCGTGCTCAAGGACGGTACGGTTGCCGGCAAGGGCACGCACGAGGAGCTCATGGAGAGCTGCGAGGTGTACCGCGCCATCGCGGAATCGCAGATGAAGGGAGGTGAGCGCCATGGCGCGTAAGGACGAGCTCAAGCAGGACGAGCGCGAGCAGGACAAGGTCCCGCTGGACGAGCAGCTTGTCACGACCGGTGCGGCATCTGAGGAGGACGCCCCCGAGGTCCCGCGCGATACCTGGGGCACCGTGCGTCGCCTGTGGGCGGAGTCGCGCGGCCAGCACTGGCGCTTCGTCGTCGTCATCGTCTCCATCGTGTTCTACACCGGTTTCAGCGTTGCGGCGCCGGCGTACAGCGCGCACGTTATCGACCTGCTGTGGACCGAGATCCAGGCCGCTTTCGCCCAGGGCCGCGACTTTGTCGTCACCTGGGAGCACGGCGGTCGCGATATCGCAATCTACCTGGGCATCTGGACCCTCGCGTTTGCGTTTTATTCCGCGCAGACCTTCACCATGGCGAGTTTCGCCGAGCGCCTGAACCTCATGCTGCGCAACCGTATCGCGCGCAAACTCAACCGCCTGCCGCTCGCGTTTTTCGACTCGCACAAGCCCGGCGAGGTGGTGAGTCGCGCTACCAACGACCTCGACAAGATGTCCGAGGTGCTGCAGACCGGCCTGCTGCGCCTGCTCATGTCCATCGGCAGCGTGTGCGGCGCCATCGTGATGATGTTCGTGTACAGCCCGCTTCTGGCCTGCATCTTCCTTGTGTTCTCGGCGCTCGCGATCCTCCTTACCAAGATCGCCGCCAAGCGCACGCTCGCGCTTGCGGCCGAGCGCCAGTCGTGGGTGGGGCATCTCACCGGCGCGGTCGAGGAGGCCTACAGCGGCCGTGTGATCATCCGCGCGTTCAACCGCGAGCGCGCGAGCTCGGCCGACATCCACCGGCTCTCGCAGGAGCTGGCCGACGCGAGCCGGCGCGCGGACTTTCTGACCAACGCTGCCGCGCCCGCGATCCGCTTCGTGGGACGCCTGTGCCAGGTGGTCATCGCGGTCATCGGCTGCGCCATGCTGGTCGCCGGACGTTTGACCGTCGGTACGTTCCAGGCGTTCTTCCAGTACATCATGCAGGCGTCCGAGCCGCTCACGCAGATGTCCATGACCATCAACACGCTGCAGAGCGCGCTGGCGAGCGTGGAGCGCGTGTTCGACGTGCTCGACGAGGCCGAGATCGAACCCGATCCGGCGCCCGAGCTCGCGGCGCACGTGGAGCAGCCGGTCTGCGGCCGCGTGGCGTTCGAGCACGTCCGCTTCGGCTACGATCCGGAGCGCCCGCTCATGCGCGACGTGTCGTTCACCGCTGAGCCGGGTCGCAAGATCGCCATCGTCGGCGCGACGGGCGCGGGCAAGACGACCCTCATCAACCTGCTCATGCGCTTCTACGAGATCGACGGCGGCCGCATCACGCTCGACGGCGTGGACACGCATGCCATGAGCCGCGCCGAGCTGCGGCAGAACTTTGGCATGGTGCTTCAGGACGCATGGCTGTTCGAGGGGACGATTGCCGAGAACATCGCGTACGGCCGCCCCGACGCCACGCGCGAGGAGATCGTGCGCGCCGCCAAGATGGCGCACGTCGACTTCTTCGTCCGCACGATGCCCGATGGCTACGACACGCGGGTCGAAAACGACGCCGAGAACATCAGCCAGGGTCAGCGGCAGCTGCTGACGATCGCGCGCGTGATTCTGACCGACCCCAAGATCCTCATCCTGGACGAGGCAACTTCGAGCGTGGACACGCGTACCGAGCACGCCATCGTGCACGCGATGGAAAACCTCATGGCCGGGCGTACGAGCTTTGTGATCGCGCATCGCCTATCGACCATCGTGGACGCCGATCTCATCTTGGTCATGAGCGCGGGCACGATCATCGAGCAGGGCACGCACGAGGAGCTGCTCGAAGCTGGCGGCGCCTACGCGGCGCTGTATAACTCCCAGTTCATGTAGGGGACGCAGCCCGAGCGCCCGATGTGGGAAACGTCCGACGTATTTCACATCGGGCGTCAGACAAGATGGTGACAGATACAAACTCGTCGGCCACCTTGTCGAAAAAAGCGCGCGGTCCCGCCGTGGGGCCGCGCGCCTTGTGTTACTCCTCGCCCTTGAGTTCGAACTTGCCTTCGTTGGGCGGGCGCAGGGTGGTGAGCCCCGAGTAGTCGACCTCCGCCGAGCTCGGCTTCATCTCGCCGGGTGCGTACCAGTCGAGCGCGCAGTCGATCCACGCGTTCCAGAACGGCCATTCGTGGGAGCCGATCTCGGGCTCCCAGTAGGTCACGTCAAAGCCGGCGTCCTCGAGCAGGTGCACGACCTCGCGGTTGTTCTCGCACAGGTTGTCGTGCTCACCGCACGCGCCGTAGAACTTAGGTCTAGGCAGGTCGGGGTCCTGCTTGAAGCGGTCGATGAGCGCGACGTAATCCTTCTCGCTGCCGATGACCGTGTCCAGATCGCCGAACCAGCGCTCGTAGGAGCGGCGCTTGCGCGGGCTGTGCGACTCGACCGCCTCCAGCACACGGTCGCGCATGAACGCACCGGACAGCGCGACGATGCTGCCGAAGCGGTCGGGGCGCAGCAGGCCGTTGATGAGCGCGGTGTAGGCACCGATCGAGATGCCCGCCAGGCAGGTGTCCTCGCGTTTGCGCGACAGCGGGAACAGATGGCGCGTCACGTCGACAAGCTCCTCGCTGATGAACTTGCCGTGCCATTCGTTGATCTCGGGCTTGTCGAGGTACAGCCCGTCTTCGCCCGACGGCATGATGACCACGACGTCGCGCGCCTCGGCGGTCTCGACCACATGGGTCTTGTCGATCCAGTCGTAGTCGCGCCCGAACAGGCCGTGCAGCAGGTACATGGTGCGATACGGGCCCTGGCGGCGCTTGGCGCGCTTGGCGCCGTCCATCTTGTCGACGGGGACGACAGCGGTCAGTATGACGTTGCGCTGGAGATAATTGGAGTAAAAGTCGACCTTGAGCAATGCCATAGCGAATCTCTCCCTCGAGAAGCCGCGTTCGTGTTTCGGTCGTAGGGGGTTATACCCCTTCCATGATACGTGCTGCGCGCCCGTCACGTGCGCTTGTCGGTGCGATTAACGCGACGGAAGCCAATCGAGCGCCTGCGGCAGCGCCTCGTTCCAGAAGTCCCAGTCGTGGCCGCCGGCGAGCTCGCGCTGCTCGACCTCGATACCGGTGCCGCGTAGACGCGCCGCGAGCACGCGGTTGGGCTGTGCGAGCGGGTCGGAGCTGCCCCATGCCATGAACACGCGCGGGCGCGGACGGTCGCAGTACACGACGTCCGCCGCCAGGCGCGCGGGGTCCTTGTCGGAGTCGATCACGTGATCGAGGTCGCCGAACGTGGACTCCAGGAAGGGGCGCGACAGGAAGAACGGCTCGTCGCGGATGAGCGCGTCGAAGTTGTCGATGATCATGGCGGAGGACAGGGCGATGATGCCGCCGAAGTTCTCGGCGTACTTGAAGCCGTTGCGCAGCGCGCCGTAGGCACCCATGGAGATGCCACCGATGAACATGTCCTCGCGGCGCTCGGACAGCGGGAACATGCGGCGCACGACGTGGGGAAGCTCCAGGCCCACGAAGCGGCCGAAGTAGTTGTGCGTCTCGGGGTTGTCCACGTAAAAGGCGTTGTAGCCCGACGGCATCACGATGGCGAGCTCGCGCTCGGCCGCCCATTTGGCGATGCGGGTCTCCGAGATGATGTCGGTGTGGTTGCCGTTGATGCCGTGCAGCAGGATGAGCGTTCGAAACGGCGCCTTGCGCGGGGGATAGGGGGCGGCGTCCCAGGTATGCGGGTCGCGGCGCAGGGCGGCGTCGACCGCCCAGGCGTCGTTGGGGTTGTCGAACGGCAGGATGACGTTGAGCGTCGTCGTGCGCATGAGCGATGAGGAGTAGTAATCGACACTGATGCTGGCCATGGAGGCTCCTTCGGGTTGCGAAATCATACCCTGCCAGTATACCGGTACCAGCTCGCGGGGAGGTGCGACAGGGGTCCGACAAAAGGGGTGCGCTCGCACGACAAGGGCGCATCGTCGTGTCATGCGTTCTCGTTGCCTCGTCAGATTTGCGTTCTCATCTCGTGGGTTTCCGGTGCATGGCAAGACGGGGATGTGCGGTGCCGCTATCATGGAGCGGCATTGCGTGCAGATCAGAAGGGTGTCTATGGAAGACGCATTCTTTTCGTTTATCAGCCAGTTCGGCTATCTTGCCGTGTTCGGCCTCATCTTCTTCGAAAACGTGTTTCCGCCCATCCCCAGCGAGCTCATCCTGCCGCTGTCGGGTTTCCTGGTCATTCAGACCAGCATGGAGCTGCCGCTCGTGATCGTCGCGGCGACCGCCGGTTCCGTCGTGGGCGCGTTCGTGCTCTACGGCATCGGTCGCCTGCTCTCACAGGATCGCCTCGAGGGCTTTTTCGACACGAAGCCCATGCGCCTGCTCGGATTCAAGTCCGATGACGTCTCCAAGGCCATCGGCTGGTTCGACCGTCGCGGGCAGATCACGGTGCTGCTGTGCCGCTGCATTCCCGTGGTGCGCAGCCTGATTTCGATCCCCGCGGGCACGGCGAAGATGAACGTCGTGCGCTTCAGTCTGTACACCCTGGTGGGATCCGCCGTGTGGAACACCGTCCTGTGCAGCCTCGGCTATGCTGCGGGCGGTGCCTGGGAGAGCGTGACCGCGCAGGTCGAGGGCTTCTCGGATATCGTGAAGATCATCCTCATCATCGTCGCCGTCATCGTCGTGGCCTTCTGGGTCGTCAAACGCATCATCCCTAACCTGCGCGAAGACAACAAATAGCTCAAGGGGACGGGGCTGATATGGGCTTCGCCCTTGGACATCTTGTGCTGTACGAGGGGGCGGCCACCAGGGGCGGCGCCACGGGGCGCACCCGGACGCACATCAAAACAGACATCAGGCGGGCCAGGCGGTCCGCCTTCTTTATGCGCCGTTTTCGTCGTGCTTGCCGGCGAGTTCGTTGACGAGTGCCGTGAGCTCCGCCACCTGCTGCTCGAGCTCGTGGATGCGCCGGGCGTTGCCGGCGATGCCCTCGCGGTTCAGGCGCGATGCCTCCTCGACGGGGTCGGGCAGGCTCTCGCGGTGCAGCTTGGCGTCAAAGCTCTCGGCCATCACGCGGCATCCGTTGCGGCGAACCACGCGCCCGGGCACGCCGACCACGGTGGAGTCCGACGGAACGTCCTTGACCACGACGGAGTTGCCGCCGATGCGGACGTTGTCTCCGATCGTGATGTTGCCGAGCACCTTGGCGCCACTGCCCACGGTGACGTTGTTGCCGAGCGTGGGGTGGCGCTTGCCCACCTCGTTGCCCGTGCCGCCAAGCGTGACGCCCTGGTAGAGAGTGCAGTCGTCGCCCACAATCGTCGTCTCGCCGATCACGACGCCCATGGCGTGGTCGATGAACAGGCGGCGTCCGAGCTGCGCTGCCGGATGGATTTCGACGCCGGTGAAGAAGCGGGTGACCTGCGAGACGATGCGCGCGAGGCTGCGCGCGCCATGGTTCCACAGCCAGTGCTCAGGCGTGTGCATCCACTTGGCGTGAAGGCCCGGATACGACAGAAAGATGACGAATCCGTTTTGCGCCGCCGGATCGTTGTGCTTGACGGCAGCGATGTCCTCTTTGATGGTGGTGATGAAGCCCATGGCGGCTCCCCTCGTCTCGCGAATGGGCTAAGTATAACGAATCTATAGCGAATTGCTAGGATTAAAGTTGTCGCCACCCTTGTCAGCCGGGTGCTGTTATACGAATGTAAAAAACTTCGCTCACTCCACCCAAGGGGAGTAGAATCGTGCAATACGCCGCATGCTCGCTCAGCACGGCAGCACGAAACAACAAAGGAGATCAACATGGCGGTCGAAAAGAAGGATATCGATTGGGGCAACATCGGCTTCGCGTATCGTCCCACGGACTATAGCTACGTCTGCAACTACAAGGATGGTGCCTGGGAGGAGGGCGGCCTGACCGCCGACCACACGCTCACGCTTTCCGAGTGCGCCGGTATCTTCCATTACTGTCAGGAGGTCTTCGAGGGCCTTAAGGCCTACACCACCAAGGACGGCAAGATCGTCTGCTTCCGTCCCGACCTCAACGCCAGCCGCATGGCCGACTCTGCACGCCGTATCGTGATGCCGCCGTTCCCCGAGGACAAGTTCCTCGAGGCTGTGAAGATGGTCGTCAAGGCCAACGAGGCATGGGTGCCGCCGTTCGGCTCGGGCGCCACCCTCTATATCCGCCCGTTCATGGTGGCGACCGGCGAGGTCATCGGTGTCAAGCCGGCCGACGAGTACCAGTTCCGCATCCTCGTGACGCCCGTGGGCCCGTACTACTCGGGTGGCGTCAAGCCCGTGGCCGTCAAGGTTCCCGAGTACGACCGCGCCGCGCCCCACGGTACCGGCGCCATCAAGGCGGGCCTCAACTACGCGATGTCGCTGTACCCGAGCGTTCAGGCGCACGCCGAGGGCTTCGCGGACAACATGTTCCTCGATCCTCAGACCCACACCTATGTCGAGGAGTCCGGCGGCGCGAACTTCCTGTTCGTCGACCGCGACGGCAAGCTCGTGGTGCCGCAGTCCGCGACCGACTCGATTCTGCCCTCCATTACGCGTCGCTCGCTGGTGCAGGTCGCCACCGACATGCTCGGCATGGAGGTCGTCGAGCGCCCGGTCAAGTTCTCCGAGGTCGAGGCCGGCGAGTTCGTGGAGTGCGGCATGTGCGGTACCGCGGCTGTGATCAGCCCGGTGGGCAAGGTCGTCAACGGCGCCGACGAGATCGTGTTCGCAAGCGGTATGGAGCAGGTCGGCCCCGTCATGGCCAAGCTCCGTGAGACCCTGACCGCCATTCAGGCCGGTGAGCTCGAGGGGCCCGAGGGCTGGGTCGTCGAGATCTGCTAACGCCAAACGCACCCATAGGGTATCGAGGCCCGGGAGCGCGCACATGCGGCTCCCGGGCCTTTGCGTTAAAACCGCAGCTCGATGGTCATGCGCGAAAAGGGCGTGCGCTCCGTGGCGCGCGGTTGTCGGCAGGATGTGAGCGCCGATTGACCCACGTTGTAAGAGTGCTGCGCGTTGGGCATAATAGCGTCACCTCTGTGCGCTCTGTCGCAAACACACCTTTACCGCACCATCTCCGCCAGGAGACGCAGAACCAAGGAGGAGCAATGAAGTCTCAGCACCAGGCTATCGCTGCCGGTCTCGCCCTAACGCTGGCGTTTGGCACGGCGGCAACCCCGTCCACGTTGTTTGCTAATACCGATACCGACTCCGAGGACGCGCTTGTCGCGGCCGAGGGTACATCCGCCGACGGCACCGGCACCGGAGAGGACGAGGCGTCCGAGGAGCTCCCGGCGCCCGGCGACTTCGACCGCGCCGACGCGTACGTCGATGATCCTGCGGCCAGGGCCGAGGCCCAGGGCATGCCCTCGATCATGATGCTGTCGGTCAACTCGCTCATGGCGAGCCGCGCCATGAACATCTCGCCGAACTCGCTGTCGAGCGAGATGAAGTATTTCGCCGAGAACGAGAGCGGGAGCAACTACGATCAGGGCTTCAGCTATTACGACGGCTACAACGCCATGGGGTTCTACCAGTTTGACCGCCGCTATTCGCTGGTCGAGTTCATGGAGGCGTGCTACGCCTACGACCCCGACACCTATGCGATGTTCGAGCCGGTCATCGAGCGCGGCGATGAGCTCCGCTCGGGTGACATCTACGATTCATCGACCAAGCGCCTGACCGAGATCGGCCAGCTCGCGCAGGATGCTTGGCACGCGGCATATGCGGCCAACCCGAGCGAGTTCTCCGCGCTGCAGGACGATTTCGCGTATCAGGAGTATTACCTGCCGGTCGAGCGCATCCTGCGCAACACGTTCGGCGTGGACATCTCCGGGCGCGCCGACTGCGTGAAGGGCTTGGCCTGGGGCATGTGCAACCTGTTCGGTTCGGGCGGCTGCCAGAAGTACTTTAAGCTGGCCAAGCTGACCGACGACATGACCGACCGCGAGTTCGTGAACGCGCTGTGCGACGCGGTCGTCGAGAACGTCGGTGGACAGTGGGCTGCCAGCTATCGCGCCCGCTACGAGCGCGAGCGCGCGACCTGCCTGGAGTACATCGCCGAGGATGAGGCCCAGGCCGATAAGCCCGAAGAGGGCGGCGAGCAGCCGGGTGACGGCAACCAGGATGCTGACGTCGGCGACCAGAAGCCCGGGGACGGCAACCAGAATGCTGATGACGGCAACCAGAAGCCCGGCGACGAGGGCGAACAACCCGGAGACGGGGACGGCGAGCAGCCGGATGGCTCGGAGAGCGACGAGCCCGCGGGTAACGGTCCCTCGTCGGACGACGGGAGCGCGCCCAAGCCCGTGCCGCCCGCGAACGATGCGGTAACCGGTGGCACGACCGACAACGGCGCCGGCTCCGATAACGAGTCGGGCGACAACGCCGACAACGGTTCTGGCGGCAACGCCGATAACGGCTCCGGCTCGAACAGCGACAACGGCTCTGACAGCGGATCTGGCAACGATTCCGACAACGGTGACGACAGCGGTGCCGAGGGCAATACCGGCAACAGCGGCCCCGGCTCCGAGGGCGGTTCCGGCGCCGGGAACGGCGCGAGCAACAACGGCTCTGGCGCTGGCGGCGATTCCGACGGCGGCAGCGGTTCCGATAACGCCGCCGACTCCACCGACGACAGCTCCGACAGCGATGCCGGCTCGGCCGACGGCGCCTCGACGGAGGGCTCGCCGTCTGCCGACGACGAGGACGCCTCGGCGAGCACCCAGGAAAAGACCGAGACCGACGATTCCACTGCGAACGACACGTTGACGTCTGACGAGCAGGGCAAGAACCCCGGCAACGACACCTCGACGTCCGAGGAGCAGAAGGGCGAAGACGCCGGGCGCGCCAAGAAGGATGAGCACGCGGCGACCGCCGACGAGCGCGAGAAACTGCCCGCGACCGCCGACGCTGCAAGCATCGGCCTTGCGGTCTCCGCCGGCCTGTCCGCCATCGGCGCCGGCGCCGTGGTCGCCGGCAAGAAGGGCCGCGGGACGCGCGTGCCTTTCGAGGATGGATTCCGCGAGTAGGAGCTTCGCTCGGACAGCATGATTCGCTATGAAAACCCGCCCGCGCGCGAGCGCGCGGGCGGGTTTTCGCTGTAGGCCCTCGGATCTGCGCGAAGTGAGTGCTTAAATTCGAGACCCCTTCGTATACCCTGACAGTAGCAATTTATCTACCTGCGCCGTTGTCGGTCTTATGTCTCGGTATACTCACAGGTTTCTAAATGAAGCACTCACTTCGCGAAGATCGGCAAAAGACATCGGACCGGAAGGGCGGTTCGGGACGTGGCGTCCTGGCTGTCCTGGGCTCCTGCACCTGTTGCGCCGACGAAAAAGAAAGTCCTTGCTTGAAGCACTCCATCATAGTAAAGTGATTGCCGTTGCATTGCAGCGCCGGTCCATGTGGGCTGGCGAATACACCGAAGGGGTTTCACCATGAAAAGCAAGCGCTTCCCGTCGCTCGTCGCCGCCGTCGCGGCGTTCGCCCTCGCGTTCGCGCTGTCGGCGTGCGGCGGCTCTCCCGCGTCCAACGAGAGCGCCGGCTCGTCCGCGCCGGCCGAGGACACCTCCGCGGACATCTCGACCCTCGTCGTGGGCTTCGACCAGTCGTATCCGCCCTACGGCTACGTGGGCGATGACGGCGAGTTCACCGGCTTCGACCTCGATCTGGCCGCCGAGGTCGCCGAGCGCAACGGCTGGGAGGTCCAGTACGAGCCCATCGACTGGGATGCCAAGGACACGCTGCTCGACTCGGGCGCCATCACGTGCATCTGGAACGGCTTCACCATGGAGGGCCGCGAGGACGACTACACCTTCTCGGCGCCCTATATGCTCAACGGCCAGGTCATCGTAGTCAAAGCCGATAGCGGTATCGAGAGCTTCGACGACCTTGCCGGCAAGACGGTGATCACGCAGGTCGACTCCGCGGCGCTCGACGTGCTCGAGGGCGATCAGGCGAGCCTTGCCGCCACGTTTGCCTCGCTCGACCAGATCGGCGAGTACAACACGGCCTTCATGCAGCTCGAGTCCGGTGCGGTCGACGCGGTGGCCTGCGACCTGTCGATCGCCGAGTACCAGATGTCCGCCAAGCCCGACGCCTACGTGCAGCTGCCCGAGATGCTGTCCGAGGAGCACTACGCCGTGGGCTTCAAGCAGGGCAGCGAGGCGCTCGCCGAGCAGGTCACCCAGACCCTGCGCGAGATGGACGAGGACGGCACGGTTGCCGAGCTGTGCGACAAGTACGCCGAGTACGGCCTGTCCTATGAGAACTGGGTGCTCGAGTAACGCACCTCGCATACGCATGGATTACCCGGTGGGAAAATAGGGACTGTCCCTGTTTTCCCACCATTTCGCTGAAGGGATGCGCATGGATATCACGACGATGGCAGGCATGCTGCTGGAGGGCTTCGGCACCACCGTGCAGATCTTCGTGCTCACGCTCGTGGGCTCCATACCGCTCGCGGTACCGGTGGCGCTTGCGCGCATGAGCCGCTTCGCGCCGCTGCGCGCCGTCGCCCGCGTCTACATCTCCATCATGCGCGGCACCCCGCTCATGCTGCAGATGTTCGCCATCTACTTCGCCCCGTACTACGTCTTCGGCATCGAGCTCACGCCCGACTCCAAATGGCAGGCGTGCATCGTGGCGTTCATCATCAACTACGCGGCGTACTTCGCCGAGATCTACCGGAGCGGCATCCAGTCCATCCCGCGCGGCCAGTACGAGGCCGCCGAGGTCCTGGGCTATACGCGCGTGCAGACCTTCGTGCGCATCGTGTTGCCCCAGGTGGTCAAGCGCATCCTGCCCGCCATGGGCAACGAGATCATCACCCTGGTCAAGGACACGTCGCTCGCCTTCGCCATCGGCGTGGCCGAGATGTTCTCGACCGCCAAGGCGCTCGTCGCCTCGCAGGTGAGCATGGTGCCGTTTGCCATCTCGGCGGCGTTTTACTGGGTGTTCAACTTCCTGGTCGAGACGCTTATCGGCATCGCCGAGAAGCGCCTGGACTACTATCACGACTGACGCGCGCGGCGAGACGCAAAAACCGGCGAGGACGAGGAGATAAGATGGCAGAGCCGATCTTTTCCATGGAGCACGTGGGCAAGGCCTTTGGCGACCACGTCGTGCTGCGCGATATCACGCTGGACGTGCGGCCCGGCGAGGTCGTGGCGATCATCGGCCCCTCGGGCGGTGGCAAGTCCACGCTGCTGCGCTGCGCGACCATGCTCGAGCGCATCGACGCGGGCTCGTTGCGCTACGGCGACGTCACGGTTGCGAGCACGGGGTCAACAGGGCAGGTTGCCTACGTCAAGGGCGACGAGCTGCGTCGCGCCAAGAGTCGCTTCGGTCTGGTCTTCCAGAGCTATAACCTGTTTCCGCATATGACGGTCATGCGCAACATCATGGACGCGCCGATTGCGGTGCAGAAGCGCGATCGAGCGGAGGCGGAGCGCCAGGCCCGCTCGCTTATCGAGAAGATGGGCCTTGTCGGCACCGAGGACAAAGTGCCCTGCCAGCTCTCGGGTGGCCAGCAGCAGCGCGCAAGCATCGCGCGGGCCCTTGCCCTGAATCCCGACATTCTCTTTTTTGACGAGCCGACCTCCGCGCTCGACCCCGAGCTCACCGGCGAGGTGCTGAAGGTCATCCGTCAGCTTGCGGCCGAGGACATCACCATGATCATCGTGACGCACGAGATGGCGTTTGCCCGCGACGTCGCCGACCGTGTGGTCTTCATGGACGGCGGGACCATCGTGGAGCAGGGCGCGCCCGATCAGGTGCTGGGCAACCCGCAGCAGGAGCGCACGCGCGCGTTCCTCGCCCGTTACAACGCGTGATAAACGTCGGGTGCGATCGCGTGCGGTCGGCTAGTTTTCGTCCTTGATGAGGTCGATGGCCTCGCGGATCTTGTGAAGCGACTCGGCGCCGTCGCTCAGGCGGAACATCATGGCCGTGTAGAGCGAATCGATGATGGCGAGCTGCGCGTAGCGACAGGAGAGGGACTCGGGGCGGTAGCGCGTCTCGTCGGAGGTCGAGACGAACGTGATGTCCGCGAACTCGGAGATCTTCTGCGACGGGTAGCTCGTGATGAGGATGACGCGCGCGCCGGCGTTGTGCGCCAGCTGGGCCACCGCGTACATCTCGCGCGTGGCGCCGGTGTGGGTGATCACGACGGCGCAGTCGTCGGGCGTGAGCATGGCGGCCTGCATGAGCTGCATGTGCGAATCCATGACGGCGTGGCAGGGGATGGGCGAGCGCAGGAACTTCTGGTAGGCGTCCATCGCAATGACGCCCGACTCGCCGCATCCGTAAAACGAAATGCGCGCGCTGCCGAGCAGAAAGTCGAGCGCGAGCTCCAGATCCTCGCGCTTGAGCAGCGCCAGGGTGTCGTTGAGCGACTTGGCGCTCGAGTGGATGATCTTGTGGGCGACCGTGAGGGGGTCGTCCTCGGGGGTCACGTTCTCGTGGATCGAGATCTGCGGGTCGAACTCCTCGGCAAGCAGATCGGTGCGGAAATCGCGGAATCCGCGGTACCCGAGCTTCTTGGTAAATTTGAACACCGTCGAGTCCGCAACGCCGAGCTGCGCGGCCATCTCGTTGATGGTCATGCGCGAGGCGAAGCGCGGGTCGTCGAGGATGAAGTCGGCGATGCGCTGCTCCTTGGTGGAAAGCGAGGGGGAGAGCGCCTTGATCTTAAGGAGAACGGTGTTTCGTGCCATCGTGGGATTCCCGGATTGTAGAGCGACAGGTACAGGGCGCATCGCGGCGAATATAGCGTGATGCGACGCGCTTTGTATTCAATATAGCGGCGTCCGCACCGCAGGACGAAAAAATATCGCGAACGGAAGTAGAAAAAAATAATTTTCTAGTACGAAGACGCGGCCAAGCGACCGGGGACGGTGCCGCGAGAAGCGTGAACGGTAAAATGCGAGCGATAATAAATCATTCTAACGACCGCGAGATAAAAACCTACAAAATGAAGTACATTTTGCCGTACGCACAGAACAGATATCTACCAGCAGAAACTATTAAAGGTGACTTCGCATGTAAGCGGTATCACATTTCGGCGCTGTATGTGTACTAAATTCGGCAGACGATAACTTACACACCGTTCACCAATTAGGAAAATTTTTTCTTTCGAGACACTATAAAAACACATAGAATCTTCGTCATAGGGGCTCTGTGCCCAAAGGCTGCCTTGGCGTGGAGGGCCCGCGCCCAGGCGAAGGGGGAAATGGAGCGGACGCACTCCATCGCTTCCGGAAAAGAGGAGAGAAAGGAAAGGCATAATGACACTATTGCAAGCATTGCTGATTGCCCTGTTTGTTGCGGCAATCGAATCGCGCGCACTCGGTTATGCAACCCTCACCATGCGTTTCTCGCCGCTTATGGCGGGCTTCTGGGTCGGTCTGATCCTCGGCGACATGCACCAGGCCATGATCGTCACCGCGACCATCCAGCTGATCTACATGGGCGTCGTCGCCCCCGGTGGCGCTATGCCCTCCGAGCCCGCGGTGGCTTCCGCCATCGCCGTGTCCGTCGCCTGCATCGGTGACCTGGACCCCGAGGCCGCAGTCGCCATCGCCGTGCCTGTCGGTCTCATGGGCAGCTACCTCTACCAGCTCCGCTTCTTCCTGAACACGATCTGCGTGAGCCGCATGGACGCCTGCGCCCTCAAGGCTGACACCCGCAACCTGCAGCTGTGGATCGGCCTCGTGCCCTCCCTCATCGGCTTCGCGCTGTTCGTCCCGACCATCACCATCGCCCTGTACCTGGGCGCCCCGGTCATCTCCGACTTCATGAACATGATCAGCGACGGCCCCGTGCTGCACGCGCTCGACGTCGTCTCCGGTGGTCTTGCCGCCCTCGGTATCGCCATCACCATGCACGTCATCGGCTCCCGCAAGCTGCTCGTGTTCTTCTTCCTGGCCTACTTCCTGGTCGTGCTCACCACCCAGGCCGGCATGAGCATCACGATGATCACCTGGGCCGTCTTCGGCGTCATCATCGCCTTCTGCTACAACATGTTCACCACGAAGGCCGACGCCTAGTCGCGCCCGAGCCCTGCTATCCATAGAAAGGAAGGGATTTTACGATGAGTGAAGCTGTCGAGAAGCTTTCCCAGGATATCAACGATTATCTAGACGAAGACGGCATGATTCACGCCGATCCCCGTTTGATGCTCGGTGAGGCCAACAAGCCCGACGAGATCACCAACAAGGACATCCTCAAGACGTGGTTCCGCTTCTGGTGGGCCAACGAGGTCCCGCACACCTTCGACCGCATGATCGCCCCCGCGTTCTGCTTCGGCCTGATCCCCGTGCTCAAGAAGCTCTACAAGAACAAGGTCTTCCTGGCCGAGGCCCTTCAGCGCCACCTGCAGTTCTTCAACACCCAGGCTGTCTGGGGCGGCGGCATCATCTCCGGCATCACCGTCTCGCTCGAGGAGGAGCGCGCCAAGGCGCTCAACGCCGGCGAGGAGGCGCTTGACGCCACGATGATCCAGAACACCAAGATCGGCCTGATGGGCCCGCTGGCTGGTGTCGGCGACTCCATCGACTCCGGTACCGTTCAGTACATCTGCATCTCGCTGTTCCTGGGCCTGTGCCAGGAGGGCAACCCGCTCGGTGCCGTCATGCCGTTCGTGTGCTTCGCCACCGCGACCTTCATCTACGGCTACCTGTTCACCCGCATGGGCTACACCATGGGCCGTCGCGCCGCGCTCGAGGTCATGAAGGGCGGCCGCATCAAGTCCATCATCGACGCGCTCGGCGTGCTCGGTCTGTTCATGATGGGCGCCATGGCGGCCAGCTACGTCAAGCTGACCACCCCGATCCAGGCCGACCTGTCCGGCAAGCCCTTCGTGCTCCAGGAGACCCTGGATGGCATCATCCCCGGCATCCTGCCCCTGATCGCCGTTATGGCCCTGTTCTTCTTCTTCCAGAAGAAGGGCATGAAGGTCACCCAGGCCATGCTCGGCTTCACGGTCATCCTGATCGTGCTCGCGGTCATCGGCATCCTCTAATCGGATTTGAGCTGTAAGGAGCGATACGCATGAACAAGGTCCTCATCATCACCCACGGTCTGTTCGGCATCGAGCTCAAGAAGAGCGCCGAGATGATCATGGGCGAGCAGGAGAACGTCGACGCCCTGGGCCTCGTGCCCGGCCAGTCCGTCGATGACCTGCGCGAGAAGGCGTTCGAGATCGTCGAGAAGAACGACGCCGAGGGCGCGCACACCATCATCATGTGCGACCTCATGGGCGGCAGCCCCTCCAACGTGGCGCTCGCCTGCGTCGCCAAGGTCGACTGCGACGTCATCCTGGGCGTGAACATGCCCATGCTGATCGAGACGATCCAGCAGCTCGAGATCGCCGAGGACGGCCACGAGCTTGCCAACACCGCGCTCGAGGCCGGCAAGATGGGTGCCCGTCTCATCAATCGCGCCAACCTCAAGGGCTAATTCGCCGCAACGGGGTACATATCTCTTAATGGGGAGATATGTGCCCCTTTTTAGTCACCCTCTAGGGATAGGAGTAACACCATGTCTGAGATCACCCTCGCGCGCATCGACGACCGTCTGGTCCACGGCCAGGTCATGCAGGTCTGGACCAAGGGCAAGGGCACCAACACCGCCTATGTCATCGACGATGCCACCGCCAACGATGAGTTCATGAAGGAGATCTACGAGTCCACCCAGTCCACCGGCGGCCTCAAGATCAAGGTCTACTCCGCCCAGGGTCTTGTCGACCGTTGGAACGAGGACCAGTTCGGCGACGACAAGGTAGCCCTGATCTTCAAGTCGCTGGCCTACGCCAAGGTCGCCGTTGACGGCGGCGTGCCCATCAAGGAGCTCAACGTCGGCGGCATCGCCATCAAGCCCGGCTCCACCAAGGTCATCGAGTCCGTCGGTCTGACCGACGACGACGCCGACATCGCCAAGGCCATCGGCGACGCGGGCGTCACCGTCTACTTCCAGAAGATTCCGTCCTCCGAGAACGTCGGCCTGGCCGCCGCCCTCGCCAAGTGCGGCAAGTAGTTGAGCCTTCGCGGTTCACGCAGAAAGGGATAGGGTAGTTCCACCTATGGAATACAAGATCGCTATCGTGAACTCCTCGTCGTTCGGAACCCGCTTCCCCGACCAGATGGAGCGCCTTGAGAAGATCGGCACGGTCGAGCGCGTGCGCGTTGCGGGCGATGCCCACGGCGCCGAGCTCGCCGAGTCCCTCAAGGACTACAACATCATCATCTCCTCGGTGACGCCGTTTTTCGATGCGGAGTTCTTTGAGCACAAGACCGACCTGCTGCTGCTTTCGCGTCACGGCATCGGCTACAACAACGTCGACGTCAAGGCCTGCAACGCGACCGGCTGCATCCTTACCACGGTCTCGCCGCTCGTCGAGCGCGACGCGGTGGCCGAGGGCGCTGTCGCCATCCTGCTTGACGCCATGCGTCAGGTGAGCGACTCGCACGTGGCGGCCAACGAGGGCCGTTGGGCCGAGCGCGCCAAGTTCGTGGGCAACGGCGTGTCGGGCAAGACGCTCGGCATCATCGGCTGCGGCAACATCGGTTCCCGTGTCGTCGAGATCCTGGCTCGCGGCTACGACCTCAAGGTTCTGGCCTGCGACCCGGTGCATCACGACGATTGGGCCGACAAGCTGCGCGCCCAGGGCGTCGACTTCGAGTACACCGATCTGGATACCGTGGTTTCCAACTGCGACATCCTGACCCTCAACGCCGACCTCAACCCGACGTCGTTCCACATCCTGAACGCCGAGTGCTTCGCCAAGATGAAGAAGGGCGTCTATGTGGTCAACAACGCGCGTGCCGATCTTATCGATCAGCCCGCGATGCTCGATGCGCTTGCGGACGGCACCATCAAGGCCCTGGCAATCGACGTCATGCACGACGAGCCGCCTGCGGCCGACGACCCCTACTTCAACCATCCCAAGGTTCTCGTGTGCCCGCACATCTCCGCCTACACGGAGGAGTGCCTGCGCGGCATGGGCGAGAAGTGTGTGGGAGACGTTGAGCGTTTCGTCGCCGGCGAGGAGCCGGTGAACGAGATCCGGGCGTAACAGCTCGCTCCACCCCCAGGCCCGCACTCCTTCGGCACCCGCAGGAGGGTGCGGGCCTTTCTTATGGACATATCGACCGCAAAGGAGCACCCGTGGGTCCGTTTCAGGCTGTGCTGTTCGACATGGACGGCCTCATCTTCGACAGCGAGCGCATGTGCTACCGCGCGTATCTGCGCACGGCGCGCGCATTCGGCTTCCAGATGAACCCCGCTTTGTACATGAGCCTTTGCGGCAAGATCGAACGCGAGGTCGTCGCCGACCTCAAGCACGCGTTCGGTGAGGACAAGGACGTCGTCACCTGGCGCGAGTACATCAAGAAGCAGAAGACGGCCGTGCGCATGGAGCAAAACGGCCGTGTGGGCAAGAAGAAGGGCCTGCTGGAGCTGTTGAGCTACCTGCAGGAGCGCAACATTCCCTACGCGCTCGCCAGCTCGTCGGTCCGCTCGCTGATCGACGAGTATCTCGAGGCCGAATACCTCACCCATGCGTTCCCCTATATCGTGGACGGAACGCAGGTGGAAAACGGCAAGCCCGACCCCGAGATCTTCCTCAAGGCGGCGGGGCTCATCGGAGCCGATCCCGCCAACACACTCGTGCTCGAGGACAGCTATGCGGGCATCTGCGCCGCCAACGCAGGCGGCTTCACGTCGGCGTTCATCTTCGACGACCTGACGAATATGGATTCGGTCACCGAGGGCTATCCGATTCTGGACCAGCCCGTGGGTAATCGCGAGAAGATTCGCAGCGAAGCGGTCCTCTCGTTCGATAGCCTGGCCGATGTCGTGGGCTTCATGGAAGTCCTGCGCTAACGTTGGAATCTCTGCGAGGTTTATCCCATGGACAGACTCGTTGTCTATAACGACGCGCGGCGGCTGGTCGCCATCTGCCTGTCGTATGTTGTCATTGCCGTGTGCGTCGTCGCGCTCGGCTTCACCCAGGGCGGCGGCAATATCGTGTGGCCGATTCTTGCGGTCATCGTCGCGGCGTGCTTTGTCGTGGCCACGGCCTTTTGCGTGCGCAAGCTGCTCGACCGCAGGCCCCTGTTCGAGTTCACCGCCGACGAGGTGACCGACCTCACCAAGCCCGAAGACGTCATCTCGCTGCCGTGGAGCCAGGTGCTGAGCGTCGACCTCAAGGCGGCGAGCAACAACGACCTCATGCTCGAGATCATGGGCTACAAAGCGGCCGATCAGTTTGACGAGATTACGCCCGACATGCAGGCGCAGATGGACGCCAGCGGGTCGGACAAGGTGTATTACGTGCTGCAGCTCTCCGGCCTGTGGGTCCGCAGCTCCCGCATGCGCGAGACGTATGCGTGGGTGCGCGACCATGTGGCCGAGCGCTTCCCGGATATCCGGTTCGGCGAGTTCAAGGACCCGCTGTCCCAGGTAGGGAAAGAGGAGGGCTAGGAGCGATGGAAAGCAAGGCCCCCTCGACAAAGCGCGCGCTCATCATGGATCCGATCGACGACGTCGCAACCGTCATCGATGCGGTCGCCGCCGGCGACACCGTGTCGGTGCGGACGAAGTCGGGCGATACGGTCGACGAGCTCGTCGCGCTCGAGGACATCCCGCGCTTTCACAAGATCTGCCTCGCGCCGCTTGCCACAGGCCAGCTTGCGCATAAGTACGGCGAGGTCATCGGCATCATGACGGCTGACGTCGCCCGTGGCGGCTACGTCCATGTCCATGTCATCGAGAGCGTCAAGACGGGGGTGAGCGCATGAGGGGCTATCGTCGACCGGATGGTCGCATAGGTATCCGCAACCATGTGCTCGTGCTCTCGACGTGCGGGTGCGCCAACGTCGTTGCGCGCCGCATCGCCGCAGCGGTGCCGGGAGCGGTAGCGGTCCCCTGTGCCAAGGGATGCGGCCAGGTGGGTTCGGGCATCGAGATCATGCGTCGCTGCCTTGTGAACCTGGCGCTCAATCCCAACGTGTTCGCGACCCTGCTCGTGGGCCTGGGATGCGAGACCACCAAGCCCTACGAGCTTGCCGAGCGCATCCGCGAGGTGAGCAAAAAGCCCCTCGAGGTGATGACGATTCAGGACTGCGGCGGCTCTGAGCGCGCGGTCGCGCACGGCGTCGAGCTTGCGCGCGCCCTTGTGGAACAGGCTGCCGCTGTCGAGCGCTGCGAGATGGGCCTGGACGACCTGGTCTTGGGGACCAACTGCGGCGGCTCGGACGCCACGAGCGGTCTTGCCGCCAACCCGGTGGTCGGCGCGGTGAGCGATGCGGTCGTCGCCGCCGGCGGCACGGTGATGCTCGGCGAGACGACCGAGCTCATCGGCACCGAGGATATCCTCGCGGCCCGCGCGGCCACGCCCGAGGTTTCCGACGACGTCTACCGTATCGTGCATGGGCTCGAGAAGAGCTTCGCCGCGGCGGGCGTGGACGTGCGCGGCGCCAACCCGTCGCCGGGCAATATGGCCGGCGGCCTGTCCACACTCGAGGAAAAGGCGCTGGGCGGCATCTCGAAGGGCGGCACCTCGCAGATCGCGGAGGTCGTCCCTTATGGCGCTGTGCCGACGAAGCCCGGTCTGGTCGTTATGGACACGCCGGGCTACGACATCGAGTCGGTGTCCGGCATGACGGCAGGCGGTGCGCAGGTGCTTATCTTCACGACGGGCCGCGGCACGCCGATCGGCAACCCGCTCATCCCCGTCATCAAGGTCACGGGCAACGCTGAGACCTATGCGCGCATGGCGGACAATATGGATTTCGACGCCTCCGGCGTCATCGAGGGGACGCAGACGATCGACGAGCTCGGGTCGAGCCTGCTCGAGCTGCTCGAGCACGTATGCGACGGCGAGCAGCCCGCTGCGGAGCGTTTGGGCTTTGACGATTTTGCCATCTACCACAATCAGGAGGTGTGGTGCACCTGCCTGCCGTAAGCGCAGGCCTGCGCCGACCCTGTGGTGCATATAACGGGAAGTAAGCTCGACAAGAGAGAGGAAGCAAGATGTCGACTGAGTACATGAAGAACAATGGTTTCTACGAGCAGGTCGAGAAGACGGGCGTCGTGCCGGTCGTCGTGCTCGAGAAGGTCGAGGACGCCGTCCCCATGGCCAGCGCGCTGGTTGCCGGCGGGCTTCCCGCGGCTGAGGTGACCTTCCGCACCGCGGCTGCCGCCGACTGCATCCACGAGATGGCCGAGAAGTGCCCCGACATCCTGGTCGGTGCCGGTACGGTGGTGAACCTCGAGCAGTGCAAGAAGGCCGTCGATGCGGGCGCGAAGTTCATCGTGTCCCCGGGCTACGACATGGCCATCATCGACTGGTGCCTTGAGCATGAGATCAACCTCATCCCCGGCGGCGTGACTCCCGCCGAGCTGACGACCCTCATCAACCTGGGCTTCGATATCACCAAGTTCTTCCCCGCCAACCTCTACGGTGGCCTGAAGGCCATCGAGGCGCTTGCCGCCGTGTTCGTCGGCCACCGCTTCATGCCCACCGGCGGCGTGAGCCCCGACAACGTGCGTGACTTCCTGGGATCCAAGGCGATCCTCGCCGCGGGCGGCACCTGGATGGTCAAGCCCAACCTGTTCGCCGACGGCGACTTCTCGCGCGTCGAGGCCCTGACGGCCGAGGCCGCGGCTGCCGTCCGCGAGATCCGCGGCTAAGCCGCCGGACCGTTACGGTCTTTCCGGCGCACGGTGGGCTGCAGGGGCATCGCGCCCGCCGTGCGTCGAAAGATACCCTGTTCACGAGCATCGAAAAAGGGAGAAAGAGGGAACTATGGCAGTGGAACTGGATACCGCGATCAAGTTTGGCGCCGGTCGCGTGCGCTGTGAGCGCGGTCTTTTGGAGCAGATGGGCGATGAGCTCAAGCGTTTCGGCAACAAGATGCTGATCGTCGCCGGTCCGCGCTCCTGGGACGCGGTCAAGGACCGTCTGGTCCCGAGCATGGAGGCCGCGGGCGTCGAGTGGCAGCTTGAGATCTGGACGGGCTGGTGCTGCTACGAGGGCGCCGAGGAGCTGGCCGCCAAGGCGCACGAGGCCGGCTGCGACGAGATCGTCGGCGTCGGCGGCGGCAAGATCACCGACCTTGCCAAGGCCGTGGGCGAGGTGGCGCATCTGGGCGCCATCAACGTCCCCACGTCCGCATCCACCTGCGCGCCGTTCACCTGCATGAGCGTCATGTACACCGCCGAGGGCGGCAAGCTGCGCTCCTGGCGTTTTGACCACGAGATCGACGGCGTGTACATGGATCTCGACGTGATCGCCGCCTGCCCGCACCGCTACAACGCCGCCGGCATCATGGACGCCATGGCCAAGAAGATCGAGATGCTGAACGGCCAGCCCGAGATGCATCTCGAGGATACGCCGATCGACGTCTTCACGGCTTTCAACATGGCTGCCTACGTCTACGATGTGCTCGAGAAGATCGCGCTTCCCGCCATCGAGGACAACCGCGCCGGCGAGGTCACCAAGAACCTCACCGACATGGCCTTCCTGAACGTGATCACCACCGGCGTGATCGCCAACACCACCAAGAGCTTCCGTCAGTCGGAGCTCGCCCACGTGATCTACGACGGCGTGCGCACGCACTTCACGCACGAGGCCGCCGAGGCCATTCACGGCGAGATCGTCGCCGTGGGCCTGTTCTGCCAGCTGTACTTCAACGGCCTGAAAGACAAGGAGGACGAGCTGCGCGAGTTCATGCGCAAGATGGATCTTCCGCTGACTCTGGGCGAGCTCGGCATCGAGCCCACCGAGGAGAACCTCAACACCATCGAGGAGTACATCGTCAACTCCCGCCACTACAACAGCGACGACCCGGCTGACCGTCAGCGCCTGCACGAGGCCGTTCGCGAGATGGTGTAGCGACCCTTCGCCGTGGTACGGTAAACTGTAGGATCAACATGTGCGGGCGCGATGCGCCTGCGCGGGATACCGAGCCTTCGGCTCGCGGAGAAAAGGAGAACGTCCCATGTATTCTGAGGAGACCACGATCGTCAACGCCACCGGTCTGCACGCCCGCCCGGCGTCGCTGTTCTGCAAGACGGCTTCCGGTTTCAAGTCCAACGTCACCGTCAAGAAGGCCGATGCTGAGGGCGACGGCGTGAATGCCAAGAGCATGCTCGCGCTGATGACCCAGGGCCTGGCCTGCGGCACCACGATCTGCATCGCCGCCGACGGCGAGGACGAGCAGGAGGCCGTGAAGGCGCTCGTCGAGCTCATCAACAGCGGCTGCGGCGAGTAAGCTACCCGCACATACGCGTTGCGCGCCCCGATTGGCCCTGTGCCGATCGGGGTGTTTTAACCCCTCCCGGCCCGTCCCCTCCCGTCCCGGCGATTCCGTGCACGGAGCGGCAGAAAAAGACCCGGTTGGCGGGGAGCCAACCGGGTCTTAAGTCGCTGCGCTGTGAGCGAGACGTGCGATTACGCGCCGAGCAGAGCGCCGTCCTTGGCGGGGCCGACCTCCTTGAGGTAGCGCGCGAGGACCTTGCCCTTGAAGTCATGGACGACCGGAGTCCAGTTCTGGCGACGCGCCTCGAGCTCCTCGTCGGTGATGTCGAAGGAGATCGCGTTGTCGGCCAGGTTGATGTGGACCATGTCGCCGTCCTGGATCAGCGCGATGGGGCCGCCCTCAGCAGCCTCGGGGCACAGATAGCCGACGGACAGGCCGCCGGAGGCGCCGGAGAAGCGGCCGTCGGTGATGACAGCGGAGCCCGGGATGCCCTTCATGATCTCGGTGACGCGGTGCAGCTCCTTCATGCCCGGGCCGCCCTTGGGGCCCTCGTAGCGGATGATGACTGCGGTGCCAGCGGGGATCTTGTGCGCGTTGTAGGCGGCGAAGCACTCCTCCTCGCTGTTGAAGCACATGGCCGGGCCGTCGAAGGTGTGCTGATCGTCGGGCACCGCGGAGGTCTTGACGAGCGTGCCCTCGGGAGCGAGGTTGCCGTAGAGGACCTGGATGCCGTTGGCGACGGAGGCGGGGTCATCCTGCGTGCGGATGACGGAGCGGTCGATCTTGATGTCGGCCTCGAGGTTCTCGCCGAGCGTCTTGCCGTTGATGGTCATGACGGAGGTGTCGAGATCCTTCTCGATGGTCTTGAGGACCGCGGGCACGCCGCCGGCCTTGTAGAGGTTGATGCAGGACATATCACCATTGGGCGTGATGTTGGTGACCAGCGGCACGCGGCTCGTGGTCTCGGCGACCTGCGCCCAGGTGACCTCGAGACCGAGCTCGGCGGCGATGGCCGGCAGGTGCAGCAGGGCGTTGAGCGAGCCGCCGATGGAGGCGAGCAGCGTCACGGCGTTCTGGAAGGCGGCCTCGGTCATGATGTCGCTCGGCTTGATGCCCTTACGGACCAGGTCGACGACGGCGGCGCCGGTGCGGCGGGCCAGGAAGCGGCGCATGGCGGTGGGGGCGGGCTGCAGCGCGCCGCCGGGGACCATCATGCCCAGGCCCTCGGCCAGGCAGCACATGGTGTTGGCGGTACCCAGGAACGGGCAGATGCCAGGGCCGGTGTAGTACTTGAGCGTGCCCTCGATGACGTCGAGCTCGGTGGCCTCGCCGCGCAGGAAGGACGCGCGCAGGGCCTTGGAGTCGCTCGGCTTGATCTCGTCCCAGCAGGGACCGGCGGACACAAGGGCGCCGGGCAGGTTGATACGGCCGGCGGCCATGAGCATGGCCGGGACGATCTTGTCGCAGCTGGCCATGTAGACGACGCCGTCGAAGACGTTCAGGCCGAGGATCTGGGCCTCGCAGGAGTCGGCGATGATCTCGCGGTGCGGGAGGCTGTAGTGCATGCCGGCATGGCCCTGGGCGATGCCGTCGCAGATGGCGATGGTGTTGAACTCGATGGGCTCGCCACCGGCCTCGAGGATGCCCTTCTTGACCTCGGACGCGAGCTGGCGCAGCGGCTCGTGGCCGGGGCACATCTCGTTCCAGCTGTTGGCGATCGCGATCAGGGGCTTGTCGGGATTCTCGAGAGAATCGACGGCAACGCCGGTGGAGGCGAGGTGCGCCTTGGTGATTGCCCGCTGGAAGGGCTCAAGCTTGTCGATTGCGCGTTCCACGAAAAACTCCTTTCCTTGCGGCTCCCCCTCTGCGGAGCCTGTTTCGTCCTGCGGACGATGTCAGATAAGGGTTCGGGCGCCTCCCGCCCGTGCTGCGGGTAGAAGACGTCGACACAGCTTAATACTGCAGGAAAGCGAAGCTGTTTTGCAAGGGTTTTTCGCCGACCGTAGAAAATTTTTTTCCAAACGGAAATACCTGCGTAGAGGTAGTAAATAGTCAGCTCGTATACCCGAGCTTCGCCCCTGTTTTCCCGGCATCTATCGAAAGAATTTTCTTATCGCGCGCGACGTGCTGCGGATTTGTTCACCGCGCCGCATCGCTTCTGTGCGCCGTGCGCACCGCGCACTGGTCGCTGGTATGATAGCGGTGCGCATATAGGAATCGCGACGGCTTCGCGCGTCGAGGTTGGAAGGACTGATATGGAAGACTACAAGCGGGAATTCATCGAGTTCATGGTCGAGTCCGACGTGCTCAAGTTCGGAGAGTTCACGCTCAAGAGCGGGCGCACCTCGCCGTTCTACATGAACGCCGGCGCCTACGTTACCGGCGAGCAGCTCAAGCGTCTGGGCGAGTACTACGCCCGCGCGATCCACGACAACTTCGGCCTCGATTTCGACGTCGTCTTCGGGCCTGCGTACAAGGGCATCCCCCTGTCCGTCGTTACCACCATCGCCCTGCACGAGCTCTACGGCAAGGAGGTCAAGTACTGCTCTGATCGCAAGGAGGTCAAGGACCACGGCGCCGACAAGGGCGGTATGCTCGGCTATGAGCTCAAGGACGGCGACCGCGTGGTCATGGTCGAGGACGTCACCACCTCGGGCAAGTCGATCGACGAGACCTATCCCAAGCTCAAGGCGGCTGCCGACGTTGAGGTCAAGGGCCTGATCGTGTCGCTCAACCGCATGGAGGTCGGCAAGGGCGGCGTGCACACCGCGCAGGCCGAGATCCAGGAGAAGTACGGGTTCCCCGTCGCGTCCATCGTGAGCATGGCCGAGGTCGCCGAGCACCTCTACAACCGTGAGGTTGCGGGCCGCGTCGTGATCGACGATGCGATCAAGGCCGCTATCGACGCCTATTACGAGAAGTACGGCGCGCAGGAGTAAGCGCCGCACGGATACGCGCTTCGTCGCCGCGGATCGCCGGCCCAAGGGCTGCGGCCCGCGGTGACATCCGTTTATGGGGACGGCGCGCGCCGCCGAGCGATGGGGTGCCGGGCGAACGCGTGCGGCGGCCTATACTTAAACGACGGCTTGCACAGGGAAGGCGAGCATGCGCCCGCGCGCCGCGTCGGGCGCGCAGTGGGAAGGAGACGACTATGTTTTGTCCGTTTTGCGGCAAAGAGAACCCCGACGGGTCGAAGTTCTGCGTCGGCTGCGGCAGCGCCCTGGAGGCGGGCGGCACCGCGAGCAGGTCGACGGGCACGACCTTGCTCATGCCCGATGACCAGCAGGTTCAGCCGACCGAGACCACGGTGCTGACCCCTGAGCAGCCCGAGCCCGCACCTGCGCCGGCACCCGCGCCCGAGCCCGCGCCGACGCCCGAGCCCCAGCCTCAGCCCGCACCGCAGGTTCCGCCTGCGCAGACCGCATCCGTTCCTCCCCAGCAGCCTCCTGTCTATGCCGGGCAGACCGAGACCAAGAAGGGCGGCAAGGGGCCGATCATCGCCATCGTCGTCGCGGCGGTCGCCATCATCGCCCTGCTCGCAGTGTTCGTGCTGCCGGGGCTTGGCGGCAAGTCCGATGAAGAGATCATCCGCGAGGGCATCTCGGCGGAGTTCGACGCCATCATGGATAAGAACTCCGAGGAGTATCAGGAGATCGTCGAGGAGGTCGACGCGAGCGCCGGCATGGATGAGTTCGGCGTCACGGGCGAGGAGTTCGTGGGCTCGCTGCTCGACGGGTTCGATTACGAGATCACGTCCATCGAGGTCGACGATGCAAACGATACCGCGGTGTGCTACGTCACGGTGACCAGCAAGACCTTCGCCGACATCCTGCCTGACCTTGAACAGCGCATCACTGAGTTCATGAGCGACCCGTCCGTCTACAACAAGAGCACGGACGAGCTGTACACCATGATGGGCGAGGTCGTGATGGAGAGCGTCGACTCCGCCGAGCCGCGCCCGGTCGACCTCGAGCTTCTGTGCAACCGCGACGAGGACGGCAATTGGTCCGAGGACGACAGCGTCGAAGACGAGATCTCCCGCCTGCTGATGGAGTAACCCTTCCTCAGGGCGATGCGCCCGTCGATGCGAGGACGAAACGGACACGTAACAAATACCATACAGGTTGACTTTGCCTTGCTAAAGCGTAGACTGGTCACTGCTTCATAGGAATGCGCGGCGTTGCGTTCGCGCAGCAACAAGAAGAGAGATGTCGAGACAATGCGTGCATGCCCCCAGCTATCCATCATTCGTCAGATTATTTGATGCGGGTTGGCTTGCACGGCAGCCGGCCCGCACGATAGCGGGCGGCTGATAGACGAGGGCCGTCGGAACGGATACGACGGCCCTCGTTTTTTGTTCGATATCTTTCGGGGGAAAGGACCGACTATGAACGGAATCGTCGTTGTCGTCGTAGCGGCGGTCGTGCTGGCCGCAGGCTACCTGGGCTACGGTAGGTGGCTGGCGGCCAAGTGGGGCATCGACCGCGATGCCGTCACGCCCGCGCGCCGCATGGAGGACGGGAAGAACTTCTCGCCCGCATCGTGCTTTACCGCGTTCTCGCACCAGTTCAGCTCCATCTGCGGAGCGGGCCCGGTGACGGGCACCATCGCGGCCATGATGTTCGGCTGGCTGCCGGTGCTTCTGTGGGTGCTCGTGGGCGGCATCTTCTTCGGTGCCGTGCACGATTTCGGCGCGCTGTACGCGAGCGTCAAGAACAACGGTAAGTCGCTCGCCCAGCTGATCGAGAAGTACATCGGCCGCACGGGCCGTCGCCTGTTCCTGCTGTTCAGCTGGCTGTTCACCATCATCGTGATCGCGGCGTTCGTCGACATGGTTGCCGGTACGTTCCAGGCGACCTATGACGCGGCGGGTGCCGTGGACGTCGCCAAGTCCTATGCCGGCGGCACGGCGGGCACGATCTCCATCCTGTTCACCTTCGTTGCCATCGCCTTCGGTTGGCTCAACCGCCGCTTCCAGCTGTCCGGCGTGCGTGAGCTGGCGCTCGCCGTGGTGCTGTTCGTCGCCATGTTCGCCGTGGGCATGCAGTTCCCGGTCTACCTGCCCAAGCTCGGCTGGTTTGCCGTCATCGCCGTGTACCTGCTGTTCGCGGCCGCCATGCCCATCCAGACGCTCAAGCAGCCGCGCGATTACCTCACGAGCATCATGATGCTCGTCATGATCGCTTGCGCCGTGGTGGGCATCTTCGTGCTCGGTGCTAACGGCCAGGCCACGATGACCGCGCCGATGGTCGTCGACTTCGGCGAGATGGCCGCCAACGGCAGCTTCGTGTTCCCGCTGCTGTTCGTGTCCGTCGCGTGCGGCGCCCTGTCCGGCTTCCACAGCCTCGTGTCCACCAACACCTCCTCCAAGCAGGTCGAGAAGGAATCCGACATGCTGCCCGTGGGTTATGGTGCGATGGTGGTCGAGTCCTTCGTGGGCGTGCTGGCCATCGTGTTCGCCGCCATCATGTTCTCTGACCTCAACACTGCCGGCACCGGCGCGCTCAACAACGGCGTCGCGGCCACTCCGTTCTCGATCTTCTCGCAGGGCATCGCCCGCGGCATGACCGCCTTCGGTGTCGATCAGACGCTTGCGACCGTGTTCATGACCATGTGCGTGTCGGCGCTTGCGCTCACCTCGGTCGACGCCGTTGCGCGCATCGGCCGCCTTTCGTTCCAGGAGTTCTTCGCCCGGACCAACGACGCGCTCGAGGACGAGCAGGCCGAGCTCACCGGCGCCGCCAAGGTCGCGTCCAACACCTGGGTCGCCACGGTGCTCACGCTGGCTCTTGGCTTTGCGCTGGCATTCGGTGGTTATAGCAACATCTGGCCGCTGTTCGGCGCCTCCAATCAGCTGCTCGGCGGCATGACCATGATCACGCTCGCCGTCTTCTGCAAGTGCACCGGCCGCCGCGGCTTCATGCTTTACGTGCCTGTCGCCTTCCTGCTGTGCTGCACCTTCACCTCGCTCGTGCAGAGCGCGATCGGCTGCGTGAACGCGCTTGCCGCTTCCGGCGCCGCGGTCATCGCCACCTCCGGCCTGCAGCTCGTCTTTGCGATCCTGCTCATGGTGCTCGGCGTCATCGTGGCCTACAACTGCCTGAAGGAGCTCTTCACCAAGGAGGCCGGCTCGCTTCCCGACGAGGAGCCCGAGTGGACCGAGATGGGTCGCGCCCACGTGCGCGAGCAGGCTGCCGAGGCGTCCGCCGACCGCGCAAGCGTCGAGGCGTAGCTGCGTGAGATAGCATCGGACGTCTTTGCACATACTTCCATGCATGAAACGGGGCGCTCCATGGCGGGGCGCCCCGTTTGGCGTGAAATGAGGCCTGATGCTTTTTCCGGCGGGCAAGCGGTGTGAGCCCGGTGCATATGAAGGCGCGCCGGGCGTTGTTCACATCGGGCGGCGGCAGGGGTCTCGCGTGCCCGATGCCTCAGCTGCCGCAACGCCGCATGTGCTACGATGCAAGGCGCTGAATGAACGTCCGAGGTGCCCGCTTGCGATGCGGGCACCCTGCTGTGGAGGTGCCCGCGTTGAGGCGTGTCCTGATATCCGATAGTCCCGAAACCGTAGGCGCGCTGGCGTCGTGGCTCAATGAGCGACTGGGCGTCAACGAGAAACAGTGCTCGGTGTTGGCGCTCGCCCTGCTTGAGCGCAAGGAGCTCAAGATCAAGCGCGGGGCGCTCGATCGGGTGCTGAAATCGCTGCACGGGGCAGAGCGGATCGACGAGATGCGCGAAGCTCTGGTGAGCGGGGGCCTTATCGTGCAGCTCGGGCGCGACGAGTTCGGGCCGTACCGCATTCGCCTCGATGCTGCCGGCATCGACGCGGACGCGGTGCTTGCGGCGTTGCGCGCCGAGCAGGCAGATGGGGACGCCGCAGAAGATGCCGTTCCGTCGAGCGAGCAGGACGCGCCTGCTGCCGAGGGTGCTCGCGTCGCTGAGGAGGAGGCCGCCTGCCGGGATTCCGGCGGTGATGCTCCTGCATCCAACAAGAACGACGGCCGCGTGCGCGAGCGCCGCGAGCGCAGGCGTCGCTCGGTTCGCAAGGGGGCCGAGCGGCGCGAAGCCGAGCCCCTGGCCAAGCGCGCGCCGCGCGGTGCTGTTGCCAGCGAGCGCGCTCCGAAGGCGGCTGCGCCTCGTGAGGAGCGTCGTTCGCGCGGCCTTGCCGTCGTCAAGCGCGGCTTGAATGCAGTGATCTCGCTTCGCAAGCGCGCGGCGGCGGTTTCCACGACGAAGGATGCCGCGAAGACCGAGACGCCGAGAAAGCCTGCTGGACAGCCGAGTGTGCCCGACGACGTCGCACGTGTGCAGGCGTGGCTCGACGCCCATGCGGGCGAGCAGGTTTCCTATGCCTCGCGGCGGCAGCGCGCCTACCAGATCTTCGATGACGAGAAGGCGCTTGAGGGCAAACGCGGCGACCGGCTGATGCGCCAGCTCACCTCCAAGGGCATCAATCCGAATGCCCTGCGGATCGCCTCGTGCCAGATGTCTCCGCTGCAGGGCTTTTATGGGCTCGGCGCCGACCAGCCGTTTATTGTGGTGGAGAACATCGATACCTACGAGGAGATCGTGACGCTGCTGAAAGGCCGCAAGAGCGTGCGCCTGTTTGGCAGGCGCATCGGCGGTGTGATCTTCGGCGCGGGCCACAACGCGTGCGTTGCACATGCTTTGGATGACTATCTGAACGACATTGGGTACGGCTTTTCGTACGTGTACTATGCGGGCGACATCGACCGTGAGGGCGCGCGCCTGGTCGAGCGCGCACGCGAGGTGAACGTGATGGAGATCCGCTTGCACGTGGGCATGTATCGCGCGATGTTCGCGGCGAACCGGGCGCACGTGCAGCAGCTCGGCAACGAGCGCGAAAGCGCGGCGAACAACCAGGAAAGCCCGCGCGATTTCGCGCGGCTCGTGAAGGATTTGCCCCTGTCGCTGCGCATTCCGTTTAAGCGGGCACTGAGCGACAACATCAGAATCCCGCAGGAAGTGCTGACCGGCGAGGATTTCCGTCGTGCAAGCCATGGTGCCGTCGACCGGATGCTGAACAGCTAGGTGTCGGCTCGCCCCGCCTCATGGGGTAGAACTGTCGGGCGTGCCCGTCTCGCGCACGCCCGACTTTGGGGTGCCGCGCGCTAAGTGGGGACCGTCGGGCGGGATGATGCGTTCGTTTTCGCGCTGATGGTCACGAGGACACGTTTCCTGTCAGATTGAGCGAGAAGCGGCCTCCGCTTGAGCCCGAATGGGGTGCCATTGGGGGATTGTTGAGGAGTCAGCCGGGGCTGCGATGCCCAGCCGTTGACGTTTCCGCAGGATTGATGAGCGCACACACGACGGCGGGACGCCCTTCGGGGATCCGACCTTTCAGTAATCGTCATCTCGTGACCACAGCGCGGATCACGAACGATCGCTGGGCGCTCGATGGGGCGGATGCCGGAGATTATTCCACGTGCATCGCGCCCATGCTCGCGAAGAGGGGTGTCGGTCGCTCACCTGCGGCGAGTGACCTCCCGCTAAGGGCGGCTGCGCCGCCCTTGCGACTCATGCTGGCAAAGGCGCTCACGCGCTTTGCGCAGCATGAGGCCCTTCGGGTTCGAATCCCTCTGCCCCAGCCATAGGCGATAAAAGAAGGCCAGCGGATTTTTCCGCTGGCCTTCTTTTATCGCCTATGGCTGGGGCAGAGGGATTCGAACCCCCGTAACCGGCACCAAAAACCGGGGTCCTGCCGCTGGACGATGCCCCAAAACATGACCGTGGCGAGGCTCGTCGGCCCCGCACGGCGCAATCAGTGTACCTAATCGCTCAATGCCGCGCAAACGCCGTCGAGCATGCGAACGGCCAGTGTCTGGGCATCGCTCGAGGTGAACATGCCGTTGTATCCGGTAATGCCGGAAAGCTCGATACGGATATGCGCCGGCTTGCTCTTGGCCGCGGCGAACGCCGTGCTGATGCGCTGCGTCAGGCTGTTGCACTCGGCAAGCACAATGGTGGGCGTGGGCTCCGCGTCCTCGGGGAGGCTGTCGCTGGCCAGCTCGAGGACAAGGTCGACATCATCGGGATAGCCGGCGTCGCACAGGACCATGCCGCTCGACTCGGTCGTCGCCTGAGCGATGTTCCACATGCGCGACGCCACAGCGCGCGAGATGGGGTCGTCGCCGCACACGGCGATGCGGTAGTTCTCGAGCACTTCGGCGGCGCGGGCAAACCCGATGCGCTCCTCCGCCTCGACGATGGACGGCTTGCCCTCCCACACGTGGCGCAGGCGCGCGATATAGGCGAAGGTGTCCTGGAACGCCATGCCGTCGGCAAACAGGCCGACGTTTTCCTGGAACTGCTGAAGAGCCGCTTCGGTATGCGGGCCAAAGTATCCGTCATCGGTGCCGCAGGCGAAGCCCAACACGTTGAGCGCCTGCTGCAGCGCGCGCACATCGGCACCGTGGAAATTGGGGAGACGCAGGTACAGCGTGCGGTCGCCCAGACGGTAGGAAGCGTCGACCAGCGCCGACCAGCATGCCGTGTCGACCTCGTCGCCGGGTATCAGATCGTTGTCGGCGCGAAACGCCTTCACGGCCTGAGCGGTGCTGTCGCCAAACGTCTTACCGTCGACCTCGGTGGAGTCGATGGCAAAGCCGAGTCGGACAAGCCTGGACTGAACGTCCTCGACGGCGGGACCCTGCATGCCCTTGACGATAGGATCCATGAGAACCCCTTTCCAAAGCTGTGGGAAAAGCCCGGCCGGGGCGCGGGCGGAGCGGGTGTGAATGTATCAAACAAATAGTGTATCAAGTTCTTACCAGCGTTGCTCAACATGCCGCGTGCGTGGCGATGACTTCAACAAAGAATCGATGTTCGCACGCACCGGCGGGATTGCCGCATGGTCCCAAGGGGTATCCGAGCAAAAGACGGCGCGGACGACGGGTTGCTGCGCTCACGCGTGCGAGGCAATCGTCCGCGCCGGTGTAGACCGATTTTTGCGCGCGTAGGCAGATTGTTGACAGGGGGCTGGCATCATGAGGCCAACGAGCACGCGAACGGAGGGCCCTATGGGATTTGAACGCAGGCCGCGCCTGCTGATCGTGGACGACGAGCAGGCGATCGCCTCCATGCTGGAGGATTACTTTCAGATGGAAGGCTATGCCACCGCAACCGCGACGAGCGGAGCTGCCGCTCTCGAGGCGGTGGAGGAAAGCGAGCGCACGACGCAGGCCGCCTTCGACCTTGTTCTGCTGGACGTCAATATGCCCGGCATGGATGGCTTCGAGGTCTGCCGTCATATTCGGCGGCGCCTGTCCTGTCCCATCATCTTTTTGACGGCGCGCGTGGAGGACGCCGACCAGCTGGACGGATTCGCGTCGGGGGGAGACGACTACGTGCTCAAGCCGTTTTCGCTGCAGGTGCTCGGCAGCCGTGTGCGAGCGCATCTCGCCCGCGAGTCGCGCCGGAGCGAGGACGCGTCGGCGCGCGTATGGTTTGCGGGCAGGCTGGCGATCGATTATGCCCAGCGCACCGTCGAGGTTTTCACGGAAGACGGGCAGGATGCGCCGGCATCCATTCGGTTGGATCTGACGCGCACGGAGTTCGATATCGTCGCTCTGCTGAGCAAGAAGCCGGGGCGCGTGTACGACCGCGCCTTCATCTATGAGCAGGTCTGGGGCTGGAACGCCGCGGGCGACCCCGCCATCGTGCGCGAGCACATCCGCCGCATCCGCAAGAAGTTCCTCGAGGCCTCGGGTGGCCTCGATCCCATCGAGACCGTGTGGGGTGTCGGATACCGTTGGAGCGCGCGATGAGGGCGCGGCGGGCGGCACGCGACGGCCGCGTGCGGACGTTTTGGGACGACATGCCGCTCATGCGGTCGTTTTTCCTCTACGCGGCGGGATGCGTGCTGACGTCCATCGTCGTGTCGATCGCGCTCATGATCGGCATCATGTCGGTATACGACACGTTTCAGCGCTCCGTGTGGGAGGGTCGCGTCGACGTCGGGGGCGGGCCGTATGTGTACGATGCCGAGACCGATGAAATCGTTCCCGCCGTGGCGATCGAGCTGGCATCGGCGGGCGAGGCGCCCGATCGCATCGCGTTTCTGGGCATGCGCGACCAGGCGGACGGCGGTTTGCTCGTGGGCGACAGTTCCGGGGGCGTGATCAACGCCGATACCGGGGCGCCCGTTGGATACGCCACGCTCAAGATGGTCCGCACCGATCCGTCGCTTACGGTCTACGACTGGGGCGGCAACTATACCATGGCCGATTACGAGGAAAGCGACGGCTCCCCATACGACCTGGCCTCGATTGACGCTTCGAACCTTGCTGCATACGACGCGCGCGAGCGGGCGGAGCGTATGCCGGTCACCGGTCCGATCGCTCGGCTCGGCGATGGCGACGAGGCGTTCGTGGTGTCCAATATCGGCTACTATGTCTCGCAGGACGCCATGGCATACGAGACGCCCCTTATGGTCGCGCTGCGCATCGCCGCGGGCCTGACGCCCTTCGTGGTGCTCGGTGTCACCTCGTATCTGTTCTTCCGCCGCTTCTACCGCAAGCGCTTGGCGGGCCCTCTCGATGTGATCTGCACCTGTGCGGACCGCGTGGGCCGGCAGGACCTTGATTTCGTGACACCGGAGGTGCCGGGACGCGAGTTTACCAAGCTCGGCGACGCGTTCGAGAAGATGCGCGTGTCGCTGGAGTCGTCCCAGCGCGAGCTGTGGCGCATCGTGGAGGACCGCCGCCGGCTGAACGCGGCGTTTGCCCACGACCTGCGCACGCCCATCACGGTGCTCAAGGGGACGGTCGAGATGGCCGAGCTGCGCGAGGAGCACGGCGAGCCGGTCGATGGGCAGACGGTCGCCACGATTGCGGAGCAGGTGGAGCGGCTCGAGTCGTACACGATGGCCATGAGCGGCATCGCCAAGCTCGACGACCGCCCGGTCGTGCGCACGTCGGTTCCTGCTGGCGATTTTTCGCGCGAGATGGTGCGCTACGTGCAGGAGTACGTCGGCGCCAAGCGGCCTGCGCTCGCCCTCGCCGTCGATGCGGCGGCCTTGCCGCGCACGGGGACGATTGACGTGGATCGGGCGCTGATCGAGGAGGTGCTCGGCAACGTGCTCGGCAACGCATGCGAGCACGCGCGGTCGCGCGTCGCGGTTGCGATGTCGTGCGACGAGAGCGAGGGGCACCTGAGCGTGCGCGTGGTCGACGACGGGCCCGGTTTTACGCCGGAGGCGCTGCATCGGGGATGCGATCCGTTTTACGGCGAGGCGAAAAGCGTCAAGCATTTCGGGCTGGGGCTGAACATCGTGCAGACGCTCGCTCGCCTGCACGGGGGAGACGTCAGCCTGGCGAACGACGCGGCCGGCGGGGCATGTGTGACCGTGACGTTCAACGTCGCGGCGTAGGCATGCCCGGTCGGGAGGGCGTGCTCGGCAGGGGTGCACCCTGCCGAGCACGCCCCCTTTCACGATCCTGTCATCAGGCTTACCGCGCCCTTTCAATGCGCCACTAGCATCGAAAGGACAGACGGGCGACGGAAAGGGTGATTGCGATGCTGAAGCTTCTGGGCGAGGTCCTGGTGTTGGAGGACGGCACGGAAGCGCAGGTCACGCCGCTCCGTGAGGACCGGGGCGCGCTGGCGTCGCTCGCCTTGTTCGCCGTGATCGCGGTGCTGCTGATCGCGGGGAGCGTTTTGGCATAATAGCGGGCTCGAGCAGCCGCGCGCGGGCGCTCCGCCGCTCGGGCCCGGCGGGCGCGTCAGTGCAGCCGCTCCACGAAGAAGTCGGCCATCGCCAGCAGCAATGCGCGGCAGTCCTCGTCGAGCTCGATGCCGGCGAGCGTCTGCTTGGCCCGGTCGATCAGCGCCAGGGCATGCGCGCGCGCGAACTCGATGGACCCGCTCGCCTCGAAGATCTCGACGGCGCGCGCGAGCGCTGCCGGGTCGTCGGTCTCGCGGGATAGGATGTCCACAAGCTCATCGCGGTCGCAGGAGTGCTCCAGCGCATGGACGGCCACGAGCGTGCGCTTGCCCTCGGTGATGTCGCTGCGGAAGTCCTTCTCGCGCGCCTCGCGCTCGCCGATCAGGTTGAGCAGGTCATCTTGGATCTGGAAGGCCAGGCCCGTGTCCAAACCGAAGGAGCGCAGGGCCTCTACCTGCTCCTCCGTACCGCCGCCGATGATGGCGCCGCAGGCCAGCGGCACCGCACCGCTGTAGTGCGCCGTCTTGAGCGTGGCCATGGCGAGGTAGTCGTCCACCCCCAGATCGAAGCGCTCGTCGCGCACCCAGCCCAAATCGAGTGCTTGCCCCTCGACCGTGCGCTGCATCATGTCCGTGAGCTCGCGCAGGACGCGCAGCTTGACCGCATCGCCGAGCGACGCGTCGCGCAGGATGGCGTCGGTGACCAAGGTGAGCGCGTAGTCGCCGCAGTTGATGGCGATACCGACGCCTTCGGTGACGTGCACGCAGGGTTTACCGCGCCGCAGGTGCCCGTTGTCAGCGATGTCGTCGTGGATGAGGGCGGCGGACTGGAAGTGCTCGATTGCCGCCGCTGCGCTCAGCGCGGCGTGGAAGTCGCCGCCCACCGCGGCGCAGGCGAGCATGCAGATGAGCGGACGGTGGCGCTTGCCGGCGTTTGCCGAAAACGCGCCCAAGGGAGCGTACAGGTAGCGCTCGATGTCGGCCCGGTCGGTCTGATCGCAGAAGAAAGCGGCAAGATAGTCGTTGACCTCGCCGACATGGCTGCCGAGGAATTCGGTGAACGAATGGGACATGCGTGACCTCGCTTGGGACGAGCCGACAAAAAACGGTGCCCGCGCATCTGCGGGCACCGTCCATTGTACGTTGATTGCACGATCTATTTCGTGGCGAATCCGTCGGGGTTGTGGGACTGCCAGTTCCAGGAGTCGCGGCACATGTCGTCGATATCAAACTCGGCGGTCCAGCCCATCTCCTCGCGGGCGCGGGTCGCGTCGCACCAGTTGGCCGCGATGTCGCCGTCGCGGCGCGGGCAGATCTTGTAGGGGAGCTCCTTGCCGCACGCCTTCTCGAACGCGTGGATCACGTCGAGCACGGAGGAGCCGGTGCCGGTGCCCAGGTTGAAGATGCCGACCTCGGTGCGGCCGTTCATCCACTCGAGCGCCGCGACGTGGCCGCGGGCGAGGTCGACCACGTGGATGTAGTCGCGCACGCCGGTGCCGTCGGGCGTGGGGTAGTCGTCGCCGAAGACGTTGATGCACTCGCGCTTGCCCACGGCGACCTGCGCCACATAGGGCACGAGGTTGTTGGGAATGCCCTTGGGATCCTCGCCGATCAGGCCGCTCGGATGCGCGCCGATGGGGTTGAAGTAGCGCAGGAGCACGACGTCCCACTCGGGATCGGCAGTGTGCAGGTCCATGAGGATCTGCTCGATCATCCACTTGGTCCAGCCATAGGGGTTGGTGGCCGGCTTCTTGGGGTCGGCCTCGGTCACGGGCGGGTTGTCCGGATCGCCGTAGACCGTGGAGGAGCTGGAGAAGATGATGGACTTGCAGCCGTGCGCGCGCATGACGTCGCACAGGGCGAGCGTGTTGCCGATGTTGTTGTGGTAGTACTCGAGCGGCTTGTGGACCGACTCGCCGACGGCCTTGTAGCCGGCGAAGTGGATGACGCGGTCGATGCGATGCGTGTCGAAGATGCGGTTCAGGGCCTCGCGGTCGAGCACGTCGGCCTCGTAGAAGGTGAGGTTCTTTGCGGCGTCGTCGCCCACGATCTGCTTGATGCGGTCGATGGCGACGGGGCTGGAGTTGGACAGGTCGTCCACGATCACGACCTGGTAGTCACGCTCGAGCAGCTCGACGACGGTGTGGGAGCCGATAAAGCCGGCGCCGCCGGTTACCAGCACGCAGGTGTCAGCAGGATTGAGCTTGGCAGACATGGCATCTCCTTTCGACGCGCGAACGCGGGCGCGCCGCGCGGATACGGGCTTCAGTATAGCTTAGGGTGCGGATGCTCCTTTTGGCACGCTTCGTGCAGGATATACCAAAGGACGAGCACATATGCACAGCGCGCGGCACGGGAATTGTGCGGTTTGCCTGACAAAGGGCACCTTCCTGCTGGGAGGCCCCTCTTGTCGGGGCGCCTTACAGCGATGCGCGGCGGACCAGCTCCATATGGAGGACGTTGGTGGTCGGCTCGGTGCCGTCGATCATCTGGAGCGCGATGTCGGCCGCCAGGGCTCCCTCCTGGTGCAGGGGCTGGCGGACCGTGGTGAGCTGCGGCGTGACTTTCGTCGCGATGGGGTGGTCGTCGAAGCCGATCACCGAGACGTCGTCGGGTATGCGCATGCCGTGGTCGCGCAGGACCTCGATGACGCCCGACGCGATGCGGTCCGAGCCGGCGAGCACGCCCTCGATGGACATGTTGCGATCGAGCAGATGGCGCATGGCGAGGAAGCCGTCGCTGGCGCTCCAGCCCGTATAGAGGATGCGATCGGGGGACAGCGCGTCGCCGAGGACGTTTTTGTAGCCGCGCACGCGGTCCGCGACGGCGGGGTTGTCCTGCGGTCCCAGGATCGCCACGCAGGCGGTGCGGCCGCGCTCGAGCATGGCGCGGGCGGCAAGCTCGGCGCCTTCGATATCGTCCGAGTAGACGGTGGAGAACACGTCACGATAGGGGTGGCCCTCGAGCTGTCCGCACAGCACTGTGGGGATGCCCAGCGAGCGCAGGACCTCGAGCAGGTCGCTTCCGCGGTACGGTGAGATGTCGATGACGGCATCGAACGAGCGGCGCTCAAAGTGGCGCACTACGCGCTCGCGCTCGTGCGGGCTCGAAGCCTGAAGCAGCACGGGGAGGTAGGCGGATTCCGAGAGCTCCTCGGTGATGCCGCTCAGAAACGCGCCGTAGGTGGGGTCGGCGAACAGTTCGCTCAAAGGCTCGGTGACCAACATCGCGATGGCTTCCGAGCGGCCGACCGCGAGTGCACGGCCGCGCGCATTGGGCACGAAGTTGATATCGCTGGCGATCTGGCGGATGCGCGCTTTGGTGGCCTCGCTGATGCGGGGCGAGTCGTTGAGCGCGCGCGAGGCGGTGGAGCGCGACACGCCTGCCGCCGCGGCGACGTCCGCCAGCGTCGATGTCGTGCTCTTGGATACGGTCATGTCGGCTCTTCCCGCCTTCGGGTCGTCAGTATCGATTCCGGCATCTAACTCTACTACAAGCGTGTGGAGCCGAAGTGCCCGGGTCCCACGCGCCCAGCGGGACACGGGAAGCCCCGGCGCGACACGGAAGGCCCCAGGGCGACATGGAAAACCCTAGCGCGACACAAGATGCCGATGGAACCGGTTGCGCTGTCACGCTGGGGTTTTCGGTGTCGCCCTGGGGCCTTCCGTGTCGCGCCGGGGCCTCGCCTGTCGCCCTAGGGTTTCCGCTCGCCTGTCGGGCGAGGTTTCGGCCGCTCGTTGTCGGGTGCGCCCCGCTTGCCCCGTACCGCCCGCAGCGAGATGCGCTCCGGAGGGCATTCTGTCCGGTTGGCGGGGCGAGCGGTTTGATTCGACGGGCAAGCGGTCGGAAGGGGTGTCAATATAGGACAACCGGTTGCACAAACGAGAGCGCTGCCGTATGGTGTGCACAACCGGTTGCACAAATAAAAGTTGACCCGGAGTCCCCGTCGTTCCCGCCGGCTTGCGCGCAAGCGCGCCGCACGCGAACCGGCCGCAAACGACGGCGCGTCAAGGGGGTCAAAGGAGCAAGAGAAAGGAGACGGAACATGGATGTCATCAACGATTGGGAGAACCCGGCGCTGACGAACAGGAACCGTCTTGCCGCCCGCGCGTACTTCATGGGGTATGCGTCGAGCGAGCTGGCGGCCACGTATAGCCGCGAGCTCTCGCGCGGATTCGTGCAGCTGAGCGGCCCGTGGCGTTTTCGCCTGTTCGACAGCCCCCGGTCCGTTCCCGCCGTCGCGCTGACGACGTATGCGGACGATTGGGATGAGGTCGAGGTTCCCCACATGTGGCAGGTGGACGGCTACGGCAAGCTCGCCTACACCGACGAGGGCTTCCCCTTCCCGGTGGACCAGCCGTTCGTCCCCGGCGACGATCCCACGGGCATCTACCAGCGCATCGTCAAGCTGCCCGAGCTCGCTTCCGGCAGCCGCGAGATCATGCGCTTCGACGGCGTGGAGAGCTACGCCGAGCTCTACGTCAACGGCGCGTACGTCGGCATGACCAAGGGCTCGCGTCTGTCCGCCGAGTTCGACGTCACGGACTTCATCCACGCGGGCGACAACCTCTTTACCGTCAAGGTACTGCAGTACAGCGACGGCACCTACATCGAGGACCAGGACATGTGGTGGGCGTCGGGCATCTTCCGCGACGTGTACCTCATGGAGCGCCCCGCCGCGCGCCTCGATGACTTCTACGTGCGCACCCATCGCGCCGGCGATGCCGCCGAGCTCGCGATCGACGTCAAGACGACGGCCGCCGAGCGCATCGTGTGGCGCCTTGCCGCCGCGGGCGCGACGGTCGCCGAGACCGAGATCGACCCTGCGACCGGCCACGCCGCGCTGACCGTCGCGGACGCGCGCTTCTGGAATCCCGAGGACCCCTTCCTCTACGACATGACCATCGAGGTCTACGGCGCCGACGGTCTGTCCGAGGTCGTGCCGCGCCGCCAGGGTCTGGCCGAGGTGACCATCGAGAACGGCCGCATCCTGCTCAACGGCACCTACTTCAAGATGCACGGCGTGAACCGCCACGACGGCGACGACCACAAGTGCCGCGCCGTGGGACTCGAGCGCATGCGCCGCGACCTCGAGCTCATGAAGCGCCACAACATCAACGCCGTGCGCACCTCGCACTACGCCAACGACCCGCGCTTCTACGAGCTGTGCGACGAGTACGGCATCATGGTGCTCGCCGAGACCGATATGGAGAGCCACGGTTTCGAGAACATCGGCAACATCGCCACCGTCACCGACGACCCGGCATGGGAGGCCGCCTACGTCGACCGCATCGAGCGCCTCGTCATGCAGGAGCGCAACCACGCCGCCATCGTGGCCTGGTCGCTCGGCAACGAGAGCGGCTACGGCTGCAACATCCGCGCCATGTACGCCAAGGCCAAGGAGCTCGACAGCCGTCCGGTCCACTACGAGGAGGACCGCAACGCCGACACCGTCGACATCATCTCGACCATGTACTCGCGCGTCTCGCAGATGAACGACTTCGGCGAGCATCCCGGCCCCAAGCCGCGTATCAACTGCGAGTACGGTCACTCCATGGGCAACGGCCCTGGAGGCCTGTCCGAGTACCAGCAGATCTTCGATCGCTGGGACAACCTGCAGGGTCAGTTCATCTGGGAGTGGTGCGACCACGGCATCGCCGCGGTCGATGAGAACGGTCGTGCCTACCATATCTACGGCGGCGACAACGGCGACTACCCCAACAACGGCAACTTCTGCATCGACGGCATGGTGTTCCCTTGGCAGGAGCCGAGCCCGGGCCTGACCGAGTACAAGCACGTCATCTGCCCGGTCCGCGTGGCCTTCGACGCCGCGACCGGTGAGCTCACCGTGACCAACAAGCGTTGGTTCACCACGCTTGCCGACATCCGCATCGTGCTCGAGACGCTCGTCGACGGCGACCCGGTCGCCAGCCGCGAGGTCGTCCCCGGCGAGGTCGCCCCGGGCGAGAGCGCGACCATCCCCGTGACGGTGGACGCCGCCGCCTGCGGCGAGACCCTGCTCACGGCGCGCGTGTTCACCACGCAGGCCAAGCCCTGGTGCGAGCCCATGTACCAGATCGGCGTCTACCAGTTTGCCGTCGCCAACACCGGTCGCGCCGCGATCGAGGTCCCCGCGGCCGCCGCGCCGACGGTCGATGAGGCCGAGTGCCTGCTCACCGTGACCACCCGCGACGCCTCCATCGCCTTCGACCTCGCCTCCGGCGAGATCCGCGACTGGCGCTCCTGCGGCCGCACGGTCGTCGCCGCGCCCATCAAGGTCGGCTTCTGGCATCCGCTGGTCGACAACCACCAGCAGGAGTTCGACTCCATCTGGCAGGAGAACTTCATCAACGTCATGCAGACGTCCACGCGCTCGGTCACGTGGCATCGCGAGGGTCCGGCCGTGGTGGTCGAGGTCGCCCAGCGCATCGCCCCGCCCGTGCACGCCTTCGGCATGCGCTGCACGCTCGTGTACACCATCTGGCCGTCCGGTCGCGTCGACCTCGCGGTGAGCGGCGAGCCCTACGGCGACTTCTGCGATATCATCCCGCGCATCGGCATCTCCTTCGAGGTCCCCGGCGAGGATCGCGCCGTCGAGTGGTACGGCCACGGCCCGGGCGAGAACTATCCCGACTCGCTCAAGGCCAATCCCGTCGGCCACTACCGCGCCAAGGTCGACGACATGTTCACCCCCTACGTGTTCCCGCAGGACTGCGCGAACCGCGAGGGCGTGCGCTGGGTCGCCCTGCGCTCGTCCCACGGCGACGGCCTGCTCGTCACGCGCCCTGTCGGCACGGATGCCGCCGATGATCCGTTCTCGTTCTCGGCGTGGCCTTACACCTGCGAGGACATCGACGCCGCGCGCCACGTGTGCGACCTGGTGCCGCGCGACACGGTCACGGTGAACATCAACGACCGGGTGCTCGGCTTGGGCTCCAACTCGTGGGGCTCTGAGGTGCTCGATTCGTATCGTATCCGCTTTGAGCGCTTCAGCTTTGCGTTCTCCCTGCGTCCGCTGGCCTCTGCCGACCTTGCGGCCGCGCTTGCCCCGATCAAGGAGGTCTAAGCATGCATGTATATGAGAGCCGCGCGCAGTTTGACGCGGAGCTGAGTTCGGTTAAGAAGTGGATGCGCGTGGGCCAGGCGCTCGACATCGCGCCGACGCTGCTGCAGGACGTCGCGTATTCCATCGGCGACTCGCTCACCTACTGGTGGGATCGCACGCCCGCGCTGTCTACGCCCGATATGGTGGGAACCCGTCGCTATCTGAGCGTGGTCGCCCCCATCGACGGCGAGGCGCACGTCGCGGTGGCGTCCAAGGCCGACCTGGCGCTCACCCGCGCCTACAGCGACCTGGACGACCGTGAGCGCTTCGAGGCTGCCGATGTCGAGCCGGTCGTCGTGCCGGCGGGCGGCATCCTCGTGGTGGATGAGCAGGAAGCTTTCCGCGTCCTGCCCGACCCCGATGTCGCCGCCGTCATGGTGCGCGTCACCATCGAGGGCTACAGCTTCCCCAACAAATAAGGTATCTGGGCGCCTGCGCTCCGACGATTGAGCCCGCACGGGCGCAGGCGCTTGCGGATGCTGGATAACGCATCCAGCGCGATTATAAGGAGGAGAGACATGAGTTCAGAGAAACGAGCGAAAATCGGCTCGCTTGCCCTGTTGGGCATGACGATTTCCGCGGTGTTCGGTCTCAAGAACATCATCAACAACAATGCGGAGATCGGCTTGGCCGCCGCGCCGGCGTTCTTCATCGCCACCATTCTGTACTTCGTGCCCTACACCCTGGTCACGGCTGAGTTCGTAGCCCTCAACAAGGACTCCGAGTCCGGCGTGTACGCTTGGGTCAAGACGTCGATGGGCGGCCGCTGGGCCTTCATGACGGCGTTTTGCTACTGGTTCGTCAACCTGTTCTACTTCGCGTCGATCCTGCCGAACATCATCATCTACGCCAGCTACGTGTTCTTCGGCATGAACGTCGAAATGTCCCCGTTCCTGACCACGACGATCGAGATCGTCATCTTCGCCATCGGCACCTGGGCCTCCACCAAGGGCGCCAAGTGGATCGGCAACATCTCGTCCATCGGCTCCGCCGCCGCCATGGGCATGGCCGCCATCTTCGTGCTGCTGTCCGTCGGCGCCATCTTTGGCGGCGTCGAGTTCGCGACCGCTCCGACCGCCCAGACCATGGCTCCGGATACCACGAGCTTCGCGACCATCTGGGGCTTCTGCGGTACGCTCGCCTGGATCATCCAGGGCGTGGGTGGCGCTGAGTCCGTCGGCGTGTTCCTGAACGACCTCAAGGGCGGCGTCACCGCCTTCGTGCGCACCGTCGTCGCTGCCGGCCTGGTCATCGGTCTGCTGTACGCCGGCTCTTCGCTCCTCGTCAATCTGTTCATCCCCATGGGCGAGGTCAGCCTGTCCACCGGTATCTTCGACGTGTACGGCGCCCTGTTCGCGCACTTCGGCATCCCGATGGAGGTCTCGACCCGCATCCTCGGCCTCATCCTGCTCGCCGCTCAGGTCGGCGGCCTCATGATGTGGACCTCCGCGCCCATCAAGGTCTTCTTCACCGAGATCCCCAAGGGCGTCTTCGGCGGCAAGATCGTCGAGATGAACGACCAGGGCATCCCCTGGCGCGCCGCGTGGGTGCAGTTCCTCATCGTGCTCCCCATCGTGATCATCCCGGCCATGGGCGCCAGCGGCCTGAACGACCTGCTGAACATCGTCATCAACATGACCGCCGCCACCGCGCTGCTCCCGCCGCTGCTGATCCTGCTGGCCTACTTCGTGCTGCGCGTCAAGTACGACAACGCCCCGCGCTCCTTCCGCATGGGCCATCGCACCTTCGGCGTCGCGATCTCCGTGTTCCTGCTGTGCGTCTTCGCCTTCGTGTTCGTCGCCGGCACCTTCCCGCTGGGCCAGGAGCTGTGGCTCACTCTCGTGTACAACGTCGGCGGCGTGGTCGTCTTCATCGGCGCCGCCCTGCTGTGGTACCAGCGCTACATCAACCGTCTGCGTGCCACCGATCCGGAGGCCGCCGAGGAGGAGCTGCGTCCGTCCGTGCTCGACATGATGGAGTAATCGCGGTCCGATACCGCCCTCTCCTTCCAAGCGCCCTTGTGCTCGCTCGCACGGGGGCGCTTTTCATGTGAAGCCATAGGTGTCGCTTCTGCACGAAAGACCCGCCTGCGCACAGGCGCGGGCGGGTCCGGTCGTCTGGCCGCTATGTTGTCGAGCCGCTGTTAGCCCTCGAGGTTGATGCCGAGCGCCCAGCCCCAGCGCGGAGTCGTGGTGAGGCCGTAGTAGGCGATCCAGGAGTCGACGTTGATGTCGCGGATGTAGCCGATGTTGTCGCGCACCGTGTTGTTGCCCACGTAGATGCCCACGTGGCCGTAGATGGCGCCCGCCGAGGTGTGCGGGTGCGACGGCACGGCGATGATCATGCCCACCTTGAGGTTGGCCTTGTTAGAGCTCGTGCAGTACGCCGCGTACATGTCGTCGGCGTTGCCCGGCACGGTGCCGAAGCCCGCGTTGATGAACACGTCGGCGACCCACCAGGCGCACAGGCCCGCGCCCGGCGAGGGGGTGCTGTAGGCGGAGTCGACGATGCGCTGCTGGGCGCCAGCGCCTGCGGACGCCTGGCCGCTGCCGGGGATGGAGGTGGTGCCGCCACCGCCACCGCCGCTGCTGGAGTTGGCGGCCTCCTGGCGCGCCGCCTCCTCGGCCGCCTGGCGCGCGAGTTCCTCTTGGCGCGCGGCCTCGAGGATCTCGGCGTCGCGCTTGGCCATGAGGTCCTTGACGTCGTCGCTCAGGCCGTCGAGCAGGGTCTGGACCTCGTCCTTCTTGGCCTTCATGGCGTCGAGCTGCTGGACCTGCTGCTCTTTGAGCTCCTCGAGGTCGGCCTGCTGCTGCTCTAGATCGGCTTTGTGCTGGGCGAGCTCGTCTTGGATGCGGTGGATGTCCTCGATGGTCTGCTGGTCGTTGGCGTTGACCTTGTCGATGTAGTAGACGTTGGAGATGAGCTCGTCAAACGACGTCGAGGAGAGGAGCAGCGAGATCGCGCTGTTGCCGCCCTCCTTGTAGCTTGTCGACACGCGGTCGGCGAGAATCTCCTGCTTTTTCTCGAGCTCAAGCTGCTGCTCGTCGATCTGCGCCTGCGTTTCGTCGATCTGCTCCTGGACGACCTCGATCTGGCCGAGCGTGTCGTCGAGCTGTTGGGAGAGGTCCTCAAACTGAGCGGAGATGGAATCGAGCTGCGCCTGGGCCTCATCGAGCTGCGCCTGAGCTTTCTCGAGGGCCTCGGTGGTCTCCTTGGTCGCCGTGGCAGCGCGCGCCTGACGCGGCAGGCCGAACAGCACCGCAGCGCCTGCGGCGGCGAAGGCGGCCTTGATGGCTGCACGCCGCGACAGGGCGGCGCCATTTCGCTGTACGTCGAGTGCCCCCGATGGGGTGTTTGAAAGATGTTGAGACATATGGGCTCCTGTTGTGCTGCGTGTATATGTCGGTCAACTATGCTCAATATAGGATACCTCAGTTGCGGGCGATGCAATCGAACTTCATAAGCGCGTGAAGGGTTTCGAAGGCCTGCGGGGAATGGGGTATAGTTCATAGGCGAACGAAGTGCGATACGAGAGGGCGGTGCTGCTCATGCACGAATACGACCGCATATCCGACGAGGTGCTCTGTGCGCTGGGCGCAGCGGTCGGAGACGACAACCTGCAGCTGTTCGAACCCATGAGCCAGCACACCACCTTTCAGATCGGCGGGCCCGCCGACGTCGTGGTGACGCCCACGGACGCCGATGCCGTCGTGCGTGCGCTCGACGTCTGCGCGATCGCCGGCGCTCCGGTGATGGTGGTGGGCAACGGGTCCGATCTGCTCGTGGGCGACCGCGGCATCCGCGGCGTCGTCGTGCTGCTGCGCGACAGGTTCGCCGACATCGCGGTCGATGGCACGCGCATCCGTGCGGCCGCCGGCGCGCTGCTGCACGACGTGGCGCTTGCCGCCGCCGATGCGGAGCTTTCCGGCCTCGAGCCGCTGTGGGGCATCCCCGCCACCGTGGGCGGGGCCTGCCATATGAACGCGGGCGCCTACGACGCCTGCACGGCCGACGTGCTGGAGTCGGTGCGCGCCTACGTTCCGGGCCCCGTGCTGTCCGATGGCACGCGCGCCCGCGGGTCGGTCCGCACCTTTGCGGTGTCCGAGCTTGCCATGGGGTACCGCAAGAGCCGTATTCACGACGAGGGCCTTATCGTGCTCGAGGCCACGTTTGCGCTCGCGCCGGGAAACGGCCGCATGATTCGCGTCGAGATGGATGACTACCAGCGCCGTCGCGAGGAGAAGCAGCCGCTCGACATGGCGAGCGCGGGATCTACGTTCAAGCGTCCCGAGGGGTACTTCGCCGGCAAGCTCATCATGGATGCCGGCCTGCGCGGGGCGAGTGTAGGCGCCGCTCAGGTGTCCGAGAAGCACTGCGGGTTCGTGGTCAACACCGGCGGCGCGACCGCGGCCGATGTGAACGCGCTCATCGAGCATGTGCGCGACGAGGTTCGCGCTCAGTTTGGCGTCGAGCTCGAGCCGGAGGTCAAGCGGATCGGCGAGTTCTAACGAGCTGTGCGCGCATCGCGGCATCGTACATGGGTTGAAAGGAACACGTCCCCAATCAACCCATGGGATGGTTGGGGACGTGTTCCTTTCAACCCATTTACCAATAGGGGCCCGCGTATGAAGCGGGCCCCTTCGCGTGTCGGTTATCCGATGTGGCGTGCGCCGGTGCTCTCGGTCGTCTCGCCGGTATCGGTCGACTCGCCGCTATCGGCGACATCCCACGCCACGACGATGTGGATCGTCGTGCCCGGGGCCGCAGATCCGCTCGGATCCCAGCTGATCACGTGGTCGGGGTCGACGCCTGCGCTCTGGCCGTCGGCGTAGCTGACGTCCGCCACGAAGCCGGCGCTCTCGAGGGCGTCTTCTGCCGCGGCCTTGCTCATGCCGGTCAGATCCGGAACGGGGGTCTCCTGCGTGGTCATGTCGGGACCCCGGGAGATGACGACGGTGATGGTCGTGCCGGGCTCCTGCTTGCCGCTCGGGTTCCAGCTGATGACGTAGCCCTCCTGGACGGTATCGCTGTACTCGCGCGTGACGCTCATGCCGAAATCGGCGCTGTCGAGCGCGTCGCGCGCCTCGCTTTCGCTGCAGCCGGTCAGGTCGGGCACGCTGGTGGTGTTGGGGCCGGTCGAGACGGTGAAGCTCACCTTGCTGCCGACCTCGACCTCCTCGCCGGCCTTGGGGTTCTGATCAAGAATGGTGCCGGCCTCGGCCTCGTCGGACTTCTCGGTGGCGTCGGGCTCAAGGCCCGCGGCGCGAATCAGGCGCTCGGCCTCATCGCGGCTCGTGGCCTCGGACAGATCGGGGACCTCGGTGGTCTCGGCGGGCTCCTCGCCCTGCGACACGACGATGTCGATCTCGCTGCCCTCGGCAGCGGTGGCGGTGCCGTCGTCGTTTTGGGTCGGGTGCTGCTCCATGACCTGGCCCTCGGGGTACTCGTGGCTGTAGCCGGGCGTGATCTCGCCGGGCTCGAAGCCCGCTTGGCGGATCGCGTCGACAGCCGTCTGCTGGTCAAGGCCCACGACGTTGGGGACCTTGACCATCTTGGCGGGCGCAAGCAGGCCGGACACGGCGAAGATGGCGATGGCGACCACGGCGATGACCGCGACGGCGATGCCGGCGATCTTACCCTTGCTCATGCCGTCGCGCTTGTTCTCGTACGCGCTCGAGTCGATCTGGCCGACCGCCGTGCGCGCGGTGGTGTTGACCGCCGCGGCGCCGCCCACGGGGCGCGCCATGGCTTGCGTCTGGTCGCTCATCGCCCGCGTCGCGGTCGCGCCCGACGTGGCGATGACGCGCGTGGGCTCGGGGACGTCGACCGTGCGGCCGGCGAGGTAGCTGCTGAGCACGCGGCGCAGCTCTTCGGCGGTCTGGAAGCGGTTGGCCGGGTCCTTCTCCATGCACTTGAGGATGATGCGCTCGAGGTCGCCGTCGACGTTGGGGTTGATCTGCGAGGGAGGTACCGGCAGCTCGTTGACCTGCTTCAGGGCGACGGAGATGGCGTCCTCGCCGTCGAAGGGAACCTGGCCGGTCGCGCACTCGTACATGACCACGCCGAGCGAGTAGATATCGGAGGTGGGGCCGAGCTCCTGGCCGCGCGTCTGCTCCGGGCTTACGTAGTGGGCCGTGCCCAGCACGTTGTTGTCCTGTGTGAGCTGGCTGTTCTTGGCGCGCGCGATACCGAAGTCCATCACCTTGATGTTGCCGTCGGGCTGCACCATGATGTTTTGCGGCTTGATGTCGCGGTGGACGATCTCGTGCTTGTGCGCGACGGACAGCGCGCCGCAGATCTGCGAGCCGATCTGGGCGACCTTCTTGGGGTCGAGGGCGCCGTGGCTGCGGATGCCGCTCTTGAGGTCGGTGCCGCGCAGGTACTCCATGACGATGTAATAGGTGTCGCCATCCTTGCCCCAGTCGTACACGCCGACGATGTAGGGGCTCTGGAGGCCAGCTGCGGCCTGGGCTTCCTGCTTGAAGCGCGCGGCGAAGGTCGGGTCGCCCGCGTACTGGGGCAGCATGATCTTGATCGCCACGGTGCGGTCGAGCACCTGGTCGATCGCGCGGTAGACGGACGCCATGCCGCCGGCACCGACCTTGTCCTTGAGGAGGTATCGTCCTCCCAGCAGTTGTTGTTGCTCAGCCATCTCTTATATCTCCTCACGCATCATACGTACGCTGTAAACATCTTCGTGCCGTCCGGGCAGGCCGTCGGTGTGGCGCCCGTCAGGAGCGCTTGCCGTCTGGTTGCCATCCGGAGGGGCGAGGGGGCGCATCGCCGCCATGCCCATCACGCTCCCTGCGCGGCAAGCGCGACGGCGAGGACCTCGCCTGCGGCCGCTGCCGCCGAGGTGGACTCTTCGCCGTCCCAGTCCTCGATCATGACCGAGATGGCCACGGTCGGGGTGTCATAGGGCGCGAAGCCGACGAACGCGGTGTTGGTCTGCGAGTCGGACACCTCTGCGGAGCCGGTCTTGCCGGCCACCTGCACGCCGTACACCGAGGCGTACGAGCCGCTGCCCTCTTCGACGACCGCGAGCATGGATTCCTTGACCTTGTCGGCGGTGGCGGCGCTCACGGCCTGGCCGAGCGAACGGGCCTGCGTGGTGCTGACCACCGTGCCGGTGGGGGAGAGGATCTGCGAGACGACGTAGGGCTGCATGGCCAGGCCGTTGTTGGCGATCGCGGCGACCATGACCGCGTTCTGCATGACGGTGGTCTGCGGACCCGCGGTGTGTCCCTGGCCGACCGGCTGGCCGGCGCCCGCCCATGCGAGCTCCCACTCGGTCATCTGGGCGGGGTCGGCCATGACGGACTCGGCCGTGGAGAAGTCCTGGCCGAGCGACTGGCCGTAGCCGAAGGCGCGCGCGTACTGCACGAGGCGCTCGGCGCCGATCTCGTTGGCGAGCTGGCCGAAGACGACGTTGGACGAGTAGGCGAACGCCATCTCGAGGCTGATCGTGCCGAAGTCGGTCTCGTTGATGTTGACGACGTCGGCGTTGCCGATCTCCATGGACGAGGGCGACTCGTAGTAGTCGTCGAGATCGGCGATGCCCGCATCGAGCGCCGCGGCGAGGGTGATGGTCTTGAAGGTCGAGCCGGGCGTGTAGAGCACCTGCGTGGCGCGGTCGAGCAGCGGGGCATCCTCGTCATCGTCGGCACCCATGAGCGAGCCCACGTCGGCGTTGTCGTAGGTGGGCGCGCTCGCCTTGGCGAGCACCGCGCCCGTGCGGGGGTCGAGCACCACGATGGCGCCCTTGCGCCCGTCGAGCACCTGCTCGGCCGCGGCCTGGATGCGCGAGTTGATGGTGAGCTGCACCGAGTTGCCGGGCTGCGTCATGCCCGCGAGCGAGTTGATGGCGTTCTGCCAGCTCGAGTAGTCCTGCGAGCCGGTGAGTGTCTCGTTTTGCGACGCCTCGACGCCCGTGGCGCCGTACTGCGACGAGAAGTAGCCCACGGTGTGCGCCGCCAGGTTGCCGTTGGGGTAGGAGCGCGCGTAGGTGCCGTCCTCCTGCTGCAGCGACTCGGCGAGGGTCACGCCGTCGGAGGTGATGATCGAGCCGCGCTGGATGTAGGCGGCCTTGGCGATGGTGTGGTTGTTGTTGGGCATCTCCTGGTAATCCTTGGCCTTGATGACCTGGATGTAGGTGATGTTGCCGATCAGGATGGCGAACAGGCCGGTGAACAGCACGACCTCGCGGGTGAGGCGCTTGGCCAGCGCGACGCGGCCCAGCACGCCGGATTCGGGCGTGTCGAGCAGGCGACGGCGGACGCGCGAGCCGGGGCGGGCATGGCTGCCCACGGTGTCGGCGGCCGAGGCGCCGAAGATGCGCGTGCCGGCCTTGCTGCGTCCGGTGGCGCCGGCGTTCTCGTCGAGCACCGGCAGGTTGGTTCCCGTGCCGGCGAGCTCGACGGCACGTCCGGTGGCCTCGTCGCCGGCGCGCATGAGCAGCGCCACGATGATGAAGCTCGCGAGCAGCGACGAGCCGCCCTGGCTCATGAAGGGCAGGGTCACGCCGGTCAGCGGGATGAGGCGCGTGACGCCGCCGACGATGAGGAACGCCTGGAACGAGATGGAGGCGGTGAGGCCGCTGGCCACGAAGGCCGCCAGATCGGACTTGGCGCGCGCGGCGACGGTGAGGCCACGCACGGCGAACAGCATGAAGCCGAGCAGGACGGCCGCGCCGCCGAGCAGGCCGAGCTCCTCGCCGATGGCCGAGAAGATGAAGTCGGACTCGACGACCGGGATCATGGTGGCCATGCCGCGGCCGATGCCCACGCCGACCAGGCCGCCGTCGGCGAGCGAGAACAGCGACTGCACGAGCTGGTAGCCGCCGCCCTGCGGGTCGGCGAACGGGTCGAGCCAGGTGTTGAAGCGCACCTGCACGTGGCCCATGATCTGGTACATCGCAAAGCCGCCCAAAAGCAGCAGGACCATGCCGATGATGACGTAGGAGACGCGGCCCGTGGCCACGTAGAGCATCATGAGGAAGACGGTGTAGAACAGAAGCGCGCTGCCCAGGTCGGTCTCGAAGGCGACGATGGCCATGCAGATGCCCCAGACCACGAACAGGGGCATGAGCAGGCGCAGGCGTGGGATCTTCAGGCCAAGGATGCTGTGGTTGGAGATGGAGAGCAGCTCGCGGTTCTCGGACAGGTAGCCTGCCAGGAACAGCACGAGGAAGACCTTGGCGAACTCGCCGGGCTGGAAGCTGCCGACGCCGGGGATCTCGATCCACAGCTTGGAGCCGTAGACCTCGGTGCCGATGAACATCGGCAGGATGAGCAGCACGATGCCGATGATGCCGAAGGTGTACTTATAGCGCCTGACCATGTCAAGGTTCTTCACGAGCGCGAGCGTCACGGCCATGAGCACGATCGAGGCGAACAGGATCATGAGCTGGTTGATGGCAAGGCTCGGCGCCAAGCGGGTGACGAAGGTGATGCCTATGCCCGAAAGCAAAAACACGACGGGCAGAATGGCGGGGTCGGCGCCCGGGGCGAAGATGCGCGTGGCGATGTGCGCTGCCGTGAAGGCGGCGAACAGGCCCAGCGGCACCGCGAGCGTGGTGAAGCTCAGCTCGGCACCGGTGTTGACGACATACATCGCATAGAGCAGGACCACCGGGAACGCGGCGGCGACGAGCAAGAAGAGCTCGGTGTTGCGGCGACTGCCCATCATGCGCCTCCTTCTTGGGTCTGGGGTTGCGGGGTCTCGGCGGGTTCAGCGTCGGCGTTGTCACCGGCCTTTTCACCCTGGGTTTCTGCCTGCGCGGTGGCGCTCTCGCGAATCGCCTCGGCGTTCGCGCGCTGCGCTTCCCGCGCGTCGTTGATCTGCTTGCGGTAGTCGGACAGGGTGTCCCAGGCCTCGTCGAGGCTCGACTGGGAAATGCCCTCGGCAAGGCGGTTGCGGGTGTCCTCCGGCAGGTCGGAGAGCTTGATGGAGGACTCTTCCACGAGCGTGTTGAGGTCGATGCCCAGCACGCGTGCGGGGATGCCGCGATACACGGCGACGGTATCGCCGTGCACGCCCAGGTAGATGGAGTTGCCGATGGTGAAGGCGACGAAGGCGACGGCGAGCACGAGCGCCACGACGATAGCGGCCAGCGCGATCGCGAGGTTGCGCCGGTGCGTGCGCACGACCTGCTGGACGCGGCCGTCGACGACCAGATCCACGACGACGACGGACACGTTGTCCGCGCCGCCGGCGGCGAGCGCGGCGTCGACCAGGTTGTCCGTGCACATCTGCGCGGTGGACGACTGGACGGCGATCCGCTCGATCTCGCTGTCGGGAATCATGGAGGACAGGCCGTCGGAACACAGGATGAGGCGGTCGCCCTCGTCGATGTTGAGCTGGAAATGGTCGGCGTACATCGCGGGGTCCGAGCCCAGCGCGCGCGTGATGACGGAGCGGTTGGGATGGATGCGCGCCTCGTCGGCGGTGATCTCGCCGGCGTCCACGAGCTCCTCGACATAGGAGTGGTCGTGGGTGACGCGCGTGAGGACGCCATCGTGCAGCAGGTAGGCGCGGGAATCGCCCACGTGCGCGATGGCGACGGTGTTGTCCTGGATGTAGGCCACGGTGGCGGTGCAACCCATGCCGGGACGGCCGATGCCGGAGGCAGCGGCCTCGATGATGGCGGCGTTGGCGGCCTCGACGGCGGCTGCGAGCCCGGCGGCGTCAGCCGTGGAGGGAGCGGCCTTGGCGATGGTCTCGACGGCGATGGAGCTCGCCACCTCGCCGGCAGCGTGGCCGCCCATGCCGTCGCAGACGGCGAACAGCGGCGAGGCCACCAGGTAGGAGTCCTCGTTGTGCGGGCGCACGCAGCCCACGTCGGAGCGGGCGCCCCACATGAGCGACGTGGTGGTTCCCGCGTCGTAGGTGGAGTCCGTGGCGATGCGGTCGTCGGTGATCGGCGCGAAGCTCTGCGTGGTCCCGGGGTCCTTAAGCTTGGCCTCGATATGGTCGACATCGATCTCGGCGGTGTCGCCGGGGGATGCGGTCCGCGTGGCCTGGGCGGCTTGTGCGGCCTCGAGCTCGGCCGGTGCGGGCAGCGGGCCGGTCGCCTGATCGTCGGGCAGATCGTCGGGCAGATCGTCGGGCAGATCGTCGGGCAGATCGTCGGGCAGATCGTCGGGATTGGGCAGGGGGCCCGTATCCTGCTCGCTGGAAGCGGCGTCGACGTCGGCGATCGCAGTGCCGGAGTCGACGGGGAGCGCGTCCGCCTCGGCCGCGACCGCCTCGGGAGAGGCCGTCTCGGCGTCGTGCGCGGTCAGGTCGGCGAACAGGGGGTCCGCGGCGGGGTCTGCCGGCGCGGCGAAGTCCTGCGAGCCGCCGAATCGCTGCGGCGCGCCGAGGTCGCCGTCATCGAGCTCGAAGGCGTCCTCGGTTGCTCCCGGCCTGTCGGAGACGGCAGCATGCGCGGGCTCGGCGAAGTGCGCCGGAGCGGCCGTCGCGGGGACATCGTCGAGGGCGACGTCCATGACGGGCTGCGGCGTGAGCTCCGAAATCGACGAAGCGCCCGAGGCCTCGTCGGTCTCGGGCGAGTATGAGAAGGTGTGCTTCTCCTCGGTCATCGGCGATTCACTTTCATGACGACGTCACCGATCTGCACCTCGTCGCCTTCGCGCAGCGTGGCGGGCTCGGCCAGGGGCCGCCCGTTGACGAGCGTGCCGTTGAGCGAGTTGAGGTCCTCGATCACGAGCGCGGGCCCCTGAAGCGAGAAGCGCGCGTGGGAGGCGGAGACGAACGGCTCGTTGATGCAGATGTCGGAGCTCGGTGAGCGGCCGACGATGACCGGGCCGAGCATGTCCACGTGGATGCCGCGGATGCCACGCGGGCCCTTGTCGACGTCGATGGTCCAGATGGCCGAGTCGCGACGCTGGCCGCGGACAAGGCCCACGCCGGTCTTCATGACGGCGAACAGGAAGATGTAGAGCAGGACGACGAGAACGATGCGGCCTGCGAACAGGATGAGGTCAATCATGTGCGGATCAGCCCCTGAACTCGAATGTGGAGAGCCCGAACGTCAGCAGGTCGCCGTCGCGCAGCGGGCAGCGCGTGATGCGGCGGTTGTTGACGAGCGTTCCGTTGGTGGAGTTGAGGTCCTCGATAGACCAGTCCGAGCCCGTGTAGGTGAACTCGGCGTGACGACGCGAGACGTTGGGATCGCGCAGGACCAGGTCGGCGGCGGCGCGCTCGCGTCCCACGACGCAGCGCGGCTTGGTGATGTCGAGCAGCTCGCCGGTAACGACGTCGAGCAGCTGGGCGAGGGGAGCGGCGGGCTGGGACGCGCGCGGGGCGGCTGCCGCAGCCGCGCCGGCACCCATGGCGGTCATGGCCGCGCGCGACACCGTCTTGGGGACGGCGACGGGGTTTGCGGCTGCCGCGAAGGGGTCCGCTGCCGCCGCGATGTCCGGGACGCCCGCCGCGCGCGAGGTCGCAAGCGGCGCCGGCGCGCCGGCGCGCTGGCGCGAAGCCGAGCCGGGACGAGGCCCGACGACGTTCATCTGGCCCGAGAGGCCCTTCTGGTAGGCGCGCTCCTCTTCGAACAGGCGGCCGAGGGTGGGCGCGTCGACGTTCTCGGCGAAGACGGAGAACTTGCCGCCCTTCAGCGACGGATCGATCATGAAGCGGACGAGCGGCTCGCCCACGAAGACGTAGCCCTTCTTCTCGGCGCTTGCCTTGACGAACTCGCTCACCTCACGCGTGAGCTGCGGATAGTACGGCGCCATGAGCGGGTCGTCGTCGTTGGCGATGAGGATGGTGTACAGGGCGGGCGCGGTGTTGACGCCGTCGACGACAAGCGTTTGGTCCTCCATCTCGCGCGCAGCCTGCTTGGCGAGCTTCTTAAACGAGAACGGGGCGCGCGCGGCGCCGAAGATACCCGCCACGTGGTCCTCAAAGGTGCTCAGGAAGTTCACGAACGATCACACTCCGGTCGAACTTTTGCGATAACCGAACAGATACACATAGATGCTGACAATTATAGAGGAAGCTATGCCCATGCCCGCCGCGGTAGCAATGAGCTGCGGGGGCAGAGCGGTAATTTCCATAGGGTGAGCAAGACACGGCAGGGCGAGCGATGCCGGTATGGGCGCCAGGGCGGCGACGACATACAGGCCGTTCCCCTTGGCGTCGAGGTAGCGCTCCCATCCGAGTTCCATGAGGGCGCACATGCCCGCCGCGACGAGCGACCAGCCCAGAAGGGCGACCCAAAACGGCAGGTCAGCAAGGGTAGCGAGGGTCGCATCGAGGGGCAGGGCGCCGGATGCGGCGACCGCTGCGCGCACGAGGCGTCCGAGCAGCACGCCGACGCCCACCGACGTGGCGGCGCCCGTCCTCGTGGCGGTGCAGGCGGCGAGCGCGGCGGCCGCGGGGGCGGCGAGCGCGGCGTCGCCCGTCGCGGCGGACAGCGCGCAAGCGAGCGTAAGGCAGGCAGAGGCGTTCGCGTCGGCGCGTCCCCAAACGAGCCACCAGGCGCAGCCGATAGCGCACGACAGCATGGCGACGGGCAGGACGGGAATGAGCGCGGTCGATCCCAGAATCGTCACCAAGAAACCTGTGAACACCAGGGCGCTTCCCAGCTGTGGGGCCGCGAGCGCGGCGCCGCCGATGGCGACCGATGCCGCGATGCGCGCCGGTGCCTCGACGAGGCCCGTCGCGCCGAGCAGCATCCAGCAGCATGCGGCGACCGATGCCGCGGCAACACCCGAGGCGAGCGTGCGGCGCGACCGCTCGAAGCGGCTTCCCAGATATCCTTCGGCCGGATCGAGCTCCCAGGTGCGGGCGGCGCGCGAGGGCTCCTCCTCGACATCGTCGCGCTCGTCGGAGGTGAGCCGCGCGATGATGCGCGCGAGGCTGCGGCGCCCCTCGCGGGGGTTGCCCAGCTGCGCGCAGAAGCGCTCGCCGAACTCTATGACGCTGCCGGTGCGCGCGTCGGGGTCCGCGGCGAGGGCGGCGAGCAGCGCGCTTTCGGTTTGCGCGGGGATGCTGGGGAGCAGGTCGCTCGGGTAGAGGACACCCTGCTCGATGCGGGCCTCGGAGTCCGCCGGGGTGCCGGCGCGGAAGGGGGCAGCGCCGCAGAGGGCCTCGTACATGACGCTGGCGAGGGCGAAGACGTCGGTGCGCTCGTCGACCAGATCGCCGCGCAGCTGCTCGGGAGGCATGTAGCCGATGGTTCCGCCGCGCGCCCCGCCGAAGCCCGCGGCGCTCGTGAGCGTCGCCATGCCGAAGTCGGCGAGTTTGACGTGGCCGTTGCGATCGATGAGCACGTTGGCCGGCTTGATGTCCAAGTGCAGCACACCGTTCTCGTGGGCGAAGGCAAGGGCCTGTACGAGCGCGTCAGCGATGGTCGCCGCCTCGTCAAACGTGAGCGAATGCCCCTCGACGCCCGCGAGGAACTCCGCGAGGTTCATGCCGTCGACATATTCCATGACCAGGTAGGCGTAGGAGGCGTCGTAGGTGAAGTCGATGACGGACACGATGTTGGGGTGCGCGAGCATGCTCGCCGTGCGCGCCTCCGCGAGCGCCGCGGCCGTGGTGTCGACGGGCATGACGCCGTCCGCGTCGGGCGAGACGAGCGGGATGCGTTTGATGGCGACGCGTCGCTGAAGCCGGGCGTCCAGGCAGATCTCGACCACGCCGAAAGCGCCGCTCGTGTTGGTCTCCAGCGGGCGATACCGCTTGAGCAGCGCGGCGGCGGTGGCACCCGTATCCGCCGCGCGCCCGGCTCCGGGCGTGCGGTCGGTGGGCCCTATGACCCGCGTGCGCATCTGTGACGGAAAAAGCGGCATGGATATCCTGTACGTTTGAGCTGTGTTTCATGAATGCCTGCACGCATTTTAGCACGGCGCCCCGCGTCATGCCCTTTGCCGGACTCGTCAGACGTGACAAGATGGTGCCAGGTTCAATCTTGTCGCGACAAGATGGCGACAAGATGATGCCGGGTTTAAACTCGTCGGTCCGATCTTGTTGTTACCGGGGAAGGTGGTCGTATGACCGATCAGGAGCGTTTGGCCGCCTACGAGGCGTTCGCCCGCGACACGCGTGACGAGCTCGCCGACATCACGGCGCGCATGGACGAGCTTAAGGTTCAAAACAAGGTGAAGACCGCAACCTATCGCCAGCTGTTCGCCGCGCGCATCACGCTCAAGGACATCGACCGTCGACTTGCAGACCACGGGCTGTAGCCGCAGCCGCCTTGGTCGCCGCCAGCGGGTATCATAGGCTCATTCAAAACGCCGCGAGGAGAGTTGCCCCATGGAGTCTTTGTACAGAAAGTACCGTCCGCTGACGTTTGACAGCGTGGTCGGCCAGCAGCATATCGTTTCGACGCTCGAGCATGCGGTCGCGGAAGGCCGCCTGTCGCACGCGTACCTGTTCTGCGGTCCGCGCGGCACGGGCAAGACCACCATGGCGCGCATTCTTGCCAAGGCCCTGCTGTGCGAGCACGCCGATGCCGCCCGCGCCCAGGGCGCCTCGGGCTGCATGCCCGATGGCACTTGCGCCGAGTGCGAGGCCATCGCCGAGGGCACGCATCCGGACGTCTACGAACTCGACGCCGCGTCGCGCACGGGCGTGGACAACGTGCGCGAGGAGATCATCAGCTCGGTGAGCTTCGCCCCGGTGCGCGGCGCCTACAAGGTCTACATCATCGACGAGGTTCACATGCTCACGGCGGCGGCGTTCAACGCACTGCTCAAGACGCTCGAGGAGCCGCCGAGCCACGTGGTCTTCATCCTGTGCACCACCGACCCGCAGAAGATTCTCGAGACCATCCTGTCGCGCTGCCAGCGCTTCGACTTCCACCGCATCTCCAACGATGACATCGTGGGCCGCCTGCGCTATATCTGCGAACAGGAGCATTTCGACGCCGACGACGAGGCGCTCGAGATCGTGGCGCGCCATGCCCGCGGCGGCATGCGCGACGCGCTGTCGACCCTCGAGCAGCTCTCGGTGTTCGGCGACGGTGCGATCCGTGTGGACGACGCCCGGGCGCTTCTGGGCGAGGTCTCGAGCACGGTGCTCGAGCAGTTCGCGCGCGCCATCGCCGCACGCGACGTCGTGGCGCTGTTCACCGCCATTCGCGAGCAGGTGGACGAGGGCAACGACCTGCTCGAGCTCACGCGCGACCTGGTGGCGCACGTGCGCGATGTCTATACGGCGCGCGTTGCCGGCGGCAACCCCGATCTGGTCGACGGCACGCCCGACGAGGTGGCGGCACTCGTCGACGAGGCGTCCGCCTTCGAGGGGCCCGAGCGCCTGGCGCGCGTGCTCACCGTGCTCGACGATGCGGTCATCGAGATGCGCGGGGCCTCCGACCCACGTCTTGTGCTCGAAATCGCTTGCACGCGCCTGGCGCGGCCGGAGTCCGACCTGACGCTCGAGGCGCTCGCCGAACGCCTGGACCGTCTGGAGGCCCAGATCGCCTCGGGCATTCCGAGCGCGCCGCTCGGGGCGGCAGGTGTGGCTGCGTTGACGGGTACGACGTCCTCGTCCGGTGCGTCGCGCCCAGCGCCGAAGGCTCCCGCTACCCCTGCGCCCGCGACGGTTTCCGCCGCTGCCCATGATGACGATCTGCCGTGGAACGTGCCGGCTTCCGAGTGCGCGGACGCGCGCGCGGTGCCGCCCGCCGGCGCGGTGCCCGTGCCCGCGGCGACGGCTGCCAAGAGCGAGAACAAGGTGGCTTCGGCTGCTCCTGCTGCGGCGTCTGCCGATGCAGCGCCTGCTGATGCGGCGGCCCCTCGCGATGCGGCTCCCGCCCCTGCGGCGGCTCCCGTGGAGACGCCGGTCGCCGACCGCCGTCCTGCTGCGCCCGCGTCGCTGGCGAAGCGGGCCGCGGCTGAGAAACCCCCTGTGTCCACCTCGCAGCCGACGGCTGCCCCGTCGCCTGAGGTCCCCGCGCCGGCGCCCGTCCGCCGCGATGCGCCCAGCGCCGTCGAGGTCGCCGCGGCCGCCGCGCCGGCGACGCCCGCCGTTTCCGATGCGGGCGAGCTGCAGCGCAAGTGGTCCGAGGTCATCAAGCGGGTCACGGCCGCCCAGGCCTCGCGCGGCGCCCTGCTGCAGGCCTCGCGCGCCCAGTCCGACGACGGCATGCGCCTTACGGTTTGCTTCCCCAAGGGGTCGAATTTCGCCATCAAGATGCTCGGCCGTCCCGATTCGCACGAGCTGATCATGCCGATCGTCTGCGCAGTGTTCGGTTCGCGTACGGTCGATTACGTCATGGACGGCGCCGCGCCTGCGCCCGCGCCGACGGCGGCTCCGGCTCCGGTGTCCGCGCCGGCGCAGGAGGCGCCTGCGGCCCCCGCACCGTCGCCGCAGCAGGAGCCTGCAGCCCCCGCACCCGCTGAGCCGGTGGCCGCGGCAGCTCCTGCCGAGCCGGCTTCCGTCCCGGAGGCACCCGCTTCCGAGGCCGCACCTGCCCCTCAGGTCGACCAGGTGAGCAGCCCGACGATCGTGCCCGAGCCCGACGTCGACGCCGACCGCCGCGCGTGGGAGGACGAGCAGGTTCCCTACGACGACACGACGATCGCCGACCTGACGGGGGAGGACCTGCCTCCGCTTGACATCCCCCAAGGCGTGTCGCCTGCGGCGCCTGCACCCGCGCCTGCATCCACGCCTAAAGCGACCGAGCCTGTTCAGGCGTCCGCGCCGACGACCGCTCCTGCGGCTCCGCATCCGTCAGCGCCCGCCCCATCTCCGGCGACCGCGCAGAAGCCCGCCGCGGCGACTCCCGCCGGCACCGCTCCTTGGGTGGGGGCGCCGACGCCCGCGGCCGACGAGGCGCAGGTTCCGCATAACGAGGAAGAGGCCAAGGCGATGCTCAACAGCATCTTCGGCAACGTCGTCTTCAAAGATGCGTAGACGGCCCAGCGGGCGCCCGCAGCTCATGTCTTGAGCTTTTGCCGATGACTTGAAGGCGGCCGCGCTGAGGCTTTTCGAGTCGACGGCAAAGCCCGCGGTGCCGTGCGGGCGACGCTAAGGTTTTCGGGAGCCAGTTGCCGCTGGCCCCCATATTTACATTCAGCCTTCGTATGCCTCATGGGTACGGCGTCCGCTCTCGTCCGGATCCCCGCCGTGCCCGCTGGCTTTTCCGTGGGAGCACGATGCGCGATGCGTGCCGGCGATGTCTGTCATGGTACGATGCCGTGTGGAAAATGGACGCCCCGCGTCACCGGTGTGGCGCAGCTACGTAAAGGAGAGGCCCATGGCCGGCATGAATATGCAGCAGATGATGAAGCAGGCCCGCAAGATGCAGGAGCAGCTGGCGGTCGCCCAGGAGAACCTCGCCCAGACCTCGGTCGAGGCCAGCGCCGGCGGCGGTATGGTCAAGGTGAAGGTCAACGGCGGCATGCAGCTCGAGTCCATCACCATCGATCCCGATGCGGTCGATCCCGAGGACGTCGAGATGCTCCAGGATATGATCGTGGCCGCCGTCAACGAGGGCATTCGCCAGGTGACCGAGCTTGCCAACAAGCAGATGGGCGCCATCACCGGCGGGCTGAACATCCCCGGCATGCCGTTCTAGGCGCCTCGCCGATAAGGACGCTGCGGGCGGCTGGCGCATGCCGGTCGCCCGTTTTTGGTTGGATACGCGGTGGCCGTCGGTTGGACGGCGGCGGATGACAGGTGGAACATGAGCGCGGATCGCAGTTTGCAGATTCTTCTGGACGAGTTGGGGCGGCTGCCGAGCATCGGGCCCAAGTCGGCTCAGCGCATAGCGTACTACCTGCTTGAATCCGATGCCGAGGAGGCGCACCGTCTGGCCGACGCCATCGTGGCGGTCAAGGACCAGGTGCATTTTTGCAGCCGGTGCTTCAACTATGCGACCGAGGACGAGTGCGCCATCTGCCAAGACGGCTCGCGCGACCATACGCGCATCTGCGTGGTCTCTGAGCCGCGCGATGTGTCGGCGATCGAGCGCACGGGCAGCTATCGCGGTCTCTACCATGTGCTCGGCGGCGTGATCAGCCCGATCGACAAGATCGGTCCGGAGCAGCTCCACGTGCGCGAGCTGCTGGCGCGTCTGGGTGCCGAGGATATCCAGGAGGTCATCATCGCCACGAACCCCAACATCGAGGGCGAGACGACGGCGAGCTACCTGGCGCGGACCATCAAGCCGCTCGGCGTGACCGTGAGCCGCCTGGCGAGCGGCCTGCCGGTGGGCGGCGACCTGGAATACGCCGACGAGCTGACCCTCGGCCGCGCCATCGAGGCCCGCCGCGCGCTGTAGGGACAGCGGGCGACCGTCCGCGCTTCGCGCGCCAGCCGATGGGTTGAAACGAACCCGTCCCCGATGATTCCCCTCGCGCTGCGCACCGTTGGGTGCCGGCCGTTGACGATGGGCTACAATCTTGTCGGTGTCGGGACGATGAGATTGATAGCGCTATGCCGAAAAAGAGACCAAATATCGTGCGCCGTCGGTTCAAACGCGGTGCGTTGCCATCCGCCCTCATGGGGCTGGTCGCTTTTTCGTTTACGCTTGTCGTGTTCGGTGCAGCGGTCTACACCATGGTCATCCCCTCCTTGGTGGCGGCAAACCAGCATGGCATATCCGATAGCCTGCTCTTTTCGATGCTCGAGGCCATCGCGGGCGGCGATGGGACGACGACGGGCTGGGAGGATGCTGGGTCTGGGGGGCAATCCGACGGAAAGGGAACGGACGATGCGGTCGTCGAATCCGATGCCGAGGCATCGGGCTCGGAGACGTCGCGTCGGCCGTCGATTTCGCTCAACGGCATGTCGCTGCTGGGCATCGCCCAGACTGCCACGAGCGAAAAGCCCGGATCGGGACAGGCGGATTCGGAGCAGCCCGATGATGAACAGGGGTCCCAGCAGGACCCGGGTGCGGGAAGCGGCGACCAGCAAGGTGGCTCCGATGATGTTGACGACGAGGGCCAATCGGATGAGCCCGCTCCCAATCCCGAGCCCGACCCCGTCAAAGAGCAGGCCTTCTATGAGTTTTTAGTCGGCAAGGCGCAGCTGATCGAGGGGTATCTTGCCGAGGTGAACGCCTGCGTCGATGCGTTCAACACCGATTGCACGAACGCCTCGCTCGATGTTCGCATCGCCCACCAAAAGCAGTGCGAAGCTCTCGAAGTCCGCCTGTTCAACGAGTATCTTGAAGTCAGGGATCGTCCGCTCAGCGAGATTCCGGAGCACACGCAGTATCGCGATGAGCAGGGCAGCTTGACGGGCATGTTCCGGTGTCTGTGCGGCTATGTGGGAACGATACGCAATGCGTGGGCCCTGAACGTGGCTTTCGAGGATCCCGCTGCGCATGTGGACGAATTCATGTCGGCGATCTATGCCGATGAGAGCAACGGCGTGAACAAGTATCTTGCCGAATTCCAACAGATTGCGAACGGGTTCGAGCTGTGAGTACCAAGAAGCTTGCGCGCGCGGATGTCCAGACAGCCGCACCGGCGCACGAATCGTTTCCGGTCGACGGCATGCGCATGGTCCGTATCGGATCGTTCGAGGAGCCCTACACCATGACTGCCGAGCAGCGCGATGCCTATCGCCGCCGCTTCCTTGCGCTGTTTGCCGATGATTCCACGGCAAGGCGCGGAGGGCTCGGTACGGTCGTGCGCGTGGCGAATGCGTTCGGCGAGACATATGCGCTCAAGCTCGTGACCGAGCCGGAGCGGTTTGTGTGCGAGCGCGATGAGGACTATGCGAAGCGCGTCGAGAGGGCGCGAGCGGCCTTTCGCGAGGAGTACGAGACGCATCGGGTCTTCTCGAACTTCAAGGGATTTCCGCGGCTTTACGGGTACGGGTTCGTGGACGGCACTCCCGCTATCGTCATGGAGTGGATCGAAGGCGTCACGCTCGCGCAGGCCCGACGCATGCTGGCGGTGGACGACGCGGGAAGACTTGCTCCGCTGACGGCGGCGCGTATCGGGCGCGATCTGTTCGACGTGCTGACGCGTCTGTCGCTCGTGGGCAATGGCTTTGTTCACCGAGACATCTCGCCGGCCAACATCATGGTGCGCACCTCCCATCTGTCGCTTGCCGCGCAGGTCGAAGAGGGCGCATTCGACCTGTGCCTCATCGATTTCGGCTCGTCGTCGGTTGCCGACTCCGACCAAGGCCGCTCGTTCACGGCTGCGCATGCGTTTTTTCGCCACGCGACGCAGGACTACGCGTCGCCCGAGATGCTTTCCGATGACCTCCCTGACGTTCGGCGCCTGCGTTCGTCGTCGGCGATCGACGTGTACAGCGCGGCGAGCGTGCTGTACGAGCTTATCGACGGCGGCTTGCCTTACGATCTGTCGGAGCACAGCGGTGAGGTCCGCTCCCCGTATCGGATCAAGATGGATACGGCGCCCCGTCATCCGAACACCGCGCATGGCCATGGCGCGGATATCGCCTCCGTTTTGATTGACGAGCCGAGCGTGGCCATCACCGCCGGTCAGGCTGCGCGCGAGTTGGGGCTTGAGCCGAATTCAATCGAGCTGCAGCGCGCGTTGGAGCTCGTGGACGGCCAGCTTGTCGATATCGTGCTCTCCTGTCTGGAAAGCGACCAGGGCGCGCGTCCGAGTGTCGAGGCGGTTCGCGACGGCATCGGCGCCTTTTGCGAAAACTACACGCGAAACGTCGACCGCGCAATCCACGGTGAGTCGTTGATTCCCTGCACCGATCATCGGTCCTGGCTGTCGTCTGTCTCGCCGTATACCGTCCATCGCATCGTGTACACGGTGGGCAAAGCCTTTGCGCTCGGTGTGCTGGCGGTCGTCGTATTCACTACGGCGATCGTGCTGGGCGGTGCGCGGACGTCGCTGTTATGCGGCCCGATCGGCTGGGAAGGACGCCTTGCCGCGCCGCTGCTTGCGCTTGTGCTCGCGTTGCCCTGGCTTGCCGGCGTGGTGTCGTGCGGCAGGCTGCGGGGAACGCGTCAGGGGTTCGTGCGCGGATCGGCCGGTCTTGTTGCGGCGGCGGCCATCATCGCCGTTGCAGCCCTGTGCACGACGGTGGGTCCCGCGCGACAGCAGGCGTTGCTCCTCGCGCCCCTGTTTGCGGCAGCGGCGGCAGGGTGGTGCCCGCTGGTGCTGGACTACGCCATGACGGTGCTGCCCGCGCTGGTCGCCGAGTCGAGGCGGAAGCCGCCTGCGCTCTGCGAGCAGGCGCGGTCGGCGCTCGCGTGGGGAGCTGGAGTGGCTTTGCCCGAATCGGATGACGATACGCAGAGGGAGGAACTTCATGCCGTTGACGATTGCAGCTGATCAGACGCCTTGCGGCGTGCTGTTCGATGTGTTCAAGCGCCAGGGAGGCATCAGCCACAAGGAGCTGGCCTCGCTCATCTTGTCGGAGCGCCCGTTGGCCGACGGCCGCAGCCCGGTCAATCGCGCTTCGGATCGCACGTGGTTGTCGCACTTCGTGGTCCGCGCCCCGATCGGGTCGCTGCAGCCTCGCTATTTCAAAGATCATGGTCTTGCCGCCCAACGTGTGCTCAGCCGTCTGCGTTCGCGTGTCGGCTTCACGATGACGTACGAGAAGGTTATCGATCTGATCTGCGGTGAGGCGGGCGAGGCCATGGACCGTGCGCTCTCGCTGTGTCATCAGGATGTGGCTCTGTACCGCAACGCGCTGACCCGCTTTCAGCTGGGCTCGGGCTACACGACCGGCGAGCGTGCCGAGGCGCTGATGGTGCTGTTCGTTGCGGTCGGTTGCTCGGCGAACGTGCCGTATGCCGTTCGCTACACCATCGAGTACGTCGAGCGCTCCTTTGGCGGGCGGGCGGGAACGCCGGAGTCGAGCTCGTTTGCTCCGGAGGCGACGGTGGCATCGGGTGTCGCTTGCGAGCCGCGCCCGATCGGCCTGATGCGAATCGAAGACGGCTATCTTGTCGGGGTGCCGCATTGGATTGCGGCGGATTCTGAGGGCGTGCGCATCGGTGCGCTGGCGTGTGGTGAAAACGACATCACCGATGTCGAGCCCGATGTGTCAGCGGAGCATGTGCTCGTCCGATGGGGCGGCGAGGATGCCGGCTGGACGGTGCGCGACCTCGGCTCGACGAACGGCACCGAGCTTTTGCGCGCCTCCGACGGGGCCTGCGTGGAGCTCGCTTTCGATGAGGACGTGGAGCTTCATGCGGGCGACGAGCTGCGGCTGGGGGCGTCGACTGCGTTCGTGGTCCTTGGGGGCGTGGCAGGCCGATAGGCGCCAAGGGTATCGCCTCGGACCGTCGGGGACGGGGCGGACCGGACCTGCGCCCGACGGCCGCGGCGTGTCACCGAACTTCGAAATCGCGCAGATCGATGCCCATATCCTCGGCTTTGCGGCACAGTTCGAGGCCATCCATGTCCTCGATATCCATGGTGTCGAGCAGCGCGGCGGGAAATCCGCCGAACGCCGCGGTGCCGGTGCGGTCGATCAGGTAGTCGCGCAACTTGTCGACGTCGATCGTAGCCATAAAACCTCCCATCGAAGCGGGCGGATGGGGCCGGGCGGAACCGTGCTGCGGCGCCGTCCGGCCCGAGCGCGCCCTTACAGCCCCAGCGCTTTGCGGGCGGCGGCGACGGCGTTGCCGGTCTCGTAGAACTCGGCGCTCACCGATCCGATGAGCTCCGGCGCGATGTTCTGCAGATCGGAAATAGAGCTCATGGGCAGCAGGATGCGATGCGCCCCCGCGTTCTTGGCCACGCGCATGACGTCCTCTAGGTTGGCGACCGCTTCGAGCGTGCCTGAGATGCGCAGGATGCCCGGGATGGCAAGACCCGTCATGACGGGGCGGTTTGCCGCGGCGGAGCACAGTCCCACGAACTCTGCGAGCGAGAGCTCGGCCGAGAGGCCCTTACCCTGGATGTCGTTGTAGTACAGCAGGTAGTCTTTGGTATTGATACGCATGCCGGTGGCGAGTTTGGCGGCGTTTTGCTTGAATTGCTGGAACGCCGCGTCCAGCGAGTCGTTCACCGGTTTGTTGTAGCCGATGCCCTCGGTGCGGAACTTCATCTCGCCCGCGATCGCCTTGTTCTCGAGCTTGTACACGGCGGTTTCGTCGCTAAACGACGTGCCGATGGCAAAGACGTGGCCCGGCGGCAGCGGCGCGTCGGGGATGAGCGTGTCGTCTGCCTGCTCGGGCACAGTGACAGTCGTGGTCTCGGCAGGGTTCTCGGCGTCCACGTACCCCAAGGCGACGTCGATGAACTCGATGCCCGCCATGATCTTGAGCTGCTCCTTGACGCGTCGACGCCCCTCGATGGCATACTCGAGCAGCATACGCACGTCCTCCTTGTCCATCTGCCCGTCGGGGAAGACGAGCTTGGCCAGGCCGGAGAACGTCTTGCGGATGCCGATCTCGTCGCGGCGGTTGCATTCGCCGTTGAGACGGAAGTACTGGTCGATGTAGTGCGTGAAGTCGCGCCGGCGCATCTCGTGGCAGAACTCCGACAGGCAGTCGGTGATTAGGCTGTAGCGGCCTGTGAGCAATTCCGAGCGCATCTTGGGAACCTCCCAGCCGGGCAGGTAGCAGTGGATGCGGTCAAAGAAGGCGCTGTCGTTGTTGAACTCCGGCGGGAACGGCTCGAACAGGTGCGTGGTCTTGAGGACGTTGGCCACCGAGTCGTTGATGTTGCCCTCGAACACCATGGACGCCTCGGCGTTGAACTGCTCGCGCCCGCGTCCGAACGTGCCGTTGGCCATGTAGCCCTTCATGATCTGGATGGCGTTCATATCCTTGTAGTGCATGCCCGCGACCTCGTCGAAGGCGATGCAGTCCCAGTGGCCCACCAGGCCGATGCCGCCGGTGCGCGCGGTGTTGTTGGCAAACAGCATGGCCGTGGTGATCTGTCCGCCTGATACGAGGTAGGAGTATGGTGAGACCTCGGTGTAGATATGCGACTTGCCCGTGCCGCGTGGCCCCAGCTCGCACAGGTTGTAGTTGAGCTCCACGAGCGGCACCATGCGCGTGAGGAAATGCAGGCGCTCGCGCGGGGTGAGCGCCTCAGGTTCGTAGCCGGCCGAGCGCAGGATGAGGGCGATCCATTCGTCGGTCGTAAAGCTCGAACGATGGGAGACCAGCTCGTCGATGTCGAGGTTGGGCATCTGGATGGGTGTCAGGCTCGCGATGTGGAACGGCGAGTTCTCCGGCCCCTTGCCGTTCTTCTGGGGCTTGGGCTTGATGGTGGCCGCCGGGTCGTCGCCGAACACGTCGGACAGCGGGTCCTCGGCGATGTCCTCGGGGCGCAGGTGCTGGATGCGCGCGATGCACCAGATGCCGCCCGTGAGCATCTTGGTGTACTGCCGCACGTATTCGTCGGGCATCACGAACGGCTCGATGGCCAGGTTGGAGAGGTTGGCGACGTAGATGTCGCGCCGCTCGTCCAGGTAGGCGCTCACCTTGTCGATGATGGTGTACTGGCCGAGCTCGCGGATGCGCGACTTGATGACCTCGCTGTCCTCGGTGCGCACGTAGTTGTCGGCCAGGATCTTGCGGATGCGGTCGAGGCCGGCCTCCAGGGCGTCGGGGTCATCGGTGGCGCAGTACATGCCGAGCAGGTATTCAAGGACGAAGGTCGGGATGCCCGCGCCGCGCTTCATGAGGGCGGTAAGGTCCTTGCGCACGATCTTGCCGGGGAAGTTGGCGATGATCTTGCGGTCGAGGTCGTCTTTCACATAGGGCGGGGCCGCCTGCCCCATGGGGGCGGTGGGGCTGGAATCAGGCGTTGCGGCAACAGGCGCGCCGGCGGTGTCTTCATTGATCATGGTTACCATCCAAAGTCGATCGAAGGGGCAAAGGAGACGCGGATGCGCAGATCACGCAGGGAGCGGACCTCACCGGTATCGGCGTTGCGCGCGAACAGGTGGTACAGCTCGTGTTCGGAGGTCTGAACGCCGGGTTTCAGGCTCATGGACACCCGGAACACGCGGGCCGTGGCATCCGAATCGGTGCGGTCGGCGACGATGCGCGCGGTGTCCGATACGGGCATGCGTGCGGTATCGCCCACGAAGATCTCGTAGGTGGCGGGCAGCATCTTGCCGCTGGCGGGCTCGTCCTGCAAAAACTCCAGGTTGAACAGGGTGTTGGAGATCACATCCAGCTGCGAGACGAGCGAGATGCCCACCGGCGTGCTCTCCACGTAGCCACGCGTGCCGGCGCGTTTGTTGGTAAAGCGCAGCACCGGTACGCAGAGTTCTTGTAGCGAGATGCCGCCATGTACGTAGTTCTCGCCACCGCCGGACATGCGGATGCGCACGCATTCGCGCGGTGCGAAGCCGGTGAGGGCGACCGTACCGCTGTCGGCAGTCGGCGTATTCGGTGTCGGCAGCGCGATGTTCACGAGCGGGTCGGACGTCGCGCCGCCGCGTGCGATCACGTAGCGACGGCCCGCCTCCACCACGGTACCGCGCACGTCCAACACGGTGGCGTGCTCGGATTCGGCGAGTGCCTCGGCGGTGTACAGAAAGCCGTGGTCGGCGGTGATGACGATACGCGCCGCCTTGAAGTCGCGCACGATGGTTTGAACGCAGGCGACGAGCTCCTCGATCGCCTCGCGGCATCCGGTGAACACCTTGCGCTCGGTTGCCCGCTTATCACCGTAGGCGTCGATCGTGTCGTGGTAGACGTAGACGACCTGCGCATCGCCGATGCGCGCCAACCGCTGGGCGCGATCCATGTTGTTGATGAAGTCGTCGTACCGGATGGCCACGCCATCAGGGTAGTGCTTGCGGATGGCCTCCTGCCGAGCGGCGCACGTGACCGCTTCGGTGCCGTCGGCGTATACCGCGAGCGTCGGCCTGCCGTTCGCATGTCCTTCGCCCATGGCAAAGGAACTTGCCGGCAGCAGCGCCGTCATGCCGCACTTGGTGATGCTGGGGAAGGACGCCTGCGCAGCGTCGAGTTCGCACACGCCGCGCGTCTCGCGCTCCAGACGCTCGGCAAGCTCGGTCGCGACCTCGTAGCGCAAGGCATCCGATACGATGACCCAGGCGCGCTTGTTGGCGCGCATCATGGGTTCGACCTCCGCCATGCCAAAGTCGACTTGGCGTGGGATGCCGTTGGCGTATCCCAGACGCGCGAAGTCGTCGGCGCAGGCATGGGTCCAACGGCGCGCGAGCCTTCGTAGATACCAGTTCTTGTAGAAGTCCTCCATCGCGGCGCAGCAGTCGCGGAAGTCCTCGTCCAACTCGTATTCACCGCGAGTGATCGCCCGCGCGAGGGCGCCGTGCAGATCGCGGTACCAGCGATCCATGCAGTACCATGCGCGCGTGTAATCGCGCCACACCTGCGTGGGATTGCCGTCTGCGGGGTCGCCTTCGTGATCGCGGAAAAAGCGCCGCATGTTGGCGGCGGCCGTTACACCCTCGTAGAAAAACGAGAGGTTCGCGTACCACGTTGAGCTGTGGCGTGCTGCGGCGAGCGCCAGAACCTCGTCGACACCATCCGCGCCGGCGGTCAGCGTGGCAAAGAGGCGACGAAGGATGATGGCGTCGATGCAGGGGAAGATGTCGGCTTGGGTAAGCACGGAGGGCTCGACGTCCGTGAGGATACGCTCCACCCCCAGGCTGTCCTCGACGACGCCGCACAGCGCGAGCAGGTCGCCGCGCTGCTCGCCGCGTGCCCACTCGTGTACGAGCGCATGGCTAAACGACGCATGCTCTGCGGAGCAGCAGCGCTCAAGGGGCCCGAGCGCATCGATGGGCGCCTGCATGGCAAGAGCGCTCACCAGTACGTGCTGGGCGAGTGCTATGGTGTCGGTCACGTCGCCGGTAAAGCCCGTCCACGCTGTCGTCGCCGCTTTGAACGACTCGGCGGCACCGACTGCGGCGAGCATGTCGAGTGCTTCTGCACCACCTTCGGCCGCGGCTGCGATCAGGTAGGCGCGCAACACCGCTTGGGCGGTTGCCTCCTCGGCACCCAGGGCCGCGGCCATGACGGCAACCTCAAGGTGGGCGGGTGCTTCGTAGCTCTCTGCAAGACGCGCGATCTTTTTGATGTTGGTCTTCTTGGCGAAAAACGCCTTGTGGGCGCGAAGCGCCTCGCGCATATCTGCCGTGTCCGCCGCCCCCAGCTCACGCAGCTGGATCGATGCGTAATCGGCGGCAAACGACGCCGCACGCGCCTCGATATCGGCCAGCCAGTCGCCATCCAAACGGCGGCTGCGCTGGCGATAGAGCAGGATGCGCCTGCCGGATAGGTTGTCGTTCAGCAGGCGCTTGAGTGCAAAGAGCCTGTTGTGCTCCTCGTGCACGACCTCGACGCCGGGCAGCTCAAGTGCATCGACCGTCTCGGCAAATTCCCCATCGGGGTCGTGCCAGACCACGATGGTGCCGCCCTGGGCGGGGTCGCCCGCGCCAAAGAGCCGCTGCAGCTCGGATTGGATATCGGTGGTTCTCACGTTGTTGCTCCTCAAGGTGGAATCGGTATAGTCAGGTAGGGAGATCGGCGTCAGTGTTCAAGGGAGCTGACGTGCACGTTGGCGACCAATTGGTCTACGTCCATATTGCCGAGCAGATAGCATTTCCAATCGGATTTGGCCGCCCTATCACAATCGTCCGACCCGGCGATATCGAAGAGCGCGACATGAGCATGCTCCCAGGTGAGGAGCGGGGAGATAAGGTCGCTGTCACCCTGGAGAGCGAGTTTCGCTCCGAGTAGTGGGTGCTCATAAGCGCTGCCGCGCATTGCATCTTTCAGCTGCTTAAGCGCTTGAGATTCCACGTTTGAAGCATGTGATGCCATAAGCTCTTTCCAGAGACGGAAGAACTGTCCTTCATGCTGAGTTCCTCGGTCAACGATGGCCATAGTGGAGCCAAGGAAAAGTTCGGTAGATCCACGGTACTTCACTTTCGTCTCTACCGGCTCAGTGTTTTTAGTTTCAATTCCAAGGGTCTCGGCGACTTTTTCATCGTTGCCAAGAAAGTATTCCTCTATGAGATCCCAACGAGCGGCATCGGTCATTTCCTTATTGAAGAATCTGGTTATGACTTCTGAGGCATACCTGTGGCGTTCGGTCATCTCGCGTAGCACGCGATTTTTAAACCTATCATCGGAAGCAAGCGCATGGAGCTTTTTGGGATCGTTAAGACGAATGAAGATTTCCGGTTCGTCACCGCCGTGCGCCTCATAGTTCGCAAGGTCTAGCACTTCGAGAAGTTCGGCGGTTTCATAAATCCTTCCTGCGCTTCGCGCATTGATATAACGAGAGAATGCTTTATTTGAATTTGGTCTAACTGCCGAGAATCGCTTCATCAAATCAGCTTCGAGATTCAAGACGTCGCCGTATTTCAGCTTATACGTTGTCGTTTGAATCATACCGGTCTGCTTGCCAGAGGAACGCTTGCAAACGACTTTCATGGAAGAACGGCTTTTGCCATTGAACGTGTGGTCTGTTGGATGAATAAAGAGCCTTAAGAGAAGCTCAGCATGAGGAAGGGCCGGAGCGTTCGTCCCGAGTTCTTGTTCAAAGATCGATTTGAACTGTTTGGTATCGAAGAAACCCTCACGTGCAAGCTTCTTGAACGTTGAATCGAGTGCGTGCGCATAGGTCGAGAAGAACGCTTCTGTTCGCTCTTCGCTTTCTTTATACGTGATTTCGAGCTTTACGCGAGATGAGATTGAACCCTCTCCGACAAAGTCTAGTAGTTCGCCCGTGAATAGGCGTCGTTTGAAATCTGCAAACGTATATTGGGGGAATTGCTCCTCCCACATCTTTGCGGCTTCGAGTTCGAAAATAGCTCCAGCATCGGCAATGTGTACGCTCTGTTGTCCTGGATGGTTTTCGATACGTTTCTTTCCCTCGCTTATCCGACGGACATATAGACCGTATCTAGAGAGGAAGGTATGCTCTATGTCTCGCTCAATGCAGATGAAGCATTTTGTGAACGTTGGCTTGGGTCGTACGATGAGTACGGGGAATCCGTAACGCTCTTCCAGGTCTTTTGAAATCATCATGAGGGCTGACTTTGTTCGATTTACCCTCGCCGTATCATCCTTTTCATCGGGGAAAAGATATGAGAACGAGTTAGGCGACACTAGAAGATTTTGAGAGCGTTTGTCTCGAGGTTTGCTCGAGTAGACCTCGTATAGCTTCTCCATGATGTCGCGAAGCTGCCAGTCGTAGAATCGAGAAAGATGGTAGAGCTGATTGGCGTAGGATGAATCGGAATGGAAGAAGTCGATAGACGCAGTGGCCTTAAGAGAAGTTTTTCGGGCGCCGCGACCGATTTCCTGGACGTAATCGCAGAGATTTCCTGTCGGTGCATAGTGGTAAACATCGGTAATGTCGTCGACGTCTACGCCCATGCCAAAAGCTTTGGTGCTGACAAGAACCAAGCAGTTGCGTTGCTTGAATGCAGTCTCGACCATCTTTTTGTACTCTTTATCCATTCCACCATGGAATCCGAGAACCTTGCTACTTCCTGGAAAGATTGCTGTAGCTGCTTCAGTAACTGCTTCAACATGCGATCTGTATGGACAATAGATAATCGAGTGAGAGTCTTGCTCTACAAACCGTCTTGTCGCCTCAACGGCAAGCTCGGTTTTAACTTCATCGATGCGGCCGACGTATCTGCTCTTGAGGACGCGTCGTATATCGAACGAGATATCGTCGCGTCGAGGATTTCCGAGCAGGATATACGGCGAGATAAGTTCGAGATCCCGGACGGTTTGAAGAACCATATCGTCCTTGCCGCCATAGACTGCTGTTGCCGTCATGCAGAAGATGGGAAAATTCATACCTTGTTTTCTTATTTTGGCGAGGTAGGAACCCAAATACCAGTAATCAGGTCGGAAGTCCTTTCCCCACGAGGTGACAGTATGGACCTCATCTATAACCACGAGCGCCAAGCGTCTGCCACCAAGGATGTCGTCGAGCGAAGAGCCGAGGAGCAGCTCGGGAGATAGATAGACAATCGAGGCGGACCCATTGCGGATTCTCTCGTAGGTAGACTGGCGCTCGCCGTAAGTGAGGTCAGAATTGATGGCAACCACGTTGGTTACCCCACGAGATCGCAATGATTTCACCTGGTCGCGCATAAGGGCTTTAAGCGGCTCGATTACCAGGGTGATGGCATGGTGAGCTTCTGCGAGATATAGCGCGGGCAGTTGGAAGAGCAGGGATTTGCCTGCACCGGTAGGTGCTGTGATGAACATGTCTCGATAATCATTAGAGCCTTTAAGCGCTCGCTCTGCTTGCTCCACGGCGAAGTCTGAGATTTCACCCTGAGAGAATTCGCGCATCTTATTATCAATGTCCGGATTTTCATACATTTGCAGCTTTCGGTATCGCGCGTCGGCTCCCCAGTATTTTCTGAGCAGGGAAAGCAGGCGTTCGCCGTCGCCCGTCGGTTGGATATCAGTTTCGCTGATGAATTCAATGGAGGCTTTTACATGGAAAGCAATGCTAGCAATGCACTTCAGAACAGAAGCGGTTGCCGTTGCCAGTTCAGTACCTCCGGAAACTACAATTGATGCATTTGGAATAACCCCGCAGGAGAGTTCGAGGCAGAGACCGATGAGGTCGTTACTGTCAGCTTTTATCTGCTCGTATGATGGGTGGGTGCGCGAAGGCTCGAAGGCGGATGACGGGAATAAGGGTTTCTCGACATATTGGATGGCTGACCGATCGAGCTCAATCGGCGTAACGAGCCAGCTGTCTTTGCAGGGAGTTGCGCTTGCATAGAACTTGCCGAGGACGCAATCATCGTCGGTTTTAGAATCTTCTATTGCTTCTGCAAGATGCGAGAGTTCTTGTTGAGAGACGGCGCTTGGGATCGGAGAACCATCAGGAAATAGGTTGTTCTTAATGATGACGATATCACCAGAGAACACGTCTCCCAATGAGGCGCGAATAGGAATGACCTGCTCATATAGAAGGATTAATGGTTGGTCAAGAGTCAAGAGGGAGACGATAAGATCCTTTCTGTTTTCCTCGATGCGTGAAACGTCGAGCTCGTCCTGCCCATTCAGCAGCGATGAAACGCTCGGGGAAATATGGTTCGCCTTAAGTGCCGCGCTGATTTGGAAAGACGTGAAGCCCTTAAGAAGTAGCAGCGTCGGGGACTCTTCGTGCTGCCGAGAGATCTCGTCGATTCGTGAAGAGATGAAATGGAAAAGGTTGCTGCGAATCTGATCGTCGGGTGTCATGTCGTTCCCCTTACTTGATTTTCGCGAGCACGTCGCCGAATTTCGGGTAGTTGACCTTCACGCCGTCGTCGAGGTCGATGGCGATCATCTGGTCGGCGAGGCGATGGATCTTCTCCTCGAACTTCGTGAGCTCGGCGGCCTGGTCGGTGACGCGCTTCTGCTCCTTGACGAGGGCGGCGCGGCGGCGTCCCTCGACGGTTTCCAGCTCGTTTTGGATGTTGTCGAGCATGCTCGCGTAGCGCTGCTGCAGCGGCAGCACGTAGTCCGTGCGGATGCGCGCCATGAGGTCGGGTTGGTGGCGGTGCATGTAGATGAGGGCGCGGAAGCTGCCCTTCTTGCCGGCGTCCAGCAGCCAGTAGATGGGGCGCTTTTTGTACGTCTTGCAGTGGTCGGCGAAGAACTCCTTCTGGAAGTACGCGCGCACGGTCTCGCGCGGGGTGCCCTTGGCGGCGGGGGAGAGGGCATCGGCTACGAAGCGCAGGTTCTCCTCGAGCGTCTCCGCACCGTAGGCCGCCACGAGGAAGCGCTCGAAGAGCGTGCAGATGTCGTTTTCGAAGTAGGTGTCGTCCGTGATGGGCAGGACGTTGTCTGCCACGGGCATGAAGCTCACGTGCGCGGGGTCGGGCATTTTGGCGAGGTATTCGTTCACGGTGTCGCCCTGGTTGGCGAGCACTAGGCCGTCCACATCGAGTGAGTAGCGGCCGAACATGCAGCCCACGGCATAGGAGATGAGCGAGACGATCTCGTCGCGCATGGTGCGGACGTAGTTGTTGCCTTTGAAGCTCTCGGGGATCTCGTCGGCCGTGTCGAAGATCCGCGCGACCGAGACGTACTTGTCCTCGACCTCGATGGGTACCTCGCCCACCATGTTGTAGATCTCCGCAAAGATGCGATTGAGCTCTTCTTCGTTGGCTTTAAGCTGGTCGAAGCGCGCATTGACCTCGGCCTTGTGCGCCTCGTACTTGTCACGGATGAGGGTTGCCATGGGTTCTCCTAGCAGTTTGTTTTTGCGCTTTGATCTGAAAGATCAACGCTCGGCTGTTCGCGTACATTGAGCAAGTTCGGGCAGTCTTGGACGCCGATTACGGGCTCATCAACATCACCCAAGAAGGCGTCCGCATCAAAATTGCGCGTCCTGAAGAACATGATGTCGAACGAATCTTCTGACATGAGAAATTGGTCACGAATATCCCAGATCAGTCGTGCCACGAGGCTGAAGAACTGCGGTATACCTTTCTCAAGTCGTGGGTCGAAATAAACCTGATAGCAGTTTTCTGTGCCCCTCCAAGAGAATGCGCCAAGACATCCGATGAGGTAGCAGAGTGTGATGCCGGTAAGGTCGCCTTCGGGAAGCGCCTGCTCGATTCCGCTCGCAATTCTACTGCGTGGAACAAACAGCAATTCGTCCTTCTCGATTTCTGTTAGCACAACCCCGAAGGTATTGGCCGTTTCGTTCATCAAGGTGTTGAGTGCATCGTCGCTGAGGTTTTCAGCTTGGGAAGCGTTAACGTTGACGTTGGTAATCGTATGGTGCCTGCCGTCCCACGCAATGTCTTCCGAATCGAAGAAGAACGTTCTTTGAGCCAAAAGGTTACATATTACCGTGGGCGAATCGTACTGATCGGGGGCGATTTGACCCGCAAGAATCTTTCGAGCGCGCGCGCTCATTGAAGACTGTTGTTCAGCAGGCTCGAGCCTTCCTTCGAGCCCCTCTGCTTGGTCGCCGTCCTCGGTCACAACGTGACTTTGAAGCTCTGAATCACTCTGGCTCGCGAAGTGGTTGATAGCGTCCCGAATGATTCCGCTTGCATCAACTTCAATCACTGTTTCGTTTTTCTTTTCTGTGCCGTATTCGTCGAAGCCAAGCAAAACAAGGGCATGCGAAATCCTCTCAAGTAGTCCTCGCTGCCTCGGTGAGGGAACGCACAGCTTTTCGAGCTCTTCGGCGGAGAGGGCGGAGTCGTAGAACATATCGCTGGAGATAATAAACTTGTCGCCGATTTCTTCCAGCATGCTTTTGCAGGTAAATCGGTTGAAAATCTCTTTCGAACGGTCAACGCGCGCCCATTCTTCTATAACATCGACGAAGCGAACGGCGATGGGAACGCAGGCGTCAAAAAACTGCGACAGAGCGATTATTCCAGAGATGTTCCGCGCCCGACTTCCCGCCGCGGGATTGAGAGCCTCGCAGAAACGCGCTCCGGCGCCCAATACCGAATTCCTTAAGTAAGCTAGTTGATCCATTACGGTCATGAAGACTTCACGATACGAAAATGAAAAGTCATTCGAGCGGGCAAGGAATCTCTCCTCCAGCTGATCGAGACAGGTTGGCACCGTGGATCCGCTAGCCTCTACCGTACGCGCCAAATTGTCAACAAAGGTTCGAGCCTGCTCGTACGTAACGTCTCCCGGGTCATAGAACGTGACGCGGGCGTAATCCTGCCCGATGAGCGAGTAGGGGTAGATGTAGAACTCAGAGCACTCCTCATCGGCTGTTGGAACCTGCACAACGGCACAACGACAATTTCGGGCCTGGACCTCGTGCATCTCAAGAGTAAAGTCGGAACGGCAGCTTCGCGCTTCATAATTGAGCGACCATAGGGCTGGATCCACGCCGATTTTCTGCATATTAGAGGCGTAATCGTCGGGAACCGGCGCATCGCCGTACAGGATCGCGATGTTCGAATCCACCCCCTCGCCAGCATGCTCCTCCGGCACCAGGACGAATGCGCGGCCGCTGGTATCTTTCTCGCTTACCCAACCGTCGGGAATGGCGAGGGAGAAGGTGCTGCCCTGGGCGCGCGGTGCGTCCGCGCGAACGGAGTACTTCGATTTCGCGTTGAAGGCCGGGGCGTCCTCCGCGGGCGGAAACATCATGGTGAGGCCTTCGAACTTCTGGTAGAACGTCCTCGTCTGCTCGAGAAGGTCTGCGCCGGCCTTCTGCTGCGCAACCGGACGGGGAGCTTCATGGGGCTCACGGGTGTCGACGGATTCTGCGGTATTACGCTTGGATTTTGCACGCTCCGCCTCTACCGCCGGAGCAGCTTCCGGCTGCCCCGCCCCCACGCTCGCCGGCTCTTGCTCCGGCTGCACCAGAGCCTCGGGAGCAAGTTGCTCGATAACCTCATAGAACGCGTCTGGCCTCTTCTCGAAATCTTTCCAGGCCTTGCTCGAGGAAACCAGCTCGTCTTCGAGCTTCTTGATTTTGGAGCCGCGCGACAGCGAAAGCAGCCACGCGCCGTCCTTGGTGTCGAGGTATGCGCGCGCGGCGTCCATGGCGCCGGAGGCCGCTTGCACGTGATCGTCGTCGGTAAGCAGCCAGTCGATATCATCGGTCGCGAACAGCAGGTCGTCCGTCTGCTGTGCAGACAACGCGTCTTGCCCCGCCAGCGCCTCCTGAGCCTTATCGAGAAGCTTGCCCAGCTCGATATGCGCCCCCACGGTGCGGACGAGCCTCGTGGCGGCCTCGCCCTGCTCGCGAGCGGAAAGGTGCAGGCTCCAGCAGCTGCGCGCTTCAGCGACGATCGGATCCAAATACTTCTCGATGGCGCTGCGGGTCTTCGCACCCACGCCGGGCAGCTCACCGCGTTCCGGCGCGTTGAGACGCTCATACAGATCTGCAAGCGTGTGGACACCCGCGTCCCGCAGCTTCTTAATCTGCGCACCCGTCTTTGCCTCCGCCAGCTCCTCGATGGGGTGCTGCGCGAGCTTCGCGAGAACGTCGCTCTCCTTCAACTCCTCTATCGCTGCGGGAATGGAGTCCGCCACAGCCTGCTGGGCTGCAGAGACGCCGCGCCGCACGCCGGAGATGCCTTCGAGCTCGTCCAGCACCTGCTGCACCGCATCCGAGTAGAACGGCCTGCGAATGCCGCCGTTAAGCTCGAAATCCCCGAGCTGCGCATGCAAGCAGCGCAGGACGTCGTTCCGCGTGGTTTCGCTGTGCCGGAAACTATAGAGAACGTCCTCTTTGATGAAGTACGTCTGCGTTGATTTCTCATGCCAGAACTCCAAATCGAAGACGATGCCCGCCACGTTGATGCTCTTCAGCTCGTCAAGGGCGTCGAATGCCTCCTGCTTGGCCTGGGCGTTCATAAAGAGGCGCGACAGCCCGCCCTGCAGCGCGGGCTCGGCTGCCTTTGCGTCGCGCTCAATGGTGGCTTTCAAGGCCTTCCACTCGGATAGGGGCTTGTCGAGAATCTCTTCGTGAAGCCAACGCTTGTACCCCGCAAAGATGAGGTCTTCGAAGGCGTCGTCAAACTCGTCGATCCCGGCCGCTGCGCGCACCCGCTTATAGCATTCCTGGACATTATATGTTCCGGAGCGCGTCTCGATCACCGCATCCGTACCGGATGTCGCCGCGAGGTAGAGGTTCGAAGCGGTGCCGCCCTTCTTCCCCGCCGCGGGCGTGCGGTACTTGCCCGGACCCGTGCGTACGAGCGAAATGCACCTGGGAAGCTCATTGCCGCCCTGGTCGAGCAGCTTTTTATAGAGATCTGCTATCTCCAGTTCATACTCCAGGCGCTCGCGAATGATCCCGCCGATAGCGACTGCGGCCGCGTTCGCAGACGCGATGATCTCCTGCGCTTCGATGTTCGAGTACGAGCTTGCCATTCTATGCCGCCTTTCTGTATGGAGAACATATGTTCGTATCTATCATGGAGAACATGTGTTCGTATTTTGGTATGATTGAATTGCCGAACCGGCGTGTGGTATAAAGTAGATGGTTCTCTTTTCGGAGAGGCCTCCAAGTGCCGGGGACGTTTTCCCCGGCTTTTTTCTTGGAGTGGTTTATATGGCAGAGCTGAGTATTTTTGTCGATGAATCCGGCAGCGATGACTTGCGAGAGCCCTATTACCTGCTTACTCTGGTATTCCACAACCAAGATGCGAGCGTCCGAGAATCGATCGGCCTTTATGAGCAGAGTTTGATAGCTCGAGATATGCCGAATATCCCTTTCCATGCAACGCCCCTCATGACCGGGCATTGCGAGTATGAGGGACTTGCGCTCGAAACCCGAAGTAGGTTGTTGAATGCATTTAGAGTATTCGTGAGACATCTGCCTATTCGCTATAAGTTGTTTGAATTCAGAATGAAAGAGTTTGGATCGAAAGACGACATGTCTCGCGCTATGCGAAAACGGTTCGTAGAGTTCTTCTTTGACAATCTCAGCAGTTTTCAGGCATTTGACGAAATCAAGATTTATTACGATGGCGGACAGGGCTCCATTACAGATGCCCTGCATAAAGCGGTAGACCTTGTTTTCTTTAAGAGTGCAGTCGTATACCGATCCGCAACGGCTTCTGAATACAGGCTCTCTCAGGTTGCCGACTACATTTGCACTCTCGAGCTCGCTGCAAGAAAGTATCGTGATCATCGGCTTACGCCTACATACGAAAAGTTCTTTGGAGGTTGGCAGAAATTCAAAAAGGGACCATACAAAGAACTTCTCAAACTCCGGATGGAATAAGCGGAGTGTAGAGACACGTTGGATAAATCCATCGCTTGCCCATTTCTGGTGCTCATGCTCGCGTTCGGGATAAGAACTCAAACGTATGGGGATGAAAAGAATGGCTCCTATTGCAGGGTGCAATTCAGTTTTTTGTACACTGACTTTACGGGCTTGCTGCCGACGGGTAGTAAGGTCGAGATGCCGTACGCGCAGATGTGCTGGCATGGTCTGACCGTAAGGGCGGGCTTCCAAGGGCTGGGGGATCCCCCCGGTACGGGGCAACGCGCTACAACCCCCTAGTGGAAAAGGCGACGAAGCGCGCAACTCGCCTTTTCTGCGACTTGCTTTCGGGCTTCTCCGTTCATTCAACTTGCAGATCAAATCACCGTGACAATCAAGGTTGAGATGGAAGATGGCATCGGCAAAATAAGGCATCATAATTACCGCTTACCGCTCTTTGATGGTACGAGTTTCTTCTTTTTGCTGCGTAGATCGTTAATCAATTTTGCCCAGCTGAGCAGTGTTGATTCTTTTAAAATTGCTCGTCCTCTAATTGAGCCATTCTTTCGGTTTTCTAGGACAAAGTAGTGTTCTCCTTTGTAGGTTGAGATACGAAATCCCCCATGAGCAAAGGCGTTTCTGATGAAATAAAAAAGAGCTTCTGTTTTGCCCAGCCCGTTTTTTACTGTATGAATGGCGAATTCAAATGAACAATCGTATCTATCCAGACGATCAAGGCTCTTCAAATCTTTTTCAATGGATTTAATGGTTGTCTTTTTCCAGTCATGGCCATCGGCCGCGGGAAACCCGCTATGTTTTCGCATTTCAGCCTGAAGCGTTTTGTACTTAGATTTTTCAATCCCCATCAAGGCAAACGGCACGCCCTTTTCTGATGTGTTCGGAACAGGTGTTTCCCAGAGGTAGAATTGGACGATCTTTTGCAAGCTACTATTTGTTTCTCCGGACAGTTTTACACTGCATTTAAAAGACCATTTATTAGACATAGTAATCACACCAGCGGATTGCGCTTGAAGTCCCAAGAGGTTTCTTGAGAGTCCCAGTCGGATCGAGCAATCTGAATGCATCGGGATACGAGCTCGTTATAAAACTTGGCGTGCCCCAGATGCGGCACGGGAAAGGATCCAACAACTCCACTGCTCCAGTTCAGTGTAGGATTAATCATTTTTGAAAGAGATCGTATGGAGCTGGAATTAAGCAGCCCTAATAAAACGAGTGAATCTTCGCCTCTGGGATAGCAAGCAGGACCAGCATCTCCCATTACAAAGTCATTGGTGTCGATAATACGAAAACTAATGTCGCCGGAAGTAACTAGAGACCAAAAGATGCATGGCTTAAAGTAGTCGGCCACATTTACATTGCCCGCTCGCCGTGATTCACGGATTTCTTTGCCATTTGAATGCCACCGAATAACATAGTCGCGATTCCCGTACCACCTGCGGAAAGCGCCGCCCTTGCAATAGGGCTTGAAGCTAGTCCCGATTTTGCAATGGCTTATCTCAAACCACCGCTTAAGGAAATAATCATTGTTTCCGGTAAACATGCCTTTTCTTGTGGGGGCTATTTTTTTGAGAGGTTCAAGGCTTTTGAATACTTGCATCGCAGCTTCGCTCGCCCAATAGGCGATGGGGGAGCCAGGGATGTCGTGGAAGGTGGTGGCGTCGGCTCGGTAGAACCAGCCGCAGGTGGGGTTGTGGATGGCTTCGAGGAGCTTCTCGCGCTTGGGTTCGCTGCCGTTGATGTCAACCAGTCGCGCATAGGCACCCTTTACCGGAGTTTTGCCGTTGAAGAGGACGTCTGCCGTGACGGAGACGACCTCACCGCCGATGGCGTCGAACGCGCGCGGCCCCAGGTGCGCCATGGTGAGGATCGTCTTCTCGTCGATGATGCGCTTGCGCATCTTCTCGAAGCTGCCGAGGAACATCCACGACTGCATCGTGACCATGGCGGCGTAGCCGTTGTCGTGTGCAAGTGAATAGCCGCGTTCGATAAACGCCGTGCACAGATCCTTGCAGCTGTCGGGGTACCGTTTCTTCATCCACTTGCTCATGAACGGGTTGAAGCTGCTGCTGCCCATGTAGGGCGGGTTGGCGACGACTACGTCGAAGTGGCGGGAAAGTGTCTCGCAGACGCTCTGCGCGCAAGCGAGCCTTTTTGCGTTGTTGGCAAGAAGCACGTCGCCGGTTTCTGTCGCCACGTGTGCGCAGACCTTAGCGTCGTCTCGCAGACATCCCAGTTCGCCTTCATCGATGGCAAGCAGGCTGCCGATCTCGCCCAGGTGCGTCAGGCTTTCCAGCAGGCCGGTATGCTTGTGACTCACGAGCGCGCTTGTCTCGGGCAGCTCGTCGGCGCTGAGCTCGATGTTCGACAGCGTGCGCACGTCGGCCACGATCCCGCGCCCGAAGAAGCGCCGATCGTGCTCGCGAGCGCACAGGGCCAGCGCCAGCTGGGCGATCTGCGCGGCGCGCTCGTCGATCTCCATGCCGGAGAGATTCTTGGTCAAGATGAGTTCGGGAATCTCGCGCTCGCGGTAGCCGCGCTCCTCGTACATTGCCATGAGCATCTTGAACGCGTACACGAGGATATGACCCGATCCGCACGCCGGGTCGCAGAACGTGATGTCCTCGGGGCCGGAGATGCGAATGAAGTCCTCGTGCTCCTGGTCGGGTTCGATGTAATACTCCATGAGCCGATCAGCGGGGTTCTCGGCGCTGGCCCGTTCGCGCAGGCGGCTATCGGGGAAGTTCAGCATCCACAGGCGACCGAGCGAATTGTCCACCATGTAGCGCACGATCCAGTCGGGCGTGAAGAGCTGGGTTGCCGGCGCGATGTCCTCCGGTGCGGCCTTGCGCTTGGACTTGAAGAAGTCGGCCTTGAGGTCGGCGTTGTAGAATTGGTACATCCAGCCCAGCGCCTCGACGTCGTCCCACGCCCGCTCGGGGATGTCGGCCACCAAATGGTGCAGCACGTTGTGTTCGCCCGGGATGAGCAGGCCGTCCGGCAGCATGAGGGCGTCGGTATCGTCCACGTGGTCAAACACGGCGGGAAGAGCATCGGCTAGCTGGTTGCACTGGGCGATAAGGATTATGCGGAACAGCTCGGCATCTTTGCCCTCGGCGGCAAGGTCGAGCGCGCGATCGCGGTCGAGTTCGGGCAGGTCGAGCTCACCTACGGCGCGCAGGCACTCAGGGTCAAATGAGCCGTCGACTGCCGAGAACATGCGTACGCGGCTGGGCAGGTAGCCGTGGAGCTCCATGTACCTGATGCCGGCAAAGCGATTGAACCACGTGTATGCCTCGCGCTCAAGGAAGGCCTCGTAGCCCAGCTCGTCGATGAGGGCGATGAGGTTGTCGCGTTGTGTAAGCTCATCGTCTGTGAGCACCACGTTGTTGACGATGCGCGAACCGCGCGGGGCGCTGGCGCGGCCGACCCCGTCCAGACCGCAGGCGATGCAGCGGTTGCGGACAGCGTCGACCAGCTCATCGCGCGCCCATGGGCAGAACTTCTCAAGAACCTTGGTGTCCATCTGCGCTCCTTAGTTAAGCTTGACGGAGTCGTTGCCCGCAAGGGCGTTGAGCAGCTGTTTACGTGCGGTCTCGAGGTACTCGTCGATCTCCTGCTCGCTGCGCAGACGACGCGGCTTGAATATCCGCGTGCGCTCGATGGTGGCGATCTTGGGTGCGGGGACAGGCGGAGTTTGTTTGGTGGGCGGATTTTCGGTTGGCGGCGTGACTGCGTCGTCGGGATACCCGTCGTCAGGACGCGAAGTCTGCGTCTTGCCGTGCTCGGTCGTCACCGTCACGCCTGTCGTCGCAGGCCGTGGACGATTGATACGGTCGTATTCGCGGTCGATCTCGTCACTCAGACGGCGTTGGTCCTTTTCCAGGCGTGTTCTGAGCGCATCGAGTTCCGTGAGCGTCGCGGCGTTATTTGCGGCGTCGCGACGGGTCAGGCGGGTCTTCTCGATGTCTGACAGCTTGACGTCGCGCTCCTGCGCGTATGCAGCGAGCTCGTCGATCGTCGTGTCGATCTGCTCGAGCAGGTCGACACGCTTGGCCTTGAGCATGCGGTCGCGTACGGTCCTGACCTGCTGGACCGCGGACGGCAACTCGGAGATTCGCCGGTAGATGTTCTTGTCCGCGAGAATGCCCTCGATGGTGGTAAGGGCTGCAGCGGCCTCGGCATCCGTCTCCAGATCCTCGCGGTCGGTGCCGACCTGCTTGAGCAGCTCGGTCGCGCTGTCAAAGATGCGCTGTCGGTCGGGGAAGAAGCCGTCGATGTCCTCCAGATCCTCTGCCGCATCGAGCAGGTCGTCCTCGCGGTGCACGATGGCGCCGAGCAGCTCCGCAGGATCGGGATCGACCTTCAACAGCTCGTCGAGCATCGCGACCGTGTCTGCCACCGTGCCGTAGCCGGGGTAGTTGCGGTTGCGCCGGTATTCCACGTCGAGCAGGCGCTGCAGGCCGTCGCGGCGCTCCTGCAGCTCCTCGCGGATGCGTCGTGCCAGGCCTTCCTCGTCGACCGGCAGATCGTGGACGCGGCACAAATCTTCGATGGTGCGGCGGGCGGTCGCGCGCTCGGCGTCGCTCGTGGTGCGGCGCATCTCGATCTGCACCTTGTCGATCATGCTGCGCATGCGCAGGTAGTTCACGCACTTGGAATCCTGCAGGTCCACGGTCTTGCCGGCGTACGTGAGCTTGGCGCGGTGGCTTGCCAGCAGCTCGGCCGCCACGGCGGCAATGTCCGCCTCGCGCCAGCCGTACGGGGCCGCCTGGTACTGGCGCTGGATGTCGCCCATGGTCACGGTGCGATGGCGCGCAGCCTCGGTCTTGAGCTTGCGCTCGAGTTCCTCGATGGCTCGGGCGTTGGGCTGCTGACCGGGCAGGGCCTGTTCGGCGCCGTTGAGGATGCGCTTGATGCTCGCGTCGTCCGTGTAGTTCCGGTCGATATACGAGAGCTTGGGGTAGACCGTGTCCACCAGGCGCGCCAGCACCTCCTCGATGCGCTTTTTGGCCGACGAGGTCTTTGTCGGCGTGACGGCGTTGCCCTGCACGTACAGCTCGCCACGGCGAACGGCCTCCTCGATGAGGCGGCTCGTTTCCTTTTCCAGGCGCGTCTTTTCCTGCTGCTTGCTGCGCACGATGTCGCGCTGGTTGGGCTCGAGGTTGGCCGTCACTACGGTCGAGACGTACTTTTCGATGCGCGCGGCCTCCATGAGCTGGTTGTAGTAGTCGACCTCCGGGCACAGCACGACGATGGCCTCGCTGCGGCTCGACTGCAAGATAAGCTCCTCGTGGGTGGGCGGTTCGCTACCGTCCATGCCGGCGATAACGCGTAGGGTCAAGCCGCCGGGGGCGCCCACGAGCATCTGGTCCAGGTACTCCTCCACGGGGAACTGGTTGACGCCGACGGTGAGCTTGGGCGTGTCGAAGATATCCTTGAACACGATGTCCGCCGCCTTCTTGGTGACGGTCTCGCTATCCACATGCGTGCGGGCGATCTGGCTGGCGATCTCCTGCTCGTCATCGGTCAGGAACTGGTAGCGGTCGCCGTTGCGCGTGATGAAGCTCTCCTTGAGCAGGCGGTCGAGCGAAGCCTGTACCTGCTCGCGGAGTTCCAGGCGGTTCTGGCGCACATCGTCGGTCATGAGGGTCACGATGTTGTCGATCGTCGCGGCAACGTCGCGGTCGACCCAACGGATGAGGAACAGCAGCTTGAGCACGTGGACGTCGTAGTCCTCGAGGTTTTGCCCGGCCTCCGCCTGACGCGCGGCGCGGTTGATGACCTGGCGGTGGTAGTGCTCCAAGAACGATTCCGTCGCATCGTAGAAACGCCAGAACGGCACGAGGGCATGCTCGTCCAGCGTTTCGACGGCTTGCGCCGCCTCCTGGAAGCCTGAGAGCATGGAGCGCTCGCCGCTCGACAGGTGCTTGCCGGAATGGCCCTGGTTACGTAAGGCGTTCATGACGTTTTGCAGCAGCGTGAACTGGTAGTTCACAAACGGGAAGGTCTGCGCGAAGTCGATTGCGTTACGGTAGCCCGTGAGGTCGGCCTTGGCGTCGCCGAAGGTAAAGAGGTTTCGCAGCACGGTCTCGTCCTGCCCGTACTGCAGCTCGAGCAGCTGGGTGGCGTCGGGCGTCTTGGACAGCACGCGGCGCTTGATGACCTCGTTGGCATCGGAGCTCGACAGCGACAGGCGCGTGTTAAAGCGGCCTTGGATTTTGGAAAAATCGCTGCCCGCGACGGTGGTGATCTCGTCGATCGCCTCCTGGCCGGTCACGACGACCCATACACGGCCGGCGCACTTGGTGCCGAGTCCTTCCACGATGTTCTGCAGGTCGTTCATGCGGTCGGTGTCCTCGCCTACGTACTGGCTCACCTCGTCCACCATGAATAGCAGGCGGAACTGCCCGCCGCACTCGGTGGCGCGGCGCTCCACATAGTCGCGAACCTCGTCGGTAAAGGTGTCGGCCGAGATGTCGAGGTCGTCGCTGGCGTACCAGCGCTCGGCCTCCTCGCGGGTCTGGAAGCCGCATGCCACGAGGGCCTCGATGACCGGGGCGGATTTGGACTGGTAGGTCTTGCGCCATTCTAGCCAGGGGTGGCCGCTTGCCTGCTCGTACGCCTGACGGAAGGCGTCGGTGAGGCCTTCGGCGTCGATGAGCGCCTCGAGGCGTGCCAGCTTGGGGCTCGCGCCGTAGAAGCCTTGGTTTTCGTAGAACACGCGATAGAAGGTGCGGATGACCGCCGAGGCGTCGTTGCGGTCCGAGCTCTTGCTGCCGATGTTGAACAGGATGGTCTCGGTGGGGATGCCCGCGGCGCGGCGTGCCTTGGCGGCGATCATGGGATCCTCGAAGCGCGGCTCGATGTAGTCGAGCGCGTGCTTGCCGCCCGCCTCGCGATTGGACAGCAGATACGAGAGCATCTTGAGGAAGTGCGACTTACCGGATCCGAAGAAACCCGAGATCCAGACGCCGATCTTGCCCGTCGGCTCGTCGATGGCGCGCTCGTAGGCGTCGAAGAACGTGGAGAAGTGTCCGCGCAGCTCACGCGTGACGACGTATTCCGCGAGCTCCTGCTCGATGACCTGCTCGTCGGCTTGGTCGATCTTGATGACGCCGTTGATGTCGCGGTCGATATCGCGCTCGAACATGTCGCGGATCTGCATCTCGTGTTCCTTTCGTTGGGCAGTCGGTTGGGGACGGGTTCGTTTCATCCGCTTTGGTGCGGGCAGAGGCTGGTCGCGTTAGAGCAGCGTGAACGCTCGGTAGTAGTTGCCGTCGGCGATGGAGTTGAACAGGCGCAGCGTCTGCTGGTCGTATTGACCGGGATAGAACAGCACGAATGGGATGCTGTCGAACACCGGCTGCGCGTTCTCCAAGATGTCGTGCGCGCGCACGAACGGGTAGACCTTGCCCACGCCGGTGACCAGCACGACGTCGCGGCCAGGCTGGGGCTTGCCGAATTCGGCTTCGAACTGCTCGGCCATGGTGGTAACGAAATCCTCGGGCATGGCGATCTCGCGGATATGGGCGAGCAGGGCATCGGAGCCTTTCTGGGATTCCAGGCGCTCAAGGTCGCCCACGATGTCGTAGTACGCGCAGATCTCGCGGAAGATCTCCCACAGGTCAAAGTGGACGATGTGTGCCGGGATGAGACCTGCGGCGGCATCGGCGAGCAACTGGTCGGTGCGTGCGCGGACCTCGTCCTCTTGGGCGGCGTCGTAGGCAAAGATGTAGAATGGCACCTCGTTGCTGATGCCGCGGCCCTCCAAAAACTCGGGGTCGGACAGGCGCGAGCGGATGAGCTCGAAGCTCATGGCGAGCGTGGGGGATTCCGAAGCGGTCATGCGCGCCTCCTATTCCGTTATGCCGAAGGCGGGCAGGATGTCCGCGTCGCCGTTGGCTCGGATATCGTGTTCGAGGTCGAAGTCGAGCAGCAGGGGAGCGAGCTGCTCGGTTTTGCGGTCGTACATGCCGCACTGCTCCAGGCAGGCGGTGAGCACCTGGCGGATTTTGTTCGCCGTCGCCGCGCTCCATCGGGCGGCCTTTTCGTCTTGGGCGCGTAGACCCTCGATAAAGTCGACGATTTCGTGTTTGCGTAGGGTGAGGTCGAGCGCGGTGAACTTGCGGGCGACCACGCAGGCCATGAAGTCCCACACGATGCGGTTGTCGCGCATCATGGCGTAGAGATTCGTCTGCATGAGTTGATCGGGCGTGCCGTGAGCGATCAGGTCCGTGAGACGGGCGCGCAGGTCGGGGTCGTCCGAGAGCGCGGTAAGCCGCCGGTAGCACGCGCGCGTGATCGATTTGATCTCACGCTCCGTTGGATATTGGAAGGGGTTGGTGGCAACGACCGCTTGGATTAGGCCGGCTTGTTCGGCGAGGCCCTCGTCCAAGATCAGGCGGGCTACAGTGCGCGTCTCGTTAACCAGCCATTGTTCGCGCGTGATGGATCCGCGGTAGACGCTCGGGGCGCTCATCGTGCACCTGCCTGCGCGATGCGGCGTTTATGCTGCTCCATGGGCCGATCTCCTTGGATGCATGCGGAATACATTACTTCCGTTGATACATCAATAACATCGTATTTTGTTGAGCAACAATTTGGTATATACCAGTTGATTTTGCGGCTGACGGCTGGCTCGACGTGATGTAGAGCGCTCTTACAGGGTGCTACTGTATAGATATATGTAAGGGGCGCATGAGGCCCGCGAGGATGTGACGTAGCAGACGGAATGCTACGTCTCGCTATGCTATCGGTCGTTCGGGTGAGAGCGGATTTTTCCGCCCCCCTCCCTGCACTCAAATGCAGGGAAAACCACGCGAGGCTCCTTTACAGGTTCGGCCTGATTCCAACCATTGTATACCGTTGTGTGTCGAAACACTGCGGCCTAGTGCGTGGCAGGTCGCCTATCCCGCTCCACGATGGAATTGGCGGCGGTTTCGTAGGCGCGCATGTTCCATGTTGCCTAGTCCCTTTGGAGCGGTCACCGCTAAGCGGTAGGCGGCCCCGCCAAAAAAGCTCCGCCGCCTTGGATCCCCGTCGCGGGCAGCCGCTGGCCTTATTGCAGCAAGGTTCAGCTATGAGCTGCGGCTCTATGGACAAGTTTGAACCTGGCACCATCTTGGCGCCTGCGTTCGCCACGCCCGGCGGCAGGCGGATGGCCGCTTTTTGCAGGCTTTTACAAGTTGTGTACCGCTTGATTTCGATACCCGGGGAAACGGCACAAACGGACAGGTGATCCGACGCGTCCGAGCTACGGAAACGTCGGCAGAACAGCCCGTCTGCGGTGCCGAAACCGCCGGGGCGGAAAAGGGGCGGTACATAACTTGCAAAAATCTGCAGAAACGCGCCTCGGGTCTGCCTTAGCTCACCCGCCAGGGCGGCACAGACGGCATCGCCTGCAACGCCAAGACATCCGCAGGCCGCAAATTGGTATTCATCGGCGAAAGCCGCAGGATCGCCCGTGGAGCAATCCCCGGCTCCGCCCCAAGCAGAACGGCGACCCTGCGCAGGATGGGCGCGCCGCGGGTCGGATAGCAGCAAGGCCCCCGGCTATGCCGGGGGCCTTGCTGCTTCAGCGGGGCATGCCGGCCGACCCGTTACGCGCGCAGCTCCTCGGTGTCCTCGGCCGTCTCGCGGACGATGCGGTGCAGCTCGCGGTCGTGCTTGAGCGCATCGGCGGCGCGTTCGGGCAGGTAGACCGAGATACGCCCGCCGAGCGTGCGGAACGTGGCCCAGCCATCGCCGTCCACCACGACGTCGTCCTGCTCGCCGACAACGCAGCTCCAGGTCTCGCCGGCGTGGCCCGCGCCCACGAACATGCGCTTCTCGCCGCCGTCGCGGTCGGTGATCACCACGGCCAGGCCGCTGTCCTTGTACTCGGCGTCGCCCTCGCGCGTCCAGCCGATCACGTCCGGCGCGTCGAGGTAGTCGTGCTGCACGCCGTAGGCAAAGTGCCGACGGATCTCCATGAGCAGCGGCAGCTCGCGCACCGCCGGGATGTTGCCATCGTTGGGCATGCCGTAGAGGTCGCCGTAGAAGACGCAGGGATAGCCTGCCTCGCGCAGCAGGATCAGCGCGTAGGCGGCGGGCTTGAACCACGTCTGCACGAACGACTGCAGCGCCTGGCCGGGTTGCGTGTCGTGGTTCTCGGCAAAGGTCACGGCGTGTACGGGATCGCGCTCGACAAGCGTACCGGCGAAGATCTGGGACAGGTCGACGTTGCCGTTCGAGCACGATGCTGCTTGGAGGTTGTAGTGAAGCGGTACGTCGAACAGCGACATGGCCCGCTCGCCGCCCAGGTAGCCATCGAGCTCGTCGGACGTTCGGCCCCAGTACTCACCCACGCAGAACAGCTCACGTCCCGCGTGCTTGCGCACGTCGGCGAGCCAGCGCAGGTAGAAGCCGCGATCGATGTGTTTGAGCGCATCCAGACGGAAGCCGTCGAGCCCGCACGCGTCCACGTACCAGCAGCCCCAGCGCACGAGCTCGCCGTACACGCGGGGGTCGTTCACGCCGACGTCGGCGCCCATGAGGTAGTCGTAGTTGGCGTTCTCGCTGCGGTCGACGGCGTCGTCCCAGTCCTTGCCGTCGAACAAAAAGATCGCCTTGCGCTTAGCCCGATCATCCCAGTCGACGCCGTGAAAACACGTCCAGTCCCACGTGAAGTCCGAATAGGCGCCCGCGCGCCCGGGGAAGGCGAAGCGCGTCCACGCCGAGATGGTCTGCAGATCGCCGGACACCGCCTCGCGGTTGGAGTCCCTGCACCTCGCGCGCCTGGACGTCCTCGGCATCATCGGCGCCGAGGCGCTGTTGAGGACGATGCCGGCCAGAACCTGGATGCCGCTCTCATGGAGGGCGTCGATGGCGGTCTGATACTCGGCGCGCGTGCCGTACTTGGTGCACACGGTGCCCTTCTGGTAGAACTCGCCGAGGTCGTACAGGTCGTAGACGCCGTAGCCCACGTCGTTGATGCCCTGCTCGGCCTTGTAGGCGGGCGGCAGCCACACCGCCGTGATCCCCTCGTAGGCGAAGGTCGGCGCCTGCTCGGCAAGACGGCGCCAGTGCGACCCGTCCGCCGGCAGGTACCACGAGAATCCTTGCAGAATCATTCCGTTCATGGGTGCCCTTTCGATATGGAGCAGCCCATTGTAGTGCAGTGCGGCTCCGTGCCGCCCGCCTTGAACCGACGGTTGCGCCTGCGGTTGCCGGCATTTTGCGACAAGTTTGAACCCGGCGTCATCTTGTCGCGACAAGTTTGTACCTGGCACCTTCTTGTCGCTTTTTGGGTTCGCGGCGTGTCCCGTCGCTGTTCTTTTTGGCCTGCACGGCGGCCCCATCCCATGCCTAAGCCGAGAGAAGTCGCTGGTATCCATACCAATCCATCATGCTAAATTAAGCTGCAGATTTCGCCTGCCGCCCTGTCCGTTCGGAGTACAATAATCGTGCATGTGGATTTTCACGATCCATCGATGCCAGCCAATCGCCGGTGGGCATCCATGCGCGGTAATCCCCGGGGGCACAGGTCCTCGGAACATGTACACCCAATTTGAGAGGAGAGGGGTATATGGCGCGTAAGTTCAAGTCTATGGACGGCAACGAGGCGGCCGCATACGTATCGTATGCGTTCACCGAAGTTGCGGGTATCTACCCGATTACGCCGTCCAGCCCGATGGCCGACCATGTCGACCAGTGGGCCGCGCAGGGCAAGAAGAACATCTTCGGTACGCCCGTCAACGTCATCGAGATGGAGTCCGAGGCCGGTGCCGCCGGTACCGTCCACGGTTCGCTCGGTGCCGGTGCTCTGACCACGACCTACACGGCGTCTCAGGGCCTGCTGCTCATGATCCCGAACATGTACAAGATCGCGGGCGAGGGCCTGCCGGGCGTCTTCCACGTGTCCGCCCGTTGCGTCGCCTCCCACGCTCTGAACATCTTCGGTGATCACTCCGACGTCATGGCCTGCCGCCAGACCGGTTTCGCCATGCTCGCCGAGGGCAACGTCCAGGAGGTCATGGACCTCGCTCCCGTGGCGCACCTCGCCGCCATCGAGGGCAAGGTTCCGTTCCTGAACTTCTTCGACGGCTTCCGCACCTCCCACGAGATCCAGAAGGTCGCCATCTGGGACTACAACGATCTCGCCGAGATGGTCGACATGGACGCTGTCCAGGCCTTCCGCGATCACGCGCTCAACCCCGAGCACCCCTCCGCGCGCGGCTCCCACGAGGACGGCGACGTCTTCTTCCAGCACCGCGAGGCCTGCAACAAGGCCTACGACGAGCTCCCCGCCGTCGTCGAGGACTACATGGGCAAGATCAATGCCAAGCTCGGCACTGATTACGGCCTGTTCAACTACTACGGCGCCGCCGACGCCGACCGCGTCGTGGTCTGCATGGGTTCCTTCTGCGACACGCTCGAGGAGGTCATCGACTACCTGAACGCTCATGGCGAGAAGGTCGGCCTCGTGAAGGTCCGCCTGTTCCGCCCGTTCTCGATCAAGCACTTCGTCGACGTGCTGCCCGAGACCTGCACCAAGATCGCCGTCATGGACCGCACCAAGGAGCCCGGCTCCATCGGTGAGCCCCTGTACCAGGATGTCGTCTCCGCCCTCTTCGAGGCTGGCAAGACCGGCATCACCGTGGTCGGCGGCCGTTACGGCCTCGGCTCCAAGGACACCACCCCGGCGTCCGCCTTCGCGATCTACGAGGAGCTCAAGAAGGACGCTCCCGCTCGCGAGTTCACCGTCGGCATCGTGGACGACGTCACCAACCTCAGCCTGCCCGAGATGGACGACGCTCCCAACACCGCTGCCGAGGGCACGATCGAGTGCAAGTTCTGGGGTCTCGGCGGCGACGGTACCGTCGGTGCCAACAAGAACTCCATCAAGATCATCGGCGACCACACCGACAAGTACGTCCAGGCCTACTTCCAGTACGACTCCAAGAAGACCGGCGGCGTCACCATCTCGCACCTGCGCTTCGGTGATTCCCCGATCCGTTCGCCGTACTACATCTCCAAGGCCGACTTCGTGGCGTGCCACAACCCCTCCTACATCGTCAAGGGCTTCAAGATGGTCCGCGACGTCAAGCCCGGCGGCACCTTCCTGGTGAACTGCCAGTGGAATGACGAGGAGTTCTCCGCGCACATGCCCGCCGAGGCCAAGCGCTTCATCGCCAAGAACAACATCAACGTCTACCTGATCGACGCCATCGACCTGGCCGAGAAGGTCGGCATGGGCAAGCGCACCAACACGGTGCTGCAGTCCGCGTTCTTCGCGCTGGCGCAGGTCCTGCCCGCGGCTGACGCCATCGAGTACATGAAGGCCGCCGCCGAGAAGTCCTACGCCAAGAAGGGCCAGGCCATCGTCGAGGCCAACTGGAAGGCCATCGACGCCGGCGCCACCGCGTTCCGCAAGTTCGAGGTTCCCGCCGACTGGGCTGACGCCACCGACGAGGCCGCCGAGCTCACCGACGCCGAGTGCTCCGCCATCGCCAAGCAGGTCAAGGAGATCATGGACCCGATCTCCCGCATGCAGGGCGACGAGCTGCCCGTCTCCGCCTTCGCTGGCCACGAGGACGGTCAGTTCCTCACCGGCGCCTCCGCGTTCGAGAAGCGCGGCGTCGCCGTCATGGTCCCGCACTGGGATGAGACCAAGTGCATCCAGTGCAACCAGTGCGCGTACGTGTGCCCGCACGCCACCATCCGTCCGTTCGGCCTGACCGAGGACGAGATCGCCAACGCCCCCGAGAACCTGCGCACCCTCGACATCAAGATGCCGAAGGACACCGGTCTCAAGTTCACGATGGCCATCTCCCCGCTCGACTGCATGGGCTGCACCAACTGCGTCAAGGTCTGCCCGAAGGGCGCCCTCACCATGGTTCCGCAGGAGCAGGAGGCTGCCGAGCAGGCCGTCTTCGACTACTGCGTCGCCGAGGTCGAGCCCAAGCCGGTCCTCGAGACCAACAACCTCAAGGGCTCCCAGTTCAAGCAGCCGCTGCTTGAGTTCTCCGGTTCCTGCGCTGGCTGCGCCGAGACTGCCTATGCTCGCCTGGTGACCCAGGTCTGCGGCGACCGCATGTTCATCTCCAACGCCACCGGCTGCTCCTCCATTTGGGGCAACCCCGCGGCCCGCTGCCCGTACACCACCAACAAGGACGGTCACGGCCCGGCGTGGAACAACTCCCTGTTCGAGGACAACGCCGAGCACGGTCTGGGCCTGGCTCTCGGTTACGAGGCCGTCCAGAACAAGCTCGTCGCCGACACCGAGGCGCTCATCGCCGCGGACGGCACGCCCGAGGACGTGAAGGCCGCTGGTCAGGCATGGCTCGACTCCCGCAAGGACGCCGAGGCCTCCAAGACCGCTGCCGCTGCGTACGTCGCTGCCCTCGAGGCCTGCGGCTGCGACAAGGCCAAGGAGATCCTGGCCGACAAGTCCTACCTCACCAAGAAGTCCTTCTGGATCTTCGGCGGCGACGGCTGGGCGTATGACATCGGCTTCGGCGGCCTGGACCACGTCCTGGCTTCCGGCCACGACATCAACGTGTTCGTCTTCGACACCGAGGTCTACTCCAACACCGGCGGTCAGGCTTCCAAGTCCTCCAACCTGGGCCAGGTCGCTCAGTTCGCCGCTGCTGGTAAGGCCACCAAGAAGAAGAGCCTCGCCGAGATCGCTATGAGCTACGGCTACGTCTACGTGGCGCAGATCGCCATGGGCGCCAACCCGGCTCAGACGCTCAAGGCCATCCAGGAGGCCGAGGCCTACGATGGTCCGTCGATCATCATCGGCTACAGCCCCTGCGAGATGCACTCCATCAAGAAGGGCGGCATGCAGAACTGCCAGATGGAGATGAAGAAGGCTGTTGAGTGCGGTTACTGGAACCTCTTCCGCTTCAACCCGGCTGCCGAGGTCGGCAAGAAGTTCACCCTCGACTCCAAGGAGCCGAAGGGCGGCTATCAGGACTTCCTGATGAACGAGGCCCGTTACGCGTCCCTGCTCCGCTCCTTCCCCGAGCGCGCGCAGGAGCTCTTCGCCGAGAACGAGCAGGCCGCTATGGATCGCTATCAGCACCTGCTGAAGCTCAAGGATCTCTACGCTGAGGTCTAAGGCTTGCGGTAGCCCTCGCTGATTAGATTCGGCACAAGGACCCCGGGGTTCGCCTCGGGGTCCTTTTCTATGAAACGAGGGCGGGGCGGCGTTTGGGTGAGGCGTGTCGGGCGCGCCCCCAGCGTTCACGGGTGACGACGCGAGGACAACCCTGACGAGAACGGCCTGCGCGATTAAAAACCCACTAAATATGTAGGGTATATGGTTCCGGCGTGACTTTTCGGCACGCTGATTAGCGGGGCAGGGGCGGGTAGAAGAGGGAGTATCAAAGACCTTTCGCCATGCGAGGCGAAAGCCCGACAGCTTGAGGTGAGCTGGCATGCAGATATTCGACTCTGACTTCGATTACCGAAACGACTTCATAGACCGCTGGAACGAGCGCATCAAGCAGGCAAAGGTGTGGATGATCGTACTCGGCGCCCTGCTGATCATCACCGGCGTGCTCAGCGTGGCCGCACCGTTCAGCTTCTATGCATTCATCCAGATCGCGATCGGCGTGGCGCTGCTGTTCCATGGCGTCGGACAGATCGCGTCGTACTTTGGAACGCCTGAGTTCTTCCGCAACTCGACGCTCGCGGTTTCCGGCGTGCTCAACGCCCTTCTGGGCGTGTTGCTGCTCACGCTGCCCGCCTATCTGACGGCCGCCACGCTCGTGTATCCGCTCGCGTTCCTGTTCATCGTCACCGGCTTCGAGCGTCTGTCGTTTGCCCGTCAGATGAAATACTTCCAGATTCCCAACGCCACGGTCGGCACCGTGACGGGCGTGATCAACATCATCTTGGGAATCGTGTTCATCCTCATGCCGGTGTTCTCGAGCCTGCTTTTGTCCTACGCGATTGCGGCGTATCTCGTGGTCGCGGGCGTAACACTGCTCATCGAGGCGCTGTCGCTGAAGCGCATCGAGCGCTAGGGCGCGCCGGGCGGCTTGCTGCCATGCGAGCGAGCCGCCTCCCCATAAGCCCCCCCTTTCTGTCCGGCCCTGCATGCCCGCGCGTGCAGGGCCGCATCATGCGCCGACAAGATGGTGCCAGGTACAAACTTGTCGGCAGGGGATTGATTTTTACATGCCGCTGCCCATGCGCCAGGCGCGCACCGTGCGTGCGGAGCCGCTCAGCGCGACCGTAAGTTCGTCGCGGACCGGGAACCAGCGGGTCGCCAGGGCTGCGCGGCCATCGTTGGCGAACACCTCGATCGCCGAGTTGTCGATGAGCAGGCGCAGGTTGTCGAGGCGGTCGACAGGCCAGGTGCGCTGCGTGCGCCCCGCGCCAACGCCCAGAGTATCGTCGAAGCGCGCCGACAGCGTCGTGCCATCAAAACTGAGCGTGAAGGCGTCATCGAGCGTGATCGAGAACGGGCCTTCGATGCCGTCGATCTCGATATCGCCACGGTGCTCGGGCAGGTGCAGCATGCCATCGTCCACTTGTTCGACCGCGCCCTGCCGCAGCGCCTTCAGCTCGGGCACAGGCTGCTGCGCGATGCGCCCGTCGGGGCAGCGCGTGAGCAGGCGGGGAACCGTCAGGCAGTGGCACCAGGTCATGTTGCCGGGCGCGCTGGTGTAGGGGGCGCGGGGAACGCCCATCCAGCCGATGAACAAGGTGCGGCCAGCGTCGTCCACGAAGGTCTGCGGAGCGTAGAAGTCAAACCCGAGGTCCCAGCGGTGTGCGCGGTCCGTTTGCACGGGCGTCGTCCCGCGTCCCAAGTCCACGCCGTCGGCGAGCTCGAAGTAGCATGCCTGATCGTCAACGCCGTTCGCCCACGGGCGCTCGCCCATGCCCTGCGGGCAACAGGAAAGATACACATGGCCGTCGAGCACGATGCGGTCGGGGCACTCCCACATGAAGCCGAAGGGCATATCGGCACGGGCCTCGCCCGCATACGTCCAAGAGATGCCGTCGTCCGAGTGCATCACGAGCACAAAGCCATGGTCGTCGACGTCGCGCGCCCCGAGGAGCATCCACCACGAGCCATCCGGATCGCGCCAGACTTTCGGGTCGCGAACATGGCGCGTGCAGCAGGCGGGGTAATCGTCCTCGCGCAGCAGGGGACGCTTGGGCCCGAGCGCAAGGCCGTCATCGCTTTCGACAAGAATCTGGGTGGCGCGCCGGCCTTCGGTGACGTAATCGAAGTCGCCCGGCTCCTTGACGTTGCCGGTGTAGTACAGGCGCAGCAGGTCGCCGCCGTCGGCCGCGGCGCCGGGAACGACCGCTGCGCACCCGGAGTACGAGCCGGACGTCTCATCCACCGTGTCGGGGCGTATCACCATGCCGTGATGCGTCCACCGGACAAGGTCGACAGACGTCGCGTGACCCCATCCGCGAGGGGCGTCCGGATTGGGCCAATCGGGGCTGTACTGGTAGAACACATGGTAGACGCCCCTAAATTGGCACAGGCCGTTGGGGTCGTTGAGCCAGCCGGTGGGCGGCATGAGGTGGAAGCCCATTCTCATGCGATCGCTCTCCATGGAAACCTCCTCGTCGGGGCGCGCAAAGCGTGCCGTTTTGCAGGCCGCGCGGCGTGCACGCGGGCGTCTTTGCGGCAGTGGCGCCGCATACGGATAGATGTCGGCGAGCCGCCGGCGCATATCGCGCGGGCAGCTCGCCAAGAAGGGTTGTCAGCGTACGTGGACGATAGGATCGCCGACGGCGACCGGTCCGCTTGCGCAGGGCTCGACCGCATCGTAGGCGGCGGTGTTGGTGATGATCACAGGCGTGACGGTGTCGAATCCCTGGGCGACGATGTAGTCGAGGTCGATGTCCATGAGCAGCTGACCTGCGGTCACGTGCTCGCCGACCTTGACGTGCGGGGTGAAGGGCTTGCCCTCCAGCCCGACGGTGTCGATGCCGATGTGCATGAGGATCTCGGTGCCGTCGTCGGTGTTCATGCCCACGGCGTGGCCGGTCTCGGCGAGCACGATGACGGTGCCGCCGGCAGGCGCGTAGAGCTTGCCCTCGTCGGGGATGATGGCGATGCCGCCGCCCATGGCCTCGCTGGCAAAGACCGGGTCGGATACCTGGTTCATGGGAATGGCGGTGCCGCGGATGGGGGAGACGATGGTTGCCGGTGTTGCCTTGGCGGCAGGCTCACTGGTGACGACGGCGAGCGCGGCGTCTGCGGCGGCTGCCGAGACCGCGGCGGCTTCGGCCTCGTCGCGTGCGGGGGCGCTTACGGCTGCCTGCGCGACGGCGGCCTCAGGCTGCTCGGCCTCGGCCTGCACGTCCGCGGCGTCGCGGTAGAGGACGAAGGACAACCCGAAGCTCACGGCAGCTGCGATGGCGAACATGATGATGTACTGGACAGGCTGGTTCAGGCACAGCAGGATGCCGAAGATGCCGGTGACGCCCGTGCCCGCGGCGGCGAGCCCCACGATGGAGGCGAACATGGCGCCCAGGCCGCCACCGATGCAGCCGGCGACGAACGGCTTGAAGAAACGCAGGTTGACGCCGAAGATGGCCGGCTCGGTGATGCCCATGAACGCGGAGAGGGAGGAGGGCAGCGCCAGCGAGCGGATCTTGACGTCGCGGGTCTTGACGGCGACGGCGAGCGCGGCGCCGGCCTGGCCGATGTTGGCGGCGCTGGCGAGCGGCAGCCAGTAGGTGACGCCGTAGCTGGCGATCTGGCCAAGATCGATGGTGGTGTACATCTGGTGGATGCCGGTGACGACGGTCGGGGCGTACAGCGCGCCCATGATGAGGGAGCCCAGGCCGAGCGGCAGGGTCAGCAGAAGCTGGATGGCGCCGAGGATGGCGTTTTCGGCCCACACAAAGATGGGGCCGACGGCGAGCATCACGATGTAGGCCGTGGCGGCGACGGATACGAGCGGGGTCACGAACAGGTCGAAGGCCTCGGGCACGACGCGGTGCAGGCGCTTCTCGATAAACGCGAGGATGCCTGCCGCGATGACGATGGGGATGACGTGTCCCTGGTAGCCGGTCCACTCGATGGAATACAGCCCGGGGATGACGGTGAAGGTCTGCTGCACGCCTTCTGTGGCGACGGTGTTGGCGTTTTGCAGGCCCGGGTTGATGAGCAGCATACCCATGACGGCGCCGAGGTACGGGCTGGCACCAAACGCCTTGGCGGCGGAGAAGCCGATAAGGATCTGCAGGAACGTGAACGCGGTGTTGGAGACGAGGTTGAAGATCTGATACCAGGCGTTATCGGTCTCAAGTGAGATGAAGCCGTTGGAGTCCATGAACGACAGGGCGCTCATGATGCCCAGCAGCAGACCGGAGGCGACGATGGCGGGGATGATGGGGACGAAGACATCGCCCAGAAGCTTGATGGCGCGAAGGAACGGGTTCTTCTGCTGCTCGGCAGCGGCGGCCTTGGCCTCGGCCTTGGAGGCGGCGCTGATGTGGCCCAAGGCGATGAACTCATCGTAGACCTTGTTGACGGTGCCGGTTCCGTAGATGACCTGCAGCTGGCCGGATGCCTTGAAGTTGCCTTTCGCGCCGGAGGCGTTGTCGACGGCCTGCTGGTTCACCTTGCTGTCATCGGCGAGCACGAGGCGCAGGCGCGTCGCGCAGTGCGCGGCCGAGACGACGTTGTCGGCACCGCCGATGGCGTCGAGAATCTCTTGGGCCGCCTGGGTGTAATCGAGTGCCATTGAAACCCCTTTCTTCGATGGCTGCTCGTGAGCGGGAACGTTCTCATGTGTAATCGTTCTCACATATGAGTGATACAGCAATCAACGCTGGCAGCAGTATGTGAAATCGATTCCAGTCATGAACGGTATCAAACAATCGGTGGACGGCAATTTGTTCAACTTGCGACAGGATGGGGCCAGGTTCAAACTTGTCGCGACAAGCTTGAACCCGGCCCCATCCTGTCGGTTGTTCCTTTAGCGGGTGGATTCGCGCTCGACGAGCTCGTAGCCCATCTTGATCTCGCGGGGGATGGAGTCGTCGCCGGACATGAGGCCGAGCAGCATCCGGGCCGCCTCGACGCCCGAGGTCTTGTAGTGGTGGTGCACTGTGGTGAGCCGCGGCGTCACGATCTGCGAGAGCTCGCCGTCTCCCACGCCGCTCACCTGGACCGTGCCCGGCACATCGATGTCATGTTCGCGCAGGTAGGTAAGGGCGCCGTAGGCGATGGAGTCCGTCGCGCACACGAGGGCGTCGGTCTCGGGATGCGCCTGCATGATGGCCTCGGCGCACGAGTAGCCCGAGTCGACGGTGAACTCGGCGCGGGTCTGCGCGTCGTCGGGCACGTCGACACCGTGCTGGGCGCAGGCGTCCACAAAGCCGCGATGGCGCATCTCGCCGGCCGAGACGTCCTCTTCGAGCACGCCGATGTATCCGGGATGCTGCGCGTGCTTGAGCACGAGCTCGGCGATATCGCGCATGGCGCGGTAATCGTCCTGGTGCACGCAGGAGTATCCCGGCAGATTCTGATCGAGCACGACGACGGGGACGCGCAGGTCCTCGATGGCCGCGTGATGTTCTGCCGTGAAGACGGTGGCGATGAGGATGATGCCGTCGACCTGCCGGCGCTCGGTGAACAGCCGCATGAAGTCGACCTCGCGTGCGGCATCGTTGTCGGTGTTGGCGAGCAGGATCTGATAGCCGGCATCGTTCAGAACCGAGGAGATGCCGGCGACCATGCGCGAGATGGAGGCGGAGTTGATCTTGGGGATGATGACGCCCACGACGTCGGTCTTGCCGGTGCGTAGCGTCTTCGCCTGACGGGAGGGGACGTAGCCGGTTCGGTCGATCACACGCTTGATGGCGGCGCGCTTCTCCTGGGAGACATAGCCGTCGTTCAGGTAGCGCGAAACCGTCGCCCGCGATACCCCTGCCATCTGCGCGATCTGGTTGATGTCCATGCTCCATCCTCCTTTCAGGCTGTGAGGATTGTAACGCAAGGCACGCATGCGCTCGGATGGCTCCCTTAAGCGGCGGGTCCGGGGGTTGGTTGGGGACGTGGGGGGTTTGTAACCAGTTG